>JBNQGE010000010.1:0-37875 GCA_050436805.1 Candidatus Saccharimonadota bacterium
GATAGTTTCATTATACGTACTTAGGCTACCCTTTAGGAGATGGGTTTTCTAGTAAATCATTCCAGAGATCACGGTATCTTTGAGGAACAACCTTAATATTAAAATTAGCTTCAATGTCTTGTGTAGCTTGCGCTCCAAGCCTGCGTCGCATAGCCGTATCTCCCAACAGTGAGCTAATCCCTTCCGTGAGGCCCGACACATTGGTTACTAAATTATCCAAAACCCGAATCATAAATTACACCATTGCTAGTCCGGTAGAACGCGCAAGAAGCGTACGAAGTGCCCACGCACACTCCTTGGCTACTTTGATAGGACCTATTAGAGCAAATTTCATAGCGCCTCGCTGGTCAAACGTCCGTCCGCGCGTCATCATAACTATTCTTGGCCTATATTCTCAGATGCGTCCTCAAGTCTTACCTTGCTTGATGCTCTGGGCCACAAATACGTCACATATAGAATACCCGCCCGCCGCTTTCTTGTCTGCCTGCATTGCCATGGGAATCAGCAATCAGCTTTAGCTTGGGATGAGGGATTCGAACTCAGTAGTTCTAATGACCCGGTAAGATTATGCCGGCTTGGTTTGCTGCTTCAATCAATTCAGAATGAAGTTTTAGTATCTTTTTCTCAAGACTTAATTTCTGAAAAGAATTCTCAGTGCTTGGAAGTTTTCGGATATCGCCAATCATGTCATATATTTCTTTGATATCATTCCCCAGCGCTTCTAGCTCGCCTTTAATAGGGTGCACAGTCTCTTCGACAACTTTGCGTATTGCTTGAAGATCGTCATAGGTTAGGCTCATAATTTTATGATACCACAAAGTCAAATGGAGGATTGCCTCTAGTCTTTTGGTCACAGAGCTTTCGGATATGGGTATGAGGGATTCGGCTCTGGTTGGCGGCAAAAGCTTCACAGGAGCTTCTGCTCATTCTTCATCTCATCCCTCACCACTCTCAAACAAAATAAAAAGCACCGATTAAAACCGATGCTTTTTATTTGGCTGGGGATGAGTCTCCCAACTGGCACCCCTTGGTAGAAGATTTTATTGTTGTCGGGAAGAAACTTGAACAACTCGGCTTTACTTACTATAAAGGCAAGATCACAACCACTGAGCCATTAGAGGAGGGCAACTATCTTAAACTCATGCCAGCTGTTCAAGTACAGAAAACTAAGCAACATCGGATTTGGGTAAACTAAATGATGATTTCGACTAGCCTTTCAAGCGGATGTAAGTCACCACTCTTTATCAACGCATCGAATTTTTCGAATGTCTTTCGTTCTTCTTGCTCCGTAGCAGTCTCATCTACGCGAGGATCTAAGATACGAACCCTTATAACATCTCCTTCGCCAGCTGCCATAGATGCGTCATCCAGACTGTCTCCGACCAGCAAAGCCTTAGGTCGATCGGCACGGATAGCCGATAGCTCAGGATGGGTAGATTCTGATTTATTCAGCACATGTACGAGCGTATCTTCTTGCCATCCTGAAATTTTGTTTTCACCATCCAGCGTCAAGGCAGTTGAAAGAACTAAGGAAGGTTTAATTCCGTATTTACGACACCAAATATCAATAACTTCACGAATGCCAGCTGACAAAATAATAGTAGGTATGTCGCTATCAGCAAAGAGTTGGAAAAGCTCGACAGTGCCAAGTCGTATGCTAGCCCGATCAAGGAACGTCTCCTCTACAGCACCCAGGTCGATCTTATGCTCGACAAATAGATTCAATATCGAAGACCACCATTCGACTGCGTCACCTTGGCTCATCTCGCCTCTTATCTCAAGAGCACGATATTTCTCAAATAACTTTTGGTACTCAACCTGGCCATCTTCCGGGAGATGCTCTCGTAGAATATGCCACGTTGTAACCTCGTCCTGGCTTTCGGGCTTTTTGACCGTAAGCGTCCTGTCAAAGTCAAAGATGGCGTGCATGCCGGCCGCACCTACAACCGCGAACTCGGCAAGTTTTTCTTCAAAATTGGTAGGATCAGCGACAATAATACCATCCGGAATTACGAGCTGCTCACGTGCTTGCGCCATATTTTTGATTATAACAGAAAGAGCCGATAACTTTAGCGACTGGCTGCATAATAAACAAAAATTTGAACTAGCTGCTACGGGGTGCCAGATAAAGACAAATGCCGCGAAAACTCGCGGCATTCTACCTCTGTTATCAAATCTGGCTGGGGATGAGGGATTCGACCTGGCCGCAAATCAAAAATATAGATTTGCCAAGACCACCCTTCGGGCTTCGGGCGGCCAACTGCCACAGGCAGTCGTCGTTCGAATCCCTCACAGCTCTCAAACAATAAAAAAGCCCGTCATGCAGACGGACTCTTTTATTGGCTGGAGCGGAGGGGCGTTGTCCAAACTTCTGAGGATGATACTCTAGGGTTGGAACAAGCTGTTCAGGAAATCCGTGAATTACTAGTGGCTGAGAGTGAATGCGAGTAGCCTGTGCCGTTATTACTACACCGAGATCTGTCCAGCTTGGGTAGTATACTGGGACATAGTCTCGTGAGGACTGGAGAAAATAAAAACGCGCCTATATACTTGACAGACCCACTCTAATTTTATAAACTAGTAGTATGAGTTTATTCGCCTTCCAACAACAATTCCCAGATGAAGCCTCTTGCTTGACCTTCCTGGAAACTCAGCGTTGGGGTGAAAACAGCACGAACTGCTATTGCCCTCACTGTGGCAGCCTTAAAACATATAAATTCGCTGACGGCAAGCTATTCAAATGCGGCGATTGCCGTAAGAAGTTCACCGTCAAAGTCGGTACTATGTTTAGCGACAGTCATATCCCACTCCAAAAATGGTTCTACGCCATCTACCTCAATACCTCACTCAAAAAAGGTATTTCCTCAATTCAACTTGCGAAATATTTAGACATCACCCAAAAGACGGCTTGGTTTATGCTGCAACGCATCCGTCATAGCGTTGAGCAAGCTGGCCGTGGTGATCTGCTTGGCAACATCGTCGAAGCAGACGAAACCTATGTTGGCGGCAAGAAGCATGATGGTATGCGTGGCCGTGGAGCCAGCGGTAAAACACCCGTCGTTGGTATTGCCGAGCGTCAAGGTGAAATACGCTTAGCGGTTACACAAGACACCACAGCAAGCACACTAGAAAAAGTAATCACCGATAACGTAACGCCCGGTGCAACCGTCATGACCGACGAATATCGCCCATATAATCACGTTACTCGACTTGGCTATGAGCACCACCGTGTCAACCACTCCAGTAAAGAGTTTGTCGTCGGCCAAAACCACACCAATACCATTGAAGGTGCTTGGAGCCATTTAAAACTGAGTCTCCGTGCAATCTATATCGGTGTTAGTCCTAAGCATTTGCAGAAGTATTGTGCTGAATATGAGTACCGCTATAACACACGAGGCCTAAAAGATAACGAGCGCTTTGATAAATGGTTTGGCTTTGTGAATGGCAAGAACCTAGCTTACAAGCAGCTTATTGGTACAGAGCGGCTCATGCTCGCTCTTACAATCGCAACATCAATGCCAGTAACTGCACCAATTACAAACCTTCTGCCTAAGCAAGATCGCCTATCTAAATACCGTAAACCTCGTGCTCTCCCTGGTGACGATGAGCAGTTATTACAGGATTCAGAGTCCTTCTAGCAGTATTATCTTTTGCCCCCATGGGCGAGGGCAAAATTTGCATCTTTCTTATCTGTTATTGTAAACTAATTGTATCTCCTAACCTTACAAGTAGAGGTGTAGGTCGGGTTGGTAAGTAAAGTAAGTACCAGTCAGAATATAAACAAAGAAGCAAAAAGATAACATACCTAGATATAAGAGAAATAACAAAACTAATAAGACCTAAAAGAATAGTCCAAGGAAAAAGAAGAAACAAACATAAGACAGAAGAATAAGAAATCAAGAAAGGCATAATCAAACTCTAAAAAATAACTAGCCTAATGCCTATCTATATCTAAGCCATTTTACCTATGACCAAACTACCTAAACTCACCAAGAAACAACAAGAGATACTAAAGCTGCTGTATCGATTCAGGTTCTTAAATCGCATTCAGATACAAGCCTTCCTCGGCCACAAAGACCCAAAGACGATTAACCTGTGGCTCCGTGATCTGCGCGCCAAGGGCTACGTCGAATGGATCTACTCAACGCACTTCGCCGAGAAGACAAAGCCAGCCATCTACTACCTAAGCTTAAATGGTGTGCGCTATCTCCGGACACTCACTAGAACAGTCGAAGACGAAGACAAGGAAACAGCGATAGTACCTACCTATCCGCCAGAAGAACTCCGCAAGCGCTACAAAGAGCCAACTCGAAGCCAGACTTACGTCGACCGCTGTATTCTTGTTGCGGAATGCTGTATTGCGCTTGAGCGGGCAGATACTAAAAATGAGACCGAGGGTAAGAAGGTACGCCATTACTACCAAACTGAAGCAGACTGCCTCCTAGAGCGCAGCTACTATCACTTCATCCTAGAGAGTGAGCTCATCCAGCCGAGTCTTGTATTCTGTAAAGATAGACTCAACGACGAAGGCAAAGAAGAAACAACGCTTAAAAGTTACATACTGGAAGTATTTGACCCGACACTGCCGCGTTACCGCATGAAAAAACGCTTAAGCGACTACGTGAAGTATCTGGATGATGAAGACATCACCTGGAAAGAACAAACCAATACTGAAAAGCTACCCATTATCTTATTCGTCTGTCCGCGAACGACTGATCTTATTTATGCCAAACGCAGGACACGAAAACTTATTGCTGATGCGTGGGAGTGGAAAGACGAGGATGAGAAGCGGCCACGGATAGGGTTTACGACGGTGGAGAAGTTGAAGCGATTCGGGGTGTTTGAGGGGGAGATCTGGGAGGAGGCATAGCCTAAATTAAAACTTCTCACTTGTTCTCAAGTGAGAAGTCCCTGTTTCCCGGAGGGAAATAGGCGTGTAGCTCAGAGGCTATAAGTAGCCTGCCGTCCCCTTATTGACGCTCTTATACACCTGCTCATAAATCTCATTCGCCTCATCATTCGTAATGCTTCGTTCGAGATGCCGCAATGTAATACGTATCAAGACATTCTTTTGACCAGGCTGGCAACCGAGGCGTTCGCGCGCAATATCAGGAAGGTCTTCGTATGAAGTTTCGCCGAGTATCTCAACTTCTTCGAGCGTGTCACTTTTATCACCCAGCGCATCTCGGATGTCAGCACTGATGTCTTCCTCGACATACCTTTCAGGCACGCTATAGGACATATCCCGTCGTATTGCGGGCTGGTTGGATACCTCCTGGTAGTGTTCAAGGTTTATCATCTGTTCGGCTATTTTTGGGTTAGTCGAACGAAGATAGCGCACGTCCGGAATATCTTTAAGTATCATAACGAGACGATCAAGTCCCATGCCAAGTGCCCAGCCTGAATGGGTCTTAGGGTCTAGTCCTGCGTTTGCTAGAATGTCATCTTTAATAAGACCGCATTCAAGAATTTCAATATCTCGATCTCCGCGTACAGCATTTACTTCGATACCACCGTTCGTATAGGGATGTGGCGAGTCAATGATTCGTAGCTTCCATCCTGGTGCTGCTGTTGCAGCTACGCCATTCACGACGGTGAGTAAGTCGTCTTTAATTACAGGTTGGCGCTTTGAGTTTTTAACAACTCGCCACATCTCAAGCATATGAACTTCACTGACATGCTTTTTATCCGAAACATCTCGGCGATAAGCTAGACCAGGCAAGAGAATGACGACGTCCTCCCAATCGCTACGCCGAGACAATTCACGCAAGATACCTGGTAGGTGGGCACTAGTGTGGGTGCGAAGTACATGCTCCTTATCTACGTAATGTGTATAGGTTGATGAGCGACTGATGTTGTCTTTTGAAATGAGAAGGTTATCGTAGTTATCTTCAATGGCAACGATTGGGTTCCTACGATGCACTTGAACATCGCTCTGAGGGTGAGTAGAGCGCATATACTGCTCGATCATTTTGTACATCATTTTTATAGCATGTGGCTTTGGTGACTGCGTGAGATCTGGAATAGCTAAGTAATTGTTTAAAGCCTCTTTACTGATAGGCTGGATATACATTTTCATAATGAATCTTTCTCTTCTTGGAGTTATGTCTTTGGCAAATAGAAATGGTGTGTAAAGAAATTGCTGCTAGGCAGCAAAAAAACCAAAGAAAAAGAAAGACTGTGAAGTCGGGGCGTCGTCAACAGTACCTCGCAAGGCGAGGGCTCGGGAGGTTGAGCTGTTGTTGACAATTATCATGATGTATATTGTAACACATATTCTATCTTTACACAACACTCGGTTAGGTAAGTATTTACATGGTGAAGTTAAAGTTTTATAATGTAGTAAACGCATCGACCTGGCCCAATTGGGAAGTCACCAGTGAGCGGCAGGAAGAAATCTGTTTTACAGAAAGTAGAACCTGACGGCAGAACTCCGTTATCATAGTTGCGACCGTTGTTGGACGGTTCACGAGCGCTTGCATGGCAACATGGAGCGGAAAGCCAGGGTGGCACCACGAAGTTATTTCGTCCCTCGGCTACGTAATCTTTTTTGGTTATGTAGCTTGGGGGACTTTTTGATTACAATAAAATAAGGAGCGACCAACGTGAAATATGACGCACACGAAATAGAAGAAAGATGGAAGACTTTTTGGGCAACCGAAAACATCTTTAGTTTTGATGAGCAAAGTCAGGCACCTCTTTATGTCGTCGATACGCCTCCGCCTTATGTTTCGGCCGATCACTTGCACGCTGGTCACATTATGTCCTACGCTCAGGCAGAGTTTATTGTGCGCTATAAGCGTATGCGAGGCTTCAATGTTTATTATCCTATGGGGTTTGATGACAACGGTCTTCCGACGGAAAGGTTTATTGAAAAGAAGTACAAAGTAGATAAAAGTAAAATCACGCGACCTGAGTTCGTAAAACTTTGTCTTGAAGAAACGAAAAAGGGAGCTGAAACCTACCGCCTCCTTTGGCAGGACTTGGGTATTTCAGTTGACTGGAATTATACCTACAGCACTATCGATCAACATTCTCAAAAAGTAGCACAGACCTCGTTTATTGATCTCTATAAAAAAGGTCATCTTTATCGTGCTGAGAAGCCAGTAATGTGGTGTACGCATTGCCAAACAACCCTTGCGCAGGCTGATCTTGAAGATATGCAGCGAGAGACAGATTTCGTACATATCGAAGTGCCAGTTGAAGATGATGGCGCCTTGATATTTGCGACTACACGACCCGAAATGTACCCTTCATGTGTTGGTATTTCGGTTCATCCCGACGATGAACGCTACAAGAAATACATCGGTAAAATCGTTACGATGCCGCTCACTAATAAGAAGCTCCTCCTAACGACCGATGAAAAGATTGATCCCCAGTTCGGTACAGGTGTTGTGTACTACTGCAGTAGCGGAGATACGCAGTTCTTAGACTGGGAAGCACGACACCCTATTGCTGAGGCTGACAAAATCTATATTCTTGGGCCAGAAGGCCGTATGAATGAAACTGCTGGCAAATACCAGGGCCTAACCGTTGTCGAAACGAAGCAGCAAATCATCGCCGATCTTACGGAGTTAGGCGCAGTTAAAAAGGTGGAGGAGATAGTGCAGACTGTAAATGTACATGAACGCTGTGATACGCCGATTGAGTATGTGACTAGTAAACAATGGTTTATTAAGATTGCCGATCAAAAAGAGAAGTGGCTTGAATTAGGCAATCAAGTTCAATGGCATCCTGAATCTCGTCATAGTGATTACGAGAACTGGGTAAATGGTCTTAATTGGGACTGGTGTATTTCTCGCCAGCGTTACTATGGAGTGCCAATCCCAATCTGGTATGACAAAGTGTCAGGTGAGCCTGTTATGCCAGGCTTAGACGAGCTGCCAGTCGATCCTACACAGTACACGCCAAAAGGCTATAGACCTGAAGACCTAGTCCCTGAAACAGATGTTCTTGATACATGGGCTACCTCTTCTCTGTCACCGCAAATCATTGCGGGATTGGTTAAAGATGAGACAATGCAGACAAAACTTTACCCAGCTACACTTCGACCTAATGCCTTTGAAATTATCCGCACATGGGATTTCTACAGTATTGTGCGAGGTTACTACGAAAATGGACACCTGCCTTTCCATGACGTTATGATCTCTGGGCATGGACTTGCAGAAGATGGTCGCAAGCTATCTAAGCGGCTTGGTAACTATATTCCCTCACAGGAACTAGTAGAAAAGTACGGAGCGGATGCAATTCGCTACTGGGCGACAGGTGCTCGACTTGGGCAGAATCTGCGCTTTAGCGAAACAGAAATCGGCATGGGGCATAAAACTGCTGTGAAGCTCCATAATGTTGCTCGTTTCGTTAGTATACACCAAGAAACCGCAGATCAAGGTGCATTAGAGCATGCTGATGCCTGGATCATTCAAGAACTTAATGCGACAATCAAGGAGGTTACGACGGCTTTCGAAGAGTATGCCTATAGCCGCGCGCGAGATATATTGGATAGTTTCTTCTGGTCGAAGTTTACTGATTACTATATTGAGTTTGTAAAGTATCGTCTATTCGGCGATGACCCTAATTCTAAGTCGGCGGCAGTTGTGACGCTCAAAACGGTATTCTTGGCGATCCTCAAGATGTATGCCCCAGTAATGCCTTTTATCACCGAACAGATCTATCAAGATCTATATCGGAACGAGGAGGATGCTAAAAGTTTACATCTAAGCACCTGGCCAGGGGTAGAGAAACCAAGCGATGAATTGGATATTAGTGATTTTGTGCAGGCATTAGCGGCAATAGATGAAATTCGCAAATATAAGGCGCAAGAGAATATGTCGCTTGGCAAAGAATTGGATAGCTATAACCTGAAAGTTGAAGTCGATCGTGGGAAATATGGCGAGCTAATTCAGCATGTGGGACGTATAAAAACACTAATGTCCTTGCAATAGCCAGAATAGCTACTCTTACTAGTTACGGCTCGGGCTATCGAACCCTTGCGAGAATATCATCCCGCTTGCCAAAAAACTATAATGCTCCCGTTCAGCCACAATAATATGGTCAATCAGTTTCACACCTAGTATCTGCCCTGCGGCAACAAGCTGCTGCGTCGTAGCAATATCTTGCTTGCTAGGAGTTGGATCACCCGAAGGATGGTTATGTGCAACAATAATACCCGCTGCAAAGTCTGCCACAGCTCCCCCATACACTTCACGCGGATGAGCCATGACGGTATCTACCGTGCCTATAAAGACCACTCGTTTATTAATAAGGCGCCGCCCGCTATCTATTGACAGAACGATAAAATGCTCTTGCCGATGAGTCGTAATGTCATCAAGCAGAGGCAATATATCTGCCGTATTCAGTAGTTTTTTTATGTGTTTTCGCCCCATAGAATCATAGACTTTTAGTCTAAGTTCACCATAACATAGACTTTAAGTCTATTCAACTAAAAGTCTAATGCTTTTACTCTAATTGTATATGGCTGACACACAAGAAAAGACCCTGATGCGAGCATTTGGTAAACGAGTAGCCGAACTTCGTAAGAAGCGCGGCATGACACAAGAGCAATTAGCTGCAAAGATTGATACTCACGTTACGACAATTGCGTTTATTGAAGGTGGGACAAAGTTTGTTCGTCTTTCTACATTGCGTAAACTGGCGCAAGCACTTGGTGTCGAGATTAAAGAGTTGTTTGAGGGTGTACGCTAGATTAGCGTTGTAGTGTTATTGCTACACTACCCACAACCTACTATCTGTTATACTTGCGCTATGGATAAATTCAATTCGGATTTAAAAAATAAACTTGCAACACTCAGATTAAATGCGAGTAATTCAGTCGTGATTGGTTCGGGCATACTTGATGCTTTAGGTATGAGAAAAAGTAATGATATTGACGTAGTCGTAGACCGGGCAACGTATGCTCGCATAAAAGACGGTGGTCATTTCCAGGAAGAACAGCACTATGGACGTTCTGTGCTTGTAGATGACAGCTTTGAGGTTAATGCCCACTGGGGAGTACTTGGGAAAGATCAAACATTAAGTGATCTTGTTGAGCAGTCGATCACTATTGACGATGTGCGCTATATAACCCTGGACTTTTTGCTAGCAGTTAAGAAAAGCTGGCTACTGGATGATGATGTCCGACAAAAAGACATTGACGACGTGAAGCTTATCCAGGAGTACTTGGCTAAGCAAAAGACAACGCCAAATGCTGATGCGAACTTTACTGAGGTTGTGAGGAGTATGGTGAATACGCCGCCGATTAGCAATGAAGAAATTATAGAGCGTAGCAAACGGCGCAATAACTAGGTCAGCCGTATTATGGGGAGAGGCAAAATCAACTTATCAAACTAATCCAGTTTATTGATGATTTTGTGGTGCGGTCAATGTCATGACGATGCAGATCAATATCCAGAGAGTATCGATCAGAAGTTGTACAATAGGTATATGAGTGAAGCTAATGGTGTTGAATCTCTGTTACTTGAGGTGCTTGGTGTACCTTTCTTAACTTATGTGTTGAATGCAACCGACGAAGAAGTAATAGAGCGTTTCAGCACTGATAAAAAACTTTCAGCACAGCAAGAAGAAGCACTTCGGCAACTACTTCAGTTTATTCAGACAACAGGTATCAGTCTTGATAACACGTCGCCACTGTGGCATCTCAATCTTGATGTATTTGCGTCACAGGCGAATGGCACGACTATGAGCTGTGCGAACGTGCTTAGAACTATTGCGGGTGGTGCGATTAATACGCCGACTAGCAAGGATAAAGTTCTCCAAATACTCTACGTACTAGCTGTTGATTTTTACTCCTTATTCTTAATACCCAAGGATAGAAAAACACCTGATCCTTTTCAGCCGACACTAAGCGCGGTAGCTTTTAGGCATGGTCGTCAGGATGAGTTACAACAGGCAATTCTGGCCGACAAAGCATTAGTTAAGTTATTCGGCAACGAAGACCTCACAAAGTCTCCGATCCAAATCCAGGGTTATGTAACGCGCAGTAACGGGCAAGGCAGTAGTGTTCAGCTAGTTATGCTGCCCGAAACAGTTCTTCGGAACGCCTGGCACCTTGCATCACTGCAAATTAGCCAGCCGACTATCCAAGAGCTTTGTATAGCGATCAAGACGGTTCTTACGACACTGCGTAACGCAACAGACGGAAAGGACGCCATGATACCAGTACGAGTTGCCTTTACTGGTGTTTTGCTCCCCAAAGAAAAAACGGAATTAAAATTGCCATGGGGCATATTAAGAGCCGCTTCGGCACAGGACGACAATCTTATCCCAGCAGCTTTTGACGACAACGCCAACTCCACGACTACTCCAGAGGGCGAGACAGTTACAATAAAATATTCAGGTGATGTAATCCTTGAAACAGAGATACCCTACCGAATTTTTGTGAAGGATTGGAACAAAGTTGCAGGCTCAACCAAGCCTATACAGGTGCCTCAAAACTTTTACAGTTATGAGACGGTCCAAAAGAGAATTGAAGCGGTGGAGATTGGGCTACTATTTGCAACTGATCGTAAAGAGAATCGACCACGAACCGTTTTTTCTTGGTGCGCAGAGGTTGATCCCCTCGGATTTGGGCATTCGGCATCCTGGCGAAACCCTCAGACTCTACCAATGTTATTACCAGCAAAATTAACAGAAGATGAGGCAATCAACTGGGAGAAATGGATCAAGCTAGTTGATGCAAAACGCGTTCCTTCTATTGAAGTAGCTATTCACAGACTGCTCATAGCGGAAACAGAACGCAAAGACCCTGGTGACGTAGTAATTGATGCTGTAATTGCCTGGGAAAACCTCGTAGGTTCGTCAAGCGGCGAACCTACTCTTAGGGTTAGTGCATCCCTAGCGTGGCTACTAGGTAAGGACGCAGCAGAGCGAGC
This sequence comes from Candidatus Saccharimonadota bacterium, assembly GCA_050436805.1. Lineage (GTDB taxonomy): Bacteria > Patescibacteriota > Saccharimonadia > Saccharimonadales > UBA4665 > CAMLQK01. Next base: position 11,889 of record JBNQGE010000010.1, read on the forward strand.
AACCTTGCAAGACAAGTTTAGTAAGATGTATGCTTTACGCAGTCGTCTTGTACACGGAAGCGGTGTATTAACAGTTAAGGAAGCGAGCGAAAAGCCACATGAAGCGGTGAGCATTGCGCTTGAGGCGCTTCAAGAAATCTTTGAAAATAGACCAGAACTTCTTAGTGAGTGCAAGAACAGTACTGAGAGAAGCAAGAGATTGATACTAGGTAACTAGTGTCTTTGCGTGAAGTATCTTAAAGCCTGGGTCTGTAAAGTATATAGGCGCGAATAAAAATATATAAAGGAGGACATTATTTATGTCTCAAAGAATTAAAGAGCATAGTCACAGAACTGGTGACCTATATGTCTTGACGGCACTAGCAAAGGGTTTTCCAGTCTTTTGTTCTGTCCTTTTGCCGGTACTGTACGCTGAAAAACTTATTAGTGCTCAACTATTGGGTTTTATTGGTGCTCTTTTTATTACCATGACAATTATGGGAGCAATCGTGGTTGCAAAGTGGCTACACGGTCTTGATACACGCCGACTATTACAGTTTGCAGCGTTCGGCACGATCGGAGCTTCAAGTATCCTATTCGTTGCGGTGGCGAATCAAAATATACCACTCCTGATGTTCGCCTACGGAATTATGGGACTCGCTGCGGGAACGGCACTGTCAGCGGTAAACGCCATGGTCGCGAACATGTCGACTCGAGGCAATAGATTTAAGATAATTGCACAGCTCAGTATGGTCGCGGATGTTGTCCGAATCCTCTTTTCACTTGCTGTTGCCGGACTTGTGATGGTAGGCTTGGCGAAAATAGCCGTTCTCCTGATTGTTTGTACGGCTTTTTTGTTTTTGTTTTACGCATCACGTCAGGAGAAGACTACAGAAGCACGCCCACTCCAATTAGCCAAAGCGAAAAGTATGAAACATAATAAGGCATTCAAGTTTATCCTGTCACTTGAGTTCTTGGATTCGTTTTCGAGTTCGCAGCTATTTGTTTTCTTGCCGCTTCTTTTCCTCGCAAAGGGATATTCTCTACAGAATAGTATTTTGCTCCAAGCGTTCACCTTTCTAGGCTATATGGCTGGACGTTGGCTTGTCGGCGTCCTTGCACGCTACTATTCTGGCCTGAAAGCCGTAGAGCTTGCGGAAACTGGACAGGTTCTGACGATTCTATTGTTACTTACCGCTAATTCATTATGGGTATTGTATGCGCTGTGTATTGCGCTAGGAATCTTTGCCCGTGGCACATCACCTGCAATTAAGTCACTTGCCTTTGATAGCCTTGACGATGAACAAATGAAACAAGGTTCTGCGTTGCATGTGATTGCCGGAGATAGTGGTAGCGCCCTCGGTCAACTAACCTTTGGACTATTAGTTGCGTCTTTTGGGGCGAAAGCGCCTTTTATTGTAGCCGCTAGCGTCGCATCTCTTATCTCAGTTTTATGTTTACCCAAGTTAGGAAAGCCGTTCATGACAACTTCTGCCGACAGCGTACCAATTCCAGCAGAGGCCGTATAAAAGTCATCCATATCAAGGGGCTCGAACTATGCTAGCAGATGACAAAACAAAAAGAGTCCGAACATCTCGTAGATTTCTTTTATGTCATTACTGAGTGCTTCAATGTCACCTTTAATGGGGTTAACTGTCTCCTCGACAATTTTACGTATCGCTTGTAGCTCCTCATAGCTTAAGCTCATATAGCTATTTTTTTATAGAGCTGGAGCTAAAGAACCTATTCCAAAATTTTGAAGAGCAGTCCGATATCAAAGCGATTCAGGAGATGCTCAATGAACATACGCTCTAAGAAGATTGCTAAGACGTAAGCTCATTCTTTAGGATGTCAAACAAAGGCTTAATGCTGTTAAACTCATAAAACGCAAGATATGCCAGCGCGAGCTCGCGGGCACTGACCTTACGCAGACTGAATCCTCTGCCAAGTGTGCTAATCAATATGGCGTTGGCAAGCATACGACCAGTTCGTTTATTGCCATCCTCAAATGCCTGCAAATAGGGCACGAGACTCAAGGCTAACAGGCTCCTCAATATCGGATCCGTAAATCGTCCGATAATTTCTAGTATCTTGTCTGCATTTTCACGAAGCTGATGTGGGCTTGCAAGTGGCGTATAGTTACTGGCGCTAATCTTGACGAGTCTTTTTCTAATTCCTGTCGCAATACCAAGATTACGTCCAATGATCTTATGGAGTTCCTCAACGGTAGCAAAGCTAATCTCTCCGCTAAACAGGTCTGGATTCTCAATGATAAAAGCCACAGCATCTTTGTGGTTTAGAATCATCTGTGTTTCAAACTCTGTCTTATTCTTTGCTTTGATGCCCTCAGTTAGCAATAGCTGAGTATCAAGCAAGGTGTACGTGTTACCCTCAAGTGCTGATGACTTCCATGATAACTCTACCGTCAGGTATTCAAGCTCCTTGGCGGAGATTTTATGGCCAGTATCTGGAGTTATGTTCGTATCTCCAAAACTTTGCTCAAGCTCTTCAACCGGCGCTTCGTGTAGCCAGTCAATAAGATCATGATTGAAAGAACTTTCTGGTCGATTTTCATCCTCGAGTATCTTGTCGGGGATTTCAGTTTTCAGGAGGGAGGGATAATTTATCGCGTATGACGGGCCGTTCTTTGGCCCACTTCGTTTTATGAGATCAAGTTCCACGAGGCGTTCGAGAGCTCGCTGTATAGAGCGGATGTCGAGGTCGGGCAATCGTTTGCTTATCTCGGGTGCAGTTGTATCGCCACCAAGTAGAAACAAGAGTATATATAAAGTGTTTTTGTTTAATCTCATACGACAATTTTAGCATAAAAAACATAAAATCTGAGCAAAATTGTCGTATGGAAAGATATGTCGAGCGACGATACGAACCCTTTAAACAGGTGGCAATTATAGCTAAAAACACGTAACTTGATGGAGATCTAAGACGGCCGGAGAGAGGGGGGCATTGTCCAAACTCTGAGAGATAAAGACAAGGATTTAGAACAAGATATTCGAGAAATCCGGAAGCTTCTTGAAAATAAATAGCCTGATTTTATTCAACGGCGTATTTATTGTCGAGAATATTGTGTTTGTCCGTAAACCGAAGATAATAACCGGCCGGATCCACACACCGGAAATCCTTCAAACCCCACGGTTGCATTTCCAGAGGCTCAAACACATTAGCGGCATCTTTTACTCTTTGGTAGTAAGATTCCACGTTATCTACCATCAATACAATTTCTACACCATACCCTCGTTTCGAGTCTTTAGGGAATTGGGAGAAGTATTTATGTTCATAAACATGCTTATTGCCGGCCCAAAAGCAGAGCACATTGTGATCGAGCTTAAGAACAAGGTAGCCCTTAAACCCCTCCGAGAGGCGCATCCAGGAAACCTCAAATCCAAGTTTTTGATAATAGTCCTTGATGGGTTCAAAGTCTTCGACATGCAATTCAAGCAACGTATGTACAGGGAAAGGTTGTTCATTAGTCATGAAGATAGTATAGCAAAGGCAAAAGTTTGGTCACCCCTTCTCTCCTGCCTCAAGTCCAAACTAAAAATACTTCATTTTACAGAGGTATTTTTAAGAATAATCTCATGGCTGGGGAGGAGGGGTGTTGTCCAAACTTTTGAAGGTGACCCACTAGAGTTAGGGCAAGACATCATTGCTATTCGCCAAGTCCTAGATGAATCCGTAAACCACAAAGGAGAGCTCGAATGTTAAGCTCCCTTTTTAGCAGAAAGACGAAGTGCAGTGTCGATATTGCGAAGCAATTCTCCAGTACGACCACCACCTGCAGGCGCAGTGGGGTAGCGAACAAGGACAGCAACGACCGTCGAAGATGCGTGCTGCACGGCCCAATTGCAGCTCTCCACGCCGATACTTCTGTCATCACCGGCATGCAGCTCTGCTGCTCGTGCCGCATGAGCGGCCGCGCCGAGAATATGCTTTACCTGCATTGCAGATGCCAGAGGGTGAAGATAGGCGGCACCAATTGCCTGAGTAGCCGCCTCACCTGCTTCGATTGCAGCTGGCGTACTCGCCCCACGCGCTGCCTTGTATCCTGCAAAGCCTTTTGCACGCAATGCATTCGAACGTTTCCCATCTTTCGAAAAAACAAGCGCAGCTTCAATGGCGTCACGAGGCCGAGGGTCGTCAGGCATGATTTGCTCAAAGATAGGCAGAACCCTATGGGCACATTCCGCTGCGTAGCCGGCAATATCGCGGAGCTCATCCATGCTAAGTTCCACAGTTTCTTTTACCTCTTTCATATCTATATTGAGTATAAAAGACGGCGAAGCTGCTGGCAAATCGACGTATACTTACTGTCTCTGAAGTGCCCAGCCAATATAAATGACACATACTTGCGCATGTGTCATTTATATTGGCTGGGCATCATCGACGAAGTTAGAACCATTCTAATTATGAGTCCAAACTTAAAACATACTTAATTCAAGCTGATTAACGACGTTCGTTGCGTCTTGCAGCTCTGATTCGGTGTGTGTATTAGTTACGGCTATACAATCAGCTCCTGCTGCGCGAGCGGCTTTAATACCATTAGGAGAATCTTCGACAACTACACAGTGTGTAGAGGGTGTCCCTAATAATGCAGCGGCCTTATTGTAGCCTTCGGGACTCGGCTTGCTTTGTGAGATATCCTCTGCAGCAACGATTATCTTAAAACAATCAGTGATCTCAAAAGTCCTAAGAGCTACTTCTGCTTCGGCACGTAGCGAGCCCGTTACAAGTGCAAGGGGCATAGATCTAGCAAGACTTCTGATCAATTGAACAACACCTGGGTATGGAACGAGTTGATTACCAGCAAGTTCAAGATACTTTTTAGCTTTCTCATCCATAAGTATCGAGAGATCTACGTTTTCATCAATAAACTTAAAGTATGATTCAAAACCTGCCTCGTCAGTTTTACCTGCAAAGCATTCCTTATAGTCATGTGTACTTAGTGAGTGGCCATAATTCTCAAGAGTAGCTCGGAAAGCAGCGACATGTAATGGCTCACTATCTAATATCACGCCATCCAAATCGAATAATGCAGCTTCGTATTTCATTACTTGAGTATACCAAAACAAAAAGACTCCCGAAGGAGTCTTTCATAGTGCTTATGCTTGGCTGGGGCGGAGGGATTCGAACCCCCGAATGCCAGTACCAAAAACTGGTGCCTTACCACTTGGCGACGCCCCAATAGCGCGAAACGGGCACGATGTGTGCCGACGTAACAGATAGATTTTACCGCATGCGGCGGGAATTTTCAAGGAGGTGGATAAGATAAGCAGACAGAACAATACAGGGGGATGGTATGGCATAATGCCAACGTTCGCACCACCCTGCACTCTTCTCTCTGTTGATCGTATCCGACGCGGCTTGGCTTGCTTAGTGCAGGCTGAGGGTCATGAGGATGAACATGGTCAGGAGCCGCGCGAGCTGGAATGCCATGAGCGGCCAGCCGAGCTTGGCGTGTGGATGGGGGTCGGTTTGGCTCTGGGTGGTGGTTTCTTGGGTGTTCTCTCCAGTGACGAAGAGCATGCCGACGAACAGGTACACACCAGTGACTGCGATGAGTGAACTGACGACGATTGCGCCTGCGGCGTGAGCATGGGCCAGTGCGAGGTACGCGAGCGCACCACCGCAGAAGATTCCCTGCAGGAAGAGCTCACCGACGAGGTGTACGCATTCGAAGTTGCGCAGTTTCCCGCGGATGATCTGAGCGGCACGGAACATGCCGGGGGCACATCCAAGTACCACGAGAAGTAAGCAAAAAATGTAACTGATCAGCCCCATCGCTGACCTCCTAGTTTTGTGTCTTGTCTCGTACCGATTATCGGCTGTATTGTCTGTATACACGAGACGGGATGACGACCTGGCTAGCTACTTTAGCTAAACCGTCAACTCGCCTCGTTGCTGTCTGCTTATCTCGTAAATAACATCTTCGGTTTACCCGAAGATTGCAGTATCATACACCCTAATTGCAGGCAGCGCAACAATTATGTGTAGTATATGTGTAGCCACCCCTGAGGCACGGTTCAATCTGTAAATGCTGGTTGTCTATTCGTAATCTGGTGCCGAACCAAGTGCAAAGGATTGCTCGAGCGTCGTAATTTTTTGCTTGTGCATTTGCGTGGCCAGATCAACACCAACGTAGCGCACGTGCCACGGTTCATATATATAGCCGGTGACCGTCTGCATGTTTTGCGGATAGCGGATAATAAAGCCGTATTGGTAGGCGTTGGCGGCCAACCACTCGCCCTCTGGCGTGGTGGCAAAGCATGCTTCGACGTCGCATTCCGGGTGGCTGACGCCGCCCAAGTCTGCGGCCAAGCCAGTTTGATGTTCGCTAAACCCTGGGCGAGCACTCTGGCTGTCGGCCACAGCCTGCCCTTGTTGTTGCACGTAGCGGTTGTACAAATCGACCTGGAAATCGTACGATCGGTAGCCACTTTGCAGATTGAATGCCAAACCCTGTTTTTGTGCATCAGCCTCTAGTTTTTCAAGCGCCACAGCGGTCACTTTACGGACGTATTTTTCGGTGTTGGTGATATTTCCGCGCAGTGGAATTGCTGGCACGACGAGGTCGTTGGGGGCGTAGGTTTTTGGCTGGAGTGCCCGATGCTTGTTGGCAACAACCCAAATGCTGGTGGGATCGGTCAAAGAGTACTGCTTGTTGTCGAATGCGCCCTTGCTTGGCGTGAGTGACGAAGTGTCGGCGGTGGCGCTGTGTGAGCTATCAATACGATTGGTGGTGTCGAAGTGACGGTTGAGGGCCCAGGCTATGGCGGCGACAATGGCAAAAGATAGGCAGAGCATGACAATTTGTTTCCTTTTCATGTTCCTATTGTAGGCAATTCATTGCTACAATGTAAGAAGTATCCCAATTTTAGAAACATTGCTTTTTCGGGTGGGAAGGCATAAGGATTAAAAACATGGCAAAAACACCACCAAACCCATTAGATTATATTTTTCCTCTTAACATGAACGGCCTGCAGGGTCGTATGATGCAGTTAGCCGCTCCCAAAGGGCGAAGCCGCGAAATCATGCTCGTTTACGGGCACCATTCCAGCTTGGAGCGATGGTTCGGCCTGGCACAGGTTTTGAACCGCTATGGTACGGTAACCGTACCTGATTTGCCCGGGTTCGGCGGCATGGAAAGCTTTTACAAAATTGACAAAAAGCCGACCATCGACAACTTGGCCGACTATCTGGCGGCCTTTGTCAAAATGCGTTACAAGCGTCGCCGCGTGACGATTATCGGCATGTCGTTCGGATTTGTCGTTGCTACGCGCATGCTACAGCGCTTCCCTGACCTCGCCAAAAAAGTAGAAATCCTAGTGAGTTTAGTGGGTTTTGCACACAAAGATGACTTTACGTTTTCCCCCATCCGCTCGTTTTCGTACCGTTTGGGCGCGACCGTCTTTTCGCTGCCCATTGCCTCTAACTTTTTCCGCGGCGTATGTTTGCATCCGGCAATGCTGCGTCTTGTCTATGCCAAAACCTCTAATGCCAAGCATAAATTTGCCGACCTAACACCTGCGCAGCGCGATCAAATGCTTGACGTCGAGATCGGGTTATGGCGCAATAACGATGTTCGGACCTACATGTACACCACCACGCAATTCCTGACGTTCGATAATTGCAAGTCGCAGATTAACTTGCCGGTCTGGCACGTTGGCGTCAAGAATGATCACTTCTTTGACAATAACCTCGTTGAGCAGCATATGCGTGTAATTTTTACTGATTTCCACGGCATGACCATCAACATGACCAAGCACGCCCCAACAGTTATCGCCGAAGCTAAAGATGCCGCACCATTCGTGCCACCCAAGCTTCGCCGCGTGCTCTCGCAGCCATCCTCCAGATAATTCATGGTATACTGGGTATAATTATGAAAATCGGATTAGTTTTTCCGTATAACATTGCTAAGGGTGGCGGCGTCAAGGAAATTGTCGTTGCTATGCAAACCGAGCTTATTGCCCGTGGCCACGACGTGCACATTATTACACCGCAGCCTCGCGACTATGATCCGGAATGCGCCGAGCACAAGAATCTTATCTTCGTTGGTACTGCAACCGACTTTAACTCACCGCTCAGCACGACTATTCAGGTTTCGGCTGGCCTCAACGAATCCATCGACACGATGCTCGCCGAGCACAATTTTGATATTTTGCATTTCCACGAACCATGGGTGCCGGTACTCAGCCGCCAGATTTTAACCAGGTCTAACACGGTCAACGTGGCAACCTTCCACGCCAAACTTCCCGAAAACATGATGAGCCGCACGATCGCCAAAGTGGTTACGCCCTACACCAAATCGGTGCTTAAATACATCGATAAATTTACAGCTGTATCTGATGCTGCCGCCGAATACGTGTGTAGTCTGACTGATGTGCCGGTGGCGATTATTCCTAACGGTATCGACCTCGATCGCTATAAAGTTCCAGCCCGCCGTAGCGATAAACGTAAACATAAGACGATTTTTTACGTTGGCCGGTTAGAGGGTAGAAAAGGCGTGAAGTACTTGCTTCAGGCCTTTTCTATTTTGCAGCAGCGCGAACCTAACGTATCGCTGATTATTGCCGGCGATGGCCCAGACCGCGAAAAACTCGAAATGCTGGTTGATGACCTACAAATCAAAAACGTCACCTTTGCCGGCTACATTACCGAAAAAGAAAAACTCAGCTATTTGCGCACCGCCGATCTGTTTTCTGTCCCTGCATTGTATGGCGAAAGCTTTGGTATTGTGCTTCTGGAGGCTATGGCCAGTGGTCTCGTAACCGTTGCCGGTGATAATCCGGGTTACGCCAGTGTCATGAAGGGTCTCGGTGCGTTGTCGCTCGTTGACCCCAAAGACGCTGAAGAATTTGCCCGTCGCATGGAACTTCTGCTCAACGAAGTCGAACTGCGCAAACTATGGCGTGCATGGGCCGAGGAAGAAATCACCCAATACTCGTATCCAACAATTGTGACGCAGTACGAAGAAATCTACCAGCAAGCCCTTAAACACCATGCAGACAAATAATCCGCTCAAGATTGGATTTGTGCTTGATGACTCGCTCGACACGCCGGATGGCGTACAGCAATATATTCTGACGCTTGGGGCGTGGCTACGCGACCAAGGTCACGATGTGCATTATTTGGTTGGTCAGACACACCGCACTGATATTCCCAGCGTGCATAGTCTGGGCAAGAATATTAAAGTGCGATTTAACCACAATCGTATGTCGATTCCGCTGCCAGTTTCGCGCACCAAGATTACCACGCTGCTCAAACGGGAAGACTTTGACATTTTGCATGTCCAGGCTCCGTACAGTCCATTTCTGGCTGGTCGTATCATCAAGGCTGCGCCCGACAATACCGCAGTTGTGGGCACTTTCCATATTGCTCCGCACTCGCTTATGGTGCACCATGCGAACCGCGGACTTCGCTTGCTTACTCGCCGTTCGCTTGGCCGTTTTGACGAAATCATGAGTGTCTCGCCCGTGGCACAGAAGTTCGCCGCACAAACCTTTGGCATAACGAGCCAGGTTGTTCCAAACACAGTACATTTGGCTCCCTATTTGAGCGCCGCCGCCTTCCCGCAGTACAAAAACGAGCTGACAATTATGTTCTTGGGCCGTTTGGTCCAGCGCAAGGGCTGCCAATACCTTCTGGAGGCTGTGGCACACATGCGCCGGCACGAAAAAGTCGATCGCCCTTACAAAGTTCTGATTTGTGGCCGAGGTCCGCTGGAACCACAATTACGTGCCTACGCTAAAACACATCATTTGGATGATATCGTGGAGTTTGTAGGTTTTGTGGAAGAAGCTGACAAGCCGCGCTACATGGCGTCGGCGGATATTGCGATCTTCCCCAGCACTGGTGGCGAAAGCTTTGGCATTGTATTGGTTGAAGCGATGGCTGCCAGCCGTGGCGCAGTTTTGGCTGGCGACAACCCGGGCTACGCTAGTGTGCTCGCCAACCATCCAGAGGCCTTGTTCAATCCGACCAATACGGCCACACTTGCCCATGAGTTAGCCGTGTTGTTGCAGGACCCTGCAGCTCGACGCAAAGCGCATGACTGGCAATTGTCTGAGGTCCAACAGTATGACACGACGGAAGTTGGTGCAAAAGTTGTCGAGGTTTACCATGCGGCATTGCATAAGCGTCGTGGTTAAGGAATAATACAAGGTATGTTTGGCTTCAATCCTTCCAATAGATACAAAAAAGTTGGAGTAACCGTTAGCAATCGCACCGTCATTCGCGTACTGCTCTTGACTGTTGTGTCGTTTATCGGCCTGCTGGCAGTTAAGCGCGCTGAGCACGCGCTGGTTTTGCTGTTCACGGCATTCTTCTTGTCGCTGGCACTTAACGCACCTGTTCACTGGTTGGCAGAGCGCATTCCGGGCAAGCGCCGCGGAAGTCGCGTGCTTGGCACGGCGTTGTCATTCTTGTTTATTATTGCGGTGCTTTCGGCATTTTTGGCAAGTATTGTGCCACCCCTGGTGCGTCAAACCAATATCTTTATTAGCGCCGCACCACATTTGGTCGAAGAGGTCCGTAACCAAGACGGTGCCGTTGGCCAGTTTGTGCGTAAATATCATCTGCAAAAGCAGGTCGATAATGTGTCGACGCAACTTTCTAACCGCCTCAAAAACGATTCAGGCCTTGCGTTTAGCACTGCCGGCAGGGTAGGTTCGAGCATCTTCTCTGTTCTGACAATTCTTGTGCTGACATTTATGATGCTTATCGAAGGTCCGCGTTGGCTCAAGCTGTCGGAGCGGTTTGTGCCGTCCGAACATCACGACCGTGTAGAACGTTTAGCTGCCGACATGTACCGAGTCGTTAAGGGCTACGTGAACGGCCAGGTAATCTTGGCACTAATTGCTTCGATGATGTTGCTACCTGCGCTTCTTGTCCTGGGTATTAGCTACCCGGCGGCTCTGATTGTCATCGTTTTTATCTGTGGCCTGATCCCTATGGTTGGCCATACCATCGGTGCAATTATCGTGACATCTGTCGCTCTTTTCCACTCACTACCAACGGCGGGTTTTATCTTGGCATACTACATTCTGTATCAGCAGATCGAGAACTACATCATACAGCCGCGCATCCAGGCTAACTCGACCAACATGTCACCGCTTTTGGTGTTTGCCTCGGTGATTGTTGGCGTCAACTTTGGTGGCCTATTTGGTGGTTTGGTAGCCATACCAGTAGCTGGCTGTTTCCGCATTTTTATGATTGACTACATGCGTACCAAGCACCTCATCGACAATGAAGAGCGCGACGAGCTTGCCAATCACCCACAAACCGCCGAACTCTAGAAAACTCTAGCCGACGCTTATTTGCGGGACCAGATGGGACCGTTTGGCGTATCGCGAACGGTAATTCCCTGCTCCAGGAGCTGGTCACGCAAACGGTCGGATGTTGCCCAATCTTTGGCATCGCGGGCTGCCTGGCGATCAGCGACTATGTGCTTTTGCGTATCGTTAATTGTTGGGCGATTGCCAAGTTGTAAGCCAAACAGGCGATCGGCGATGTTCAGCATAGCCTGTATCTTGTCGCGGTCAACACCGTGCGTTTCAGATTGATTGGCGAGTGCTGCCAGTTCACCAAGCGCAAGTGATGTATTCAGGTCGTCGTCGATAGCCGCCTGAATATTCTTGAGCGCAGCGGCGTATGTTGTGGCTACGTCGTTGTGCTGGTCGGCTAGTGGCTGATGTTTGAGGTCTGCCCATGCACGAAGGTTGTTAAGTAAGTTTTGGGCGGCGTCGAGACTTTCCCACGTAAAATTGACGGCATTGCGGTAGTGCGACTGCAAAATTTTGACACGAAACGCCAATGGGTCGTACCCCTTGGCCAGAACATCTTCCAATGTGTAGAAGTTGTGAGCGGACTTGGACATCTTTTTGCCATCGACCAAGATGTGGTCGTTGTGGGCAAAAAACTGTGCCATATGTGGATCTGTTTCCAAAGCCGTGCTTTGTGCAATTTCGTTTTCGTGATGGGGGAAAATCAGGTCGATGCCACCGGTGTGGATGTCAAATGGCTGGCCGAGCTCTTGGCGGCTCATCACTGAACATTCTATGTGCCAGCCGGGTCGGCCGGTTAGATCGTGGCCGTCAAGTTTGAATTCCCAGGCTGGTTCACCATCTTTTTGAGTTTTCCAGAGTGCAAAATCGTGCACCGACTCTTTGTCGTATTCATCGTTCTGGATGCGAGCTTCGGAGGTGTTTTTGGCGGTTAATTCCAGCAATTGGCCGTAGGTCTTGCCACTTTTGCGGTAGGCTTCGATTGAGAAGTACACGCCGTCGTCGGCAATATATGCAAAGCCAGCGGCATGCAAATCGCGAATCAGTTGACGCATGCCAGCAATGCGCTCGGTGGCCCGAACGAAAGTAATTGCGGTAATATCGGTGCCGATGCGCTCCATGTCAGTGCGGAAAATGCCGATGTATTTATCGGTGAGCAGCTTGAGCGCTACCAGTGGATCCGCATCGGGGAATTGTTCTCGTGAGCGGCGAATAGTTTTATCGTCAACATCGGTGTAATTCATGACGTGCTTAATGTCAAAGCCCGCAAAAGCCACCGCCCTGCGCAAACTGTCAGCAAAGACGTAGGCACTTAAATTGCCGATATGTGCGTGGTCATATACGGTTGGTCCGCAGGAGTAAATGCGGGCCTGAGCACCATCAAGTGGCGCAAAATTTTCGGCCGCGCGCGTGAGTGTGTTGTAGAGCTTCATGGGTATTATTCCTGTTCAAGATTATCGAGTAATTGTGCAGCATAGGCGGTACACTCTGATTTGATCTCGTTGAACGGGCGCCCGTTGCTAATCTTGAAGCCGCTCGAATACATGTGGCCACCGCCACCAAAATGCTCGGCAAGTTTGCCTGCAATTGGTGAACCGTAGTTAGCACGAATTTTAGCCGTCACGTGGCCGTCGCTGTATAGCTTGAACGCGATGGCGACTGCTGTATCAGTTGTGAGGCGCATGTCTTCCATGACTAACATCGATGGATTGTAGAATGGGCTATATGTCTGGATCTCTTCCCATGGAATGGTGATTGTTGCCACGCGGTTGTCAAAAAAATACTCGATGCGCTGCAGTAGTTGGCCCTTGTAACGCGTAAGATCTGGCGATTTGCGCATCATGTCGCGGCGCTGATTTTCGAGTGCGGCAATATTGACGCCACCTTCAACCAAATCACCAATAATATGAATACTGCGGCTGCTTGTTGCTGGCGTTGTCAAGCCAAGGCTGTCGGACATAATTGCCACAGTGAGTACAGTTTTGGCTTCCAGATTGAGCGGCCAATCAAGCTGCTGAGCTAGTTCATAGATAACCTCACCAGTGGCCACGGCTTTTTTGTTGCACAGTACCGAGGCAAATTCGATGGTTGACGTCACGTCATGGTGGTCGATTACGATGCATGGCTTTGCCGCCAACCAGCCCCGCTGTCCGTTGGTGGCGATGTTCTCAAGCAAGCTGCTCGCACTCGTATCGACAATAATGCTCAAGTCAAATTGCGACGGCATATCCTTGTTAACGCGGTCCCAACCTGGCAAATAGGTCAGATAGCTTGGAATATCTGAGCCGCAGTACAAATATACGTGCTTGCCCATGTCACCGATAATTTGTTCCAGAGCCAGTGCACTGCCCAACGAATCACCGTCGGGATTGTCGGCCTGAATAATAACAACACGTTCGGCACTCGCGAGCAGCTCTTTGATTTTTTCGGCTTCGGAATAGATGGTCATTTCCTCTATTATACCGAAGTTAGTCCAAAACTACACTGTTTTGGTATCTACGTTGAATCGATGGCCGGGTATGCGCCATGGTCCGTAGATAGTTGTATTGGTATCGGAACTAGAAAGCGCGTGTACTCGCTGGAAGGCTTTGCTAAGCGCTGTAATGCCTCCACGAGGAGTATTTGCAGGGCAAACAAGGCCAAACCCTCCGTTGAACGCCCTATTCTTGGCAGGCTCGTTGTGCCAGTTCTTATAAACACTCACCATCCAATTCTCTCGTAAGGCTTCAAGTTTTGCCCTAATGTCAGGGTTGATCGTCAGTTTCCCATCTGGGTTTGCCTGTAGCAGACCTGGAAAGTATTTTCCGCCCAAGGTTAGTGGACCGATAAGCCCAAGCATCAAAAGACGCGTTACGTCATTGACGACGCCTTGCTCGATAATTGCCGATAGCAGTTCGTCGCCAGTCTCGTAGCCGGGTACTTTTTCGGCTGTCAGTAGCGCCACGGTTTGAGCTATAGAAAGAATGCCTTCACCTATCGTTGATAATGCTCCTTCATCATAGCCAAAAGCTTTGCCGACATCTCCTCCACGGGCTGTGTCCCGTAGCAGCTCATCTTTGCCACTCGTATATTCTTTGGCCAGGGGCAAGTAATCAGTTACTGCATGATCGATCATGACTGCCGTGCTGCGTACCAATCTATTGGTAAATTTGGCGCCATATGCGCCAATTGGCAACATAACCATCGCCATATTCTGGATCTGCTCCCCATGTTGGATAGTGCCCGAAGTTGTATACGAAAAATACCGCGCCTGATTACTCTCGGGCAGTAGGCTAGACGCTACGCGCCGCTCGAAATTCGAGATGTTTAACTCACGATGCATAGCGAGATTTCCGAGGACATATAAACCCCTAGCAGCTTCATGGGCGTATGCTGCTTCGTATTCTTCCCAAGCTTCTGTGTTCAGAGTTGTTCCTTGTTTGCTGTACTCCACCAACCTCTCGCGAATAATCTGAAAGCTATCACCTGCGGGATGCACTCCATCGAGAATATCACTTAACGAGTCTGCATATTTCATATGTTCGTTAGCAAGGCGTTTTGCGGCGTGCTTGCTCGAGGGTAGTTCTGCAATGTCTTTGGACCCCATAAAAAGTGTTGGCGGAAGACCGCGCGGTGTGTCAAAAGGGACCCGCGCTGTTACGGGGTAATATTCGGACCGCATGGTGATTTCTTGGGGATTGTGGTTAGCCATTTCTTCGAGAGATGTAGCAATTTCTGCTGTCAAAGGATCAAAAATATCGCGAAGCGAATCATAGCTTTCACGATGTTGTGCCCACAGCTCACGCTGCATGGCTTTTGGATCAAATGGGCACTCGCCCGGAAGAACCTCAGACATAATGCAGTATTATACCATAAAACAAATAAAAAATCCAGTCATTGAAGACTGGCGGGGTGGCGATGAATGTGTTCGTAAGAAGTGTCGGCCAGGGCCAGATCGACGGTGGCCGACACTTCTTAGTTTGAACGAGGGGTACCGTACGCAGCTAGGTCAACGTGCTGGGAACGTAAGCTGTTTTACTGACTCACGGGCCAAGGCTAGCCGCGCTTGGGCTGCACGAAGTACGAGCAGTCTGGGTGGGCGGGGTTCTGGTGGTTGTAGCTGCAGGTGACGTCGCTGTTGTTGCCGGCGTACTTGCCCGACAGCGCGATGCTTCCGTGCTCGGTCCCACAGGAGATCGCGAGGCTGTAGTCGGTGCTGCTGCCGCCGCTGTACGTCCAGCGGGTGCCCATCTTGCTGCCAGGCGTGACGATAGATGCGTCGCCACTGGCACCCTTGGCGGGTGTGACGACGATCTTGTCCACGGCCGCACCACTGGTACAGCTGACGTAACCACCGACGTTGACGGTGGCAGCGTGGGTGCTGTGCTGTGTGGTATTACCGCCACCAGTGCTGCAGCCAGCAGCTACGCCCGTAGTCATGGCTACCGTCAGCGCGGCGCCAACAATGGCACTTGCAATTTTGGTGTTCCGACGCATGTCGAAAACCCCTTCATTCGATGTGAGATAGGCGGGGTGCCTGACTCATGCGAGTAATACTATCCCACAATAGACTAGCCGTCAATAATAGTATCCAACACCTAGAGAGCTTGGCGGCCTTCAAGGGCGCGGCCGAGAGTAATTTGGTCGGCATATTCTAGGTCGACACCAATTGGCAATCCGCGCGCTAGCCGCGTAATCTTAACGGGCCGATCGCCAATTTGTTGTTGGATGTAGAGCGCCGTCGATTCGCCCTCGACACTGGCATTAGTTGCTAAAATAATTTCATCTACACTGTCTTCGTCGATGCGGGTAACGAGGGCGGCAATGTGTAGTTGTTCGGGTCCGATGCCGTCAATCGGCGACACCAACCCGCCAAGCACGTGATACGTGCCGTGAAATTGGTTGGTTTTTTCGAGGGCTACAATGTCAAACGGCTCGGCTACGACCGCTACCACTTGTTTGTCACGGCGTGGGTCGGTGTATAAATCGGATAACTCCTGCCCTGCAGCCACCAATGCAAAGGTCTTTTTGCAGTAACCGATGCCTTCGTGTAAATGCGTCAGCGCATCGGCCAGTGCCTTGGATTTGCTGTGGTCGTTGCGCATCAAAAAATACGCATAACGTTCAGCAGTGCGCGGGCCAACACCAGGTAAAGTACCCAGTGCGTCAATAACATTGGTGAGTGCAGGTGGCAGAATTTGCATCGTGGTGTGTGGCTAGATTTACAGGCCGAGGTCGCCCAAAGCGCCCATCATTGGCTGCATTTTTTCGGCTGCAACTTTTTGACTTTCGGCAATTGCCTCTTTAACGGCATCTTCAACCCATCGCTCAAGTTGCGAAATGTCATCAAGGTCAACGAATGCAGGATCAATGTGAATTTTCTTGATCTTTTGCTCACCTGTAATTTCAACAGTAACAGCGCCATCGCCCTTTTCAACAGTAATAACTTGCTTCTGTAATTCTTTTTGAATTTTCTTAACGCGCATCAACATTTTTGCCTGATCAAAACGGCTCATTATAGTCTCCTTTAATGTCGTATATACTATTGTAACAGATTGCAGCCATCTGCAATATACGTGTAGATTATGGCCTTAGATTAAAGACGGCGCGAGTAACGCTCGCCTGCGGCCACGCCACAAAATAACTACGCATATTGTAGATGCAAGCAAGGCCGATAACCAGGGCGAACAAGCTCATGCCCAGTGCACGTGCAATAGGATTCCTGGGGAATACATCCAGCCAGAGTCCCATTAGATAGCTGGCGCCGACGCCGACGATAACGTATACAAAAGGCACCAAGGCCGTGAGTGGAATTTTGCCGTCACTGAGCGCAATAACTACCGAGCCAAGGATTGCGAGGCCAACGAAAAGTTTAGCGCGCGCAAGCTTGAACTGACGATAGAAAACGTAACTTCCGAGTATAAATGCAATGATACTAAACACGCTCAGTAATGGCATACGTCCAAGCCAAGTCTCGGGATTGGTCTGGCCGCGAACAAAAATCGCGAGCGGTATGTCAATCAAATTATGGATGAAGTGCAGTGGCTGATTCCAGTTTGCTGGAAGGCATAGCCAGGTTTTAATAAGCGATGGAGTTTGGTACATTTTCCAGCCAAGTGGCAGCAGGCCTGCGATGAACACCACAGCCCCCAGAGTTACGAATCCAAGATGCTGCTTAAATGCCTTGTCGACATATTTCCATTGCCACAATAACCCGATGGCGATAAACCAAGCCATACCGGGCGTATATAGGAGTGCGGTCGCCAAAAAGAGCCCGAGTATAACGGCGAGTCCCGCCTTGTGTTCGCGGAGCCAAACGCCGCAACCTACCAGCGCTACAACTGCCAAAAAACATACTGTGGGTGAACCAAGCCGCGAAGTGTGCAGGAACCAACTCGAAGTACCAAAGATGAGCGTACTTATGATTGCGGTGCGGGTGCCATACCAGCGGTAGACCAAAATACAAAACAGCAATAATGTCAGCCAACCAACAAAGACGCTTGCCAGGTGCACAGCGATGTAGTTGTGCGGGAAGGCAAAATCCAGTACGCGTACCAAAATGTGATACGGTGCGTTAAAGGGGTGAGCCCAAATGGTGCGTAGGTTTTCACTTGCCTGATAGGTTGCCACTTCGTGCCGACTGTAGCCTGGCAACAACGACCCAAGTCGCCATACAAGAACACCGGCGAGAATCAGAAAAGTGATGGCGTAGGCGCTCATTGGCTTCCAGTGACGCAACATGGCCTTGCGAAGTCGAGCGGAGTTTATCGTCATATTGCTGTTTATTATAGCACCGTTTGAGGCGACATGGGTGCTATTCGGCGAACGGATGCGCGCGTTTTGTATCAAGCGAACGGATGCGTTGCTTTTCACGGTCGAAGAATAGTTCCACGCCACCCGTGGCACCGTTACGATGCTTTTTAATCAAGATATCCATGATATTTTTGCGGTCGGTTTCGGGGTTGTAATAATCTTCACGGTAAATAAAGGCTACAACATCCGCGTCCTGCTCGATGGATCCAGATTCACGCAGGTCGGCGAGCTGTGGAATCTGTGGCTTACGACTTTCAACCGAGCGGCTGAGCTGGGATAGTGCGATCACGGGTACGTTAAGTTCGCGCGCAATTCCCTTCAGGCCACGAGAAATTTCGGAAATTTCGTTGACCCGGTTGTCGCCGCTGGCAAATTTGTTACCACCACTCATAAGCTGGAGATAGTCGATAATGATGAGACCGAGTGGCTGTTGGTGGGCCTCGCGGCGGGCTTTGGTACGCAGATCACTAACGGTTAAGCCCGGGGTGTCGTCGAAAAATAGTTTGGCTTCGGACAACGTGCCCATGGCCTGCCCGATTTTTTCAAAGTCAGTGTCGGTCAGATTGCCGGTGCGCAGTGCCCAGGCATCGACGCCCGATTCCATACTCAACAAGCGATCAACGAGCTGTTCCTTACTCATTTCTAGGCTAAAAATGAGGACTGGTTCTTTGGCTTGAACAGCTACGTTATGCGCCAGGCTTAACGAAAATGCAGTCTTACCCATAGCCGGACGAGCTGCCAGAATAAAGAGGTCAGAACGTTGCAGGCCGGCCAGGATATCATCCATATCACGGAAACCTGTTGGGATGCCGCGAATTTTGCCTTTGTCTTTGTGGAGATCGTCTAGGCGCTCGAAACTGCCTGCTAAAATGTCTTCGATGCTCGTGACGCTCTGCTTGACGTGCTGCTGGCTGACCTCAAACAAGTTGGCTTCGGCCTCTTCGATGAGGGCGCGAACGGCCTTTGACTCGTCGTAGCCAAGCGCAGTTAGTTCTTGGCTGGTGCGGATCAAGCGACGGCGAACGGCCTTCTGGGCGACAATATCAGCGTATTGCTCAACGTGTGCGGCGGTTGGCACGAAGTTGGTCAGTTCTGTTAGGTAGGATGAACCACCGATCATTTCCAAAAAGCCGTTGCCTTTTAACTGATCGGCTAAGGTTAGTACATCGATTGGGCTACGCTTCTCGTATAGCTGCGTGACGGCCTCGTAAATACGTTGGTGACGCGTGTCGAAAAAGTCGGATGTCATGATGCCATCGGCAATCTTAACAAGCGCGTCGCTGTCGATGAGGATGGCGCCCAACAAACTAGCCTCTGCCTCGAGGTTTTGCGGCAATTGCGCGTGGTTTCCTTTTCCGTGATCCATAGGTCTTATGATTCTAGCAGTTCTCCACCGCCAAAAATATTGCTTATGGCAGTGATTGGGTGTTTTGCGGCTTCTTGCTCAGCTTGTTGGACGTAAAAGTCACCCTCAAGTACGTCTTCGGGTGGGTGGCTAACGCCAGTACCGCTGACATGATGAGCGATCTCGCCATCTTCTGGCGGCATCATTGGCCCAGCGACTTTGGGCTCGCCCAATGCGCACACGAGCTGCACTTGCTCACCGGTAACACCGTGGATGGCTTCGGCAATAATCTCCTTGTTATGAGTTTCGTTGATGCGTTTTTGGTGAAACGCAAAACCAAACGTCAACGTGACTTTACCGAGTTCAAAGCGTGGCTCGGAAGCTTTGACCAGGCTGTAAAGGGTGTTGTTCTTGGCTTTGATGGCTGCCAGAATAGCTGACCAGGCGCTGATATCGAGTGCACTACCCTCGCTAGAGCCGGTCGAAACTTCAGTCTTGACCTGTGGTTCAGCAGCGACTTTTGGCGGCTTTTGTGTTGCCTCCGTTGTGGGAGTAGACTTTGGCGTAACCTTGGGCGGTGCTTCGGCAATAGACTCAGACTTCGCCACGGGAGTTGGTTTGGGTGTTTCTTTTTTAGGGGGTGCAGAAGGTGCTGGTGGAGTCGCGGCTGGCGGTGGCGTATCGGCAACTACACGAGCCACTGGCGTTGGCAAAACGCTATCGTCCAACGCCGCATCGAGCAGAATTACCTCAAGAAATGTTCGTGGGTCGGATGATGCCGGAACTTCGATCAACCGCGTCAGGAGAGACATGAGCTGATCACGCGGTAGGCTTGGTCTGCCCTGCATAATTTCGTCGCGGATTGTGGCCGCAAGCTGTTTGGCAACCTGACCCGGGTCACTCCCCTGGTCATATAACGTGTGCAGGGTTTGAATCGCCTGTGCTGCGCTGTGGCTGGCAATACTTGCTGCGAGCGCAGTTATTAAATCGCGTGGTGCAATGCCCAAGATAGACTCAATGTCAGCGGCAGTAACGGCATGGCCGACGCTGCGCGTCTGATCGAGCAGGCTGATGCTGTCGCGGAAACTGCCTTCGCCATGCGCGGCAACAAGCGCCAACGCGTCGTCGTCGATCATAATCTTTTCTTGTGTGGCAATGTGCTTGAGGTGTGCGGCAACTTCGCCGAGATCAACTGGCTTAAACGCAAAGCGCTGGGTGCGACTGATAATAGTTTCGGGTAGCTTGTGTACTTCTGTTGTGGCTAAAATAAATACCACGTGAGCCGGTGGTTCCTCGAGGGTTTTGAGGAGTGCATTGAATGCTTCGCGCGTTAGCATGTGGACCTCGTCAATGATGTACACCTTGAACTTGGCGCTGCTTGGCGCAATGTGGACTTTGTCACGAAGATCGCGAATTTCGTCGATGCGTCGATTGCTAGCAGCGTCAATTTCAATGATGTCCAGGTGTGCGCTGTCGTCATCGTAGGCTAATCCGTTGATTTCATGAGCCAGGATACGCGCGATGCTAGTTTTGCCGGTGCCACGTGGGCCGGTAAATAAGTAGGCATGACTAATAGTCCCCGTTTTGAGCGCGTTTGTCAGCGCCTGGGTGATGTGCTCCTGCCCAACTATCTCAGACAGCTTTTTAGAGCGATATGTGCGATATAATGCCTTCCCCATTTGATTCTATTATGAATCATTGTCAATAAAATGTCTGTAGTGTTTATTGCTTTGGAGAATTTTCGGCGATTGCATCGGTTGAGGGCTGGTCATAACCCCAGGTGCGTGTGGCATTTTTGGTCCATTTTGCACGGAAGGCTGATTCCAGATCAATGTCGTAGTTATTAGCAATGTCGAGAACGTAGTTTAGTACGTCCACAAGTTCCTCGGCAAGGTGGTCGATAGTTTCAGGTTTCTTGCCATCAAATCCGAGCTCTTTGCGGATAGCCTTAGCGACTTCACCAACCTCCTCGGTCATAAAAAGCATCTTCTCGGTAATGGTACGTTTGTCCCATCCCCGCTCTTTGCATATATCAAAAATAAACTGCTGATAATCTACTAGCAGTGGCTGTTCTTTGAGTAAAGTCATAAAAAATCCTCGCCGATAAAAGTATGCGGCGTTACGTCAATAAAATGGATAAAAGGAGTGTTTGCTCGCAGGACTACAGGGCTGCTTCGAGCGCTGCCCATTCGGCAGTACTGTCATCTTCGGGGACGTTGACACTAACTTGGTCACTCGGCTTGGCCTTGAAGTAGGTAACACTTGCAAGCAATACGCGGTATTCTTTTTCGCCAACTTCTACGAAGTAGTGGCCATTTTCGAGCTTAAGCGTGCCCACGACTTGCTTACGAGGAACTGGGCCGATTTGTTTGTACAAAAATGCACCGTCATCGGCGATAGTCAGTTTAAGAATGTCGCCTTGGACAAGCTTAGACTTGCTTGCATAGTTAGCGGGAACGGGATACATTTTGCCGTCAGAGCCAACCATGTTTTGGCCATCAAAAACACCTTCGATAATTTTGCCAAGATTGTCGTCCTGCACGACAGCTGCGACCTTTTCGTCATCCCCCACTAAACTAATAAGCAGCTCATTGGCTGCCGCTAGATTAGTTTCAGCGTCTTGAATAAGGGCTCGGAGTCTTTTGATCTGTTTTTCTGGTACATCTGCCATTTGTTTCTCTCTAGTCTCTCAGAAAGTGTTTGTTTCGATACACTTACTCCTAAAACTACCATGTTTGTGTAAGCAAGTCAAAAAATATGCGAATTTCTGTGGATAACCCCGAGGGGCAGCAATTTAATGCTGCCAGACTCGGACGTAGTCAACTTGCATGGTCGACGGATTAAGCTTGGTGCCACCATAGGAGCCAACTGAGTTTTCGAGAATGAGGTATTGTGGCGCGCTGGTAATGCCTGACGTAATGGTGCCTACGTTTTTGCCATCGTAGTAGAAGGTTACCTTGCCTGGTTCCCAGTCGGCGGCATAAGTGTGCCAGCCGGAATAGTTGCCGCTTGCGCAGCCGCCAGGGCCACCACTGTTTGAGTGGAAGTGGTAACATGCGGTGCCACCCAGGCCTTCCATGATGTCCTGTTCACCTGTTGCCGGCCAGTTGCCCATGCCATCGGTCCACCAAGCGGGCCAGTTAGCAATGCTTGCCTTTTGCGCAGCTGTTCCTGAGGTTGGTGGTGGCAAGTAAATGCGTGCCTCAGCGGCACCATAACTATATGAGTAGCCCACAGTCGGCAGCGCTGGAGCTGGCTTACTACTGTCGTCGCTGTTAATGAAGCTCGAAACGAGCCCACCTGTATTGCCATTTGTTTTGAGATTAAGGTAACCACCCGACTCGGTGACGTTAGCGTTAGTCATGGTCGTTTCGTTAGAAGTGTTGCCTGGACCAAACCAGTTAGTAGCCCACTTTGTTTTATCAACCACAGTGCTACTAAATTCGTCATCAAATGTCATTTTCCAACTGCCACCTATACCGATTGGGCTTGGCGAGCCTGATGGTGGCGTTGTGACTGGGGGAGTAGTTACGGGGGGTGTGGTTACTGGTGGCGTTGTGACTGGCACGGTCGGTGTCGTTACGGTCCACTTTTGTGCGGCCGTACCATTACATGTCCATAGCCAAATCTGGTTACCATTGGCTGTGCTCGAGTATTTGTCGTCCAAACAAAGCCCAGAATGTGGATTGGTGATTGGACCAGTGGCGCTGTTCACTTTCCATTGTTGAGCAACGGTACCATTACACTGGTAGAGTTGTACGATTGTCTCCTTGGCAGTACCTGCGCCCTTTGCATCCAGACAATACCCGTTGGAGTTGACGATTGTGCCGTTGGCATTAATCGTCCAAGACTGCGCACCCGTCTTATTGCAAGTATACAGTTGAATCTTGTTACTGTTCACCTTCTGACCACGGTTGTTGTCGAGACACTTGCTGGTAATACCGGTGATGGTGCTGGCCGTAGCAGTTGTTGCAGCTCGTGACAAACTGAGCGTGACAGTGCCCAAGATAGCAAACGCCAAAACGAAAGCCGCTGGCTTGGCAAAACGACTACTCGTATTACGTTGCCACCATGTTTTCTTGGCTTTTGCCGGTGCAGATTTGGCGCGTTTGGCTTTTACGGGAGATTTCTGAGAAGTCGGCATGGTTTATTCCTTTTTTCAGCTTTGCTGTCATTGTACTGCTAATGGTTGTTTTAACAAATCTAATATTCAGTTAATCTCCAAGTGCCTGTGCATAATGTATGCGTACACAAAAATACCCGCCTGAAAATCAAGCGGGTATTTTGTAATCAAACAAGATCGAAGAAAGGTGTTACAAGCTTCTTGGGGCTGTAACTAGGCCAATTCAACAGTGGCGCCAGCAGCTTCAAGAGCTTTCTTGGCAGCCTCAGCGTCATCTTTTTTAGCAGCTTCGAGGACAGCCTTTGGAGCGCCGTCGACAACAGCTTTAGCTTCACCAAGGCCAAGACCGGTAAGGTCTTTAACAGCCTTAATAACTGCAACTTTTTGAGCACCAGCGTCCTTGAGGATAACATCCCATTCAGCTTTTTCGTCAGCAGCTTCACCTGCTTCAGCGGCAGGACCAGCAACAGCAACAGCTGCAGCAGCTGGCTCAATGCCGTATTCATCCTTAAGGATGGTCTTAAGTTCGTTTACTTCGAGTACAGTCAAGCCAACGAGCTGTTCTGCAAATTTCTTTAAATCAGCCATGTGAGTGATTCCTTTTCTTGGTTAAAAATTAGCTTGCTTTAGCTTCAACACCGTCAAGTAATGCGTGCAAGTTGCCCGAAAGCGCGTTGGTAACGTCGTGAACTGGTGATTGAAGAGTTGCAAGGACTTGAGCAATAAGTTGCTCTTTGCTTGGCAATGTTGCCAATGCTGTAACTTCGTCAGCGTCCAGGAATGTACCTTGGGCGGAGTAAGCACCTACGAAAACAATCGTTGGATTCTTTTTAGCGAAGTTAGCCAGGACTTGAGCAGGTGCTACTTCGTCTTCGCTGTTAAAGGCGTAGAGAAGCTGACCGTTCAGGGCGCTGGTTTCAGCATTTTTCAAGTTGTCATTTTGTTGCAATGCCTTGATGACTAAGCGGTTTTTGACAACACGCAATTGTGTGCCGTTTTCGCGAGCTTCGCGACGAAGCTGTTGAATCGCTTTCACCGTAGTGCCCTTGTAGGCTGCTACGACGGTCATTTTGGAACTTGCGATAAGTTCTGCAACATCAGAGACAACTTGGTTCTTTTGGTCTTTAGTTAAAGCCATAAGATTGTCCCTTCTTTTACTGTTGATTGGTTGGTCTGCCGGCTTTGGCCGACATTCCTATAGTTTCTTCGATCTGCTTGTTAACGAACTCCAAAGAAATAAAAAAGTCTTTGGTTCTCGCATTACCAAAGACTCGGATAAAAAACAAAATATGTTTGTTTCATTAGCCTCGGTAGCTTTTTATAATCCTTTCGGATCGCTACTGTCTTCGGTGAATGTTCAGGGGTAATTGTACTGGTCTATCGCCAAAAAGTCAACGCTTTTGGCCGAAAACTAGGTCTGTTTGGCAACTTTGTTCAGATAATCGATAAGAACATCGCTATATTGCACGCAGCCTGCAGCATCGATCCACTCCCCATCGGCGTGCTGGCCGCCACCAGCTGGGCGGCAAATGATGCACGGAACATCGATAGTTGCAAAGAATCGTGCGTCGCTGGCGCCGTACGAAATTGTACCAGTCGTGATTACACCAGTTACTGCTTTGATGCTTTCGGCAAAGGGTTGAATGAGTGGATGATCGAGGTTGTTGACACACGGATGACCACCGAGCGGCTCTTCGGCGTATGTGGCGCCGTGCTTGGCACACAGCATGGTAATAACCTCGTTAATTTTGGCATAATCGACCATGCTCAAAAGGCGGACGTCAATGTGGGCGCTCGCGTAGGCAGGAATTTGATTTTTGGCCGCACCACCCTCGATAATACTAATATTAAGGGTGTTGGTATTGAGCGTTTGGTCAGCAAAATAATGCTTGAAATCATGCAATAGGTTGATGAGGCGGAAGGTTGCGCTGTCGCCCTCCCACGGGGTTGATCCATGAGCCGCCTTGCCCTGCACTTCGAATTTTCCGTAAATAAAACCCTTGGCGAATGTTTCGATCTGCCAGTCACGTGCACCATCGGGCAAAACGCAGACGCTTGGTTTGTAACCCATTTCTATAAGTTTTGCTGTTCCGTTCAGACCACCAACTTCTTCGTCGGTGGTAATCATAATGCCAAAATCGTAGTTGCGCGTGCGCCCGCCAAGTGTTGCGACAACCTGCATAAAGCTCGCGATTGCAAACTGCATATCAAAAACGCCTCGCCCCAAGAACTTTCCATCCTCGTGGCGCAATGCAAAGATCGAATCGGGCCCGGGAACGACGTCCACGTGCGCAGCAAGCATGACTTTAGGCGTCCTGGAACCTTCGACAGTTGTCGCTACCAGCGCACCATATCCATTGAATTCATGTCGCGCTATAAACATGCCACGTTCTGCCAAAAAGGTTTGAATGTAGTCAAGCGCTCGGTGATTTGCAGCCTTGTCGCTACTAA
>JBNQGE010000011.1:0-2717 GCA_050436805.1 Candidatus Saccharimonadota bacterium
TGTGCTGGCCGTCGGGCGACAGCCGTGGCATCGACATGCTGGCGTGGCGGGCGAACGCTTCCACCGGAATCAAGTCCGTTGCAGATGCGGCAACGGACAGCAGAAGACAGGCAGCGGCCAGTGCGATACCCAGCGTTCGCTTGAACATGGTTTCCCCCTCCGTGTTGTGTCCGGTATGCGGTGTTGCCGTCGCTCGCCGCAGGCGTCGGTTGCGGCCATGGCATGCGTGGCCTGCCTTCGAAGGCGGCCGTGCACGCGTGTTCACTGTCCGAGGTTCTTCTGTAGGAAGTCCTGCATGTGCTGGTACAGGTCGGTGCGGTCCTGCTCGGTGTAGAAGCCGTGGCCCTCCTTCGGCTTGCTTAGCCACACGTACGGCTTGCCGGCCTTGTCCAGCGCGGCACGGAGCGCGGTGGCGTTGCGGTAGGGCACGCGTGGGTCGTCCTCGCCGTGGGCGATCAGCACCGGCACGTTGAAGCGGTCGAGCATGTAGAGCGGCGAGATCGCGCGTGCCGCAGCCTTGTCGCCGATGGCGGCCGCGAAGTAGCGCAGCCCCGCGGCGTAATGGCTGGTGTCGCTGCTGTCCATGCCGATGGTCCAGTCGGACACGCCCGCGTAATCGATCGCGCACTTGAACAGGTTCGGCGCAAGGATGGGCGTCATCAGCGAGGAGTAGCCGCCGAAGCTGCCGCCGTAGACGCAGATGCGCTTGGTGTCCGAGTCGCCGCGGGCGACCGCCCAGCGCACGCCGTCGATCAGATCCTGCTGGATGCGGTCGCCGAAATGCTTGTAGCCGGCGTGTTCGAAGGCCGGGCCGCGTCCGGCGGAGCCGCGGTAATTTACCTGCAGCACCGCGTAGCCACGACTGGCGAGAAACTGCGCATCGGGGTCGTAGAACCACTGGTCGGCGACGCCGATCGGGCCGCCGTGCGGCAGTAGCACCGTCGGGTAGGGCTTGTTGCCATGGGTGGGCAGGGTCAGGAATCCACCCAGTTCCTGTCCATCGCTGGCCTTGAAGCGAACGGGCTGCCGTGCGGCCATCCGTGCGGGCTCGATCCACGACTCGACCTGGAACAGCGGGCGGAGGTTCATCTTGGCGCGCTCGAACAGCGCATAAGTGCCCGGGTCGCGGTCGCTCTCCGCGTGGATCAGCAGGGTGCTGCCATCGTCGCTGTAGCCCGCGACGTCGATGAACTCGTCGGGAAATTTGCCGGCGAGCGCCTGGTGGATCTGCGCCAGCGGGGTGTCGTCGAGGTAGATGAAGCGTGGCCGGCCACCGCCGATGGCGGCCGCATACGGCGCGCCGTCGTGCGGCGCGAACAGCACGTCCTGCACGGAGGCGAAGTCGTCGCTGGCCAGCATCGTGAGGCCGTTGCCGTCGGGTTTGCTGGCCGCCAGCCCTTCCGGGCCGCCGTCGGCGCTGTACAGGGACCACAGCGTCTTGCCGTCGGCGCTCAGCCGCAGCGGACGAAGCTGGCCGCCGACCGTCAGCTTGCGCCAGGGCCGATCCTTGCCGTCGCGGGTCCAGGTTTCCAGTGTCACGCCGTCATCGGGCGAACCATAGGCGTAGCGGGCGATGCCGTCGTGCACCACGAAGCTCATGCCGCCACGATCGATCTTGCCGATCTCGACGGCCTTGCCGTTCGCGCTGTCCACGTCGTAGACCATGCTGCTGGCGGCTTCGTACACCGTGTAGTTGCCATTGGATTCCGGGCTGAGGTCGAGGTAAATGTGGCCCTTGCGCGGTTCGGGCACGCCGGCGATGGTGGCGAAGCCACGCGGCATGTCCTGCGAGTGCAGCGAGCTGCCGCGCTTGCTCAGGTCGTACAGCGTGGTCTTGTGGCTGCCGTCGTAATCCACGGCGACGATCTCGCCGGTCAGTTGCGGCACGTCCAGCCAGGCGGATTCGAAGGCCACGGCCACCACCAGCCGCTTGTCGCTCACCCACACGATGCGGGCCGGCAGGTTGTGCGGCGCCATGTCCAGGCGGCTCACCGGCTTGAGGTCGGGCAGATGCAGCACGGCGAGCTGGTAGCTGCTGCGGCTGTTCGCGTCCTTGCCGGGAGTGCGCACGGAAACCGCGAGCAGGTGGCCGTCGGGCGAGATGCTGGGATTGCCGATATTGCCGAAGCGGGTGAAGTCCGTCAGCGGCAACGGTGATGCCGCCTGGGCGGCGCCGGCAATCGCGGCCGAGGCGGCAAGGAAGGCGCCAGGCAATACCAAGGAGAGTGCGAACAGCATGCGGGTCGGCAGGCGGCGCGGGACCAAGGGCATGATCGGATCCTTTGAGCGTCGTGGATTAAACGGTGGGCGCATAGGGGACTGACAGGCGCAGGGCGCACGTGACGATGCGGCGGGCACGGCCAAGCCCGGACGGCCGCATGGACGATGCATGGCGACATGGATTCCCCTGGATTCCCCTGTACGGCGGCGACACCCTTCGATGGATGCCAGCGCTGGCGTCGGGCTCCCGGACGTAGCCAGAAACGGCGCTGCCTCGACGAGTCTAGCGCCATCGCGCACGATGGGAAAACCCAGCATCGGCCCGGTTTCCGGGCCGCGCATATGTGCGCCGGAAGCCAGCACGCTGCGGCGCGCCAGGCGCCTCCGCTACACTGCGTGTCTTTCGTGGCGTTGCGCGGCAGGCATGAGCACTCCCCTCGTTGTCGACATCAATCCGATCGCCTTCCACCTCGGCCCGGTGCAGGTGCACTGGTACG
>JBNQGE010000012.1:0-1361 GCA_050436805.1 Candidatus Saccharimonadota bacterium
CACCATTCACCCCATGGAATAACAAAGAGATCTCCTTTTTGAAAATCTACTTGCAAATAGCTCTTCATGTGGAGTTGCTTGGCCTGTGTTTCAAGCTTTGCGCCCAGACTAGGACTAAATTTCTGACTAACACGCAAACCTTTTTTGGCAACGCGCTTTACGAGTGAGCGACGCGGCACAGATGAAAGCTGAGCTGATGTCTTTGGCTTAGATTTACTCGGGTGCTGGACATAACCGAGCTGATCACCAACCTGTTTATACACCAGGCCCCCGCGCTGAGTAATAGTCTGATCAAAATCGATCACACACATTTCTTGCAGGTCTTTTACCCAAACCGCAAAAACAACTTCGTGATCCTCGAGGCTAGCAAAACGCTTGGCGAGTTCATCAATCACCCGTGGAATACCAGTAATTTTGCCTGTCCAGTGCGCTAACTGCGTCACATCATAAACAATACGGCTCATACTATTGCTTCCTTGTTAATTTGCGCGAGGTGAGGCGCACCAAGCGCCCGGTTGTACTTTTGATACTGCTGTGTGCAACGTCGTACTGCGCAAGTCTGTGCTCGTATTCTTTGATAATACCCATCAAGCGCTCATTCTCGGCTGAAAGTTCCTGCACATGGTTTTCTTTCTCTATTGCATATTTGTAGAGTTGCAGCATCATCTCGTAGTGTTCGGTGCGCAAACCACCACCACGTTTAGTAATAACGTCTTCAACGTAGTTAAATTTCTGCTTACGGTCGGTTTTGCTGTCGGCAAAGTATTCGTTCAGGCCATCGTCAAACACCAGTTCGTAGCCAAGCTCTTTGAGCATTGGGTGCCAATCGTGCTTTACGTGGTTGGCCTCGATACAGAGCACTTCTGGTCGAAATTTCTTCCAATCATTGCTAGCCAGCACTTCATATTCCAAGCCCTCGACATCAACCTTCATGAAGTCGATATGCGTAATATTATTTTCGGCCAAAACATCTTTTAGTGGGCGAACAGGCACGATCGCTTCGCTAAATTCTTTGGTATCAGTGCCGGGTGATTTCTCGTAATCACGCTTAACTTCGTCCGAAAACGTAGAAAGGCCCTGGCTCTTGTAGGTGCGCAGGGTAAGCGTGCCTTCTTTGGTAGAAATGCCTGCATTAACGTTGATGTCCCGTGGGCGATGTTTCTCGAACAATTTAAAGCGATCCACCTGGGGCTCCACGTTTACGCCGTGCCAGCCTTGCAAGTAAAACAGCTTGGTTACGGAATCAATATCTGGATCATATCCACCAACGTCTACATAAACGCCTTTTTGCTTGTCGGGGAAGAACGACAACAGCACGAGATCTTCACGGTTTTGAGAATAGTATACGCATCCGCCCAAGA
>JBNQGE010000012.1:1461-13069 GCA_050436805.1 Candidatus Saccharimonadota bacterium
ACATCGATCTTTTTGTACGTAATATTACCTTCGCCCCAACGCGTAAGCGAATCTTTTTTGTCCTTGCTTTTGTCGCTCTCGAGAAACATGCGCGTATATTTGGTAGCAATGTCGTCGGGCTTGCCGATGGCGATCATCTCGCTCTTTTCGATTAAAACGGCGCGATCGCAATATTCACGGATAGCACTCATGTCGTGGCTCACAAAAACAACCGTTTTCTTGTTTCGCTTAAGTGTGCGGAAATATTCAAAACATTTACGTTGGAAATCAGCGTCACCAACGGCCAGCACTTCATCTACCAACAAAATATCGGCTTCGGCTCGAGTTGCGAGCGAGAATGCCAGGCGCACCTGCATACCTGATGAATAGTTCTTGAGCTTTTGGTCCATAAACCGCTCAAGTTCAGCGAACGATACAATGTCGTCATATTGCTTGTCGATTTCTTTGGTCGAAAAGCCCAACAGTGCGCCGTTCAGGTAAACGTTTTCGCGGCCGGTAAGTTCTGGATTAAAACCAACACCGAGTTCGATAAACGGCACAAGTTTGCCGTCAACCGTAATACTTCCCTTGGTTGGTTGGTAAATGCCGGCAAGCATTTTGAGCATGGTACTCTTACCGCTTCCGTTACGACCAACAATACCAAAGAATTCACCCTTTTTGATCTCGAAAGATACGTCACGCAGAGCATGCTGTGTTTCCTTGGTGTGCATCGCGCTACTGTTAAAGATGTTGGTGAACATTCCCTTAACGTTGCTGATGCGCTCGTGTGGCAGCACAAAATCCTTAGAAACGTGTTCTACATTGATTGCAAAATCATCTGATCGCTTGGTCATATACTAAATCTCCTCCGCGAAGTATTTGGATCGTTTGCGGAAAAATTGGATGCTAAAGGCAGTGAGCGACAAAACAATTACCACCGGAATAATACGAATATACGAATTGTTCCACAGCGTTGCCGCCGTGATCGCCTGTGGGCTGACAATAACGTGACGCATGTCTTGCATAATCTGAGCGATAGGATTCAAAACAAGGAATTTGGAGTACTTAATGGGTACGCGTTGGATGGGGTAGAACATCGGTACGGCGTAGAACATACCCTGCATTACTACTTCCCAAATCTGAGCCATATCGCGCAAACGAACGAACATCGTGCCCAAAATGAAGCCGAGAGCCACAGATAGCAGGTAGAGTTCGCAGACGAGTGGAATCACCCACAAGAGTCCCGCGCCAACATGAACATGGTCGAGCACCATAAAGATCGCCAGAACAATAAAGTTCAGGAGCAGGTTAATGAGCGCGTTCAGCGAGCTAGACAACACAATTACGTACTTAGGGAAGTTGATTTTGCGCAGTAAATCACCCTTGCCAACCACCGAACTGAGCGCGTTGCCGGTGGCTTCGCTAAAGAAGTTCCAGGTGATAATTCCCGTAAACAAGTACACCGTTGGATGCGGCACACCGAAGTCAAATCGCAAGAATTTAAGGAAGACCACGTACATGATCAAGAAGATCATCAATGGCTTGAGTAGTGACCACAAATAGCCCAGGAATGACCCTTGGTAGCGTAGTTTAAAATCGGTTTTTACCAGTTCCTTGAGGAGAATAAGAGAGTAGTTATAGCGCTCGCGCAGTGTGTGAAAAGTCTTGGTTAAATACATTTGTTACTTTCGTTCAGTTGGCTTCTTGGCTTTGAGAAGTCGGTCGTAGTATGTCATTATACTAATAATATCATAGCAGAAGCCATACAATGAAAGTTCTATTCGACGCCACCCCGATGGTCACCAACAAGACCGGTATCGCCTACTATATTGAGCGTTTGATGCTTGAGATGGCCAAAGCCCACCCAGAAGTCGAATTTGTGGGCTTTTACTTTAACTTCTTGGGGCGTCGTGACATCTCGCACCTGCCAACACGCGACAATCTCCACTACACCGGCGCCTCGATTATCCCGAGTAAGGTTATTTTTCAGCTGCGACGTTGGGGAATTGAGTTCCCGATAGAAATCATGGCCCTGCAACGCGCCGATTTTGTTCTATACGGAAATTTCTTGGGTTATCCAAGCCTTTTTCACACACCTTCTACTGCAGTTATTCACGACTTAACCTTCATAGATTTGCCCGAATATGTTTCGGCTAAATTGCAGCGTGACCTCACTCGGTTTGTGCCCAAGCAACTTAAGCGATCTGCGTTTATCACCACTGTTTCCGAGTTTAGTAAGCGCCGTATTCAGCAAGAATATAAACCGAATAAGGACATTATCGTAACGCCTATTCCGCCAGCGCCGCTGCAAGTTCATTCCGCCAAGGAACATGCGGCAATGCTCGCGGACTTGGGCATAGCATTACCGTATATTCTGTTCGTGGGTACCATCGAGCCACGCAAAAATCTTTTGCAACTGATCGAAGGTTATAAGCAACTCCCTAAAAAAGTGCGCGACTCACATGCGCTCGTGATTGCTGGCCGTATAGGCTGGAATTGCGAGGCCGAAGAAACCGCACTCCAGCAAGCCAAGGACGAAGGATACAACGTTATCCGCCTAGGCTATATTGCCGATGATGTTCGGGAAATGCTCTATCAGTCGGCTACACTCTTTAGCACCGCCAGCCACTACGAAGGTTTTGGTATGCCCATTTTGGAGGCCATGAGCTACGGCACACCGTGCGCCGTAAGCGACATTCCGGTATTTCGCGAAGTAGCAGGTGTTAATGCTGATTACTTTGACCAGGAAAAGCCAGCGATTATCGCCGCACATCTTGAGGCATTGCTGTCCAACAAGCAGCTGCTAGACAAGCTTGGCCGCGACGGGCGAGCACACGTGGCGACATTCAAGTGGCAAACTATCGCCAAACAGGTATTTGACCGTATTCAGCAAGCAATTAACGAACAATAGACGAACATTAATTACCGGTGACTTTAGGCTGATTTTGAGGTGTGCATAGTATTTTTGGCTACTTTTACCCGTGCCGGTACAATCAAACATAAGCCCGCCAAAATCCACCACTGGCACGCCACAGCTTCGTTGCTCCAAGTGTGCAAGAGCATGTTCATGCCGATATATGCCACGCCTGACGCCAGCAAGCTACTCGCGAGCGGTGACACCCGAATGCGCCACAATCGGGCCCACAACAGTACATTCATGGCAACGAATGTCAGCAAGCCGAGCACGCCCACTTCGTACCCAATTTGTACATAATAATTCTCTGTCAGGAAACTACCCTTCGGATTTTGAATCGATGCCAACCCGGCAGTTCCTGGACCGTGGCCCAACGGATTTTGCGCGATGCCGTGCAAGCCGCGTTTTACGAAAATCAGATGAAGTTGGTTGGAATCATACTGACCTGTTTGCTCATTGGTAGTGTGTGTGACCAACCCTGTGATCTGCTGGTTGTTGCGCTCGATGTAGCCCAGCGCGCCAACAATCAGCACCAGCACCGCCAAAAGCGGCCACCAGCGACGCACAAGGCGAATAAAGAGCTCGCGGTAATGCCACCAAACCACCAAACCCATAGCAACCAGCGCAGCGGCTAACGCGCTTCGTGAATAGGTGAGCCATTCGGCAATCAATTCGGCGACCACAATACTTGCAAGAATCACCTGCTGTTTGCGTCGCGTCGCCTCCAACGCCAGCAAGGTCGCCAAAGCTAATGGTACAACCAGGTAAGCGCCTAATGAATTTGGGTCACGCAAGGTTGACATAATTCGCGGAAATGCCGGGTTATCATCGATGAAAAAGCTTGGCTTTACCCCACGCGCCACACTGTACCCCAAGTGTGTCAGCGTATCTTTAGGCAGGAAGTATTGCACGATTCCCAACACCGTCACCACGACACTTACGACCAAAACTAGCTTGATGATCAGGCGTGTCTTAAAAATGTCAGGTTTGAGCAATCCTGTGCCGTAGCCCAAAATTGCAAAACACGGAATGCGCAGATTGTATGTAAGGCCGATCATGGCGCTCGGACGATAAATGCTTGGGTGCACAATCCACAAAAAAACATGGAGCGCACCATAGGCAATGGTCAAAAAAACTAAACCACTAAATAGCTTAGTTGCTCTGCCCGTCCCCCAAATTATACAAATTACGAACAAGGTTACGATAGCCAGTACGACATCCTTGGCAATCTTCCAAACATCCAGGCCACCCGTGACAAGGCTCAGTGATTGCACCAAAAACACATGGAACGGCATGTACGCCAAAAGTAATAAGCTAGCGTAATATGGAAGGCGTTTGGTTAATTGCATTTTCAAGATACAATTATAGCAATGAATACTCGCCATAACCACATCGTAATCGATGCGCGTGTTCGCCGCTCGACAACCGGCCGCTACATTGATCGCCTTGTGGAACACCTCCAAAACATCGATGATTATCATCGCTATACGGTTCTCGTTCAGCCCGATGACCCCTGGAAAATGCGCAATCGCAACTTTAAGACCGTCACCTGTGGTTATCCACAGTTTTCAGTTAATCCCCTGCACCAGCTTGGTTTTGCGCGACAATTATATCGCCTGAAGCCTGATCTCGTGCATTTTACGATGACCCAGCAACCTCTGTTGTACTTCGGCAAAATCGTCACCACCACTCATGACACTACGATGTATCATTTTGTGCGTCGCGGCACCACTCCCCTGCCTTTGTACAAAGCAAAAATGTGGCTGTACACGTTCCTGGTGTGGTGGAGTCATCACAAGTCTGACAAAATCATCGTGCCCACACGTACTGTGGCTCGCGAATTTGCAGAACTTCAGCCGTTTACCGCCAAAAAATTAGTCGTCACGTACGAATCGAGTGAACCGGCGCTGGCCATCAAGGCCGAGAAGCCGGCTGGCATTTCTGGCGATTTTATCATGTACGTTGGCACTGCGTTTCCACACAAAAACTTGCCCCGCCTGATCGAGGCGTTCGAAATTATGCGTGCCGCTCGTCCTGACCTCAAACTTATCATTACCGGTAAGCGCGATGAAAAACACATGGTCGAACTATTAGCCTGGGCTAAAGATCTCCCATCATTTGACCATATTATTTTGCCGGGTTTTGTCAGTGATGCCGAACTCAAATGGCTCTACGAGCATTGCCAAGCCTATGTGTTCGCAAGTTTGAGCGAGGGCTTTGGTCTGCCACCCCTAGAAGCTATGGCGCATGGCGCGCCAGTTGTATCGAGTAACGCCAGCGTTATGCCTGAGGTGTATGGCGATGCGGCGCATTATTTCAACGCCAAAAGTCCCAAAGACATTGCCCAAAAAGTACTCGAAGTCTTGAATGACAATAATCTGCGCAAAACACTCGTCCACAACGGACACCAGCAACTCAAAAAATACTCGTGGCAGAAAATGGCCGACGAAACACTGACCGTCTACAAAGATGTGTTAGGTGAAGTTAGCAATATTGAAGAAGCTTCGCCGCTCCGGTTTAACGATTAGTTTGCGAGCGCGTCGCGCATAGCTCGGCCAACATACGTATAGCCTTTGTGCAAGTCGATAGCACTCGTACCGATGTATTTTCCGAGACTGCCGGCAGTCATTTCGAGCACTACATATCCCACTTTTTGATCACTGAGTAAGTCCACCATTTCGCCCGTTGGGCCATCAAACTCGCCGTTCAGCGCCCGCTCCACATCGCGCATCGTGGCAGCCGTAAGCTCTGTAGACTCGTGAGGGATGTCATCGCGGCCAAGCGACAAATGACCAGCCTTGATATACGGCGCCATAATTGGCAACGACGATGTTAGGTTACTAATCACGCCTTTCTCAGAACGACCGTATTGCCTCTGGGCATGGAAAGTGTCGAGCACAAAACCGCTATACTTGTTGGATTCAATAAGCTTTTCCACCAATTCCTCAGGGCAACGCGCGCCAACAAGTCGCGCCACGTGATCAGTTGGCTGAATGAGTTTTTGGCGACTGTGTGCTGCGCCACGTGCTTTTGCGTCGAGTCTTACGTCTAACTGCGGGTACAAAACAACCGGCACTTCCCGGCCAATACGTTTTTGCACATCAGCCATATAGTGCGAAGAGTTTACCACTTCCGGCATCAGCAAGCGGCCAAGCGGACTGGCCATAGCCGCGCCCACTACGCGAGCCGCCAGAGGTGATTTTTCGGCCTGCCGTTGGCCCTCCTCGGGCAACGTGTTAATTTCGTGCGAGCGACGAGTTCCACGAAAGCTGGCATGGAGCGAATTGAGCACCAACTTGTGGTCTGCGACTGCTTGCGCCACGCGCTTGGGAGTTGCCGCCCACAAATCCATAACTGGGTGCAGCTCAACGCCGCCATCAAAGTATGGCTGGCCGTGTTCGTCCGCCATGCTTTGGACAAAATAGCCCAAATCTTCGGGGTTATAAATTTTGAGCGGACCGCGGGGGTCGGCTACGTTGGCACTGGCAAATACAATAGAAGGATGAGTTTCGGATAACAGCTCAGACATAATGTCACCAACAATATACTAAAGCTACTGATTAATCAAGCTAGGCTTCGGCTTCGGTGGCAGGCTTGAGGACTATACGGCGATCACGGCCTTCACCGACTGATTCGCTGACAAGGCCCATTTCCTGAGCTAATTTGTGCACAACACGGCGATCAACAGCATTCATGGGCTTTAGTTCCATAGGTTCATTGGAATTTTTAACATTGCTAGCCCACTCTTCTGCCTGCTTGGACAATCGTTCAGCGCGCTGTTTCTTGTATTCAGCAACGTCAACATTGACGCGATTATATTCGTGCCCCTGGTTTTTGAGCGCACTACTCACCAAGAACTGGAGCGCACGCATCGTGTCGCCGTGTTGGCCTATTAAAAAGCCATTGAGGTGCGTCGATGGCACCTCAAGTTCTATAACGTCGTCTTCGCTGCTGGCATGGACCTCAGTATTGAGGCCAAAAAATGATAGGATATCTTCGAGGTACTTTTTGGCATAGGTTATTGCTTCGTCCACTATTATTTCCTCCGTTTTTTACGGTTACCATTCCCTTTCTTGGTGTCAGGGTTTGGCTTTTTTGCAGCTACTTTTTGAGAGTTTTTTGAAGCGTCCGGTTCACTGACAATTTCAGCTTCAACAACTTTTTTGTCAGAAATCTTGCCAGCTTTTTTGGATGGAGCATCGGCAAGCTTGATGAGATCTTCTTGATCTTCGCGCAGGATGATACTCTGTTGGATAAAGGCCACAAGACCACCAACAAGCCAGTAAAGGCTCAGCGCCGAGGCAATGTTCACTGTGAACAGGAAGACCATAGCCGGCAAGAAGTAGATGGTTGTGCGACTTACCGCAGCGTTAACTTCGGACTGATCAGCAGCCTTGCCATCCCCAGCACCCTTAAGAATGTCGCGTAATTTGCGAGCGTCAGTACTACTTGGCGTTAGTTGTTTGCTCTGGAAGAACTGGATAATGGCGCTACCAGCAACGATGATGAGCGCAGGAACATAGAGGCCCTTGGGACCAAGTGCACTTCGTGTCAAGTCAACAACACCGAACAGAGTAGCATCAAAGGCGTGAATGTTGTGTGACAAGTGTTGCATCCAGCTCATGTGTTGCAGGAACGGATACGCAAAGGTTACAATCTGGTGTTGATTATGGATTAGACGGTTCAGGCCGCTGTACAAGCCAATCAGAATTGGTAACTGCAATAGCAAGACGCCAATAGAGCCAAACGGATTAACACCATACTCTTTGTAGAGCGCCATGGTCATCATGGATTCTTTTTGGCGATCACCCTTGGCAGCAGCCTTAATCTTTTTAAGTTCAGGCTGTACTTTGCGCATAACCTTTACCTGGCGAAGCTGCTTTTTGACCAGTGGCCACATAAGCATTCGCACCAAAACAGTAAAGATAATAAGCGCTAGACCGAAGTTATGGCCTGGCAAAATTGCGTAGATAAAAACCAATAGGTTGAAAATTGGTTGGACGATAAGTGTCGTAAACATCAGAAAATTATAGCTCCTTAGAATTTACTATAGCATGGGTTCCTGGAGACACGACAGTATTTGCGGGGATAATGCCCGCCTCTACTAACTTGCCATGAACCCGCTGGCGCAGCTCTTCTGCATCCATGGTCGCCAATTGGTCACTATAGACAACGTACACAATATCATATGGTTCGATAATGTCCGCTTCATATTGGCGCGCATATTCATATATACGGCGGCGAATACGATTGCGCACAACGGCTGATTTATTAACTTTGCGGCTAACGACCACGGCCAAACGATACTCATGGCGGCGTGAATTGCGTATATATTTAAGCGATCCGAACGAACTACGGACTACTTTACCGTTTTGATACACAAAACGGAGACTACCATGTCCATGAAATCGGTTCTTTCGACTTATCATTGGTGTGGTAGCCCCCGTTTACTTTGTATTACAACTAAATAATAGATGTAATCAATCTTAGTGGGTCAGGCGCGCGCGGCCCTTGTCACGACGACGCTTAATAACAGCGCGGCCAGCTCGGCTCGCCATTCGCTTCATAAAGCCGTGTACTCGGGAGCGGTGACGCTTCTTTGGTTGATACGTTCGTTTTGGCATAGTGCTTTCACTTTACAACATAAAGAGGTAACAGGCAAGAGCCCGCCTCGTACACTCATTATGTCCCTTTCGCTAGTGTATTTGTATTGCTATTCTGTGAAAATAACAATATTTACCCTCTAATATTAGCAAGTTATCCACGTTTAGCCAAGCATTTTCCACAGTTTTACAGATGACTTGCAAAAGTGGGGATAACTTTTTGTATTTTTTTGCTGTGCATTTCCTAATCACAAAAAGTCTCCAAAAGGTGTGGAAAAGTCCGGGAACCTGCGCTATAGTTGGGGTATCAGTAATCAATCTTGAGGGATGTGTAGAGGGTATGCAGCAAGACACCTTATGGCAAGCAGTCTTAGGTGAAATTGAAGTTTCTATATCACGAGGCAATTTCGTGACATGGTTCAAAAACACCGCGTTATTACGGCTTGACGATGAAAGCGCCATTATCGGTGTGCCCAATGTTTTCATAAAGCAACAGCTAGAACGCAAATACAACGTACTCATTACCGACACGCTGCGCAAAAACGGTATTGAATCACAAAAAGTAGAATACAAAATCCACTCCCCACTCTCACATCAAAAAGAAGAAGACGAGCCAGCATCAGTCTTGCGCCCTTCACCGTCCGGTAATAGTAAAGTCGCTAGTGTTACGGCCACTAAGCCCCAGCCCAACACCCTCGCCCACGCCTACCGTCAAGGCTTGAACGAAAAATACACCTTCGATAATTTTATCGTGGGCTCCGGCAACGAACTAGCCTATGCCGCCTGCCAAGGCATCGCTGCTCAGCCCGGCACCAAATACAATCCACTCTTCTTATACGGTGGCGTAGGTATCGGTAAGACGCACCTCATGCAAGCAGTTGGCAACGCCGTACTCGCCCACAATTCGGATGCTCGCGTCGTATACGTATCAAGTGAACAATTCCTGCAAGAGTTTGTCGATGCACTCAGATTCAAGAAAAATACCGACTTTGTTGATTTCTACCGTGGCGCTGATGTCTTGATCGTCGATGATATTCAATTCATTGCCGGCAAAGAAAAAGTCCAGGAAGAATTCTTTCACACATTCAATGCCCTACACCAGGCCAGCAAACAGATCATCATCAGCAGTGATAAGCCACCAAAAGACATCCCAACACTCGAGGAGCGCTTGCGTTCACGCTTTGTCTGGGGCATGAGTATCGATATGCAAACCCCTGACTTTGAAACGCGCTGCGCCATCCTCCAGACCAAGGCTCACAACCATGGTGTTGAACTTACCACCGATGTTACTGAATATTTGGCGACTAACGTTCAGACCAACATTCGTGAGTTGGAAGGCGCCTTGAACCAATTACTCGCCTTTTGTGAAATGCGAGGACTCGCTCCAAACATGACCGTTGCCTCATCACTCTTGGGTGCCAGCCAGACACGACCCAAACACATCAGCGCCCGCCAGATCATCGAACGCACCGCACGTCACTTCCAAATTCCGCTCGAGGACATACTCGGGCCAAAACGCGATAAAGACATTGTCGTTCCCCGCCAAGTTGCTATGTACATGCTCAGAAGCGAACTACATTTGAGCTTCCCAAAAATCGCCCGTGAGCTCGGACGCAAAGATCACACCACAGCAATCCATTCTGTCGAAAAGATTGAAAAAGAATCACGATTCGATGCCGATATACGTGCCGCAATCTCCGAAATTAAGGACAAATTATATGCGTAAAAGCTGTGCAAAACCCGTGGATTGTCTGGGCACGAGCTGTGAATACGAACACAATTTGTACCCAGGGCCTGGTGTGTCAGCCACCCGCTCTGTGCCTAACCCCCAAACTTTCCCCGGTTTCAACCACACCATAACCCCCTCGTTTTCCACCGCATTTTTCCATCAAATCAATCTGTTACACGTCAGGTTATCCCCGCTTTCCACAGGACTAATAACTAATACAACTAAATATATTTAACTAATTACTTATTATTAATACATAGGACAATCACTCATGAAACTACAAGTTACACAGGAAAATCTGAACAAAGCACTCGGTACCGTTGCACGCGTTGCAAATGCACGGGGCACCCTTCCCGTTCTGGCTAACGTACTCATCAAAACCGTAAATAATCGTGTAAGTATCGCAGCCACTAATTTGGACATTGCAATCACGCAGTACATTGGTGCTAAAGTTTCCGAAGAAGGCTCAATCACTGTCCCGGCTCGTTTGATGCAGGACTTTGTGGGCAGCTTGCCTGCCGGGAACATCGAACTAGATTTAGACGATTACAAGTTACATATCGTAACTGATCAGTACAAGTCGGTTATTAATGGCATGTCGAGCGAAGAATTTCCTGTCATGCCTGCGATTACCGAAGGGCAAACCTTTACGATTCCTGGCCAGGTACTCAAGCGCAGCCTGCAGCAAGTTATTATGTCAGCATCCAACGATGAAGCTCGCCCTGTTCTAACCGGCGTTTACTTGCATACCTTTGAGGGCATGCTCTACATGGCTGCCACTGATAGCTACCGCTTAGCTGAAAAAGCAGTTATGCCACATAAAGAAACGATCTCAATGCTCGTGCCAGTGTCAGCGATGCAGGATTTGCTGCGCATCGTGAGCGACACCGACGATGACGTTAAGGTGACCAACGATGAGCAACAGGTGCTATTCCAAGTTGGCGACGTTGAGCTGGTTGCTCGCCTCATCGAGGGCAAATACCCACCCTACCGCAATCTTATTCCAAGCTCATTTGCCACAACTGCCGTCCTTAAGCGATCTGATCTCCTGAACGTAACCAAAGTGTCGAGCTTGTTCGCTCGCGAAAGCGCTGGCAGCATTACTATCGAAGTGAGTGATATCTCCCAAGAGTTAAGTATTCGCTCGATTGCCTCGCAACTTGGGGAAAACAACGCTAAGGCCGGTGCAAAAGTTGAAGGGTCTGGGGATATTACCCTGAACTCTCGTTATTTGCTTGATGCCTTGCACGTTTTGAGCGGTGACGAAGTTGAATTCTGCTTCAATGGCAAGCTAGAGGCGATTGTTATTCGCGACCCTGCTGCCGACGACTATATCCACATCATCATGCCCCTCAAAAGCTAATCCAGACATGACTCTAATGC
>JBNQGE010000012.1:13169-118419 GCA_050436805.1 Candidatus Saccharimonadota bacterium
CGGTTGAAGATGCCCCTCGCAGCCTAAGGTATAATAAACAGATATGATTTCGACTATTCGGTTGCAGCATTTTCGCTCGTATGACGATCGCACGTTTGCGCTTGATCCGGGTGTGACCATTATCGTTGGGCCGAATGCTAGCGGCAAGACAAACTTGCTGGAAGCGGTGTTGATGACGGCGCGCGGCAGTTCATACCGGGCGCGCGATGCCGAGCTGGTGCAATTTGGGGCACCCTGGGCGCGTTTGGACGCCCAGACACCAACAAGTTCCCGTGTGGTCAAGTTGCAGGCCTCAGAGGCCTTCAAAAAGTCTTACGAGATCGACGGCCAAGTTCTGCAGCGCCTTATGCAACCGCGCATGATGCCGGCAGTATTATTCGAGCCCAATCACTTGATGTTGCTCAGCGGCTCACCAGAGTTAC
Source organism: Candidatus Saccharimonadota bacterium (assembly GCA_050436805.1). Taxonomy (GTDB): domain Bacteria; phylum Patescibacteriota; class Saccharimonadia; order Saccharimonadales; family UBA4665; genus CAMLQK01. The sequence goes on from JBNQGE010000012.1 coordinate 13,592, forward strand.
GTCGCAGTTTCCTGGACGATCTCATCGAGCAGGCTGAGCCAGGATTTGGTGCGGTCAGGCGCCATTACAGACGAGTACTCGCCCAGCGTAATGCGTTACTCAAGAAAAACCCGGCAAATTTACAGCAGCAATTATTTGTATGGAACTTGCGTATGAGCGAGCTTGGCGGTCAGATCGCCCGCGAACGTGTCAAACTTATCACGCAGTTCAACGAACGCATCAGCGGACTATATGGTGCGCTAGCAAGTCACGACAACGCCATTACGCTCGAATATCTATCGCGATTTAGCCCCGAAAACTATGAATCGGCACTCTTGCACAAGCTCGAACAAAGTACCGAGTTGGATATTTTGCGTGGTTTTACGGCCTATGGCCCCCACCGCGATGACTTGGGTGCATTAATCGACGGTCACCCTGTTCAGGAGGCGGCTTCCAGGGGTGAGACGCGTACGCTGGTGCTTGCTCTGAAGATTCTTGAGCTCCAAATGTTAGAAAAAGCCCGCGACGAAAAGCCCCTGCTTTTACTCGACGACGTGTTTAGCGAGCTTGACGGTGCTCGACGCCAGGCGCTGACGCAATTCGTGCAACCCTACCAAACCTTTATTACGACCACTGACGCCGATATCGTGACCGATTATTTTGCTTCGTCACACACAATCATCCCCTTGGCTTAAATTGACAAACCACACTATAAGTTGTAAAATTTGCTAAGTTCGCAACATTCCCATCGTTTGGATTGGAGTTGATCCGCATGACCCAGCAGCATGGCTCGGAATACCCGGAATACCCGCACTTGAGCCTCCGTCGCATCGCGCGTGAGTTTTTCGGCTGGAGGTCTCTCCTGCTGTCGCTCGCGCCGCTGGTGATTTACTTCATCGGCTTGCAGCTGAGCTCTGATGGCGCCACGCTGATTGTGGGACGCGTAGGTTGCGCAGCCATCGCGCTCCTCAGCCTGCCCTACTTCCGCAAGGTGTACATCAGTCAGTGGGCGCGCGTCGACGATGTCGCCAAGGCGGCGCGCGACTATCCTGGTCGGGACCTGATCGAGCGCAAAGCCTACCGCATCTTCATGACAATCGCGATTGTCGCCTACATCGTGATGATCGTGGGGTTTTGCTTCGGCAACGGTACCTTGGTCGTGGACGGCCTCATGATCTGGCTGCTCTACCTCGCTCTGAATAGCGCCATGATCCAGCTCGACGAAGACCGCACGGCCCACGCCCAGTGGCAGCGCGACACATTCCATTCAAGCATCAACTAGCGTCATCATGACCTTCTGCCCTCTCGGAAAAGACGTCTTCTGTGCAGTCAGCGCAGCGGAGACCGAGAGGGTATGCGAACGACAATAGTCGTCTTGAAATATATACTATTTTGCTCGAGCGCCACCGGCACTCCCCGCTATTTTTATTATTTCCAAGACGACTTTTTCATGCCCGCACATATGGTTTATTGCGCGGTATCTATGACGGGGCGATTGTTGATATCGTGAATCACATCACTGGGAACTTCAGGGTAATCTGCTCGGTAGAGGATAATCTTTGGTCCGGCTGCTAGCTTCCACTGGTCATTCACCTGATGCATTACGAGCACCTGTGGGTCGATAGTGTCGAGTCCATCGGTTGGAACGAGCGTAGTGGCGTACCAACTACCGTCATGGTACAGTGACTCATTTTTGAAGGTGTAACGGCTGAGTGCGATTGATGTTGCCTGGGCCTGAATGGCGCTGTGGATAGCGTTTGTTTCGCCGGTGAGCAGCGCAGCAAGCCTTGTGGGTGTCAGATCGAGCGTGGGCGTCTCGATAGTTGTATTGCCTTTTACGGACACGATTTGGTTTGATGACACGTAGTTATTGCCGCTAAACACGACTAAATAGCTACCAGTCGCCAATCGGACGTCGGTTTTGCTGGTTGCTTTGCCATATGATTTGGCGATAACTTGACCGTTTTCGTTGTCACGAGCGGTGCCAATTTCCATCGTGGTTCCACCGCGAGGATTCAACGTTACGATCGCTTTTGATGATCGACTCCATAACGAGGAGCCTATGGTGACCAATAGCACGACAACAGCGAGTGCTGCGCCGAGAATGATCATGAAGCGTCGTCCTGATGCTCCTTGGTTGGCTGTAGAATAACTGGGAGTATTGTAATCTGGTTGCATGTTTTAGTCCTGTGCCGCTACAAAAATTATTTCCAAATCTGACGGATCAAAACCTTTATCGCGCAGTGCACCAAGCGCGAGCTGACGCCCTTGTGGGTTGCTTGCTTGAATATAAATACCGATGGCGTGTTCATCGAGGGGGTGCTCAGCAGAAACGCCGTAGTCAATACGGTACTGTGGGTCGATCATCGGCAATTGCTGCACGATAGGGTTATTGGCGTCATTTTGCGTTACGAGTTGGTCGTACGCACGACTACCCCGTCCTTCGAGCTGAATAGCTGCGCCAGGATTAGCGGTTAGCCATGCTTGCCCCGTGCCATTGCTTGGGCTCAGGTACAGCGAGTAGGTTTTGGTGTCTTGGCCGTTTACAACCGAAATCGTCTGCGTTTGGCTGGCGAAGCCATCGCGGCTGACGGTTAATGTGTGCTTGCCGGCACTGGCGCGTACTTCAACCCCTGTTAAGATCTTTTTACTGTCCAATGTGGCGGTCGCATCGGTCGGGACAATAGTTTGCACTTCGATAAGGCCAGTATTCCGGGTGGTAATCGTATGGATCGATGCCATAATAATCCAGCCAATAATTGCGATGCCGATGAGGCCACCAAAAGTTACATATCGTCTTGTCTGGGGATCCATTACTTATGCCTCCATATGGTAAATGATACGCCGCCTTGTGAGAAATACGTGCCGTCGGCTTCCGGAACGTGGCCATTAAGCGATGCCGCAGCTGCATTATACGTCTTGCCATCGCCACCCTTGTAGTCACCAGTATAAATATAGGTGTGACCTTGCCCGTTTCCGTTCACGATGAATATGTCGCCCGGCTGGAGCCCACTGGTACTCGTTGCATGGACTTGCGTATATAAGTTTGGATGATTCTGTAGATACGGTTCCTGTACGGTTGTGCCACGTTTGGGGTAATTAGGATCGACACCACTGGCAACCATGACCGTCGCGACAAACACACCACAGTCACTGTAGGGGTTAAACCCTGTTGACCCGTTGTACTTAGGCATAGCTGCTTGGTACGAAGGCTTGGCGTCTGATTGGTTCATACCGTGGCCGGTAGTATCCCAGGCGTATCCCAGTGCGGTTTTGACAATGTCGCCCTGGGTTGCCCCGTTGCCCGCTGTGCTTGCGCCAGTACTGTCACACGTGCCTGTGCTCGTGGCAACGCCGCTACCTGCAGGTACAATGGCCTCGATGCCCTTAACAAGTCCCGCTACATACCCGGTTTCCACCCCAGCTGATATGGCATTGCCACTTGCGTCATCCTGGAGTTGTTCGTTATAGACCCATGGGGTCGTGGCAAAGTAATCAGTTATCAGGACATTTCCTCGAGACACGATTGTGCTCGTGCTGGTGTCGCGAATGCCTATGAGATCACCGTATGGGCCGGCCTTCACGGTTTCGTTATTGAGTGCCGCAGATCGTGCAGCTGCCATTGTCTGAGCATCTTTTAAGTCTGTGTCGGCGAGCGTCTGGTTGGTGTAATATTTTTTGGTCTTACCATCAGAGGTTTCGCGGTATTCGCCTACTTTTGGTACATACACCGCGTTGATACCACCCTTGGTTGGTGTGGTGTGAATGGATACGCCGAGTGCGGCATTATTCTGTGCTGCGAAGTCGGCTCGTTTTTTGAGGTCGGTTGTGCTGTCATTGACCGCTGTTTTGGTCAAGAGAACGTTATAGCCGGCAGAGTCTAGTGCGGTCTTAACTTTTTGTGCCACATCCCAAACCTGCTGCATCTCCGGATCGTTTTCGTAGTCCAGAACGGCAATGTTGCTTGCCGGATCTACCTTTATGTCGGTAGTCGGTGCGTGACCCGGGTCGAGGACAATTGTCGGCTTGGTGCCGGTAGAAGTGTTGTTAGTGGCCGGACTGCCACCATTTGCATCAGGTGACCACTTGAAGTTTGCCATCGCACTTTGATGCGTTAAGGCGTCTGCAAGAAATGAGGTGTCGTCCTTGTAGGTAACGGGAGTGCCATTAGCAATTTGATAGTAAATGTAGGTCATACCGACGACGTAGTCATCGATAATCTGCCCTTTGCCAGAATACCAAGGACTGCTTCCGTCGTACCAGGTACGGTTGGCTTGTCGCCATGCTGCCACACCCGGGTCACGGTAACTCCCCTGGCCCGCGTTATAATTCTTGGCTAATGTCGCAACGGTTTTGAGGGCGACACTTTTGGAAAAATTCTGCTGAATAGTGCCCAGCGAAATGCCTGCAACACCACCATACGATTTAACCATGTCAGCCGCCACCTTCGTCTCTATGACTGGATCTTGCGCGCCGGTTGTGTAATCACCTGCGCCGGAAGGCCACGAGCCTGAAGTAACCTGCCAGGCACCTGTTCCGCGAGCGCCATCAACTGACCAACTTGTTTTGTAAGCTGGGAAGCTGCGGTTTTCCCAGAACAGCAGTGATGCCATGGCGAGCGGATCTGCACCAGAGTCACCGGCATCCTTAATGATCAGGTCAACCCACCTTGGGTCAAGGCCTTTCTGTTTTTTAAGAAGATCTGCCGCTGGCCCAGTTGCAGTTGCTGCGCCGCCGCCGCTACTCGTGCCAGGGGCACAGGCATCTGGGTCATAGGCAGAAGTATCATTGAGATAGCTGTGAACCAGGTTTGGAGATGCTACGGCCATTGCCGCCGGAGATGCACTGTAGAGGCAGGATATAATTCCGATAACTGCCAAAATAGTATGAGCAGTCCGCAGTAGTGCTGAACGGTTGAATAATAAGGCGGGTCGTTTCATTATTGGAGGTCTCCTGTACTCATATCAAAGTAGATTAAATCTTTCTCGTAGAAGCGAAAACGTCGTGCCTCGGGCGATGTTAGGTAGCCATTGGTACACTTATCGGGGATGCTGTCCTGAAGACCTTGTGCGTAGCATGGACCAAAATCATTTGTATCCTGGGAAAGCTGGTTAGGGTTACCGTCGAAGTATGTTTTGAGTGATTTAAAGTCATAGCCCGTGGAGCTATCGTTTTGCATAGCTTGCTCGGCTTGGGTCGTTTCCCACGACTGCACACCACCAGCATCAACGGTATTAACGTTACTCAATTGCTCGGCCGATGCAAAGCGTTGCGGCATAATGATGTTGCCAATGGCGCCAAACATGCGTTGGGGTGTGCTAAAGACCGCGGCTACAGAGCCAAGGCCAGAGCGTACCATGCCTGCCAAGCCCGACAAGCTACTCGGTGCATAGGCGATCAGCTTGCCTGTGAGTGAGTAAGGATTGGAGATCGCAAAGTAGCGCTGACTGAATGGCAACTGACTATTCTCTGCATAAACCGATGCCATGGCAACCTTTTGTTGTGCCGCCGCTGTTGCTTTATCAACGGGTACTCCGTAGGATATGGTTCTATTGCCGTCGGACTGGAATTCCTGCACACCTACCGTTTCTTGGTTATAGAGTGCCGGCCCGGTTTGGGCGCCTGAATAGTCTAAGCCTGCAGCAGTACCAACGGCTTTATCCAGAAGTGTTCCCAGAAGGTCACCGAGCCCGATGCTTCCCGCGGCTTCTAGTCCTCCAGTAATGGCAGCCTTAATGCCAGCGATAACTCCTTCGGTGGCACCTGCCGAGACGACACTTACCAAGAGTTCACCACCAGCGAGGCTCAATTGAACATATTTGTTTAATAGTATGTTACATCCATCAGTTGTCAGTGTTTTGGAAAAACCTCCGGCGCCGAGTGCGCTCAATAGGTCGTTCACGAGTGGGCCACCAACAACTGCTGATGTTATGAGGCCATCCACGTCAGTAATAATAGTCTTGAACTCGCCTGCTGGCCCTTGGATATCAGGGATATCACTCAATTGCTGCTGGTCGTCGGCGGTGAGGGTTGTTTCGCCAGTTGCTTGCTTGTACATGACCGATTTTTCGGCGTCGACATAGCGGGAGCTATCTGCACCGACGGCTTCGGCAACCGTTGCGCCTTCTTCAGTTTGCGCGGCACTTGCCAGCGCATCCTGGCCTAGTCGTAATGATTGTTTTTCGGTTTGCGGAGTGGTTTGTGCAAAGGAGTTTGCCAAGCTATGGATAATACAGGCCGCGGTAGTTAGGAACACTGCCAGAGACACCTTGGTCGTAGTGCGCAGAACATTACCCCACTTGGTGCGGACTTGCCCGGCATTCGCCACCCCTGTCTCAGCCGCCTGAACAGCCTCGGCTTTGGCATTTTGCGCTTCGTCGTCTACGGCTTTCACGCCAGTCTTTGGCGGCGGGTTAGCATCATCTACGGACGCTACAGTTTCGTCAACATTCAATTTTCGAGCAGCCTCCGGCGACTTACCTTGATACTCCTGTCCACGATTTACCCACTTGTATAACTTAATACTGGCAAGGTCACGCAGCGAACCGTATATTTTATATCTAAACCACCTTCCCCCGGCATTTAAGACATTGGCAAGTGGGGTGTCTACTGCCTCCAAGAAGGTTTCAAAGACTTGTGCCTGTTGTTTAGCGTTGAGTTTTTTGAAGGGTTTTTTGAAGGCTGCTTGCGCATAATCGTCCAGCGCGTAGCGCTGACCACCAATTTCAAAACCACCAAATGTCTGTTTGCCTCGTATCTGGCTGACGACGCCACCTCGGTCTACGATCCATTTTAACTGACCAGTTTTTCCAAGTTCAACCAATTGTTTGGGGATACTAGCGTCGGCGCCACTAGCCAACTTACTCAAGCTACCGTTACTGTCATCACTCAAAACAGCTGCATCGACGATTGAGCGCGTGTAGTTTTGCTTCATTGTGTAGTTAAAGCGTGCCATACCAACCGAGCGCAAGACTTCGGCAAAGTGGACGTTCTTAAACTGGCTTAGGAACATAAACAAGAAGATAAAAATAGCAATTAATATGAACGCAGACCCACCAATACCACTTATCATCAAGACCTTCTTGGCTTTGTTTCTCTTTTGCGTCAGGCTTCGTTTTGGTTGATTGTCGGTGTCAGGTTTATACAGACCCAATTTTTCGGCTGTGCCTAGAGCACTCTTAACTCTACTTCGCGTTTCGGTATCACCAGCCTTGCCAGAAACGTTCTCGGTAGCTTGCTTGCCCGAATTGCTTGTGCTCGACTCTTCAGCCTTTTTGAGATCGCGCGGCGTAACCTCATCATTATAATGCTGGGTAATATTGTCGAACTCACGATTGTAATAGCTCTGTTCGTGATCAGTCTTTTGGTCCTGGTCGTCGTATATTCCCGTTGCCATTTTATGTGTATTCTTTCTGTCCGTTTGGACTACATACTACCGGGGTAAAGTTGATTGGCGAGGTCGATGGTGCCGCCTTGTGCTCCGATGCCCATATCGCCTGCCGCTTGAGCCTGGGCCATCTGTTGGACCTGCATCGGGTTGGTGGTGATTAGTCCGGTTTCGGTTGGACTTGCCACCACTTGAATGTGTACGTGATTTTGGCCTGCAAAGAATAGGCCTTGCCCTACAGGGAATTGGCTGAGGCGCTTTTTCTCTTCGGCGGTTAATTTAAAGACGTCGCTTAGCACGTCCACTGCGGACGGTGATTGTTTAAGCAAAAATTGCATCGAAGCGTTGGCCACAATTGCGCGACCCATACGTGAACCCATGAAGTCTTCAACGTCCTGGGTGATGGTTGTAATGCCTAAGTTGTACTTACGTGCACGCTTGGCGAGGCTAAACAAGAAGTTAGCAGAATCTTCGTATTTCATGAGCTGCCAGGCTTCATCAACGATGAGAATGCGGCGTTTTTGGTCGGATTTTGTCTTGTTCCAGATGTAGTTCAGAACAATGTACATAGCGACGGGGCGGAGTTCGTCCTCGAGGTCGCGAATGTTGAATACCACCAACGGATTGTTGATATCAATGTTGCTGGGCTGACTGAAGATACCAGCGAAGGTTCCGGTGGTATATTTGCGCAGGCGCTGTGCCAATTGCGGGCCAGAGCCACCCATGTGCAAAAGCGTGTCGTAGAGGTCGCTAATGGTTGGCGGTGGGCTGGTGTGTGTCAGTGAATCATTGGTAATACCAGCCTTGGCGTAAGTTTCGATTAGGGCAGCATCAAGGTCGGCTTCCTCAACAGGGTTGAGGGCTGGAGCCATAACCGAGTTACCACCCATCATCTGCGCTTGGGCACCACCCATCATCAAACGCAACAATCCATGCAGGGTGATAAGGTTGGAGCGCAGTGCATTATCGGCTTCATCGGTGTCGATAACTTGTGGTAGGTCAAATGGATTAATACGAGTTGCTGAGTTCAAGCTCAAGCGAACGTAGGCACCACCAACAGCGTCACACATACGTTCGTATTCGTTTTCGGGGTCAATAATAAAGATATCAGTGCCCATCATCAGTGAACGGATCGCTTCTAGCTTAACGGTAAATGACTTACCGGCACCGGATTTCGCGAAGACCACGGAGTTGCCGTTTTCCAAGCTAAATCGATCAAAGATAACCAAGCCGGAGTTGTGCATATTGATGCCGTACAAGATGCCGTTGTCTTGGCTGAGGTCGGCGCTGGTGAATGGGAAGCTGGTGCTGATTGCGCCCGTCGACATGTTGCGGCGAATTTGCAGCTGGTCGGTAAACTGTGGCACAGTGCTGTTGAGTCCCTGCTCTTGCTGCGAACTGGCAGGCTTGGAAAAAATAAGTTGCTGGCCAAGTAGTGATTCAACTTTGTGGGAAACAAATTCAAGCTCGTCCTGGCTATTAGCGTAGATTGTAAAGTACAAACCAAAGCGGAAGAAACGTTCTTCGCCCACTTGCAATTTGTCACGCATTTCTTCGGCATCTTGGATGGCGGCCTGCTTTTGTGGGTCGCGAACGCGGCCTTTTTCGTTGTCGATCTGGATACCAGCCTCAAGCTGCGTCACCTTTTTGCGCAAGTTGTCCAAAACAACTTGGCTTTCGACGGGGTAAATAAACATCGACAGGTCGATAACTTCGTCCAAGTTGACCATGGCGCTCAACCAACCGGTGTACAACTGACGAGGATAGCCGTAGACGAAGTATGTGCGTGCCAGCCGTGTGCCCAGTTGGAAATAGCTCGCGTTGTATTCCAGTGAACTTGGTGCAATAAAGTCGCGAAGCGCGGTGATGCCCTTACGAAATGCTGCCTCGACTTCTTGTTGCTCGCGTTGCTGCTGCGCATGCGCTAATGCAACGGGGTCAAGCTGTTTCTTTTTTGCCATTACGAAAGCTCCCTTTGCATGTGTGGTTGGACGGCATTTCCATCGCCCTTGGTAATAATGTCAGCGTCAAATTGTCCGAAATTCTTGAGCTGCTGGCGTGTTGCAGTATCAGGATTATATGTGTCGTAGTAGAGCTCAATAAGTTCCTGTGTGTCGAGCGGCAGTCCCTGAATACCGGATTGCAGCAAACCACTCAAAACGGCCTGCACGCGGTTGCGCAGCTCGGTTTTGGCTTTTTCGAGGTCATCTTCGTTGATCACGACATGCTGTTCTTTGCTATCGAACAGGCTGATCACGCCAGTAACGAAGTTCTTGCTCTGTGTCAGGGCCTTTTGGACATCAACTTGCGGGAAATATGGGATAACCACGTAGAATTTTTTGTCCATAATGTTGGTCTGCTGGCCGAGTTGATCGATGTAGCCGATGTAATCTTCCATGAGCAATGCCAAAAGCATGTTGTCGTGCTCGGATCGGATTTTGTCGAGCTTGGCAATGTATGGTTGCAAGTCGACCTTCTGTGATCGAATAAAGATCTGAATTGGGAAATACAGCGAGTTCAAGAATCCTTGGTAGCTAAACTCTACCGCTTCTTGCTCGCCCTGGCTCATAAGGTCAAAGTTAATCGATTTGACCATGACAACCGATCGGAATGATCCGTCGCTCATAATAACAATGCCGTCACGAATTTCAGCAATCTGTAACGTGTTTTGTGTGCTGTTTGGGTTAGAATGCGCTGCTGCTGGCTGCACACCTGGTGCGGCAGGGGTAGTTACTCCGCCCGAGACAGTTACGGCTGGTTGTGCTTGTGGGGCGACGGCCTGTGCCTGCGTTATGGGGTTCATCTGCTGATACTGCTGTTGTGGTGGCTGAAATTGCGGCTGCGGTGCGGCAGCTTGCGGCGAGCTTTGTATGGGCGCATCAAAGGCTGGGACATGTTGCGGAACAGCCGACACACCAGGCTGTGTGACGTAAGTTGGTTGGCCAGTTGGAGTAGGGCTTGGTGCCGCTCCTGCCTGTGGCTGATTGTAAGAATTAGGATTCATTAAAAACCTTTGTTACCCCACCGTAAAATAATCGTAAAGCTAATGTAACGAAATAACCACCTCATTTTGCAGTAGCTCCTCTTTGTGCTTATTTGCTTGTCGCGCCAAAGTTGCTACATCCAGGTCATCGTTGCTTGCAAGTTGTAGTATAGCAGGGTCTGGAGCCTGTGTCACCTGCTGTTGCTGTGTTGTTTGCTGATCAATTCGTGGCTGTTGTTGACCTGGTATTTGTTGCCCAGGAGCTGCCTGATATTGGCCAGGCATAACCGGAGTGGGCCACGCTGGCGCGTAGCCATTTTGCATTGGTTGTTGCTGGGGTGTATAGGGCATTTGTGCTGTTTGTTGTACTGGCATTTGCTGCGGCATCTGCTGTCCAGCTGGCGGATATTGGTACGGCTGCTGCTCTGGCATTTGAGTCTGCTGCGCCTGAGCTTGCGCTTGATCTTGGGCTGCTTGTTGTTGGGCAGAAAGTGGCTGAATATTGTGCCAGTGACTCGACGGATCGATGCGCTGACTGCGCAATTCTTCCTGCCGGAGTCTTTCTACAATGGCCTCTTCGTCGGGCGTCGGCTGCCCCGGAACTACTGGCAGTGCGCTAACCGGTGCACCAGGTGTTACAACCTGTGTGTTGAATGTTACGGCGTTAGTTGGCACGCTAGCCCCTGCTCCGCCGCTTGGTTGATTCAGGAACCAATAATTTGGTGCAGGTGCACCATTATCGGTAATTCCGTTGTTCACTTGTTGTGCGGCCGGTGGTGGTCCGGCTGACTGCAGGTGCTCCAAAATCTCCTCGCGGTGAGCTTTGGTGCTTGCGGCGATCATCGTATCAAACTGACGTGCAACTGGGTTGGTGTCTTCCATGATGTCATCAGAAGCCTGGACTTCAAAATCGGGTACTTCCTGCGGTAAATTAGCCATGCTAATCAAGCGATCAGAATCGGGTACATTTTGCGTGCTGGTGGGCTGAGAGTACATGTTGACATTAACATTTTTGATCGCCCAGCCTCGGCTGTCGATGGTGTCTGCCAAGGCGCGCAAACGGCTTTGCACTTCTGTCTCGCTGAGGCCGTTAGAATAAACGGCTTGCACTTTTTTGGGTGCAGTTACGGTTACTAGCTCTTTGACGCCACTTTGATTCCAAATGCGCTTGCGAGGTTTGACCAAAAAGCGAATGCGTGCCAATGCCCAAATTTCGGTCGGCTGATCGCGGCTCCATGGCCATGCAAAGAATCCGCTGACACCCGCAAACGGCAGGAAGACAATCACCAAAAATGGTGCGCCTTTGGTGATCGACAAAAAGCACAAGTACAAGAAGATTACACAACTACCGGCGTATATGAACTGACGGAACGTTAACGGCCCAAGAAGTTTGTCCTCTGCCTCGATGTCTTGAATTACTTTATATGTTGCCATGAATATTTATTCGCTTACGTTAGTTGCCTATTCATCCCCACCAATTCGTGGATCACGTAAGTCCTCGCCGCCATTACGCTGGTTTTGATATGGCGCTGCAGCTGCTTGCATGTGTGGTGTTGCTGAAGGCGCGGCTGGTATGGTTCGAACACTTTGCACAAAGCTACCGTCATCCTGACGCACGTAGCTAACTTCCTGGTTGGGTCGTGGTGCAGCGGATTGCTGCGTAACCGTCCTGATGATATTTGGCGCATCAGGGTGGTCATATTCGCCCGTAGCATGGTTGACTGGTCCACGATCTGGCGCAAAGATCTGCTGGTCGATAGTCTTTGAATGGGCTGGTGCAGCGTAGATAGAAGCGGTACTCTTGAGGCCATTAATTTGAGAAACAAGTTCGGCGGCTGCAGCTTGATGCCGTTCAAGCTCGACGGTATTACCGCTTGCAGCGGCAGTCCTGATCTGGTTATTTGTAGCCGTAAGCTCCTGTGATAGGGCCTGCGTGATGTTCTTGATACTTCCACCCTTGTCGCGTGCCAGGGTTGCGCCATCGGTACCTCGGAAGGCACTGACGGTAAGTTTGCGGTAGTCTTCGGCGGATGGTGCAGTAGCAACTGGTTGATGTCCAATGATCTCACCCGCAGTATTGCGAACAGGCTCCATAACGCCACTATTAGCGGTAATTTGCTGTTGCAGCATGTCGTTCAGATCGCCGTAACTTGCACCACCAAGGTCGCTACGCCCAGCACGCTTTGATGCGGATCGAGCCTCGCCGATCATAGCAGCACCCAAGCTGGTATTGTCGCCAGCGGCGCGCGCCAGGGTTTGAATCATCTGCTCGGAGTTGTCGTAACCAGTACCAGTGACGGCAAGCTGCTTGGCCGCGTAAACCTGACGTGCTTTACCCCAACCACCGTTAGCGCGAGTAGCTGCCATAGCGGCATCGATACGTGTGGCGTCTTGGATTTTGTTGCCATTATCGTCACGCTCGTAAGAGCCATCCTTATTTCTCTTGTACATGTCAAAGTCCTGGGCCATGCTACGCTGTGCGGCGGCTGCACTACCATACGACTGCGCACGAAGCATGTCGTCGTTAAACTGCCCAGCCTGACCGGCATCGCTCTTGGCGTGTTGTCCACTTAGTATAGCCATGCGCTGGTCGTAAGCTTCGCGGCCCTTGGCGCCCATACCAAATTGGTTACGCGCACCAAGTCCGGCCTTACTGGTGAATGAGTTCAACTTGTTGGCCGCGCCACCGCGCATTATGCCGCCACCAAAGAGTTCACCCGCCTTGGCGCGATCTTTGCGACGACCCATTTCTTCGGTACGGAAGTTCTTGAGGCGGTCAAACCCACCCTTGCTGCGGTCGTTCATAAACCCGACTAATCCGGCTACACTTCCACCAATTTTGGAGAACAATACCGGAATCGACAAAATTGGCAATACCAGCGCGGCGAACGCGATAATACCAAAGGGGTCGCCGTTTGGCGTGTTTGAAGCGATAGCGGATGTAATTTGGCCGAGCGTAACGGCAATGGTGAACACTGGCCCCATAAGGAGCAAACCAATGAATCCATCACGCCAGAATTTACCCATTTTCTGTGTGTTGGGCATAATAAAGCAGGCAATAAATAATGGCGCGCTCATAATTGCAAAAACGATAATCATACGACGTATAACGAGTGTAATCCAGCCAACGGCCATCGCTAGGAAGATGGTGCCGGCATAGCTAAGCAAGCCAAATGGACCAAGTGCTGCAATAGCTGCTAAGATAACTGCCCACTGGCCCACAACACTCCACGGATGGTTGGTGGTAACAGCGGGGTTCGTAACGCTATGGAACGGGAAGCTCACTAGGCTAGCTAACCAGATACTGATATTGTTGAAGAACTGAATTACGAACTTCATAAGCCACCACGAAATCGATATCAAAATAACGCTCACTAATAATCGCGGCAGAATCTTACGAATTGTATAGGCGTCAAATAGCGCAAACCCAGTGGCCTCGCTGACCACCATGATGATACCAACGATAATAATCAGCGAAATAGCCAGCACACGGAATGAGTTCCAGGCCTGGTAATAATCACAGGAGGTGGCCGATGTAGTGCTACAAGCGTTGGTAGTGCCAAAAATTCCCTGTACATCATTGGCTAGATATGAGGTGATCTCTGCTTCGAGCTTATTAATGGCCGTGTTGGCTGCTTCGAAGATTGGGCAGGCAATCCAGCGCAATCCCCAGGTAGAGACTGGGCACGTGTCTGTCGGTACTGTATTATTGGCGTTACTAGCTTGGCCCGCACTCACAATGCCTGCCTTGGTCGTATCAACCTTGATTTCAGTAATATCTGCTATTTTACTGAGTGAACCGGCACCAGTAATGCTGCTGAGGGTTGCGTGTGCGGTGCCAAGACTGCCAACTGGTTCGTGCTGTGCGTCAACCTTAAATTTGGCATTATAATAGCCTGATACAGCAAGGACGAAGTTTGTGCCGCTCGGGAAAGAACTTACCCAAGCATATGAAGCAGGGATAAGGTTGTTGTTACCGTTTGTACATGAAGGGACTGCTACGGTTTGGTTACTGCTACCAGTTTCGGTGTCAGCCGGCACATTAACGGTTGCACTGTTTGTCTTACCGTCGGGGCCTACGCTGATGCTTGTTCCGCTGCCTGAAAATGTCTGACCAAAATTACCGGCGTCACAGAAAAATCCTAAACTTTTAAGGACAACGTTATTACCGCTTACGGCGTTATCGTGGGTGTTCGAATCCCAAACGATGGGCTGGGTGACGCTGTTGGCGGCAGATGCTTGCTTAGCGGGTAATAGCGAAACGAGTGACAGCGCCATTACCATCATTACAAAAAATACCGGAATGATCCTTGATGCGCGTTTGAGTAAAATCTTCATGATTATAGTATTTTTCCCACCCCTGAGAATTGATAATGCTATATGCCTTTCGTCTGTCCTGGAAGACACAAGCGAAATGCATATAATTTTGCCGGCTAGGGCCTCCACCCAACTATAGCACAACTGCTAGCGCGGGCCACATATAATTCTGAAATTTCCCCATGCATATTATTACGAGGTGATGCATGCGATGGTGGGTTGTCTGTTGGCTTGACTGCCAAAGATTTCCCACCATCGCGGCACCGCGCACTACTACTTGATCCCACCAGGGTACCGGCGGGCTATCTCATCCTCCAGGTGAGCCTTGAAGTTAAGAAGATCACCTATGTGGTAGGCGATCTTCTCCTCGGCTCTGAAGTGCAGGATGGTCTTGCCTCGTGCCAGCTTTGCGTAGTCCGGGTGGCCTTCAGACTCATGTACTGCCCCGGAAATACCCCATGGTTCAGGCGGACGAACGTTGCGACTAACTGATGTATTTTTGCTTGAGACAAGCTTGCCCGTCTCAAGAAGATACCTGTCAGTTCTATGGATAGTCACGTGTGTGGCCTTTGACTCCCCAGTCTCACTATCCCTGTAGGAGTGCTGAACTTCCTTGACATACCAGCCGATGGGCCAGCCAGCAACGGTACGCCTGCGCGCGAATGGGTAAGTTCGACGACTCAGAGTTCCAAGCTGCGCATAGGGATAGTCGAGCTTTTCGAGGAGACCAAGAACTTCGGTGATCAGGTCATCTGATCTCCTTACTATCTCCTGCCTTTTGAGTTCACCTGCCTTCTTCCATTCGCGCCGCTGTGCCCGCGTGATCTTCTTTGGCTTGTTGGGGATTTTGCGCCTGGCCTCGGCATCTAGGACCTCCTGCTGCTGAAGATACTTATCTATCCTGGTCTTGCGCTGCATGACGTTTCCTTCTCGGCTAGTTGATGCCAGCGAGGCGACGGACGGCGAACTGGGCTTGCTCGAGAGCGTACCACGGCTCGCGGCCTACCCGTGCGAAGTCGATCTTTCGCAGGTCGATGACACGCGTTGTCGTTTCGGTCGGGTTTTGTCCGAAGTTCATGCTGCTGGCGATCTTGCCGCTCTTGAGCAGATAGATTCTGCCGACGGTTTTGTCGCCATTCTTTGCCATGTAGATCGGCCAGGCGGTCTTCTTCCAGGTTGCCAGGAAGCGCGGAACCAACCGTAGTGACGTGGTGATGGGCACGCGCCTGCCGGGGTCACCTTCCAGGCGCTTGAGTGCTGCTGGGATGTTCTCCATCAGCAGGCCGACGATCTGGTCCATGTAGTCGAGGTCACCGTACATCATCCCTCCAGGGATGCTCGTAGTTGTAGTGCGTAGGTGCGGGTGCGTGCCAGGGTGGCAACGAATCTATGTACACATAGATGCACCTGGGCGTATTTTCTCTTATTTTGGAGTGTTTTGCAATAGTTTCGGTATATTTCAAATTTATTGTGTTATAACGATGTTGCGGATGCGTACGACCAGCGGTATAATATGTGAAAATGCGTAGTGTCATAAAACAGAAACTAGTACTAGCCAGTCTCGCACTTATTGTCGCCTCCTTCATCGGTCTTTCGGTGAATAGCGCTGCATATGCTGCTGGGCGTAACCCTGTTCCGGCAACAACTTTTGCAGCGGCCCCTACCTGCACTGATGTCACTCCCAAAAACGCTTCCGATCAGCTCAAAACGGCAGGAACAAACAATAATGGTCTTGAGTGTATTGTTAGCACCTACATCAATCCTGTTGTGGCCTTTTTGGCAGCCATGGCTGGTGTTGCGGTAGTTATCTCTATTGTTGTGGGTGCAATCCAGTACTCATCGGCTGGTGGTGACCCAGGCAAGGTGGCGGCGGCTCGTGGCCGTATCACCAAAGCGATCATTGCGCTTTTGGCCTTCGTCTTTCTCTATGCATTCATCAACTTTATCCTGCCTGGTGGCGTTAACGGATAATAAAGGACCTAAAAACTATGATTGCACCACTAACACTTATCCCCCAACATTTCGCAGCTGCCTCCGCAGCATGTACCAAGAACGGTTTCTTCGGTCTTTACCACT
Source organism: Candidatus Saccharimonadota bacterium (assembly GCA_050436805.1). GTDB lineage: Bacteria > Patescibacteriota > Saccharimonadia > Saccharimonadales > UBA4665 > CAMLQK01. The sequence continues at coordinate 30,334 of JBNQGE010000012.1, forward strand.
GGTATCAATATCTTAATGTTCAGCAGGTGAACATCGGTGGCACAACGTCGTGCCAGGTTGTTAACTTTGCCTTCCCCGGTGACATTACACTTGTTGTGCTAGCAATCCTAGATGATATGCTGCGCATCGCTGGTATGGTGGCGGTTGGTTTTGTTATGTATGGTGCGATTCAGTACATTACGTCCCAGGGCGAGCCTGACGGTATCAAAAAGGCTCAGCAGACTATCCTTAACGCACTTATTGGCATGGTTATCGCAATTGCCTCCACGGCTATCGTGGCATTCATTGGCAATTCGCTGGGAGCAAAGTAGAATATACCTATGAGCGTTTTTACTTCAATGGCCGCACTTATCAACACCGGTCCGCTGCCGGGCTCGGGTTCAAGCGATTTCACGGCTGGCCAACCTGCTAAAATCCAGACCATCGTATTCGGCATTTCGGGTGCAATTGCCCTACTTATTATCGTAATCGCCGGCTTCCAGTACGTTACCTCGCAGGGCAACCCACAATCGGTAGCCAAGGCTAAAAATGCAATTATTTATGCAGGCGTGGGGCTTGTTGTCCTTATTTTGGCCAATGCAATTGTGGCATTTGTTGTGAAAGGTACATCATAATGAAGCGTTTGATGATTGCCCTCGCACTCGTTTTGGGTGTTAGCTTTAGTTTTGCCCTTGCCCGGTCCAGCCAGGCCGCGGGTGTATTCACTGGTGCTTGTTCCAATGCGAGCGCCAGTTCGTCAGCTTTTTGTGCCGACCAAAACAAAACCGGCAACCCGCTTACTGGCACGAACGGTACCTTGTACAAAGTGTCCAAGATTATCGCCAGCGTAGCTGCCATTACGGCGGTTATTATGATGATTGTCGGCGGTTTTATGTATGTCCTTGCGGGCGGCGACCCAGGCAAGGCAAATACTGCCCGCGACACGATACTGTATGCGGCTATTGGTCTTGTTATCATCGGTGTTGCACAAGGTATCATTTCATTGATCGTAAACTCAGTCAGTACAAAATAAGGAAGACTCATGAAACACAAAGCGCTACTCATTTTATCAATCGTCACACTCGGCATTGTCGGGCTTATGGCATTCTCTCACCCGGCCAGCAGCTTTGCGTCGGCTCAGTCTGATGTCTGTGGTGGTGCGGCGCTTGCTGGTGGTAGTTGTACGAGTGACACGACGTCGCTGACAACTACTATTCGCAACATCATCAACTTATTTAGTATTATTGTGGGCATCGTAGCTGTAATTGTTGTGATTGTGGCAGGCTTCCGTTATGTAACCTCTGGTGGCGACTCAAGTAAGATCTCAGGTGCAAAAAACACCCTGATCTACGCCATTGTGGGTTTAGTAATTGTGGCCCTGTCGCAAGCAATTGTGCAGTTCGTCCTCAGTAAGACGCAGTAAAAATAGCCATAGCTCGTGTTGAAAAAGCTACAGTTTTTGTGCTATAAAGATAGTAAGCCTAAGAAAGGAATACATTAATGTTTAAAAACTTACGTAAAACGATTGCAGCTGCAGTACTTGCAGTTACAATGATCGCCACTCCCCTAGCAGTGCCTGCTATGGCATCAGCAGCATCTGATATCCAGGGCTGTCTCTCGAGTGGTGCATCGCTCACCGTCACCGCTGGTGGCACATGTAGCGGTGGCAATAACACTAATGGTGCCGACAAGGTTAACACGATCGTTACAACTATCGTTAACATCTTCTCTGCTATCGTCGGTGTTGTTTCAGTTATCATGATCATCTACGGTGGTTTCAAGTACATCTCATCTGGTGGTGACTCCGGTAAGGTTACCGAAGCCAAGAACACCATTATCTACGCCGTTATCGGTTTAGTAATTGTGGCCCTAGCGCAGTTCATCGTACAGTTTGTACTCAGCAAAGTTATAGGCCAATAATACAGCCCCTAGCGAACAAATACCGCGCTCTGTCAAAAGAGCGCGGTATTTTTATGTCTGATAATTTTACGTGCCTCAAAATTATTGTTGCATTTCGAGGGAACCTAGATTATCTTCAGGGCGTGCATATGACGCGCCCCCTCCCATATGCTTTGCACCTTAATCAAAATTGCAAGACACTACGTTTTGTATATAAAAAATCACCGCTCTTTTGGAGCGGTGATTCAAAAGCAAGTGCCAAGACTATCGGTTTAGAGAACCTGAATCTTCTTAACAGTATCTTGCTTAACTTTCGAGAAGCTAATGGTGAGAACACCGTCCTTAAGGACAGCTTCAATCTCTTCTTCCTTAACGGCAACAGGCAATGCGATGCTGCGAGAGAATTCTCCCCAGTAACATTCCTGTACGAAGTAGTTTTCCACATCTTCTTCATTACCGGCAGAAAGTGTACCACGAATACTCAAAGTGTTGTCAGAAATACTGACATCAAGATCGTGCTTGTTGACACCAGCAGTACGTGCTTTAACGACTAAACGTTCGCGAGTTTCATATACATCCACAGCCAATTGGCCAGGAAGATCATCACTCTCGTCCCATTCATCCTGTGCAGCTGTTGGTTGAGCTGCTGCTGGTACATCGACGGCTACAACAGTGTCATCATCGCCCAAAAATGCAGCGGCTAGCTCGTCCTCTTCCATCAGCAGGTCATCGTCGCGGTTGCGTCGCGCCATAGTTGTTACCCTCCAAGTAATTATTTATACGATAGTCTTGCGTTTTTGTGTTATTAGCAGTATAGCTTAGCAAACCATCCCCTTCAACCGAAAAGACCCTTATTTACAACACATTAAACACAACATGCAGTTAATTGAACACATAATTAGTATCATCGCCCCTCACCTTTGCCTTATTTGTAGTGCAGAGGGCACTTTGTTATGCAAAGCCTGTGCCACAAAACTACCCAAGGCCCAAGCACGATGCTACAAATGTCTTCAGCTATCGCTGGAAGGCCGTACCTGCCCCGCGTGTGCCACCGCCAGCCCGCTGCAATCCGTACGAGCAGCGACGGCATACGTAGGCGGAGCCAAGCAACTCGTCGGGCAACTTAAGTTTAATCGCGCCGTGGATGCCGCACGAACGATAGCAATAATGTGCGACGCACGCATTCCATTGCCTGGTGACGCAATTGTTACGTATGTACCGACGGCAAATAGCCGCGTAAGGCTCCGTGGCTATGATCAGGCTCAGCGCATCGCCCGTCACCTCGCCCACCAGAATAGCCTTCCCCTGCTGACTACGCTGGCGCGAACATCAGAGGCCCGGCAGGTGGGCGCAAGTGGCGCACAGCGACGCTCCCAACTAGCGTCGGCTTTTCGGCCTGTTCGACCATATGCCATAAAAGATAGACACGTTATTCTTGTTGATGACGTAATTACAACAGGATCAAGTTTGGAGGCATGCGCGCAGGTTCTCATCGCAGCCGGGGCGCTCGACGTGCGAGCCGTTGTTTTTGCGCAAGCCTAATATTTTGGCTTGGATTTGCCAGCAAAAGCTGATATAATCACCTCTGTTACGCTCGTGTTAACGCACCTATTATATGGAAGGGTGTCCGAGTGGTTTAAGGAAACGGTCTTGAAAACCGTCGTGCCGGCAACGGTACCGTGAGTTCGAATCTCACCCCTTCCGCCAGAGATGACTATCATTTGATAGAGGTATGATACAATACCTTCATTCTGGAGAGGTACCCAAGTGGTTGAAGGGGATGGTTTGCTAAATCATTAGGGGGGAGCGATCTCCCGCGAGGGTTCGAATCCCTCTCTCTCCGCCAAAGAAAAAGACCTGTTTTTTACAGGTCTTTTTCTTTGGCTAAGGGATTCGAAGAATATGTAGGATGCTAACAGTGTTAGCATCCTTTCTACCAGATGGAACCCCTCTCCAAGAATCTCTATCAACCCTGCCCGCCAATTCTTTTGCGCTTATGCCATTCGCCAGTGTACAATAGCTACTATGAATGGGGACACACCACAGACTCAAGATGGGGGTAACATGCCAGTAAAACCCGACGACGCATCCACCCCTTCAACAGCCACGCCAACTACTCCGCCCGATGCGCCGGTAGCTGCCGTGGCCCCTCAGACGCCCGCGACACCTGCTGGCGTACAAACTTCTACGGAACCGGAACCTACTGTTCCCTCCACTGAGGTGGCACCACCACAAGACGAGCAGCAGAGCACTTTTGCGCCCGATCCAACAGACCAAGACTATGGTTTTGTGCCATCAGACGAATCTCCAGAAGTGGCAGACGTCACCTGGACTGCCTCAGAATTTATCGCCCACGAAAAAAGTCCGTTATGGTACTTTTCCTTGATGGGGATAACCATTGTCGTTGTGGCGGTTGTGTACTTTGTGTTACATGACTTTGTTGCGATTGCTGCACTAATTTTTGTAGCAATTCTCTTTGGATTTTTAGCGGCACACAAACCACGCGTACTTTCGTACCATATCACCCCAGCTGGCTTAACTATCGACCGAAAAACCTACGCATTTAGCGACTTCAAGTCGTACGGTGTGATAAACGAAGGCGCGTTCTCTAGCATTACCTTCATCCCGCTTAAGCGCTTTATGCCCACGCTCTCCATATATTACCCACCAGAGCAAGAGGCGGCCATTGTGAACGCGTTGTCCAACTACTTGCCTTTTGCACCCGCTACTCACGATCTTATCGATCGGCTCATGCATCGCATTCGCTTGTAGTACCCCTCCAGCTTCACTAAAAAGACCTTCTCGTGCTCGTGGAAGGTCTTTTTAGTTATTTCTGATGCATATGGAGCTTAGTGTGTTGCTCGATAGAGGCGCGCAATTCGGCAATCGCATCCAACTGCTGCTGGTTGATCGCCATCAAGGCTTCGATCTCTTTTTTGGCCGTTAGGTTCGTTTCGTAGTCGTGCTTTGCCATGATTGCGCTAATCGCATCCTGCCGTTTGGCGGCAATTAACAATATTGCGCCTTGCAAGCCGGCGAGCATCGATAGGAATAGGTTCAATAAAATAAACGGATATTTGTCCCAATGGCTAATCGGAACGATGGTGTTGAGAATCGCCCAAACACACATGAAACCCAAGAATCCAAATACAAATGGCCAACTACCCATGTTATTGCGCATCTTGTCGGCGGCGATGTCACCATGGCTTAGCGTCTTTTTGTGTTCTTCGTGCCAGTTGTGCGGCACCCAGGAGGGCATGGTTATCTTCATGTCCGAAGTATAGCACAAGCGGCATTCTGCTAGAGATTTTGAAGTGTGTCTGGGTCGATGCCACTCAACGTAACGAACTGTGCGAAGTATGGCTTGGCTTTCGCAGCTAACACACGGGGCGTGATGGCCTCAGGCTGTGCGCCTTGCTGAGCTAGCTCGTAACTCGCTCGCTGCAAGGCAAGCTCTGTGAGCGCACACGCGAGCTCATTGTAGGAAATAGTTTCCTTCCCACGATAACGAAGCAGCAGGTTGAGCTGATGCGGCTCGGGTGCCCGAGTAACGCCTTTGTCGAGGGCAACACCAGATGGCATTGCAGTATCACTGAGCAGTTCGGATGGGCAGCGCTGCGTAAAGTTTTTCAGCGCCTGCTGAATATCAGGTTCAGTCTGGGCAGTTGCGTAGATGGCAACCGTGTCGTATCGGTAAGCCAGCCCACTCGCAACTTTGTAATATACCTTTTCGTCCACACCCAAATCGGCCAGAGCGCTATTCCACTCCTTGATTACCTCTGCTGGTTCGGCATTAAGCTTGGGCGAAATGTAATAACGATTGGTAGTGTACTCCTGAGTATCTCTGTGCTGATTCACATTGATATGTGTGAAGATAGTGCGCTGCTCGACATCTGGCTTATGACCAAACTCCTGCGCGATCCCGGCGACATAGCGCTGATTTGCTGCCCCATCAGGGACTGGCTCATCAGTTTTTTTGACCAGATCATTATAGCCCATGCTGAGGCCGTATTTTAACCCGTCTATACGTTCAAAAAATGTCTTGATGGTCAGCCCGTCTGCTTCGCCGTCCGCAAACATGGTTCGGGCCCTATCGAGGAAGGTGCGGGTGAGACGCTCACCTCGCTCGAGGCGCATGGCCATGCCCGCAGGCGACCCATGGTAGGCAAGGTTGGCTTCGGCCTGTATGTCCGCAGCAAATCTATCACGGACCTCCTTGGGGCGTACTCCACGCTGAGCGAGTGGTGTAATCTTGTCCGTTGCATCCTCGAAGCGCTTTCTCACAAATTCAACCGAAGGGTTGGCGTCGACTATAACTTCTCTGCCGTCAATGAACTCTCTGCGCCGAGCGGGTGAATTTTTCGCCGTGTCTGCAAATACCTGATACACTTCGTCGAACACTTGATCAGCAGCGCGCTGCTCGTGGGGATCATTCGCTTGTTCCGCTAAGTTTGGTGGGGGTGTTTCAGCCATGGTCTTTGTGTTGGTTTTACTATATAAACATTAGCATAATTTAGGTGTTTGTACAAGTTTAGTTTAGAGATAGACTGGGCGATTTAGAAGGTCCCGAGTAGTATCTTGGGCCTCGGCAGGATTCGCTCTGGAAGCAGCATATTGCCACCGGCAATAGTGCCCATTTTTCATCTCGCCATGCCAGAAAACAGGGCCAAAGAAAAACACCCATCCGAGAATGAGTGTTTTTCTTGGTGTGCCCGGCAGGATTCGAACCTGCGACCTCTGGCTCCGCAAGCCAGCGCTCTATCCAGCTGAGCTACGGGCACGTAGTATCAGCAACAGAGGTAATGATACCATATTTAGGCTGCCGTGCCAACTATTTTTTAGAAACCGGCTCGTATTTCCACAGGTTAGTCACAAATAATTCGCTATTGGAACAGCTCACCCTTCTTTTGACCGCCAATGCGGCTTGGACTCAGGCGGAACCGATACCAAGTGAGGAGCGCCGGCAGACCATAGGCGATGCTCTCGAGCACAACATAAACAGGGGTAGAACCGTAGCCAAATCGTGCCTGTGGAACTGTGCGTGCGCGAATGCACGATGCGTCGCTAAAGCTAAAGCTATCGTGCTCACCGAGTGTTACTCGAGCACAGTGAGCGGCATTATTACCTCCAAGGCGATAGGCTTGTCCGTTGTTGGCGCCTACGCCCACTGCCTGGCTATGTTGGCGCATAACTGTGTATGTAGCGCAGGTTAGCGCAATAACTGCCACAGCGATACAAAGCTGGATACTACTTACCCGTCTTATCTCGCGGTAGCTGCTTGCTCTTCGAGCCTGCCACAGTACTGTGCCGCCCAAAATTACAATCACCACCATACTACATGCCCCAAATATGGTAATTGACGGCGGTCGTATCCAGCCAATTGAGATCTGTGGTGCGCCTTGGATGGCACCCTGTGGTCCCCAGCCCAGAAGCCTCGAACCGACTGAAAAGAAATTTTGTGAGGCGCGCACAAGAAACGGTGCCAGCGCAGAAATGACAAAAACAGCACTACTAACACCAATGATCAGTCGCCATTTCATGGATACCTGTGGGCTCGTCTGTGGCTCGGATGTTTTTTTCATAGTTCCCCCAGTTTTTTGATAAGATTTTGTACCGATGACTTGTAGAAAACATCGGTAATATTACGTTTACAGAATGCCACAAGGACATGTTGTCCAACTTGCGTTAGTTCATAGATTTTGCGGTCCGGCCCGTTCTGACTGGGCGTTGTGGTAAAGCCAATCATCTCGGCGGCATGATATCGTCGGAGCGCTCGGTACATACTTTTGTCGTCAGCACCCAGTGTATCGTTGGTCTGAGCAGCGATGAACAATTTGATATCGTTCATGTGTTTAGGCCCATCGTGCAGCGCCAGCAAAATCCAGAGCGTCAACTGCCCTTTTTTGTACATGTCTTCCCAACCCTTTACGAGCTGTTCTTCATACTTGTCGAGCTGGTCGCCCATAGCTGCCGTCCGTATCGTTATTCTTCTTTCATAAATTGTACAAGATTACGCCGGCTATTAGTAGCAACCGAAATACTGATGCCGATAAGCGTCGCCAGTACTATTGCCAGGAATAGTACTGCCAGCAATGGTGCACGGAAGCCAAAGAGACTAGCTCGTGGCCCGGTCGCACCATATGCACCGCTGGCTGCAACTAGTGCCGCGTGCAAAGATGGTGTAAAGTGCAGCGCGATATACGCTGTCAATGCTGTAGCCAGAAGTAAGGCTGTCACGCCGATACTTGCAGCCAACAGAACACCGTATGCCCAATAAAGTTGGAAAATATCTCGTGGCTGAGCTCCGAGTGCCTTGAATACTGCTATTTCTCGGCGACTGTCACTTATGATCTTCCCAACCGTTATCATGATGAGGACCATGGCTATGCCGCCCAGGACTGCCCCGGCCCACAAAATAATGCGTGCCCCAACTGTCACTATTGATTCCGAGGCGACCAGGGTGTTACCGAACGTACGAATCGACCAGACAGCGCCTTGCATGCAGGTCATCCCTTGGCAGCCGCTATCAACAAAACGTTTCTGATCAGCAGCACTTGCGAAATCTACAAACAACTGTCGATCGGTGGCGCCGCCCAAGAACCCGCTACTAGTGTCTTGTTGGAACAACGGAACTTGGTCGGCGACTTCCAGCGGCATAATTGCCGGATTGGTAAGTGTCCCCCAGTCATTGACAGCGCCAAAAAACTGCTCGATAAAACTACCTTTTTTAGGGATACCGTTGGCATCGAACGATTCGTAATTAGTTGGCACGAAGCCAACAATTTTGAAGCTGATCGTTTGGGTGATGGGCGCGGGAGCCTTGGCATATAGAGCGGAGCTGCCCGGTGAATCAGTCTCGAGCAGGTTATCTTTGGCGAGCAAGTGTTGATCGAGCGGCGCGCAACTACCAGTAGAAATCGCTTGGGCAGCGTTCTTGGCGGTCAATGTTTTATTGAACTGGAGTGCTGTTGATAACTGGGATTGAGCAGATTGGTTACGGTAACAGTATGTCACGTCAGTCCCGCTATAACGGGCAATTAACTTCTTGTAAGTCGCGTCCTTTTGCGCTGCCGACAGACTACTTACGTCGGTATGCGAGGCTTGCACGATGTAGGCGTACGGCACAAGGATTGGCATCGGATCGCCCTGTTTCCATGCAAGCGATTGCCCGGGCTGCACAAGCGTTTGGAGCATCTTGGTCTCAACGGTTGTCATGCTGGGTGTTCCCTCGTCAGCAGCTTTAACCGATCGTGCTGGCACGTTATGGATGATTTCTTGCTGCTGCTCGTAGAGAAGCGGATCGACCCCGCCGACTATCATCCGAGCATTCGACATCGCTGATACTTGATTAAAATGATAGATAGCGGTTGGGTTATATCGGTGGCGTACCTGGGCTTCGTATGTGCTATACGTCGTGTCCTCTTGTTTCAAGCCGAGGGCAGCGGCGTACGGCAAAAGCGACATTTGATACTGATCGCTGTTTCGCAGCGTGTCGTTCACGGTAATCTGTCGGGCACGCAGGTCGTTGTCGAGCTCAACCCTTGCCTGGTTCTCGACGTCTCCGTAGTTGTTATTAAGTGCGTTTGAGGTTGCTACTGCCAGATAGTGGGAGTTGTAACCGATCTTTTTGAGGCCGCTAGCGTTATTCTGTATGCCACCAATCAAGAAGCTAGCAGCGATCAGGAGGGCAAAAAGAAGTGCGCAAACAAAAACAGTCAGGAATGTACGCAGCGGCCGAACACTGCGCTTGGTTCGAGCTAGTGTAAACGAATCAATGATATGCATTATGCTACTTCCCCATCAACGATATGGATCGTACGATCTGCCCAGGCGGCAACGGTGCTGTCGTGCGTTACAACAACAATCGTCGTGTGATAGGCGTCGCGAATCTGGCTGAGTAACTCCAAGATATGCTTGCTGTTGGTGGAATCGAGATTGCCGGTTGGCTCGTCGGCCAGCAGGATCGTGGGATGCATAATGATGGCCCGGGCGATGGCGGCTCGCTGCATTTGTCCGCCCGAAAGTTCTGCCGGCATATAGTCCATGCGGTCGTCCAGGCCTACCGATTGCAATGCTGATTCAACTCTCGTTGCCCTGCTGGCCTTTGTGGTTCCTGCAAACATCATGGGGATTTCAATATTCTGCCGAACTGTCAAGAATGGTTGGAGATAGAAAAATTGAAACACGAAGCCGATTGTTCGGTTACGGTGGGCGGCCAATTGCTTGCCATGAAGCGTGCTGAGGTTGTGCCCTGCGACGGTAATTTCGCCTTTAGTTGGTCGATCGAGGCCACCAATAAGTTGTAGTAGTGTGCTTTTGCCGCTGCCACTTGGCCCCGTAATCGCAACGATCTCACCAGCATCGATATCCAGACTCATATCTTTGAGGGCCTGAGCGCGCATGCCTTTTGTTGACTGAAAAACTCGTGAAACATCCTGAAGTTTGATAACACATTCCCGAGGGGTTGCTCCGGAATGTTCCTCGATTATTGATTTAGTCTGCAACATGGCCATCCTTTATATAAGTAGTATCCCTGAAGTATACTACCAAAGGTATACAAGTCAAGTACGCTGTGATGGTTGCCTTATTAACAGGGGTGTTTTACAATAGGGCGAGTACGGAGAGGTCGCATAGTTCGGTCTAGTGCGCCACACTCGAAATGTGGTATAGGGGCAACTCTATCGAGGGTTCGAATCCCTCCCTCTCCGCCAAACTAAAATGACCAGCATCACCGCTGGTCATTTTAGTTTCTGTTGGAATGGCGGGATTCGAACGGGTTATCAGGTCATTAACAGTCTCAAGAAAACGGAATTCGCGGCTGATTTGAGTCCTGTAAGGTTGTTGTGCCGCGCCGGCCAGCCTGAGGCAACTCCGGGCTTTGAACGCGCTTGCGCACAACTTTTACCGCGATCAGCAGACTAATTGCGATAACAACTTCGGCAACACCGATGCGCAGCCACCAATAGCGAATGTCAGTCACAATGGTCTGGACGATGTCAGAAATCTTGACTTGTAGTGCCTGATCACTGCCGGAAACTTTGGTAATTGCCGAGGTCAGGTAATGGCCCGCAAAGCCAGCTAGCAAGGCTAGCGCGGTACTCACACCTCCAACCCACAGACCAATCCAGGCTGCGTGCTTGAGCCCAGCCCTGCGCGTAATTTCCAGAAATATTACACCCAAAAGGGCTACCAGAGCAACAATTCCGAGCAAGAAGACGCCCTTGACCGCCCATTGATACACGGTTGGGATCACCGACAGTCGTTGATATAGCGGCTGGCCCTTGGTGTCTTGCACACTCGTCGCTGTAACAGCGGTGTTTTTGACGAACTCCGTGCTATTCAGAATACTGCTCGCCACACTATCATGTACGGACTGGGCGCTCAGCGTAGCTGGCCGACAGGTCAGGTTATATGGATCATTAACGACACCACTTGCCTGCAGGGTGCGGAGTTGGCTGGTGCTGCACGTTGGCAGCGCAGCAAAACGATTGGCGACGTAGGTTGCAACGTTCTCGGCTGCAGCATTTTTGGCGGGCCCCAAGTCGACGTTAAATGCTGGCGTAGTGGTTTTGCCTTGCAGCCAGGCATATGTTCCATCAATGATATTGTCGCCATTCTGGCCGAGTATCTGGGGTGTAAACGCACTATCGATCGCTTGTTTGATACCCGGATCGCTCAGCGGTAACGTGCCGACAACTGTCTGATTCTGGAGTAGTACGTCATCGACCATAACGTTATAGAGACCGCTATCTTTTATCGCGGCCTTAATAAGAGCTGGATTGCCAAGGACGAGCAACATGCTCAGGAGTAATCCAAAGCCGAACAAGGTCATTGGCAAAAAATAACGAGCGATTCGTAGGAGTAAATGGCGAAGTATATTCATAGCATGTAGTATACGCGCCTCGCTGAAGAAACAAGAGGAGCACCCCTTGAAATGGTATTTTACGGCCAGTTAACTTGGCATCCGCGCAGCGAACTGGTATCATATGGCTATGGATGAGAAAGGGTTGGGACAACGTTTGCAGACTGCACGTCTGCGCGCTGGCATGACGCAGCAAATGCTGTGTCAGAAGGCGAATTTAAGCTATTCGACATTGACGAAAATCGAACGCGGCGCTATCAAGTCGCCCTCGATTTTTACGATTCAGAATATCGGCAGCGCCTTGGGCGTTTCTCTTGACGAACTACTGGGCATCAAGGCTGCCGCACCCAAGCCCAAACATCGGTCGCAGAGCGGCGTCGAGTTTGTCTACTTTGACATTAACGGCTGCCTTGTGCGATTCTTCCACCGTGCCTTCACCGAGCTGTCTCTGTTAACAGGGGCGCCGGCTGACGTTGTCGAGACCACTTTTTGGCACTATAACGACCAAGTTTGTCGTGGCGAGATGACCATGGCTGATTTTAACAAGGCCCTTGCTGATGCGTTGGGAACTCCTGACGTCAACTGGATTGATTACTACTTGGACGCCATTGAGCCTATCCCAATCATGGATGAGGTTGTGCGCTGGGCCGCTGCAAACTACCGTGTCGGGTTGCTTACAAATATTATGCCTGGCTTTGTAAAAGTTATGCGCGAGCGTGGTTTGCTACCCGACGTGCACTATGACGCCATTGTCGACTCTTCTGAAGTACAGACGATCAAGCCTGAGAGCAAAATGTTCACCATCGCTACCGAACGCGCTGACGCACCAGCTGCCAATATCCTGTTGATTGATGATTCGCGTACCAATCTGATGGCCGCCGAAAAGCACGGTTGGCATGTGCTATGGTTTGACGATTATCGCCCTGACGAATCTGCCGAGCGCATCCGCGAAGCGCTCAAAACTGCCGCCTAACTCTGCCGCCGCCCTTCGAACATAGTGCCCAAATCATGGACATGCGCCTGGTATCTTTGACCAGATGCTCTTAAAATCGTTGTCGGCTTGGGTGTAGCCCAAACGGTTACGGCGTATTTTGAGATACGGTCAAAGGGCCAGGAAGCGACAACTAGGATGTAGGCGGTTACAGGCGGTCGCGCTCGAGGATGGCTGCGGCTAGGCGCTTTTTGGATTCCTCGAGTTGCAAGCGCGTTTCGGCGACAACATGCGCTGGAGCGTGCTCAACATACGATGCATTGCCAAGGCGTGCCTCGAGTCGCTTGACAGCTGCCTGCTCATCTTTGGCTTGCTCTGCGAGCTTTTCACGGTATCGGGCGGCAGTTTCCTCATCGATATCCAGCCAGCACGCAAACGCGCTTTGGGTGAGCTTGAGTCCCCTACCCTCGCTAGTAATTTCCTCGAGTGCAGTCACGCGAGCTAGGCGCTTTACAAGCTCGGCATTTTCACCAATAGCAGCTGCATTGCGGTATGTCAGCCCGGCTGTGTTGATGCCGATGTTTTTCATCATACTTCGGACTTCGGTGATGACGTCCTTGATGCCCTCAAACGCAGCGGCACGCTGTGCGTCGTACGCCGGAATTGCTGGCCAACTACTCGTTGCCAGTAATGTATCGTTCTGCCATGAGAGCGTCTGCCAGATAGTTTCAGTAACAAATGGTGCGAATGGATGTGCCAATTTGAGGATGCTCTCGAGGGCGAATGCTAAGAGATTACTGTTGCTTGTGGCCTTAGAGGCTTCGATGTACCAGTCAGCAAAATCGTCCCACACAAAGTGGTAGAGCATGTCATAGGCTTCGGCAAAGCGATACTCGTCGAGTGCAGTAGCAATCGCGGTGGTACTTTGTTGTAATTTGCTCAACATCCAGTGATCGACATCATTGGCGACCTCAATAGCACTTGCGTCTACGTGGTGGTGGCTGGTTTTGTCCTCGATGTAGCGCGCAACATTCCATAACTTGTTGCAGAAATTGCGACCATCTTCAACTTTTCGACTGTCATAACCGCGGTTAACAGCTGGTGCCCGACTTGCGACAATGCCGATGCGCAGTGCGTCAGACCCATATTTTTCGATAACGGGCATGGGATCGACCACGTTGCCGACGCTTTTGCTCATTTTAGAGCCATCTTCGGCCATAACATAGCCGTGAATGTAGACGGCCTTGAATGGAATTTCCCCCGTTACGTACAGGCCGAGCATGACCATGCGGCTGACCCATGGGTATAAAATCTCGCCGCCAGTCTCCATGAGATTCAGCGGATAAAAGTCCTTGAAGTCGGAGCTCTCGGGATCACCGTAGTTAAGCGTGGCGTATGGCCATGAACTGCTACTGAACCAGGTGTCAAATACATCAGGATCACGACGGTATGTCTTGCCCTCTAGTATGATAATTTCCTGGTCAACCTGCTCGTTGTAGATCCAATCGTCCGGATCGTCAACATTCTGGAAAGCGGGAATCGGAATTCCCCAGGCAATCTGCCGTGAGATATTCCAGTCACGAAGATTCTTTAGATACGTGACAAGTTGTTCTTGCTTTGTTTCGGGGTAGAATGCAATTTTCCCTGCCCGTAACGCCTTGATCGCTGGCTCCGCCAATGGTTGCATGTCAATAAACCACTGGTCTTTAAGCAGCGGCTGGATCACCGTGCCGCACTTATAACAGTGGCCGACACTGTGCATATACTCTTCGGTTTTGATCAAAAAGCCCTGCTCTTTGAGTGCCGCAACCGCGGCTTCGCGAGCCTCGAGTACTGGTAGCCCGCGATACGCCTCGGGAACCGTACTGGCCATTGTGCCCTCGTTGGTGATAACGGTGATCATAGGTAGGTCATGGCGCTTCCCTGCTTCGTAGTCGTTGGGGTCATGTGCGGGCGTAATTTTAACCGCACCAGTACCAAAGGCGATTTCTACAAAATCATCAGCAATTACGGGTATCTCGCGGTTGGTCAGTGGCAATTTAACAGTCTTGCCAATAAATTTGGCATGACGCTTGTCGTCGGGGTGAATTGCCACGGCAGTATCGCCAAATAATGTCTCGGGGCGTGTGGTAGCTACGGTTAGCGAGCCGCTGCCGTCAGTTAAGTCGTAGCGTATGTACCACAGATGACCCTTCTCTTCCTTGTGTTCTACCTCGATATCGGCAAAGCCAGTTCCGTGGAACGTACAATAGTTAACCAGGCGCTCACCTCTGTAAATAAGTCCCTCGTCCCACATTTTTTTGAATGTTGCGTATGCCCGATCGACAATTTTCTGGTCAAGCGTGAAGGTAAAGCGACTCCAGTCGCAGCCAACTCCCATACGACGGAGCTGCCCCTCGAAGTTATTACGATTCTTATCGACGAAATCATAGATCTGGGTGTAGAGCTCTTCCCGTGAAAAGTCAAAACGGCTCTTCCCTTCTTTGGCGAGGTGTTTTTCGTAAACGGCTTGCGTCTCAAAGCCTGCATGATCTGCGCCAGGTAGCAACAGCGCACGCTTGCCACGGAGGCGTTGGTAGCGTACAGCGATATCCTCGAGTGCTACAGTAAGCTCATGGCCCAGATGTGCATTTGCATTTGCATTTGGCGGCGGCATGACAACGCTAAAGCTCTTCCCTTCACCACTGGGAGTAAAAGCTTGAGATTTCTCCCACAGTGCATAGATATCGGTTTCGTATTGGTTGGGTTCATAAATTTTAGATAATTTCATGCGAGTTTCCTTATGATTTCGTTGCCTGCTGGTATGTACTGTCGATACGCGGCTATATTTACCTACTAGCATATCACCAGTTGATCTGTTTGACCACTGTTCAGACGAACCGCACGCAAATACGACTAGCCGCAAAAGGCTAGTATCGTTTCACATGAAAATATAACCTCTAGAAAAGGAGTTTCATGTGAAAGCAGGGCCTCAAAGAATACCAAAAGACCCAGGTATAACAGATTATCTACACACTGTTTGTTTTTGACGAGCGCATAGTAACCTAGGTTCCCTCGGGTTGCAAGCATATTGATATGCTATGCTAGAAATCACAAGGAGACCGAAGATAATGAGTGGTATATACCCAAATGAAATCATTGAGACGATGGTAGGCGAGACCAAATTCTACGACAATATTGACCCTAATATGTTTGATATTGATGCTGAACTTGGTTTTTTGTCTGTACTGGATACCGGGGCGCATATCGGATTTGGGATTATGCCGGACGGCGTGACGCAACTGTATCCGCCACAGCGCACTGCTGACACGCGATTTATGGATTACCCCAAGGGTGTGGGCTTTAGAGTGACGAACATCGCCACGGCAATGATCCCGCCACGTCGAAAAGGACCACGACCTGCAATACGTGCAATCGAAATAGATGGCCTCAGTTCAGACTTCATTCTCGA
The DNA here is from genome assembly GCA_050436805.1 of Candidatus Saccharimonadota bacterium. Classification (GTDB taxonomy): domain Bacteria; phylum Patescibacteriota; class Saccharimonadia; order Saccharimonadales; family UBA4665; genus CAMLQK01. Next base: position 46,456 of record JBNQGE010000012.1, read on the forward strand.
CGTGCGTCGACAGGGGACAGTACAGCATCTCGGCGGCATCGCAAGACACGCCTCACTGCTTGTCCAGTCAAAGTTAAAAGGGGACGCGCAGGCACTGGATCGGGTTGAACGAAGCTATCGCTCGAGTGTTGCGGTGCACATGAATGTGCCGCCCAGCTGGCTTGATGAGCAGAAATACATCGACCGCATCGAGCATCCGGTTGAGCCGAGTATGCTGCTTATCAGAGGTCGCAATGTGCGAATTCGTCGCATTGGTGACGTAGTGTTGGCCAAGCGTCACTAGATTGACTACATCGAAAGGTTAGGGGAGATGTCGAGCGTATAGGGGTCGGCAGTTGGTCGGCCAAGCATAGCGTGGTAGCAGCCAAGCGTCGCGATCATCGCGCCATTGTCGGTGCACAAACGGCTGTCAGTGTAGGCTATAGGAATTGGCAAGCGTTCAGCAAGTTGTCGACGAAGTTCGGGACTTGCAGCAACGCCACCAGCAATGACCACACTGCGCGGCTGAAATTCGGCAAAAGCAGTCAGGGCTTTGTCGACGACTGTCTCGACAGCAACGCGCTGGAAGCTCGCCGCAATATCTGCCTTCTGGGCCTCATTTAGGAGCCCTGGAAGCTCGTGAGAGGGCAGGGAGTAATCTTTGCCCACTTGCTCCTGTGCAAGCCGCAGAACGGCTGTTTTGAGGCCAGAAAAGCTAAAGTCATATTTACCAGTGAGCTTCGCCTTTGGCAATGAAAACGCCTGAGCATTACCTTCGAGAGCTTTTTTGCCAACACTTGGGCCACCGGGGTAGGGGAGGCCAAGAATTTTAGCAACTTTGTCGAAGGCTTCGCCGATGGCGTCATCTTGTGTTTGCCCTAGTAGTTTGTAGTCAAAATGATCTTGGAAGAGCGCCAGTTGACTGTGACCGCCGCTTACAATTAGTGCCAGTAATGGGAACTGTGGCTGCACGGTGGGCAGGGCATAGCCAGGCAGGGGCGTCTCGGTTAAGAAGTTAGCATACACATGACCTTCAACGTGGTTGATGGCGTAGAGCGGCTTGTTGTGTAAGATTGCCAGCGTTCGTGCCGTCAAAACGCCAACAAGGAGACTGCCGCCCAAGCCAGCACCGTAGGTTACGGCGATGGCGTCAATATCGTCCCACGTGCAGTCAGCGTCGGCCAATGCCTGGCGGACAACTGGAATGACTGATTCGATATGGCTACGTGCCGCGATTTCGGGCACCACACCACCGTATTGAGCATGTAAATCCATACTGGTCGCCACCACATTACTCAACAGACGCTTGCCGTCTTCAACAACGGCGGCTGCGGTTTCGTCACAACTCGATTCAATACCTAGAACTCTCATTATGACTATGGTATCACGACACCGGTAAACGAGAAATAGTGCAGGCTAGCGTAAATGCCAGAATAATGTGCTTATGTATTGACAAACTAGGGCCTATATGCTATATTTTAGGGTAATAAACAGCAACACAAAAACAAGTAACGCAGCAGTAAACAGGAACAAGAATCATGACATCACCCGATTTAGACACCACTACACCAATGCCGATTCTTGACCCCTATGAGGCTGCACTCCGTGGTGAACCCACTGATCCTGCTGAACTTGCCCGTGATCTTGCTGCAAATCCTGTACATTACGGCGAAATGGTCAATGAGCTGAACGGCCTCGAGTCGCACATTGCTGGCGAACGTTTGTATAATCTTACTGATGACGAAAAAACAGAGGAACGCGAAGGTCGCCGACCTACGCAAGCCGAACTGAATGACGGTGTTGAAGGTGATGTCGCCAAAACTGAAGTCATGCGTGCTGCCCTAGACGCCATGAACCCCGTCATTCCCGAACCATTGCCTATTCACCGTGCACCACAACCCGGTACTCCTGAGTTTGCAGAGGCAGAAGTACGAGCAAATCGCGCCCGCCGCACCCTTGACGAAGCATTCAAAGATTTGTCACTAAATGCTCACCCTACGCAGGGGAATCGGGCAAGGGCAGAAGTGCATCTTGCGACTATCAACGGGATTCTTGCCGAATACCCTGATTTTAGTGGCTACATATTAGACAAGCTTGATTTGGGCACCGCACATGTTGCCACACATGGTGATATTCGCAAGGTTGATGACGCAGGTAATGTTACCTATATTCCTGGAAATGTATCCAAGAAAATGGCTGATGCCGAGAACGCCCGCCGCAGGCACGAGGCTGTAGATCCATTTACCGAAGACCTTACCACTAACGCAAACATCAAGCTACAACAGGAACGAAACGCTGCGAGCTTTGCAGCAAGTGAAGCTAAGCGCCATGCCGAAGCTTCCACGGCCATGCGTGAAAACATGCGATTTATGATTTTTGGTGACCCTGACGAAGGTGCGCCTGGTTTGTCGAACATCGACATGCACGCCCGAGAAGTACCGGCCAGCGCCTACGCTGCCGAAGTACAGACCTCTGAACAGCGCCGCCGCGCCGATGGAAATGACGCAATGATGGCCGTAGCTCGCTGGAATCACACCGGTAACCCCGAGGACGAATCTGCTACCTTTGGGCCAATGCATGCCATGCATACCCATTTGGCAGAACTCGACAGTGAATTGGTGGGGATGAATCCTCGTCACTCTAAATATTCGGTGTTACGCGCTGCTCGCGACAGTTTATGCCGCACTATTGTCGAAACCAGCTTCACCAAGGAGCGCGTCCGTATTACTGCCGCTAAACCTGAAGGCAAAGATGCTCGCGGTCTCTTTGTTGACGCAGCCGGACGTCCCTTTGGAAACTACACTCCTGACAAGGGTATCCTTATGGGTGGCCACCGGGTTGATGAACTTGGCAACGTACAAGACACCTTGATGGTTGCCCACCAGGACGGTAGCGTGCAATCTGCTCGCATCGTTGCGGGCAAGCTCGAACTTGGCGATCGCTACCACGCTGACGGTGCTCGTTGGATGCAACCTGAGCCTTTCCGTGAGTTGCCTCCAGTAACCGATCCCACACCCGAAGCCCCTCGTAATTTCCATGGGCGCCTCACGGGTGCCGTAGTTGGAACTATGACACTTCGTGGTCTTAGGGGTGCGAGCGAAGCTGAGCGGGTACGCAACGGTGAAGTATTACACGATGCCCGTGATGTCACCGAGCTGCGCAATGCATATCGCAACCTGTATAGCACGAGCTTTATTAACCCAGCCAATCGTGGCCTGGCCAATGAAACCCGTACAACGGCGCATATCCTTCGCCAACGTCTCGAAGAAAGCCTCAACGACAAAATCGTCGAAGACTTGAATCCAGCAGAATTAGCGGCCCTTACGCCTGAAGACGTCGCCGAATTGAACGAAGTGCGCGAGACTCGTCGCCAGATTAACGTCCTCAGCCACCAAATGCACTTCATCGAAGCCGAAGCTGGTAACGATATCCGCGTGAGTGCTCGGGGTAGTTTGCTCGTGCAAGATACGCTTAACGGCCAAAATGCACGATGGACTCTTAACCCTGATGGTTCAACCAGCCGATGGGGTGTTGATCCTGCAACCGGTAGAACTGCCGTAGTGGCTCGATACAATTCCGTTGGCGTCCGTATCTAGTCGGCTTCAGCCTAGATCTGGCGCGCTGCTCGTCGTATACTAGTACTCATGCGTACACTTGTTAAAAAACTTATCCCTCGAGAATTCTTTCAAACTATTGAGCCCTACGGCCACTTGGCTGAGGCGATCGCCTTAACCGTTAAGGACGGTTTTCCAGCACGTGGACTCAAAGTTATCGGTGTTACCGGTACGAACGGCAAGACATCGACGGCTTTCATGATCCACCGCATGTTGCACGAAGCCGGCTTTAAAGTCGGTTTGATGACTACCGTAGCGTATGGCGCGGGCATGGATATCAAACCGCAGATTTCTCACATGACTACCGCCTCGGTGCCGGTACTCCACAAGCGTATTCGTGAATTACGCGAACAGGGAATTGAATGGCTAGTACTAGAGACGACCAGTCACGCCTTGGCGCAGCACCGCGTGTGGGGTGTGCCGTATTCGGTGTCGGTTATGACCAATATCAGCCATGAACACCTTGATTACCATAAGACCATGGAACGGTATGTCGCCGCCAAGCGCATGATGTTCGAAATGACCAACAAAAATCGTAAAGGTCTGCGCGTTGGCGTTGTGAACGCCGATGATCAGTATGCCGAAACATTTGCCTCTGCTGTGGCACATCCGATGCGCTATGGCATCGACAAGGGTGATATCAAGGCTACCGATGTTAAAATGTCACCTGACGGTGTCAGCTACAGCGCGGTGGTTGAGGGCAAGACCTATCACATCAAAACACATTTGTCAGGCAGTTTTAACGTCTATAACTCCTTGGCAGCTGTGTGCGTTGGCCACGCATTGGGTCTTACTGAATCGCAAGTGGAGCAGGGGATTGCCGCATTGGAAGGTGTTGAGGGTCGCATGACGCGCATCGACGAAGGCCAAGACTTTAACGTTATAGTCGATTACGCCCACACCCCGGATAGTTTCGAAAAGATCTTCAAAGACCTCAAGCCAGTCGTGAAGGGTAAATTAATTGTTCTTTTTGGATCGGCTGGCCGTCGCGACGAAGCCAAGCGCGCCGTACAGGGCAACTTAGCGGGTCGCTATGCCACCGAAGTTATCGTGACCGAAGAAGACGACCGTGACATGGATGGCCAGGCGATCATGCACCAAATTGCCGATGGTGCCACCAAAGCGGGCAAAACACTCGATAAAGACCTGTTTTTGGTGCACGACCGTGATAAAGCGATTGCATTTGCAATGCAGCGCGCAGGCAAGGGCGATACCGTTCTACTCCTCGGAAAAGGTCACGAAAAGGATATTTTGCGCAACGGACCCCGCGCCGCCGAACTTCGTCATTTGCAGCAAGATGACACTGATAAAAGTCGTGTGATCGAGATCCACTGGGACGAAATCGCCGAAGCGCGCAAGGCGCTCAAGCACCGTACGTAGTTTTACTTGTTGTTCAAAGTCTCACCCCTGTTACAAAACAACCCATTTACTTGTTAAAAGGGTTGTTTTGTGGTATAATTATAGTTGGTTTTCGAACCTTAACAGATTAGTTCCATATTTGAGGTTTCCTACCTCACGATGCTCATGTGGCGAATACATAAACCACTGAGAAGCCGTACCTGTAAGAAGGGCGCGCCGCACCGGGAAGGACATTGGGCAATCCAATGGCTTCAAAGAAGCATCCCGTGTGAAACGATACGTATGACACTCGTCACCTCGTCCGCAGACCTCATTGAACTTCCCATCGACAGCCAGATGCCCCGCATCATGGACCAACTCCGTACCAATCAGACAACCATTGTCGCCGCCGAAACTGGCGCCGGCAAGACCACTCGCATCCCGCAAGCCATCCTCCGACTGTGGTCGACAAGTCAGGTCATTATGACCCAGACTCGTCGCGCCCCGGTACGGTGGAACGGCAAGCGGATCGCTGAGGAACTGGGCAGTAAGCCTGGGGGATTGGTTGGCTGGCGGCTGTCGGGCGAAGAGTCTACGGTTTCCAAGGAAACCCGCCTGACGCTACTGGTCGACCAGACATTGGTCAACCAGATCGTCCGCACCAAGAAGCTCCCTCGTGGAGTTCTGGTCATCGACGAGGCACACGAGCGATCGGTTTCGACCGACCTGCTCCTGGGACTCATCAAGATGTACCTGCCCACAAGCCCGAATACCCGCGTCGTCGTGACGTCGGCCACCATCGACACTCAGAAGTTTTCTGAGTACTTCGACGGTGCACCGATCTCCGAAGTCGCAGGACGATGCTACCCGGTTCACGCTGAGGTGGTTCGTCTGAACGACCGTGAACACCACACCCAAGGCGCTGCCCGCGTCGCCCGGAACCTCATGGAGCTGTTTGCTCAGAATGGTTCCATCCCGACTGCTGGCGGCCCTGCCACGTCTGGTGCTGTACTGGTGCTTCTTCCTGGAAAGGAAGACATCACCGCGGTCATCAAGCAGATCACGGAGAAGGCCAGGCATCTCGATGCCGAGTCTCGCTTCCAGGTCCTCAGCTGCCACGGCGAAAGCACCACCGAAGAACAGGACGTCATCCAGACGTCGGTTCCCGAAGGTACGCTTCGTTTTGTGGTTGGCACCGAGGTACTGCGTAGTTCGGTCACGGTCGAGGGCACCATCGGTGTTATCGACAGCCTGCAGGTCAAGCGCTTTGTCACCAACGCCCTCGGCGTCGGCAGTCTTGTTAAGATTGCTGTCTCCAAGGCAGAGGCTGACCAGGGCAAAGGCCGCGCAGGACGAACCCGACCCGGGATCTACTTCGCGATTTCATTCGGAAACGAATACGAGACGCTGGAGCTATACCCCCAGCCCGCCATGCTCCGTGAGCCCATCAGCAGCATCCTGCTGCAGGTGGCCGCCACGGGGTTGAATGTGCGAGAATTCCCGTTCATCGATGCACCCAGCATCGAGCAAATGGACGCGGCGCTCATGCGGTTGCACAAAATCGGTGCCCTCGACGAAAACGAGCAGATCACCAATCTCGGACGAGTGCTTTCGCGCCTGTCCCTCACCCCCGAACGAGCGGCAACGCTCATGACGGCGGCTAGGCTTGATGTTCTGCCTGAAGCTGTGGTTGTTGCCGGTGTTCTGGAAGCTGATGGAATCTTTCACCAGCCCAAGGAGCGCAAGGGAACAGTTACGGTTGATCTGTCGACGGCTGGTCGGCTCATTGGCGGCAATGCTGTCATGCCTGAGTGGATCACGGCCAAGGACGACGTGTTCGTAGTTGATTGTGGCCACGAAAGCTTTCCCCGAGGGAAAGACGCTCGCTGGATCGCGGACATCATCCGTGCTCAGTGGGCAGGTGACAGTCGCAGCGACTTTGTCGCGATCGTGCGGGCATACCGTGCGTTCAAGATCGAGGAGCAACTGCTCAACACGGCGAAAATCCGTCCGGGTTACAAGGAGCGTGAACGACACCTCTACCAGTGGTGCCTGAATCACTCCCTGAACTTCAAGCGCCTGCGTCTTGCCGAACAGGCAATGCGTCAGATCAGAAATGACCTGAAGAGCGCAGGACTTGAGTGCAAGGAAAAGGATCGCCAGTTCGATGGAGATGCGCTTACAAAGGCACTCCTGAGCGGGCTGTTCGACAACTTGGCCGTTAGCACCGGGCGAGAGTACAGCGGTTTGCAGGGAAGCTTCGGCATCTCGCGCAATTCAGCCGCTGAGGGTTCGTCGCTGACGCTAGTCGCCGGCATTCGCAAGACTCTGTCGGAGACGATGTTCGCCGATGTGGCCGCACACGTTGAGCCTGCCTGGCTCGAGGAGATGCTGTCGCACCTGTGGACGTTTGTCACTGGCTTGCGCCCCGAGATCGACGAAGCGCGAGGCGAGGTCACTTCGGTGTCCGAGCACCACTGCAACGGCTTGATCATTTGGCGTGAGCGCGTGTTCGACCGAGAGTTGACGGACAAGTTGTATCTGCGGCTCAACCAGCTCGAATCGGATGCAATCACCCTGTACAACCAGGTCTGTCAGATTATCGACGACGATCGAGACGATCAGCAGCTCAGCAATGCGCTGTACAATCGTCTTCTCGACTTCATCGAGGACTCTGACCGACTGCCGACTTCGGTCGACCAGTTGATCGCCTGGGTCAAGACAGCGCGTGGCCTCATCGCTACCGTTCAGTCTCACCTGACTCCGACGCTCCCCAAGGGGACGCAAGCGTACTGGATCAGGAATCGACTTGGCAGCGGCAGGTAATCGTCACTCATCGTTGTATGGAACTACTGTTTTACCGGTTTCTCCCGGACCGGGTCTTTTGCCTCTACACGAGGTTTAAAAAGACAAACCGGGAGAACCCCAGCCATCGCTCACGTTCATCGTGAGTTTCCGAAAGGATTAAAATTGGCTGGGGTATTTTCATGCCCTAAAATTGTAGTATAGTAACATTTATTGTATAATATAAATTGTTCAGCGCATGCTGTGCACATTGACATGAGAACAGATGAGATCGGACATATGGGCTTACTATAACGCGAGCCTAGGTGTCCGATCTCGCCCGAGATATGGAATCCCCAGAAATGGAAGGCAATGCTATGCCCAGCACCAGTGTCGCTCCCAGCCCCGAGGGCTACCAGGATCCTCACCTGAACGGTGGTCGCAACCCCAAGGACGCACCCAAGCCGGCAGGACACTACCGCGTCAATGTGGGACTTGTCGTCGCACTCGTGATCGCGCTGCCGCTGTTCTTCCTGCTGACCGCCTGTACGCCGCACTCGACCCCCAAGGCGGTGGCCGGTTTCAGCAAGTACTCGCTGTCACACACCGCGTCCAAGGGCGCCACAAAGTCCCCGTTCGACACGTTCCAGGACATGTCCGGAACCTACTCGCACCTTCGCGCTGCCGCCCAGGAGCACAAGCTCACAGAGTGCAGGCGGAGTATCGAGGCGTACAACAATGACTACATGGCCCTCCAGAAGTCCGGCGTAACGGCCGTTCACCTCAAGGACATCACTGCTGCCGAGGGCATCCCCAACGGCCAGCTCGGTGCGGGTGACTGCGTGACTGTACCCTAACCTCAGCGTGGAGCGGCCAGACGAACATTCGTGTTCGGTGGATCTCACACAGATTCTTTACTGGCCGCTCTGCTGGCGCTCTTCCATATCCCAAAAACCCTGTTCCCATGTCCCCGTTTCTACGACTACTTCGTCGTACCGATGAGTACATTTCGAAGGAGTGTCAGAGTAAATGTGTTTACATATTTATCTGAACAATCCGAGAAATGTAACTCCTACCGATAGGTACGGAGTTCCCATACAAGGACGAAAAACGGATCTATTACTGGTGGCTGACACCGTTGCGGTTGAGGTATTCGGTGTACCAGCTGTAGTCTTGCCCAAAGAAGTTAGCAATGAGTTCAGTGGCCAATTCAGCTGTTTTGTGGTTGATATCTTCAAGTGGGTTGTACTCGACAATATCAAGACCCAGCACCGTACAATGCTTGCCAATGTATTCGGCGAGCATTTTTATTTCACGGTACAACAAACCCTTTTGGTTAGGCATGCCTGCGGCCGGTGCGTACTGCGCATCGATGGAATCGAGGTCAACGCTAATCCAAATGTATTTCACGCGGGACTGTAGTTCACGGATCATGGGTAGCAAAGGGGCGAAAGTTTTGGTGAGGATATCATCCATGGTAAACGCAGGAATGTTTTCACGGGCAATGAGGTCGAGTTCGGATTGATCCCAGTCGCTGCCACCGATGTGGAGCACGTTACTTTTGTGCACCTTAACAGTTTCTTTGTACATATTGCTGAGTTGCTGTGAGCCAAAACCCATCAGCGAGGCAAGTTGCATGCCGTGGATATTGTGCGTTTCGCTTGTTTCGTCGGTGTTCATATCGCCATGCGCATCAAAATAGATGAGGCCGATGTCGCCGTTCACCGCCACCGAGGCACCCGAAACAGCACCCAAACAGATGCTGTGGTCGCCGCCCAATACGATAGGATGACGCTGGTTATTGATTGAATCCTGGACGAGTTTGGCGGTATCGGTACATACCCGCACGATTTCATCTACATACGGTAATTTTGGATTGGAGCCGGCATTGACCTTCCATCTATCTTCGCAAAATACATTGCCAGAATCAGCTATTTCGATGCCGACCCGCGCCAGTTTTGGCACGATATTTTGATAGCGATAGGCGTTAGGGCCCATGTCGACGCCAAGGTTTTTAGCGCCAAGGTTGAGTGGCACACCAATGAGTGTGGCAGGAATGTGAGGAGTTTGTGTCATGTCTAGATTGTACCATGATGATACGGGTAAAAGCTTGGGGTTGGAGGCAGTTCATTGGGTGTTATCGGGGTGTGGTGCGGCACGGGCCAATGAACTGCCCGCCAGCAGCCGCCGACATCCCGTTCTTGGAAGTATGTCGGCGGCTGCTGGACTTCTTTGGCGTCCTTTTGTTCAGGCAGAAAGGAGGTGTTCTGTGAGTTCAGCTGAAGGGTAGGCCGGGGAGCAAGTGTGCAGTTTTACCTGCGCTTCGATCCACCGTTGCAGGTCGTAGAGGTAGCGTCGGTGGTTGCCCACGTTATCTCTGATCCTGCAACCATAGAGCAGCTGATTACCCCTGATGTTGACAGCGGTCACATCGTGACTTTCGAATGCCTGTCCTTGCGTGAGTACGTCGGTGTTGCTTAGTTCTTCCTCGAGCCTTTCGTCGATAGTGCCTCCGAGGACTGCAAGCAGTCGACGGTGGGCGGATCGGTTGAGCGGTACTCCCAGATCGATCGCCAGCACGTAGGTATTACGCACGCCGAGCGACCGGAAGAACACAACGGTCTCACGCTCCTCGTGCTCCTTGCGGCGCTGTTCCCATGCTTGCTCCCGGTAGGGTGCATCATGGCGCCTGCGCCAAGCTGGACGGGACGGTACATCGTGGACTGCGTGAACATCTGCTGATGAGGTCATAACCTCATTCACTTCCTTCCTACATATGAGAACGGTATAGTTACTATAACATATTTCCAGACATTATGCACCCAGGTGGCCTTGACGCATATTTGGCGCTCTATTATAGTGAGTGCTGACGGTTTTGGCACTCAGATCATCCTAGTGCCAGAGCGTTCCATTTTTAACGTAACGGAGGAGTCCTGAAACCATGAGTGTCAAAGTTCAACCCCTCGCTGATTATGTCGTTGTGGAAGCCGAACAAGCTAAAACCAAGACGGCCAGCGGCTTATACTTACCCGAAAAATCAACTGAAAAACCTAAAACAGCTACCGTAGTTGCGTGCGGTGCTAATGTTACCGAAGTAAAAGTCGGCGACCGAATTCTCTACAAGAACGATTACGAAGCAACCAACGTCAAAGTTGATGGCGAAGAATACATCATTGTCTTCCACAAAAACATCATCGCGACTGTTAACTAGCAGAGGAGGCCAAAATGGCTAAGAAAGTATTTTATGACGACGATGCTCGCAAGCGTGTGCTTGCTGGCGCTGAAATTTTATATAACGCCGTGAAGACCACCATGGGACCCAAGGGCCGTAACGTGGTTATCAGCAAGGCTTTTGGTGCGCCAACGGTCACGCATGATGGTGTCACGGTGGCTAAAGGTGTGGAGCTGGGCGACGTTGATGACGAAACCCTGGGCTATAAGGTTGGTGCCGAGCTTATCAAGCAGGCCGCCAGCAAAATGAACGACGTTGCTGGCGACGGCACAACTACTGTGACAGTTTTGACCTATCACATTTTGAACGAAGCCAACAAATTGATCGCTGCTGGCCACAACCCAATGCTACTGCGTAAGGGCTTGGAGACTGCTGCCCACGATGTTATCGCTAAGCTCGAAGGTATTCGTGAAGAAATCCATGGCAAAAAGAGCCGCATCGCTGAAGTTGCGACTATTTCTGCGGGCGACCGCGAGATTGGTGACCTGATCGCTGACGTCATGAACACCATCGGCTCCGAAGGTATCGTCACGGTCGAAGAGGGTCAGGGTTTGGCGCTTGAATCTGAAGTTGTCGAAGGTTTTACTTTCGATCGTGGCTTTGTGAGCCCCTACATGGTGACTGATACAGCGCGCATGGAAGCGGTGTACAACAAGCCAGCAGTTCTGGTGACTGACAAAAAAATTAGTTCAATTCAGGAATTTTTGCCGATCTTGGAGCAGCTTGCCCAAACCGGTAAAAAAGACTTGGTGATTATTGCCGAAGATGTTGAAGGTGAAGCACTTGGCACCTTGATTTTGAACCGTTTGAAAGGTGTATTTAACACCGTTGCCGTTAAGGCACCAGCGTTTGGTGATCGCCGCAAGGAGATCCTTGAAGATATTGCCATTCTAACGGGTGCGACGTTGATTTCCGAAGAACGTGGTCACTCTTTTGAGACCGCCGACCTCGAAATGATCGGCTCGGCTCGCAAAGTTATCGTCGGCAAGGACAGCACGACTATTATTGAAGGCGCTGGCACTGCTCAGGACCTCAAGGCTCGTCTTAACCAGATTAGTGCGCAGATTGTGGCCGAGAACAGCGAATATGACCGAGAGCAGCTCGAGAAGCGCCGTGCAGCGTTGTCTGGTAAGGTTGCCGTTATCAAAGTCGGTGGCGCCACCGAAACCGAAATCGAGGAAAAGAAATATCGAGTTGATGACGCCGTTGCAGCTGTTAAGGCTGCACTGGCCGAGGGTATTGTGCCTGGCGGCGGCGTAACACTGATCAACTTGGCAAGCGGCATTATCGTAGAGGGTACTGATTCCGCAGCAGCCGGTGCCCAGATCTTGAAGAATGCGCTGGAGCAGCCATTCCGTATCTTGCTAACCAACGCCGGCCTGAACGCCGATGAGTGGTTGCCGCAAGTTCGCAATGCCAAGCCAGGGCAGGGTGTTAACGTTAACGACCCAACCAAATTGGTCGACATGAAGACCAAGGGTGTTATTGATCCAGCTCGTGTTACCAAAGAGGCATTATTGAACGCTGTGTCGATTGCCGGCACTGCAATGACAATGGGCGCATTGGTTGTTGAGGTGCCAGAGCCTGCTAGCGCTGGTAACTCAGCTGGTCCTGACATGGGTGGCATGGGAATGATGTAGACACATAAGAGGAGATTTTCCCTCTTATCGACTGCTCCCAGCTAATAAGAAAACGACTCCTGGAGTTTTACTCACAGGAGTCGTGTTTTTATTTTAACGCGCAAAACCAACCCCGAGTGGGGTTAGCAAACTAGGGTACATAAAAAAAAAAGCCGTGGGTTGGGGGTTATTTTTTTTTAAACAGGGGTCTAGGCCTTTTTGGAGCCGCCGTAGACGCTCGCGCCATAGCCCAGACTACTATTGGTAGCTTGGTGACTGCCACCCTTGTTGAATAATAATTTGATGATGGTGGAAAAGCCCATGAGTGAGGCTATACCAAATCCAAGAGTTGCGAGGAACTCTTTGCGGCTCATTTCTTTTTCCATAAGATTGTTCAGCTGGTTCATTGTTTCGTCTCTTTTTGGTTTTTAAAGATTTTATCCTTAAGCGGATTGTAGAATAGGCTGGGCCAGGTTGTCAAGCGCTATATTAACTTGCATCTGTTAGCGGGCGAATAGGGCGGTAGCTTGAAGGGCGTGGTGCAAAATCGTTGATATAGCGTCCGGGTCGTGGCCTGTTTTGCGCGGCAGTTCCTGTAGCTTGCGAACGCGCTGGGCGCACGGGCGCCACAGACGTGCTGGCTACTTTTTGGGTAGCTGCCAGGGCAGGGCTTGGCTGTCGACGGCGCAAATCAAGGACAGGCGCATGTTTTTGCCCTGACACCGTTCCGCGGGAAAAATTTTGGTGCGCAGGCTGTAATTGCAATGGACGCTGTGCCCGAGCAGCAGCTTGTCTCTCGGCCTGCGCCTGCGCGTCTTGGTCGAGCAATCGCTGGATGCGTGCGGGTGTTTTGTGCCGCCGGTTAATCATCCATACGATAACAACGCCAATTTGGTAGGCGCCGATAAGCGGGCCGCTGACCATCAGAAGGGCAATAGGATTGGGGTTGGGGTTCATCAAAGCACCGCCTACCAATGAACCGACAATCACCCAGCGCTCAGCCGTAAAACTGAGCAATTTTTTGGGCGTTAATGGCTTAATGCGGTTGATGATGATCAGTATGAGGGGGATCTGCAAAAGCAGCGCTGAGCCGAGCATATAGACGCTTACGAACGACATATATGACTGGATGGTAATGAGGGGCTGGATCTGGGCCGTAACAAATTGGTTCAATAGAAAATGGAGTGCCGAGGGCAACCCTACAAAATAACCAAAGGTCATGCCTATCGCCGCCAAGATGCCCGATGCAATGCTACCCCAGGCCACCGCTTGCCGGGTATTAAGCTTGAGTAGTGGCTCCAGGTAGCGAAGAAGTTGATACACAATAACAGGGATACTGCAGGCGATGCCTATATACAGGCAAACGCGGAATAGAAAATCGATGCCACCACCAGGTGACGTATAGATAAATTTTTGTCCATGGGACGGCCGTAACAAAGCATTGACAATATGATGTTCAACGCTGTATGCGGCACAACTAAAGAGCGCTACGGAAACGACTACGTAAAACAGCCGCTTCCGCAATTCATACACGTGCTCTAAGAAAGGTTGCTTCTCCGCAGGCTTAGGAAGCTGGGTTCTGGTTGACCTTTTCTTCGTGCTTTTCGCTTTTTTCATCGTCGTTGTTTAGACCCTTACGAATTTCGTGCATCGAAGAACCGAGACTCTTGGAGAGCTCTGGCAATTTCTTACCACCGAATAACAGCAACACGATTGCTAATATGATAATTAGCTCAGGTGTGCTGAAGTCTAAAAGACCAAAAGTTTGTAACATAATACCCTCACTTGTTATTGCTATTGGACGAGCTCATGATATCATAAGCACGATAGGAACTGAAAGCATTTCATATGAATAAATACTACATAAATCATTTCGCGCAAGCGTATGGCGACGGCGCCTACAGCGCATGTACGTACAATGATTCAACGTCATGTTCAACTTCCACTAGTGGAGGATCAGGCTCGAGTTCGGGTGGGACTTTAGCAAATACGGGCATCTTGGTCGCAGGTTTTGTGGCTGTAGCATGTTTAATTGTATTTGCGGCATTGGTTGTGCGCATATGGCGTCGACCCAAAAAGACAGCCGTCTCGGAAACAGTTACCGACAGCCAAGACGAAAAATAGCCCGGGCAGGCGAACGCCGGACAACGCAAAAGGACCACGGAAGTAATTCCATGGTCCTTTTGTTATGGATTAACGCCCGAAAGATGGCCAAGCTGCGTTATGGCCAGGGCGAGTAGCGCCACGCTGAGCAAGAGCAACGCCAGTAGAACCCAGAATCGACTTTTTTCGCTCATTGTATTGACTCCAATTGGGCGACCACGACAAGGCGGTCCTTGGGATTCCACAGCGGTGTACACGTGAACAATGTTAGCTCAGGTGTGCTGGTGGGCGCTTGGATGTCCAGCGCGGTTGGCGCCACTTCCTTGGTCTGTGAAACGGTATAGTTGTACTTTTTGCCTTTCCACAAGATAGATATAGGATCACCAATGTGGACTTGATCGAGGTGATAGAACATGCCCCGCGGATTGGTGTAGGTAAACCGATGTGCGGCTATGACCGTATTGCCGCCCCGCTCGGGCGTGCTGGTGGTTGGGATACGCCATAACCCTTGTCGTAGCGTACGAATGGTTGGACCCTCGTTTATGTCGGCCTGAAGCACCATGCTTGGCACGATGAGAGAGTGTGCATCAGCGGGGATGCTGTTGGGTTTAGGGGCATCTTTGACGGTTTGAGCAAGTTGAACAGCATGTTTACTGTGCTTCTGGACATGGAAAAACAAGGCAGGCAAAAAAGGCATCACGACTACGTAGGCATTGATGAGAACGATAAAAACCACAAGCCCTGTGTTGACGCGTGCCAATTTCATAGGCAAAGTGACGAGCCGGTGAGCCTAGGCGGCTTTATCGAAATCTGCTTGCGTGAAGTAATTAATTTCGTTGACGATATCCAGGTAGGCCTGAGCACGAGTTTTTTCGTCGGGAATTGCTTTTGCCGCGGCGTATGCAGCAGGAATGAGCTGGTCGTTGTCAGTTGCCTGAATCATCATCATGGTAGTGCGAAACTTTTCGTCTGGTGTTTGATCCAAATGGTCTACCATTGGCGCTAATTCCTGAATAGCCTCTTGCTTGATGCGCAAAAGTTCATCAGAAACGTGAGATTTAGGATGAGGTGCCAGAGATGGCTCATCGTGAGAAGTGTCGTGGATTACGACGGGCATGTCGTCGTGGTGCTGCATTGGCTCTGTGGGCGCTGGTGCGTCAGTCATAATAAAATCACTGGCAGCATCGTCGTCGTTAGGTAGCGCTGGCGTTGCAGTTGGCATAGCCGTGCTATCGGAGCTTAAATTACCATCAGGCATCGGCCCGTTATGTTCTTCGTGGTGTTGATCGTCATCGCTGTGCCCAAACATCATGTTTCCCCCTTTGCTTGCGTATGAGATTATACTAATACTCATAGCATAATAGCACAAGGAGTTTGATGATAATGCTTGATGATTTGAAATATATTCATGAGCGCGATGCGAGCGATGCCTTGGGGGCCGCCGAGAAACAATACCAGCAGCTGAAATATGATTTTGACCTACCTGCAACCAATTTTACCCCACAGAACATCGTGTATAGCGCCATGGGTGGCTCGGCATTGGCCGCACTTTTTAGTCAGACCTGGCCAGGCTACACCGTGCCGTTCGAAATTGTCAGAGGATATGACATTCCCGCTTATGTATCCGACAAGACGTTGTTTATCGCTTCAAGTTATTCGGGGAGTACCGAAGAAACCTTGAGCACTCTGGCGCAGGCAGAGGCCAAAGGTGCTCACATTATGATAATTACAGGTGGCGGAAAACTGGCCGAAATTGCACGCGATAAGGGCTATGCGCTGGCGCTTCTTCCCAAAACCGAGCTATCACGCTACACCTTGAGCGCGAATGTCAAAGCATTACTGTCGCTGGTCAAGCCTTGCCATGCTTTAGCTGTGGAAAATGCATGCGATCAGCTTGAGGCGCAGACTGATTTTCTGCAAACTGCTGCGACCGCCTGGCGCCCCGACGTCAAAACGGCCGACAACGTAGCCAAACAGTTAGCACAGGAGCTGATGGGCAAGTCGGTTGCCGTGTACAGTGGGCCAAAACTGTTCCCCGGCGCATACAAGTGGAAATTGAGTATCAACGAAAACGCCAAACAACTGGCGTGGACCAACCAGCTGCCTGAATTCAGTCATAACGAGTTCACTGGCTGGACCAAACAGCCCATCGAAAAGCCGTATGCCGTCGTAGAAATCCGAAGTAGCTTGGAACATGCTCGAATTCAGGAGCGATTCACGGTTGGTGACCGGCTATTATCGGGCTTACGCCCTAGTCCGATCGTCGTTACGCCGCACGGCACCACGCTGCTTGAACAACTTTTGTGGTCATGCATGCTTGGCGATTTTGTGGGCATTTATTTGGGACTCCTGAACGGATTGGATCCAACACCGCTTCCTCTTGTCGAGAAGCTCAAGCAAACGCTCGCCGCCTGAGGATGCTATGCTAAAGGTACAATCTAAGCCAAAGGATATACGAGATGTTGCAACTTACTACTGAGCATGCGGGTGGCGCGCCGCAGGACATACTGGCGAGCCTTGAGCCTTATACCGATCGTCTGCGCGAAATCCGCCAAACTGCTACATATCAAGCTCCAGAAAGCTCTCTCAATTTACCTGATGATCAGGCATTATTTGCGGCCGCGCAGGAGCTTGCCGCCCAAAAAGTTACGCCGGCACTCAAATATAGTATTGTTGTCGGCATCGGCGGCTCAAATCTTGGAACCAAAGCGGTCTACGATGCTTTGCTCGGCTACGGTGATGTCATGCAGCCGCAGCGTTTCCCAAAGATGCTTTTTGCCGAAACCAGCGACGCCGAATGGCTCAACCGGGCAACTGAATTGCTCGCGACACTGACGCAGCCTGAAGAGATATTGATAACGCTCATCAGTAAGTCGGGTGGTACTACCGAGACGCTTGCCAACTTTGAAATTATCATGCACGCCGTGCATGCAAAATTTGGCGATGCGAGCGAGCGCGTTGTAGTTATTACGGACCAAGATTCCAATCTGTGGAATGCAGCGCAAGCCAAGCACATTGCTTGTTTGTCGCTGCCCAATACTGTCGGTGGCCGTTATTCGGTATTATCAGCAGTAGGATTGTTCCCGCTTGCCAGTGTTGGTATCGATATTACGGTGCTTCGCGAAGGTGCGAGCCAGCAGCTCGACCACTGTCTGACCGGTCCTAATAATTTTGCTGCACAATCGGCTGCTGTGCTTGCTACTCAATTGCATGCCGGCAAATGCATCAACGATAACTTCTTTTTCCACCCAGAGCTGGAATCGCTTGGTAAGTGGTATCGCCAGCTAATGGGTGAAAGCATCGGCAAAGAAAAAACCCGGGACGGCCAGGTTGCGCACGTTGGTATTACACCGACTGTTTCGCTGGGATCAACTGACTTGCACTCTGTTGGTCAGCTGTATTTGGGCGGACCCAAAGACAAAATAACGACCTTTATTTCGGCCCGGCCAACAGTACCTATTGCTGTGCCGCGGGAGCGTATATTCCCAGAATTAGTGCCCATGATCGATGGCAAAACTGCATCGGACATTATGACTGCAATTTTGGAGGGTGTAAAAGTCGCTTACCAAAACACAGAACTGCCGTACATGGAAGTCATCTTGGACACGATTGACGAGCAGTCGCTCGGCGCTTTTTTGCAATTCAAAATGCTAGAAATAATGTACTTGGGCCAACTCTTGAATGTTAATAGTTTTGACCAGCCCAGCGTCGAAGCCTACAAAATTGAAACTAAACGACTCCTAGAGAGAGGATAACTATGGATAACCAGCAACAAGTACCGACATTTGACCCCAAGGATTTTGACGTAAATCCGTACATTCGCCGCATTGATAAGCCGTGGGGTTATGAACTCCACTGGGTGCCGGACAATGCACCATACATGGGCAAAGTCTTGCACATCAACGAAGGCGCTCGCCTGAGCATGCAGATCCATGACGAAAAGCAAGAAAGCTACTTCATTATGAGTGGTAACGGCTCTGTTATTTGGGAAAATAACAAGGGTGAACTCGTCGAAACGGTACTCCAGTCAGGCATGGGTTACAGTACTAAAATTGGCCAAAAACATCGCCTGAAGGGCCTTGCGGGCGGTTGTGACATTTTGGAAGTATCGACGCCCGAAGCTGGCACGACCTGGCGCCTGGAAGACGACTACGCTCGCCCCGACCAAACACCCGAAGAACGCGACGCCGAATATGCCGCCAATTCGCACGCAAGCTAATTTGCTTGCTGATATTTTAAGCACCGTATGATATTTTTGGTGTAAAATATAAGTAGAAGGGGTGTATAAGTGTCACGACGTTCGCTGAATTCGCAAATACAGAGCAAAGCAGACAAAGTTCTGAAGACTAATCGTGTCTTGGAGCCATTTGTTGACGTATACGCGATCGCGCAGCGCGAAGGCATCAAACTCATCCCGCTTATTCCGAGTCCAAGTGACCGCGAATTTAGCGGTTTTTTGGATACCAACGGCGACAAGCCAGTTATCTATGTCAACGCTACCGAGCCGGTAGCCGATCAAACCTGGACAATTGCCCACGAGCTTGGTCATTACTATTTGGGTCACAAGCCGGATAACTGGGGTATTAATTGGCGTCATCCGCAGGCAAACGATGCTAAGGATGAATTTGAACAGGCTTCGGATTATTTCGCGGCCTGTTTGCTGATACCTGCCCAGTTGCTCCGCAAAGTCATGAAAAAATACAAACTAACCAACGACGATTTTACCCTCCTGTCCGAAATGTTTGGCGTTTCTCCTCAGGCGATGCACGATCGTCTGATTCTGTTGCACCTCTAGGAGCGCTATGCAAAATCCAGACAAGCAATCTATTAGACGTGCTGGCCAACGCGTTCCGTACGACGAGTGGATTGCCGATAACTTACGTGAAATGGGCGAAGAAAACACTGATGCCATTTTGCGTGCCCGCGAACATGGCGAAACGCTGAAGCATCGCGGCCATTGGAGCACCGCGCTTATCTGTGTAGTAATACTCATTAACGTCGTCAGTCTCGGGGTCGTGATTGCCATTGGGTTAGGCAAGTTGCGCTACAACAACGCTTATTCGGTGCCAGCCATTATTGGCGCTAACTTTGCCGAAACCTGGGCGCTTACCAAAATTGCCATGAAATTTTACTTTCATGCAGATTCGCCTGATCGAAGTCGACAGGGGCCTGGGCCACGAAAATAGCGTAATCTCTTCAGGAGTCGTGCAGCGGCGTGGAGTATTATAAAGATATGCGAATTTTAGTTGTAGAAGACGAAGTAAAGATTGCCAACAGCCTCGAAAAAGGTTTGAAGGCCGAAGGTTACGTAGTGGACGTGGCTTATGATGGTGATGAAGCTGACACATTGGTCGATGCCAATACCTATGACTTGGTATTGCTAGACTGGATGATTCCTGGTCGCTATAACGGCCCGGCTCTAATTAAAGTGTGGCGCGAGCGTGATCAGCACATGCCAATTTTGATGCTCACTGCCCGTTCGGCTATCGGTGACCGTGTGGAAGGATTGGATGCTGGCGCCGACGATTATGTGCCAAAACCGTTCTCGTTCGACGAATTATTGGCGCGTGTTCGGGCACTTTTGCGCCGTCCGCAAGAACACAGCGGCACGATTATGCACGGTGGCCCAATCAGTCTTGATTCTATTTCTAAAGAAGTTACCGTGCACGACAAGCCGGTACATCTGACGGCCAAAGAATTCCAGCTCCTGGAATATTTGCTGCACCACAAAGGCGAAGTGCTCAGCAAGGATCAACTCCTTGATCATGTATGGGCTGACGAAGAGCGCGTGCAGCACAACACCGTCGAGACATTTATCGCCAATGTTCGTAAAAAAATAGGCAGCGGAGACGCGGTAATCCAAACCGTGCGTGGCTATGGCTATAAGATACCATAGGGGTATGTTCCGCTCGGCGCGGGTTAAGCTGACGCTGTTTTATTTAGCCATTTTGCTTGGCTTTAGTTTGGTTTTGACGCTTACCGTGCGGGTGTTCGTGGAACGCGAGTACGCGCACTCCACCAGTGTCCAGCTTGGGCAAGTTCGGCAATTATTGGTGGATTTTCCCTGGAAGGATCTGGACACTGACGCGCCAGCGGTTAAGCCCCAGCCAGACCGAGCGATTAATACTATCAAAAATGATGAAGCGTCGACCGTCCGCGAGCATTTGAACCGTGATTTCGTGCTTGTGAACGGCGCCGCACTTTTACTCGCTGGAGTACTGAGCTACTGGTTCGCCGGCCGGACGTTGCGGCCGATTGAGGCCGCTCACCGAGCACAGGCACGATTTGCTTCGGATGCTAGCCATGAACTGCGCACACCGCTTGCCAGTATGCGTGTCGAAAACGAAGTGTTCTTGCGCCAACGACATTTTTCCGAAGACGAAGCGCGCGAACAAATTGAGAGTAATCTCGAAGAAGTGCAGCGGCTCGAAAGTTTGTCCAATAACTTGTTGGCGCTGACCTATTACGAAAATAGCACCTTGCCAAGAACCGCAGTTGACCCCAAGAAAGTAACGACGGAAGCGCTCAGGTTGGCTCACAAAACAGTTGAGGCGCGCGAGGTCACCATTGTGAACGAAATTGCGCCTGCGACACTGGTTGGGAACTATGATAGTCTCGTGCAACTGATGGGCATTTTACTTGATAATGCACTCAAATATGGGCCGCAAAAAGGGACGATCACCGTGACGGGTGAGCGCTCCGGTAGCGGTTATTTGTTCAAAATTATCGATCAGGGTCCGGGCATTGCAGAGGGTGATATAGCGCACATTTTTGAGCGATTATACCGTGGTGATAAGGCACGTAGTACCAAGGCCGGAGGCTATGGCTTAGGTTTGGCGCTAGCCAGCCAAATCATCAAGGCCAACAATGGCAGTATCACGGTAACCAATCAGAAGCCAAAAGGGGCTTGCTTTGAAGTGCGCCTTGCTATCAGTAAATAGCTTGGCATGTATATAAACTGGTATAATAGGCTGTATGCGGTGGTATTTTTCCAACACGACCCGATTGGGTCTCGCACTGGCATGCTCCAGCTTGGCAAGCATTGGCTTGTTCGCAGCCGGTGCAATCAGCAACCACTCCTCTGAGTTTGCCTATTTATTGTGGAATTTATTCCTGGCCTGGATACCGCTTGGTCTTGCGTTGTGGCTTCACAAAGTTTTGCGCCGAAAAGTCTGGTCTTCTTGGGAAGCACTGTTAGTGACGGCATTGTGGATCGGTTTTTTGCCGAATAGCTTCTACATGATCAGCGATTTTATCCATATCCAGGATGTGCCTCGAGTGGATCTTCTGTACGATGTCGTTATGTTCTCGTCGTTTATTTTTAACGGAGTGATTCTGGGATTTTTGGCACTCTATAACGTGCACCTAGAACTGCTGCAGCGGATGAAACGCCGCACTGGGCACATCGTGCTGGCGCTTGTACTTCTGATCTGTTGTTTCGCAATTTATCTTGGCCGCGATTTGCGCTGGAACACTTGGGATGTGCTGGTCAATCCGGCTGGAATTCTCATCGATGTCTCGGATCGTATTCTGCACCCGGTAGCGTATTCGCAGGCGTATTCAACGACGATTACGTTCTTTGTGCTTTTGGGCAGTCTCTACATGGTGGCGTGGCAGACGGCCCGAGCCATGCGCTACCAAAAAGTTATGGACGATACGGCCGAGCAATAGTCCCAGGGGGCAACCTGGTATAATAAGGGTATGGAACACATTACCCAGGCGCTTGCGCGCAGCATCACATCTTTATTCAATCTTGACGTTACGCCAGAATTGACGCGGCCGGATGAGCAATTTGGTGAGTACGCTACCAACGTTGCTTTGCAGCTGGCTGGTCGGTTGCAGCGTCAACCGCGCGATGTGGCGACCGAACTAGTAGAATCGGTCCGCGGTGAGCTTGGCGATCAGGTCAAGGATATCACCATTGCTGGCCCTGGGTTCATAAATATTACCCTGAGCGACGCAACACTCTTGCGCGCTGCGCATACGGCGGTAAGCACCAAGCCTACGACCTACGCGGGGCAGGTGGTTGTCACCGAATATTCCGATCCTAACCCATTTAAAGTGCTGCACGCCGGACATTTGTACACCACGTTGGTTGGTGACGCAATTTCTCGATTGGTAGCTGTCTCCGGTGGAGATGTGCACCGGGTTAACTTTGGTGGTGACGTTGGTTTGCACGTGGCCAAAAACATGTGGGCGATTTGCCACATGCTCAATAATGATCCCGCAGGCCTGGACGCACTCGACACCGATCCGCACAAGCGTGCTGCGTGGTTGAGCGCTCGATATGTCGAAGGCAACACAGCGTACGAAGAAGATAAGGCGGCCAAGGCTGAAATCATCGAAGTTAATAAAAAAGTGTATCAGTTGCACGCCGACAACGATCACGAATCCGACTTCGCACACATTTATTGGACCTGCCGCCAGTGGAGTTACGATTATTTTGCAGTTCTGTATGCCGAGCTCAAAGTTGTGCCATTTGAAAAGTACTATCCCGAAAGTGAAACCACGCCAATCGGCGTTGCCACAGTCGAAGAACAACTCGCGAAGGGTGTGTACGAGAAAAGCGACGGCGCGATTATCTTTAACGGCGAAAAATATGGTTTGCACACCCGTGTGTTCATGAACTCGCATGGTTTGCCAACCTACGAGGCCAAAGATGTTGGTTTAATCATGAAAAAATGGCAGGACTATCACTTTGATACGTCAATTATTATCACCGGTAACGATATCGTTGAGTACATGAAAGTTGTTCAGAAGAGCATCGAGCAGTTCGCGCCCGACTTGACCAAGCGCAGCGTGCATTTAACGCACGGTAACCTTAAGCTTAAGGGTGGCATGAAGATGAGCTCGCGTAAGGGGAACGTCTTACTGGCTCTTGACGTTCTCGAGGTTGCAACAGCGGCCAACAAGGCACTCGATGGCCGTGGCGATAGTCACGACACAATGCTGGGTGCTGTTAAGTACGCATTTCTTAAGCAGCGTATCGGCGGTGACATCGTGTATGATCCAGCTGAATCAGTTAGCTTGGAGGGCAATAGCGGCCCATACTTGCAGTATGCCCATGCTCGCGCCCGTAGTATTTTGGCTAAAGCCGACCAGGCACCTGCGGCGATTACTGGTTTGGAGCCGGGCGAACGCAGCTTGGTGCGTAAAATCAGCGAGTATCCTGATGCCGTTGAGCGCGCCGTGGTCGACCTGATGCCGCATCATGTTTGTGGGTACCTGTACGAACTGGCGCAGGTGTTCAACCGTTTTTACGAACACAATCATGTTATTGGTGATGAGCGCCAGGCGATTCGCCTGCAACTGGTCCAATTGTATGCTGATGTTTTGCGTGATGGCCTGGAATTGCTCGGCATCACCGCCCCAGAACGCATGTAAAACATGCTATACTAATAAGTCAAGGGTGGGTTAGAGACAAATCAAGAGGAATTTTATGGCTACGACAAAGAAGTCAGCAACAATCACATCAAAGAAACCGAGCAAAGCTGCTGCAAAATCAACCCCCAAGACTGCACCAAAGGCAATCGTTGCAAAACCTATTTCTAAAACTGACAAGCTCGCTGCATTTAGTGCGGCCAATTTGACCCCCAAACCTCACCTCACAGGTTTTATTGACTTTCTGCGCGAGCAAAGTGTTGTTGGCCTGGCCATCGGCTTAGTTATTGGTACGCAAACCAAGGCTTTGGCCGATCAGCTGATTGCCAGTTTTATCAACCCGCTCATTGGGTTGGCGCTGCCAGGACAAGGGACCTTAAACCAGAAAACGTTTACACTTCACGTGCACAGCAAATCAGCGATGTTTGCTTGGGGATCGTTCATGGCAACGTTGCTATCATTCATTACCACCGCAATAGTTGTCTATGTGGTGTTTAAATCGTTAAAATTAGATAGGTTGACCAAGAAAAAGGCGTAACGTAACTATAACGGGGGTGGATATGAAATCGGATACACAGGTAAGCAACGACGAGTGGAAAAAGCGGTTAACCCCGGAGCAATACCACGTGTTGCGCGAGAAGGGTACCGAGGCGCCAAACACGGGCGCATTGGTCAATAATACCGCCGATGGTACGTACACCTGCGCGGCGTGCGGAAACGTGTTGTTCGATTCGAGCACCAAATTTGACGCACACTGTGGCTGGCCAAGTTTTTATGATGCCAAGCCTGGGAGCGTTGAATTTCATGAAGATGATTCGCTCGGCATGAGTCGCACCGAAGTAACGTGCGCGAATTGTGGTGGCCACCTGGGACACATTTTCCCTGATGCTCCCGACCAGCCAACTGGCCAGCGGTTTTGTATCAACTCTGCAGCGCTCCAGTTCATGCCCAAGAAGTAGATTCTGGAGACGAGTTTAGACTTACGTTTGCCCCCGGGGTATAATCAAGCTATGACCGACTTAAAACACACCACACCGACCAAACTTTTGTGGGTGGATTTGGAGATGACGGGGCTCGATCCGGCCGCCGATGTTATTCTTGAAATCGCAGCTGAAATCACCGATTTTGACTTCACGCCACTTGCAAGCTATGAAGCACGCGTGAAACACTCACGAAGTGATGTCGCCGAACTCATGAAAGCCAATCAGTGGTGGGATGCCTATCCAGCCAACCGTGATGACTTTTTGACCAAAATGGAAGGCGAGCAAGCCAAGCCACTCGCCCAGGTTGAGCAGGAATTGATGGCGTTGGTTCGCGCCCAATTTGGTGACGAAATGGCAGTGCTTGCAGGCAACTCCATCCATGCTGACCGCGGCTTTATTGAGGCACATTGGCCAGAGTTAACCAAAATGCTTCATTATCGAATGTTGGACGTAACTTCTTGGAAAGTGGTCATGCAGAGCAAATTTGGCCTGGAATACACTAAAAAAGAGACGCACCGCGCGTTTGATGATATTCACGAATCCATCGAAGAACTGCAATTTTACCTGCGTAAACTCGGCAAATAGTCTGGCGCGCAAGCAGGCTTGTGATAGACTCGTATAGTATGTTTGCAGCTCTGCGAGAGTTGCTAAAATTATAAAAAAGTATATAATATTAACTATAACGAGACAGGTCTATATCTATGCGAGCTATTATTTTTGATCTGAGTGGAACGCTTCTTGATGTCCGTGAAGGTATTTTTTGGCAATACGAGCAGCTGACTCGGGAATTTGACGGTGCTCCGGCAACCCGTCGCGAGATTGCAAATGCTATGCACGGCACCAGCGAAGAAGTGGTGCGAGCTTTGATCAAAAACGACTCTGCACCCATTGATATGATTTTAAAGCGCCACGAAGCATTGCGTGACGAGTCGCTAACCCATGTGCAGTTGTATCCTGGCGTTGGCGAATTGCTGCCAATTTTGCGGAACGTGGGTGCTCGGTTGGCGGCTGTGACCTCTGATGATAAGCGAAGTATCGCAACATTGGACACTATGGGGATCGCGCACTATTTTGACATCGTAATTACCTCAGACCACGTCACGAATCTTAAGCCTCATCCCGAGGGACTGATCCGTGCCCTCGAACATATGGGTATCCCGAGCAGCGACGCAGCAATTGTTGGTGACACTGCTAACGATATTATTGCTGGCAAAAAGGCGAATTTGGCCAAAACAATTGCCGTGACTCACGGTTTTGGTGGCTTGGACGACTTGCGTTTAGCAAATCCCGACCACTTTATCGAAGACATTCCTTCACTTTTGGATGTTCTGGATGCTAGAGTAGAACTATGAACCACGAAGAAGTAGAGCAGTATATATTAAGTATGCCGAATGCAGTTTTAGACTACCCATTTGGCGAGGGCGTTGCGGTGTATAAAGTCGGTGAACACATGTTTGCCTTGATCCAGGAGGGCAGTGCGCCAGTACGAGTCAGTCTTAAATGTGATCCGCAATTGGCTGTTTTGCTGCGTGACAAATACGAGACAGTCATGCCAGGCTATCACCTCAATAAAAAACACTGGAACACCTTGCTGCTTACTGGCCAGTTGGACGCTCAGGAAGTTCAGGATTTGATCCGCCACTCCTACGAACTGGTTGCGCATTTGCCGGCTAGCAAGTCTGAAATTACTGAGCAGCGTTAGGAATCTGAGCTTCAAGCAGCTGTGCTTGTGCATAGTCTTGCTGTAATAATGTCTTGACAGTAGTATTGGTAGCGTTTTTGTAATACGTTTGCAGATCGTCGGTATAGCTGCTGAGCTGTTTTCGCAGAAGTTGTGTAAATACAGTATCGAACGTGCTGCTGGCAGTGGCTGCTTGTAGCTGTGTGTCGGTTGTAGAGTCTTTCTTGAGTGCCAGTTGCTTGGTTGTTAGCTTGACACCTTTGGTCGCCAAGAAGGCAACAGTTTTTTGCTGCTGTGTGCTTAGTGTTAACGCTGTGTTTGTGGCGACGTTTTTGACGGTTTGGTCGTTGGCCTGACCTGCTGCGAGCGTGCCTGTAACACGTACTAATTCAGCCTGAGTTTCTGCCAAAGAGACAATGTCGGTAGTGTTCGTTTTACTACTGGTAAGCAGATTAACGCCGATTGCCGTGATGATCATGAACAAGACAACTCCACCCACGATGAAACCGATTTTAAGCAAAAAACCGTTCTTGGAGCTAGGGTCGACGAGGTTAAGCGGTTTTTTTGGCGCCGACTTATTCTGGTTCATAATAAAGTCATACGGACTTTGTTCCGGCTGGTAGTCAGGATTCATGCCTGTATTTAACCATAACCAGCCCTCTGATTCCAGCTCGTTCCCCGTTACTATATTTCGCCAACGCCTGCGATCTTTGACCAAATGCTCTTAAAATCGTTGTCGGCTTGGCCAAAGGCCAAACGGTTCCGGCGATTTTGAGATACGGAGAAAGTCGCAGGGAGTGGCGGACACGACGCTGAAGTACTTATCTGTCTCTTTCGAACAGGGGTAATCTAGCGTACAATAGAAGTAATGGACGCCGTGGATGAAGTCAAAAGCCGCCTGAATATCGAGGACGTTATTGGAGAATACGTTCAGCTTAAGCGCGCCGGTCGAAACTGGAAGGGCTTGAGCCCCTTTTCTGAAGAGCGCAGCCCGAGCTTTATGGTGAGCCCCGAAAAACAGATTTGGCATGACTTCAGCTCCGGCAAGGGTGGCAATGTCTTTAGTTTTATCATGGAAGTTGAGGGTTTGGATTTTAAGTCTGCACTCGAGCTACTGGCACGCAAAGCAGGAGTTGACCTCGACCAATATCGAACGAACCAATCTGGTAGCCGCGGCCAGGAAAAAGAACGCCTATACGAACTCCTCGACTTAGCAGCCAAGTTCTACCAGGTTCAGTTACGCAATAACAGGCCAGCTTTGGAATATGTACTCGGCAAGCGCCAGTTCAGCAAAGAAACAGCGGTGGAATGGCGTATTGGCTATTCGCCAACCAATGGATCGGCTCTAATCGATTTCCTAAAATCCAAGAAATTTACCGAAGTAGAAATGAAATCTGCGGGCGTGAGTACCCAGCGTTATCGTGGTGTTGGTGATATGTTCCGCGGTCGCATCATGATCCCGCTCTGCGATGCTCAAGGGCGGGTGATTGGCTTTACGGCGCGCTTGCTGCGGGACGACCCCAACGCGCCAAAATACATCAACACGCCGCAGACCGTACTCTACGATAAATCGCGCCATGTATACGGTCTGCACTTAGCCAAGGAGTCGATTCGCAAGAGCAAATTTGTGGTTGTTGCCGAAGGTAACTTGGATGTTATTGCCAGCCACCAAGTTGGTGTTCGGCAGGTGGTAGCTACGGCTGGCACGGCGCTAACTGAACAACATTTGCAGGCGCTCGGTAGGTTCACGGGTGATATTCGTTTGAGTTTTGACGCTGACAAGGCGGGTTTGAATGCTACCGAGCGGGCAATTCCCATCGCCAGTAAAGTTAAAATTAGCCTGAGCATTATTTCGATCCCGAGTGGCAAAGACCCCGACGAACTCATTAAGCAAGACCCCGAAATTTGGAAAAAAGTTATTCAGACCCCGCAATACGCTTTGGATTGGCTGATCGATCGCTATCAAAAGTTGCTCGATATACATTCTGGAAGTGGCAAGCGCGAATTTACTGACATTATTTTGCATGTAGTACGCGAACTTAATGATCCCGTGGAGCAGGACCACTATATTGGCGAAGTCGCTAAACTGATTGGCGTGAGCCAGGATGCGCTGCGCACTAAGCTGAGCGGCCAACAAGAAGTTGAAGAGGCGCGACCCAAAAAGCGTGTCAAAGTCACGCCTCAATTGCAAAGCAGGGAGCTGATAAACATCAAGCGTTCACAAGATTTGGTTTTGGCAATTGCGCTGATGCGTCCCAAGCTGCGCCAGATCGCGCTCGAGCCTCTTGATCTTGATATGTTGGTTGATGATGACGGGCGTACTATGCTGACATTTTTGCGCGAACATCCAGACTTTGTCGGTGGTGCTACCGCTGGTGAGGAGTTGCGCCCAATAGCAGATTATGGTAAAATTTTATCATTGCAATTTGAACAATGGGATCAAAATTTCGAATCGATCGACTTGCAAAACAGCATCGTCAATCTCCATAAGAATTTGATAGCCCCGTACGTAAAGATCAAACAACAAGAAATCCTGGACGCGCAAGCGGACGCAGGGGACGACCAAAAGAAACTACTGAGCCAAGAATATAACAGATTAACACAGCTACTTAAACTGTATAAAGGAGGCGCATAAGCCCTATGCCTAAAGCTAAAAAGACCACCACAAAAACTGCAGCAGCTGTTGTTCCCGCAACACCTGTTGATCTGGAACAGGCCAAAAAAGACCTGATCGAAAAGGGTAAAAAAGACGGTCATCTTGACCAAAAGGATATTACGGCGGCGATCGCCGACACCCCCGAGAACACCGATATCCTCGATGGCTTGTACACCGAACTTTCTGACGCAGGCGTGCAAGTTATTGCTGCTGACGTTGTACCTGGCGCCGAAGAAGAATTCAGCGACGAATGGTTGGGCGAAGACGGCGAAGAAGTTGTTGTTGACGACCAATCGTACATTGACGACATTGCCGACGACTCGGTTCGCTTGTATTTGCGCGAAATCGGTAAAATCCCACTTTTGAGCGCCGAAGAAGAATTGGCGCTTGCTAAGCGTGTAGTTGACGGCGACAAAGATGCCAAAGACAAAATGGCTGAAGCGAACATGCGTTTAGTCGTTTCGATCGCCAAGCGCTATGTCGGCCGTGGCCTGGATCTTTTGGACCTCATCCAAGAAGGCAACACTGGTTTGCTGCGTGCTGTTGAAAAGTTTGACCCGGATAAGGGTTTCAAATTCTCGACCTATGCTACCTGGTGGATTCGCCAGGCAATCACTCGTGCTATCGCTGATCAAGCTCGCACCATTCGTATTCCCGTGCACATGGTCGAAACAATCAACAAGTTGCTTCGCACACAGCGCCGTTTGACCCAGGAACTAAACCGCGAACCTTCTAACGAAGAAATCGCCAAGGCTATGGACCTCGATGTCGACAAAGTTGAGCACATTATGAAGATCAAGCAGGATATTTCCAGTCTTGACGCCTCGATTCGTGACGACGAAGAAGAGTCAGTTCTGGCTGACTTTATCGAAGACGAGGACACGGCTCGCCCTGAAGAGCTCGCCACCAACCAGCTCCTCAAAGAGCAAGTCAAGGACATGCTCGGTGCGCTAACCGAACGTGAACAGAAGATTCTGAAATTGCGCTTTGGTTTGGAAGACGGCAAGCAACACACACTCGAAGAAGTTGGTCAGGAATTTTCCGTGACCCGCGAGCGTATTCGCCAGATCGAAGCGAAAGCTTTGGCCAAATTGCGTAAGCACAAAGACGCCAAGAAGCTCCACGACTACATCAAGTAGAACGTATTTCTTGCAAAAGCAAAACCGCCCCTGAAAATGGAGCGGTTTTGTTTATTTATGCGCGTGTCCAGGTAAACGTGCTGGTGCCTGGATCAAAATCGACGGTTATGCCAAGATCAGCGGCAATAACCTCAGTCCAGCCACCGTTGAGCGTGTAGGGCGCGGTCGGACGATAGGGGGATGGCGGGATTTTATTGAAGCGGGCGTTTACGATGCCAACATCTGGGCCGGTGGCTCCGTATGATGACGCTGCCAAGCCCGAGCCGTCGAGTCGCCAAACTCGCGCCAGTGCTTCAGTCATGCCACGATAGCCATCCAGAACGTTCTCGCTGGTACCGGACTGGGCCATGATGTTGATGGCAAAGATGCGGACTCCGAGACTTTCGCGGTACGTTCGCGCCAGGTCGCCCCGAGTTTTGATATCAGAAAATGTCGCATAAAACGGATTGGCATAGGCGTCACTATTGCATACCCATGATTCCAGAAGTAGTACGTCACTGCTGTTAGCATGTGTTGCTGTTCCACTCGGATTATAGGTCGCGTCAACCTGGGAGCCTAACGCCTCGTCGGCATTAAAAACGTTCATGATGCTGCCGATTCCTTTGCTGTGCACATAGTCCAGGATGGCATTTTGCCGTGTTCTAGACACGTGGAAATCGTAACCAAAGACGTCAAGAAAAATGCCCTTTGCGCCCATGGCGACCCACTGGTCGATTTGAGTTTGCAGTGTAGCAAGCGAAAAATTACCGGTGGTCACGCCAGTATCGATATACCCCCAGATCACGGTGCTGGGCGACAGGGCCGCAACTTTAGCAATGATGCTAGCAGTATCGGCGTGATAGGTGCTGGCAGGATCTTCCAAGCCCGTTCCTAAGACGACATCGTCATAACGAGAGAGCGTGCCTGCCGCATAATCGAGATCATACTTTGCATTGATAATCGTTGGTGCTGCGTAAAAAATAAGCAATGAACGCAAACTATCACTCAAGCCGAGCGATGGGTCGAGCTTGTCGGCAGTGATAGAGGCGGGCGCCATTTTGCTACTCGAGATAGTGCCATCGGCGAGCTTGCTGGCTGTAACGGCGCCGTTTGCTAAGGCGGGAGTACCAACGCTGCCACTTTGTAAATGAGCAGATCCCA
The DNA here is from genome assembly GCA_050436805.1 of Candidatus Saccharimonadota bacterium. GTDB lineage: Bacteria > Patescibacteriota > Saccharimonadia > Saccharimonadales > UBA4665 > CAMLQK01. The sequence continues at coordinate 78,105 of JBNQGE010000012.1, forward strand.
CGCTACTTGTCTGCAACTGCGTAGCGCCAACGGAGTCACCCTTGAGGGCACCATCGGTGGCGTGTGCCTGTTGCAAGAAATCATTCAAGACGCTACCCCAAGCGCCAGCATCCGAACCAGGGATTGGTAAACGTGCCATACTCCACCTTTTTATACATTAACAATAGCATGATGAATCCCAGGATTCTACCCATTTTCTAATAGGGGTGATGACAAGTTGCTCTCGATCTCGTATAATTACGTTACGGAATGACGCACGGCGTAAAAATTATCGGTATTGCAGGAACCAACGGATCAGGAAAAGATGCCGTTGGTCAACTGCTCGCCGAACATTGTAACTATCTCTTTATTTCAGTGACGGATATTATGCGCGAGGAGCTAACTCGCCGCAGTTTGCCCAGTGAGCGTGAAAACATGCGCGCCCTGAGTGCTGAGTGGCGCCGTGAATTTGGCTTGAGTGTCCTCGTGGACCGTGCCGTCGAGACCTTCAATCAGACTGGCGATCGCTATGCTGGGGTTGTAATGGCCAGCCTGCGCAACCCGTACGAGGCCGACCGTGTGCACGAACTTGGTGGCACGATGGTGTGGATGGATGCCGACCCTAAGATTCGCTACGACCGAGTCCAGAATAGCAAGCGCGCTGGTCGTATTGATGACCACAAGACATTCGCGCAATTTACAAGCGAAGAGATGGCTGAAATGCATGGCACCGGCGATGCTGCCTCGCTGAATATGCTGGCAGTCAAGGAACGGTCTGACCACGTAGTGGTCAATGATTCATCGGACCTTGCTAAGCTCGAAGCCGCGATTATACAAACGCTTGGTTTGAACACGGAAGTTTGAATGACCTCGGTTGAGCAGATAGTCGCCACGGATATCGCAGCCTATTGTGCGGCCATGCGAAAGACTATCGTGAGCTATGATCCGCGTTTGGCTCAGGCGACTGAGCGATTTCTGCAGGAACTTGAACACGGTGATTATCTCACCGCACAGCTCGTAGTAACAGGCTACTATTTATGTGGCGGAACAGATACGGAAATGATCGTGATAGCTGCCCGAGCGCTGCAAATGACACACGTCTATGCTCGATTGAGTAGTAGGGGTACTCAGCCGCAGTATGCCGCACTGCATGGTATGCACGCTGCACACATTTTGCTCGCCAATCTTACTGCCGCTCCCGAATCACTCCGCATCAAAGTTTTGAGTATCACCAATCGTGCGCTGCTTTTGTATATGCGTGGCTCGACTCAGCGAAAGCAGGGTGGCGCCATGGCCGTACTACCAGAGGCCTTGCTTGACTGCTTTGCAACCGAGCTAACTCTTAATCCTTTGCATGTTGGCATGGTATTGGCTGACGCCGACTGTGCCGCTACGGATGCGATTACGCCTTTTGCGATGTGCGCCGGTAAAGCTCGCCTGACGGTCGCAGATTCGGAGCTGTCTGATCGCTATTGGCGTCAGGCAGAGGCTGCGCTCGGTGAGTGTCGTCTCTGGAAATTCGAAGCATTGCAGCCTATTTGCAACCTGCTTAAACATTCCTAAATCTTACCGAATGTGCAATTATATATCTCATGAGTGAGCTGAGTATTCGTGAAGACCTGGATTATGCGGTGCAGCATCCAGCATTTGATCGCATGAGTCATATATTTGGCGAAACGCTGCCGGATGAAGGCCGCCTTGAAGCGCTCCACAATATAGCGGCGCGCCATTGGGATTTTCGCAAAGGCGCAGAGCGTCAGGCGGTAGACTGGAATAGCGCAGAGCTTTTCGATGTCGATTCGCCGCATGGTCAGGCCATATTTCACCACACCGGCCAGCTCGGCTTGGTTGCGTCAACACACCCCATGCAGTTGCAGTATGACTTTCTTGGTGTCACGGGTGCCGCCAATAAGGCGCCGATGCAGCGATTGCGCTACGGCATCGAACAGAATGCTTCATACGGTCGAATTGTGCTTTTGGGCTGCGATCGTTTGCTGAGCGATGCGGAACGTGACCAAGTTGCAGAGTATGCACCGGGTGCGACTACCGAATTCGGCTTAATGTGTGGGGCCGTCAAACATGTTTTGGGCGCTCGCAAGGTTGAAGAAATTACCGCGCATGACGTAGGCTACGACAGTCAGAACGCTGGTCGGGTACATATCTTTGAGGCGGGTGAACAGCAATCTCTAGTTTTCGACGCTCCCGCGCCATACGGCCGTAATCGTGCCAACACCGGTGACACCTATGAATTTATGCGCACCTACCTAGGTGTGGAGCTGGATGGGCAAACGCGAACACTTTTTTCGACCAATGCTTTCTACAAACCACATCAGAACCTTGAAGCGCAGCGACTACTGGTTATGTCTACGGGCGCCTGTGTCGAGACCATTGGATTTGATGCAACTTACGGCGGCGTGACGCGCCTACCCACTCAGTTATTGCAAGAGACAAAGTCGTACGTCGATGCCATGGTACGCCTCGATGCTGCGCTTAAGACTGCGTAGTTTTAGGGTGGAGTGCGAGAACTGCTTCGCGGCTGTGATGGGCGTTGCTCCAACGCTGGAATTCGCGGATCGCAATAAATAGTGCCGCCGCCAATAGCGCGAAGAGCCAGTCAGTTATGTCGAGCGACCCAGCCTGAAAGTACGGAGCAACCCAGGGGTTGTAGATGATATTCAGTACACAAAAGCCTGAAAGTGCCATCGCGAACCAGAGCTGCTTATTGTGGAGCTGATAGCGGCTGAATAGCCCATCACGACTGCGGCGTTGCAAGATATTGAGCAACTGGCAAAGCACAATAGTGAGGTAGGTGAGGGCGGTTGCGCGCATGTGCAATGGGGCCGTTATGGCGAGGCGTGACGCATCAACATTGTGCCGATGGAAGAACCACATGTAATTAAAGAACGCAAAACCGCCCATGAGCAGCCCGCACCATAGCAGGTCCATGATCGCTGTTTTATTCAGAATATGATCATGAGGATTACGAGGCGCGTCGTGCATCAAATCGCCATCCGCCCGATCCCAACCGAGTGCGGCAATGGGGAACAATTCAGCAACCATATCGATAGCCAAAATCTCCATCACCGACATGGCGAGCGGTACATGAAAAATAGTAGCAGCCGCAAGGCTCACGAGGTTTACCACCAGCTCGGCGGCATTACTCGTAAAGGCACAAAGCGTGCTTTTTTTGATGTTTTGGAAGATTGTTCGCCCCTGTTGCACGGCACCTACCAGTGTATGAAAGCTATCATCAAGCAGAATAATCTCGGCCGATTGTTTGGCTACATCGGTGCCCGTTGCACCCATGGCGACGCCAATGTCAGCTCGCTTGAGCGCCGGGGCGTCGTTGATGCCGTCGCCAGTCACTGCCACGATCCGCTTACTTTCGCGTACAAGTTTGACGATTCGCAACTTATCTTCCGGTGCAACGCGCGAAAAAATGACGCCACCGTGTTGGGCCAGTGCTACTACCTGAACATCACTTAATGCCTGTAACTCTTGCCCCGAAACCACTACGATATCGTCGGGATTTTTAGTGAGGCCAGCTCGGGCGGCGATGGCCTGTGCGGTAATCGCGTAGTCCCCCGTTACGATAGATACCTTGATGTGCGCTTGGCGAGCCGCCTCCATAGCCTCGGGCACTTCTTCACGCAAAGGGTCGATCATCGAAACCATGCCAAGCCAGGTCAGGTGCGACTCAGTCTCATCGAGTTTTATCTTTGTTGGGTCACTTCCAGCTGGCAGAATTCGATAGGCAAATGCCAAGTTTCGCATAGCCTTAGTGGCTAACTCCTTATTGTATGCAAGGAGAAATGTACGATCTTTGTGTGTCAACTTGCGTGACTTTCCATGCTCCCAGACGGTCTCGCAGCGCTCCAAAATATTTTCGGGCGCGCCTTTTACGAACACATATAACTGACCATCCCGAGAGTAGTGGCGGATTGAGCTCATGCGTTTTCGTGCTGCATCAAAGGCAAATTCTTTGAGTTCAGGATACCTTTTGTTCAAAGTGGCAACGTCTACACCAGCTTTCATAGCTAAATTCACAGCTGCACCTTCGGTGGGGTCACCAATACAATACCACGTCGTGTGTTCTGCGTCGGGTGGATTAATGTGGGCGTTACTTGCCATTGCTCCGGTGACAAAAAATAGAGAAAGCGCGTCCCGATCAGACTCGCGGAGACGTTTACCAGTATCGTCAGCAATATCTCCGAGTGGCTCATAGCCGTGGCCTTCGACCGTATAGGTATGCGTGCCAATCAAGAACTGCTCGATTGTCATCTGATTTTTGGTGAGGGTGCCAGTCTTGTCCGTTAAGATAACACTGGTAGCTCCGAGCGTTTCAACTGCAGACAATTTTTTAACCAGCGCTCGTGCTCGAGCAAGTTTACTAGCGGCTTGCGCCAGGGCAGTGTTGATTTCGGCTGGTAGGCCCTGGGGAATAATCGAGCTGGCGATACCAATCGCAAACAAGAAGGCCTCACGCAAATTTAGACCACTCTTAATCGCAATCGGCAAGAGTATAGCGCACAGTACAACCGTCCCTTGAGTAACGCGCGTTGCAATGTTGTTCATTTCCTTTTGCAGTGGGCTGTCTTCATGTTTCGTATCCTGGCTGAGGCTGGCGATACGTCCCAATTCGGTATGCATGCTTGTGCCGATAACGACGCCAGTACCTTGTCCGGTTGCGACTGTTGTCCCCATAAAACAAAGGTTATGGCGGTTGGCTAGCGGTACCTCGTCGATCATAGCGTGCAAGAACTTACGTGTTGGGTTGCTCTCACCAGTTAACGCAAAATCATTAGTACTCAACTCGTCTTCAGTTAGTAGTCGGATGTCGGCAGGTACCGAGTCACCTTCTTGAACTGCAACGACATCACCCACGACAAGTTCTGCTGATGGAACTTCTATCACGGCACCATCTCGATAGACTGATGCTTTAGAAACGACCAGTTTCTCGAGCGATTCCATGACTTTTTCTGCCTTAAATTCCTGGAAAAATCCAAGTGTCGTATTAAACAGAACCAAGGCCAGAAGTGCCGTACCAGTTCGTGCATCACGCAGATAGAAAGATAATGCGCCACTGCCCAAGAGCAAAAGGATCATGAGATCCTTGAACTGACGGAGGTAGGTTACAATCCATGACTCAGTGTGGCCTACATGCAGATTGTTCCCGCCGTATTGCTGCAGGCGTTCTTGAGCCTCGGTAGGGGTGAGTCCGTCGGCTCGACTCTGTAGATCTGTGAGTACCTGCTGAGGATCTAAGCGGTAGAAGTTAAGATTGCGTCGTTCATCCATATGTTCCTAGTATACCGCCGATATGACGTCAATGCTCATGCTTATTCGTGCCAGATGCGCCACCGAACCAAGCCACCAACTATCCCCACGACAAACCATATAATGGCGTACCAGATGAGTCCTGACTCAAAAGTAATCGATAGGGTTGAACCCGACCTGGTGTGGTGTTCGACAATATGATCGAGCAGCAACGGGCCGGCTGTGACGGCGTACTGACCGTAATCTGCAGCCTGAACTTTCTGGGCAACTTCGACAAGCAAAGCGACCCAAAGAGCGCTGCCTAATATAATGCCTATTCCTATATATCTACTTACTACTGACGTGCAATTATTCATGTTTATATCTCCATCTAAAAGGATTACGATTACGTTCTATGTAATATGTTGCGCCCAAGAGTAACGCTGTGCAGGTCAGCTCACCCAAGAGCTGCACAGCCGGCACATGTGTGGCGGATGAAAATAGCCGCTGCGCAATCCAGAGCACACCCATACTTAGAAATATGGCAGTAAACTGGCTACTGATATCCCGTCCCTCGTGGGCAAGTGCGGTGCCAGCCAGGTTTCCAGTTGCTGCCCCCATGCCAATTTCGAGCAGACCTCTTACGGCGGCCTGGCTACTTGGTGTGCTGACGAGTGCTGTGATGATAATCGGTAACGTGGCAAGGCTCGCCAAAAACAAGCCACCAACCTCGGCTCGACAGTAATACCCGGTGCCACGAAGTCCGACAATCTCTGGCGGTTTATCTGTCCGACTTAGGCAGCGCAAATCAGCAGCACATGACGCCGCGAGTAATGTGGCTGTGCCATAAAGGAGTGTGGCATCGATGCCGGGCACGTGTTTGGCAGCCAGGGCTACTAGCGCACTTATCACAAAGGTGTAGGCTAAGCTCCTACTGCCCGTGTAGGAACGCACCACTTTTGTGATAAACCAACCTGCAAGAGGGAAGCGCACTAGGGGTAACGACCTTGGGTAGCCCACGGATCGTGGTGTGTCAGTAGCAAACCACAGACTGCCGCAAAGCAGGCACAGTACAAAAGATTGCGCACACACATAGGGTAGTCGCTGACTTGGTGTATATGCCAGGTTCTCGGAGTGGTTCGTAAGCCATATCTCTACCCACCCTATAAGTAGCAAAGAACACGTTCGCATAAAGGGCCGCATGGAAAAACTAAAGACCATGCCAAAGCCGCTTGCAACGCCCGTAACAATTGCCACCAATGTTACCACGGGTGCGGTACCGGCCATGCTGCAAATACGATACAGGGTCGGTAATATCACTACGAGTACGCAGACAACTAGCGCTAGTTGCGGTAGCCAGGTGAGAACTCTCCGGTATGCACCACTAAGCGGCAGGATTGTAAGCAGACGGGGGATGGTGGTGCTCTGGCCCATAATGGCCTGTGATCCGGCAAGTGTCGCAACGACAACCAGCTGTACACCGAGCACTATTGCCAAAAAGAGCAATCCAGCTGATGGCCAGCGTGGCAATGCCACACTCTGCGTGCTATGCGCTAGGCACGCACCAAGAATTACACTCGTCATGCCGAGTAGACCAAGTCGCATATACGCGCTGAATTTGGGTCTCCTGCGGCCTTGCCCAAACGTCGCTACGAGTACTGCACTAAAAATTTTCATGCGAGTGCTTATCCGTCTTTGCTATGAACAAATTTTCGAGGTGATGGTATGTTCGTAAGATATTCTTAAGGCTATCTTGCACCACAATCTGACCGTTTTGTAGTAGCAGAACATCGGTGGCAATTCGCTCAGCCCACCATAGGTCGTGGGTAGCGGCAATGATACAAGCACCACGTCGTGCCTCGCGTAGTAGTATTTTTTCGGTAGCAAGTATGGCAAGCGGATCAAGGCCATTGCGGATTTCATCAAGAACAATAACAGGTGGTTGGTGCATCAGTGCCGCAATAATTTGAACTTTCTTCTTATTCCCGTGGCTCAATTGGTGGAGCGGCTGGTCGAAGGTGTTAAAAGACAAATCTTGCGCCAATTGCTCGTAATTTTTGTGCAGTGGCGCCGTGACTCCAGCCTTTGTGTATACAGAAATTACAAGATCAAGGTATTCACGTGCCGTCAGTTCTTTAATGAACCAATCTTCGTCGTCAGGCACAAATCCAAGTTGCGTTTTGGTTGCACGCAACCCCTCGCAAACGGGCGCACCGCGAATGGTTATGGTTCCACGGAGAGGCTTCGTGAGTCCGGTTAGACATTCGAGCAATGTTGTCTTGCCACATCCGTTAGGGCCAGTCACGCACGTTATACTCCCGGGATTGGCCACCAACGAAGATACTGACAGACGAAAGGTCTTGCTTTGAATGGCTTCTATATTTCGTGCAACTAGTAATGGTTTCATGGGTAGATTTCTCGTTTAGATAACAACGCATGTACCACACTTTTACCATCGGCGTACCATGGAAGAAGGCTGGCCATATGGGCTACTGTTGTCAGGCAGCCTATGATGGCAAAGGGAACGTGATACGTAGCAAAAGCCTGTGTTGTGCCGATGCTTGCAACGAACACCCCCGCACAAGGGCCTGCAACGGCTACGTAAAGCTCTTGCCCTCTGCTGATTTTTTGATGAATGGTTCGCAGGTACGCGCCTTTTTGAACCACGATAGATTGGCGTCGTGACTGTTCGATACACAAAATATGCACCCATTCGTGAGCAATAATGCTACTCAGGAACAGGCTTGCACTACTGAAATATAAGCTGAGCAGGGTAGTATCTTTGGCTATGCCACTCAGCCCGGCCGCAACGGCTACGAGTCCGCTTGTCAACACTACAGAGCGACAAGCTCGCACTGAGGCGCGCGTAACTCCATACAAGGTTGCAGGGTAGCGCCTGGATAGTGGCGGGTAGGTAGCCCCGTAAAATACGTGCACCGATAAGCTGCAATAGGTGCGTATTATTTGGCCAAAACTCCGCTTGATGTGCAGACCCCCGATCAGGTTCAAAAAACCAAGCAGGTCTTGCAGCTGCGCAACGGTAATCGCGCGCGATTGGCTACAAAGATTCTGATAGGTTACACCTTCGGTAAGGGCGCGCATAGCAGGCTGGGCCGAATAGTGTAGAGCGTGCCTTACGCCAATAATTTCATCAACGATCGCCGTGTCGGTATATCGTAGACTAGGGTCGAGTGTGACAAAATCATCAGCCAAAAGGTAGGGGCAGTGTGCGGCGTGTATGGTTAGCGACACACGATGTCCACGCTGCGGTGAACCCAGTTGATGCCGGCACTTTTGACATTACCTCTGCCGCAGATAATAATCGACGCAGCCACAACACCGCCAAGAACTATGACGAATGCCAAGGCCAGAACAATCGGCCCGAATTCCTTGGTGCCGTAGTCGGCTAGATGATCTGAGGTAATAAGACTTTGTTGCATGATGTGCTCCTTATAGATGTTTACGTTCGTAGTCTATTTTTGATTGATTCATAGTGTCAACGTGCGCTCAACAGATGAGATTGTTGTATTTTTTCGAGCTTCTGTGGCATCATATACGTAATGACAGAATCTGTGTTACATGGGTCGGTGGGGTTTGAGGAATTGCCTGAAGACGTACTTGCTTTGCCCGATGCGCCACTTGTGCCGCAACTTGTTGAGCGATCACGCGTATTGATTGATGATACCGACCTTGATGATATTGACGATGACGAGAAGCCTGCCGAATATGACAAGGTGCCGTTATCTGAGGATCCAGTGCGTGATTATTTGCGTGGTATCGCCCGCTATCCGCTGCTCGATGCGGAGAATGAAGTGGAGTTGGCCAAGATAATTGAGGCTGGCCTGTATGCTGGGCACAAACTCGAGACGGAAGACGATCTCGCACCACACTACATGGCTGAGTTGAAGGTATTGGAGCGCGAGGGCCGTGAGGCACGACTCACTATGGTTACTTCCAATTCGCGCCTGGTAGTTTCAATTGCAAAACGCTATACGTTCAGTAATCTTGAATTTATTGACCTTATCCAGGAAGGCAACGTGGGCCTCCATCGTGCTGTCGAAAAGTTCGATTATACCAAGGGCTTTAAATTTTCGACCTATGCTACCTGGTGGATTCGCCAGGCAATCACTCGTGGCATTGCTGACCAGGCGCGAACAATTCGCCTGCCGGTGCATCTTCACGAGGAAATAAACCGAGTCACTCGGCAGCAACGTGCAATGAGCCAGGTTGGCGTGACCGCAACGGCAAGCCAGATTGCCCAAGAGCTTGGTATGTCCGAGGAGCGAGTGCGAAACTTGCTCGACTGGAACAGGGAGCCCGTATCCTTTGATCTTACGCTGAGTGATGGGAACGGCAGGACGCCGGGGCATGCCGATAACGCGCTTGGCGATCTTCTTCCGGATGATGCTCCGGGCCCCGAAGAACAGACGGAGGCACATATGATGCACGAGGCGCTTATGAGTGGGCTCGACCGCCTCGATCACCGCCTGCGCGCCATTGTCGCCTACCGATATGGCCTCGATGGCGGTGCACCGATGACTCTGGAAGCCGTTGGCCGGCGAGTGGGGGTGACTCGCGAGCGAATTCGTCAGCTCGAAAAGCGCGCCATAGAAACGCTAACTGCCGACCCAGAACTCCGCGGATTTTTTGCTACACATATGGATATCGCCGAAAATCCGCCCCGGAGTTAAGCTATCACTGCTATACTGTATCCATGAGTGAGCGACTGGTAATTATTGACGGCAAGTCCGTGTTTTATCGCGGATATTATGCGATGCCCAACCTAACAACCAAAGATGGCACCCCAACGGGTGGCGTGTATGGTTTTGCGGTGATGGCCCTTGAAATTATTAAACGGCTGCGACCTGAATATGTCTGTGTAGCCTGGGATAAGGCAGGGACGAACACTCGGTCCCGGCGCGCTCTTTACCCACCGTACAAGGGAAATCGTAAACCGCCACCACCTGATTTTTACGAGCAGATCCCTATCTTACATGACATGCTCGAGAGCCTAGGTTGGCCGTTGTACGAAGCAGACGATTACGAAGCCGATGACCTGATGGGTGCATTCGCCAAACAGGTTGGACCAAAGGGCGTCGAAAGTTTTTTGATTACCTCTGATCTCGATGTGTTGCAATTGGTAAACGAGCATACGCATATATATACGATCAAAAAAGGTCTGAGCAATATCGAGCTGTTTGACGTTGAGCATTTTGAAGAAAAATACGGTGTCTCCGCCAACCAATGGGCTGATGTCAAGGCATTGAAGGGTGATGCCTCGGATAATATTCCCGGCGTTGCTGGGGTGGGCGAAAAAACCGCGCTGCAGTTAATCAAAGATTACAAAACACTCGACAATGTCTATGCACATTTGGATGATATTAAGCCGACATTGCGCGCCAAGCTCGAAAAAGACAAAGACATGGCATACCTGAGTCAAAAATTGGTGACATTGATGGTCGATGCGCCAACCCAGATTGATCTGGAACATGCACGCCTGGAGCCTACTGTTACGCCCGAATTTGTCGCAATGCTGCGCAAACTTGAATTCCGCAATTTGCTCCATAAAGTTGAAGGTGACGTACCAAAGGAAGAAGTCGCTCAGGCCTCGCTGATTTTGGAAGAAGAGGCTATTGAACCCGCTGAACTAGTTAATTTTAACCCAAGCGATTACAGCGGTGCCGAACCACGAATCATTGCCGTTGATCCCGAAAAAACCACGCTCTGGGTTAGTGCGGGTGTCGGAAAGGTTTCCACCCTCCCACTGGCAGACCTGGATGCGGATTTGGTTAGCACTTTGGCTGGTGGCCCGGTTATTGGACATGATCTTAAAACTGTTTTTGGCACGCTTTTGGCACAGAATATTACCTGGCCAGGGCAGATCGGTCACGATACGCGCATCGGTGCCTTTTTGCTGAATTCACTGATTCGCTCGCGTGAACTTGCTGATATCGTGGAACATCCAGTCGACTTGAGCCAACCCGGCCAAGTTGTTGCTGGCATTTGGCAAGCGTACGAAGATCAGCGTTTGCAATTTGACGAAGCTCCCACTATCGACACGTTGGCCCGTGAGATCGAATTTCCAACAATCATGCTTTTGGCTCATGTTGAAGCGCGCGGAATATTGCTCGATTCCGGATACCTCAATACAATGAGCGAGGATTTTGCCAAGCAAATTAGCGCCCTTGAACAAGAAATTTATCAGCACGCTGGACAGGAATTTACCATCGGTTCACCCCAGCAGCTAGGCACAATTTTGTTCGAAAAAATCGGTCTGCCAACGCAGGGAATCAAAAAAGGAAAAACTGGGTACTCAACTGGTGCAAGCGAACTCGACAAGCTGCGCCACTTGCATCCGATTGCCGATTTGGTAAGTCGATGGCGTGAATACACCAAGCTCAAAAGCACCTACATCGATGCCTTGCCAAAGCTAGTTGATGCTGATGGCCGCCTGCACACAACCTATACATTGGATGTTGCGGCCACCGGGCGACTGAGCTCGCACGATCCAAACTTGCAGAATATCCCGACTCGCACCGAAATGGGGCAGGCGATCCGTACGGCATTTGTACCAGCTCCGGGCAACGTCTTTGTAAGCGCTGATTATTCGCAGTTCGAATTGCGATTGGCAGCTGTTATGGCTGGTGATCAAAAACTCATCGACGATTTCAACGCTGATATTGACATCCACACTGCCACTGCCGCCGAAGTCTACGGCGTGCCGCTTGAACAGGTCACCAAGGATATGCGCCGACATGCCAAGACGGTCAACTTTGGCGTACTCTATGGTATGAGCCCGCATGGTTTGAGCGTCGCCACTGGTATGACGCGCGATGCCGCCAAAGACTTTATCGAAAAATATTTCCAGTTGCGCGCACCAATTCGCACCTATATGGATAACGTTGTTAAGGTAGCTCTCGAAGATGGCTATGTCGCCACGCTGTTTGGCCGTCGCCGTCCAACACCCGATCTTAAATCAAGTAATTTCATCGCCCGCGAGAGCGCTAAGCGCGCGGCTATCAATATGCCAATTCAAGGTACCGAAGCTGATCTCATGAAAATGGCCATGCTCCACATCGAGAAAAACCTCGGCGATCTTGGCCAACAAATTTTGCAGGTTCATGACTCTGTGTTGGTAGAATGTCCAAGCGCACATGCGCAAAAAGTAGCTGACATTTTGCGCGAAACCATGGAGCATGTGTACAAATTACCAGTCAAGTTGGCGGTTGACGTTTCAACCGGCAAAAACTGGGGAGAATTGTAATGCCTGACATGCCCGAGGAGATTTATGCTTCCGGTAAAATGTTTGAACTTGTGCATACCACCCAGCCAGATGGTCGCGTATTCGAAACGGCACGTCGAGCACCCGGCGTCCGTATCCTGATAGCCGATCAGAAGCAGCAAAAACTCCTGCTAACTCGCGAATTTCGCCGAGAACTCAACGCCTACGATTACCGGTTGCCTGGCGGTAAAGTGTTTGATTCACTCGCCGAATTCGAGGCCTTTCGGCACACGAATACCGATATTATGGCGCCCGCTGCTAGCAAGGCCAAAGCCGAAGCCCGCGAAGAAGCTGGCATGATCATTGATGATGTGCAATTTTTCAAAAAATCGACCTTAGGCGCGACGGTAGAATGGGATTTATATGTATTTGAGGCAACTCAGTACCGTGTGAGCCAATCTGGCCAAGCACTTGAAGCTGGTGAGCAAATCGATGAAGCAGTGTGGTATGGATTTGACGAAGTTGAACACATGATTTTACGTGGCAATATGCAGGAAGAGCGTATCGCACTCATAACGCTACAATGGTTGACAGAGGCCAGGCGCCGTAGCCGACTCGAAACGGTATAGAACTCCATGACCGACGAACAGAAAACCGAGCGTCTAAAAACTGTTTGTGCCAATCTGGACCGCGTTATGATTGCCTCGATTGCCACGGTTAATAGTGACGGGACCCCACATAATTCGCCGGTTTTTATTGCGTTCACCAATGATTTTAGCGCGGTATGGTCTTCGGCTGCAGACGCACAGCACTCGCACAACATAATCCGGGACCACAGCGCCACTGTATCTATAACGCTGTTCGATTCAATCCAAGCGCGCGGTGGTGGATTGTATATTGCCGCCCAGGCATCCCAACTCAAAACAACTGATCCGGCATTCGCCCAAGCATATCGAGCATTCACCGATCGTAAGGCAAAATTTGGCGGAACGACAATTGCGCCCGAAGCCTATGCCACCCCAGATGGCCAGCAATTGTATATCGCCAAACCAACCACGTTCTGGATAAATTATTCGCAAAAAGACAACACGAATGCGGTCATTCACGATACTCGCGTAGAGGTCACGCTTGCAGAAATTAAGGAGGCATATGAAAACGCAGCACAATAAACTAGTTCGCGATAACATCCCGGCGGTAGTTGCTCGAGCCGGTGGTACGGCCCACATACGCATCTTGAACGATGACGAATACAAGCATGAACTTGTCAGGAAACTAGACGAAGAAGTCGCTGAATTCAAGGCCGATCTATCGCTCGAAGAACTTGCTGATATCCAGGAAGTTATTAATGCTCTAGCGATTGTGATAGGGGAGTCGGCTGGAGCGCTCGAGCAATCGCGTGCCCGTAAAGCCGAAAAACGCGGTGCTTTCCGCGATAAACTGTTCCTCGAATATACCGATTAGGTACGCGCACAACAGATAGAGCGCCACAATTATGTTGACGCTCTTTTATTTTTATAGTACCTTGTAATAGAAAGGTAGCTTATTAATGAACACAGTTGCAGATAAATTTGGTCCGTTGCGCAAAGGCTTACTTGAGCTGGTTGTGCTACGCGTTGTTGCCAAACATCAGGTTTACGCCGCCGACATACTGGCCGCATTACAAAAAACTGACTTCGCAACCGGTGAGGGAACGTTATATCCGTTGCTAAGCCGCTTGCGTCGCGATAAACGTGTTGAGTACGAATGGGTTGAGTCCGAGGCTGGTCCACCACGCAAATACTACAGCCTGACGGACACTGGCAAAAAGCATTTGCAAGAATTGAATACCTATTGGGAACATTTGCATACATCAATCGAGAAAATTGGGAGTACAAAATAATGAACAAAGTAACTACGATCAACCTGAGCGGACGAGCGTTTCAACTCGAAGAGCAGGCTTATGAAGCACTTCATAAGTACCTAGAGTCGGCACGCCGTGAACTGGCCGATGACCCCGACAAAGATGAAGTTATGCAGGATTTTGAGCAGGCAATTGCCGATAAATGCGCACCACTGCTCAAAAATCACAAGGATGTGATTACCACCACCGAAATCAAAAAAATCATCAAATCAATGGGTGATGTTGAAGCGGCAACCAGCGAAGACGATTCGCATGCCCAAAAATCAGAAACAGTTCAGCCTGCTCCAAAGCGCCTGTACCTGCTTCGCGAAGGTGCGATCATCGGCGGAGTCTGTAACGGATTGGCCGCATATCTTAACCTGGATGTCACTATTTTGCGCCTGATATTTATTATCTTGGCATTTGTGAGCGGTGGTTTCTGGGTTGTCGTCTATCTATTAATGATGCTCGTGGTGCCTGATGCAGTTACGCCCGAGCAAAAAGCAGAATTGCGCGGCGAGCGCTTTACAGCTCAAGACGTTATCAGCAAAGCTAAGCAAAAATATGCAGACGTTGCCGACCGCGAGCATTGGCAAAAAGTAGGCCGTGAAAACGCTCCGTCTCTTGAAAGTGCTGGTAAGGCGACCTTGTTTGTCGCACGCCTACTGGCTGCTGCGAGCGCCGTAGTTTCGGTTGTTATTGCAGGGCTTATGAGTGCCGCCTGGATCGCTACTATGTGGTGGTTAGCAACAGGGAACTTGCACTTGCAGGATCAGCTTCGGGGCATTTCAACCTGGACTGTAGCTGTTGCGGCAACTGCGACCTACGCTGCCATCATGCTGCCTACATTGGTGCTGACACAGATACTTGTGCGCCTGGCACGTGGCCGCAAATTCCAGCAGCGCGATAAGCGTTGGCTTATCACCGCCGGAGTTTTATGGCTGATTGCTGCTGGCATCTTGGGCGGCATGCAAATTGCCTACCAGCCTCGCATAAACGCCTACGACCAAACGCATGGCACGGTCAACATCCAGGGCCATCAAATCTGCATCAACGACAACTTGTGTGGTGATAATGGCCAACAGATGACACCACTCCAGTTCGACCAGAACTTTCCCCGCATGCGTGGTTTTGCACAGTAGCTTGTAAAAACAGCAGCATTATGGTATGATTATTCCGAATTGAGAGAGTATACATATGAAATATTTCTTAGGTTTTTTGGCAAGCATTGGTCTAATCGTTCTAACGGTTATCCTTATCGTTCGTGGCTTTAGTGGTCATGCTCCAAAGAACGTACCAGCACCTCTGTTGGACTACGCAAACACCAGCGTAGAAATGCAGTACACTATTGACGGTCCGATAAATGCCGACCAGGCACACAAAGCCCTGCGCGTCACAATCGGCCAAGATAGCACGAAGATCGAAGAGCTTACTGGCTATAGCCAAACAGTCGCCGACGGTAAAATGTACGAAAACAACCAAGATTCATACGCTGCTTTCTTGCGCGCGCTTGATATCGCCGGCTACACCAAAGGTAACACTGCTAGTGACCAAAAAGACGAGCGTGGCTACTGTCCAGCGGGCTACCGTTACAGTTTTGATATCGTCGATGGTGGTGACGTCAAGCAGCATTTCTGGAGTACCTCATGTGGCCAGGGCACCTTCAAGGGCAAGACCACACAGGTCATTAATCTGTTCCAACAGCAAATTCCGGATTACGGAACGGGCAACTTTACGATAAACTCATAGAGTGATACGCGCACTCATATTTGATTACTTCGGTGTTATACGCCTAACCGGTATCCGGACGGCTTACCAAAAACTCGGTGGTGATTTGGCCACCGACGAGGTCTTTATGGCCGATCTTACATCGGCGGCGGGCTATGGTTTTATCTCAGACGCCGATCAACAGATCGCCGACAAACTTGGCGTAAGCCTCCAGGTTTGGCGTGATGCCATGTTGCACGCAGATGCTAATGATCCCGTACTACTCGAATTTATTGCCGACGTACATGCGCGCCGTCAATTCAAAACCGGCTTGCTCAGCAATGCCGAGCGCCATGCCTTCGATTACTACTTTGAACCGGGTGAGCTTGATCGTTACTTCGATGCTGCGCTATCTTCTGGCGATACGGGACACGCCAAGCCAGAGGCTGAATTCTACCGTATGATGAGCGACCGTTTGGGTGCTACCCCCGAGACCTGCGTTATGATTGACGACCGCGAGGAGTTCTGTAAAGGCGCCGAATACGTAGGCATGCAATCTATCCAGTACCAGGACTTTGAACAGTTCAAAACCGACCTCGAGAAACTTCTTGCTAGCCAATCCTAAAAATCAACTTCTTGGTGGTTTCGCAGACTTCTTGCAGCTGTAAAGCACGTAACCGCAGCATATTGGCAAGTCCTGCGCTACTCACCGTAATTACCAGACTTTCGCCCTGTAGAGCAACGCTCGAAGCCGCGTGAAATTGGTCGTTAATATACTGCTTAACGCGCACAATTTCATCCGGCTCCTTGGGATTATAGCGCCCGAGCAAATTTCCGATACTTTCCATATATACCCTAGTATACAAGGGTGCGGTACAATATATCTATGCCTGAACTACCAGAAGTTGAAACTGTCCGTATTGGTTTGAGCAATTTTTTGCCCGGCAAAGTTATTGCGCGTGAGGCGCATGATTGGCCCAAGGGATTCCCCAATGCCGCAAGTGACGTGCAAGCCTTCCTCGTTGGGGCGACTATCGAGCATGTCAAACGTCGCGCCAAGGTATTGATAATCGACCTGAACACAAAATATTCGCTGGTGATTCATTTAAAAATGACCGGCCAATTGGTGTACCGTGGCGACCACGAACGATTTGGTGCGGGTCACCCAAATGACAGCCTAGTCCATGATTTACCAGATAAGACAACGCACGTGCAACTGGATTTTACTGATGGCAGCCATTTGTTTTTTAACGATCAGCGCAAGTTTGGCTGGGTGCGTTTAATGCCAACGCTCGAGGTGCCAAAACTCGACTTTTTTCTCAAAGTTGGACCCGAGCCATTGAGTGACGATTTTACGGACAAAGATTTTATACAGCGCCTGGAGCGTCGATCGAAGAGCGGCATCAAAGCAGTGCTATTAGATCAAACGGTGATCGCGGGCGTTGGTAATATTTACGCCGACGAAAGCCTGTGGGCGGCCAAAATTCACCCGTCTACGCTTGTCAAAGATATCCCAGGTGCCAAGCTTAGAGCGCTCTATAAAGAATTGCGCGCTGTGCTTAAACTGGCTATCGAAAAAGGCGGCTCGACAGACCGTAATTACGTAAACGCCGAGGGCAAAAAGGGCAGCTACATGAGCTTCGCCAAAGTCTTTCGGCGCGAAGGCAAACCATGTCCGCGCTGTGGCACAATTATTATCAAGACGCGGGTCGCAGGCCGTGGAACGCATACCTGTCCGCATTGCCAGCCACAACCATACATTGACAAATAAGCAATAAAATGCTAATGTTTTAGTAGTAAATTCAAACCAAAAACTACTAAAACACCATGACCGAAATCCACCAATTTCACGATCCACTCTACGACACCCAAGTAGCAAGTGCCCGCGCATTTGCCGAGAAAGCGCTGGGATTTGAGGTTACTCCTGATGAGCGTATTGCTGTCGTGGGCGTACATAATGTCGCCAGAATGCGACAAGTTCTTGGCCAGGATAAGAGTGTGAGTGGGGGCTACAACCCCCAGACTGATGAAATAGTTGTCCATGCCAGTGACCCTGATCCCTATTATGCTCGTAGCGCAGATCTCAATAACACTAAGGCATTAGTGCACGAAATGGGTCACAGTGCTACGTACAGGGTGGGTGAGCACGCATTTTTTATAGAAGCAGCAGCGGGTATTCCTGAATATAAATTCCTAGAAGGAGTTCGCAAAACTCCTCAATTTGGTCTGCAGCTAGCCCACGATGTTGTTGTCGAGAGAGCGGGAGTATCTTTATGGCTGCCCGGTTCGTTCCGAGCCTATGAACATCCCGGTAAGGCAAATACATCCCAGGCTATAATTGCTTTGCGCGGTGTGTCATATGGCACGACTCTCCAGGGCATCAACAGTATTGACATCGTGCGTAATAATCCAAGGGGTAGTGTCGACCCCTACAACGCAATGCGCTCGGCGATTGGTGCGGTAAAACCAGGTCTAAGTCGGGAGGTGACGCAATTTCCGGAAACTACAGACGGTATTATTCAGGCTTCAGCAATGATCGAACAGGAAATGCGTGACCAAGGATACAAGCTCCCTGACCCTCGACAGGTCCTCGACGAGTACCATCAGTTACACGCGGCGTAACAAAGTATTTGTAAGAATATATCGTAGGCACGCAACAGGTGCTATCATTAACAGATGATGACGACGGTAACCGGGCCTAACGACTTTGCTCGCTCGCAAGCGCTACACGCAAAAGTGCATGCGTTTGTGGCCGAGCACGGTGAGTTTGCTTTGGAACAACTGGACGGCGAAGAAGCAACAGCCGAGCAGATGCGCGCGGCGCTTGCGAGTTTGCCGTTTTTGACGCCAAACAAATTAGTGGTGCTCCGTGAGCCCAGTCGCCAGAAGGCTTTTATCGAAAATATTGCCGATATTCTCAAAGCCGTCACCGATACGACCGATGTCATTATCGTGGAGCCAAAACTCGATAAGCGTCTCAGCTATTACAAAACGCTCAAAAAAGATACTGATTTTCAGGATTTCCCGGAACTAGACGGCAATGGTTTGGCGCGCTGGGCGGTTGACTACGCACAACAGCAGGGTGGCAAACTGTCGCAATCTGATGCCAGAAGCTTAATTGATCGTATCGGCAGTAACCAGCAGATGGCTCAAAACGAACTCGATAAGTTGCTGGCGTATCAACCACAAATTACCACACAGACCATAGAGCTGCTTACTGATCGCTTGCCCCAAAGCACGGTGTTCGAACTGCTGGACGCGGCATTTGCCGGCAAGCTGGAACGCACCGTTATGCTGTACCGCGAGCAGCGTGCGCTTAAGGTCGAGGCCCAGGCAATCTTGGCTATGCTCGGCTGGCAGCTCCATATTTTGGTGGTAGTAAAGGCCGGTGCACCGCGTAGCGTAGATGACATCGCCAAAGCCGCCAAGCTGAACCCGTTTGTGGTGCGCAAAAGTCAGGGATTGGTACGCAATCTGCCACTAGAGCGCCTCAAAACATTAGTCGCTGATCTGCTTGAACTTGATACTCGTCTTAAGAGCGTGAGCATCGACGCTGATGAAGCGATGCAGCTGTACTTGCTGAAGCTGGCAGGCTAGGCTCTATCGCGCAAAAAACCATATAAAAAACCGCGAGTTGTTTGGACTCGCGGTTTTAAGAGATTGCCGTGATGGCGAAAGAATTACTTCTTTGCTGCTGGCTTTTTAGCTGGAGCTTTTTTGGCTGCAACTGGTTTCTTAGCGGTGGTAGCTTTCTTGGTAACAGTTGGCTTCTTTGCAGGAGCCTTGGCGACAGTCTTCTTTACTGCTGCTTTTGGAGCGGCCTTTTTGACGGTCTTCTTAGCTGCAGGCGCTTTCGTTACGCCAGCGGCGCTTTTTGCAGCCTTGGCAAGTTGGCTCTTCTTGCGAGCAACTTTGTTCTTGTGCATGACATTCTTTTTGCCGGCCTTGTCGAGGGCGCTCTGTGCTTTGCCATGTGCTTCGGCTGCGACTTTTTTCTCACCGCCAGTGATAGCTTTGTGGAAAGCCTTTACAGCGGTCTTCAAAGAACGCTTAGTCTTGCTATTGCGGATCGCTGCTTTCTCTGCTGTACGAACGCGCTTTTTTGCTGATTTGATGATGGGCATGTGTGCTACCTTATCTTAGTTATTCGAGGTAAACTATACATCACTGTGACCCCTTTTGTAAAGTACTCACTCGAGGTGATAAAAAGTTTTCGGCTATAAAAAATGGCCATGACGTGGCCAGATCTAACAAAAGGGTTGAGTTTTGAGAAGGAGATATACGAAGCGAGCGAAAGGCGGAACACGATGGCTGCCACACGGGTAAAGATTGTGTGAACAGCCATCGCCTCCAAAGCATTGCTAGAACAGCATGGTGAACGCCAGCCAGCCGGCCAGCAGAATCGACGATACCAGCAGGGTCAGGAAGGGCAGGATGCTGTCGCGTCGGCGGAAGACCACTGCCATGACCGTGCCGATTGTGCCGATGATGGCGCCCGTGTTGGTCATGTGGCCAACGTGCTCGACGTTGCCCGTCAAGATCAGCGGGATGCCGATGATCAGGAACAGGTAGTGAGCGGCGAACCAGCTCTCAACGAAGATCAGCAGGGTCATGCCCAGCATGAAGCTCTTGTTGCTGCTCACGGCCACGGATTCGGCCTGGACGGCGTGGCGCTCATCCGATGTCAGATGTGGCATACTGTCTGCTTTCTTGAACGAGTTGTGTGGTTTACGAAAGGCCCAGAAGTGCATAGCCATCGAGGACTCCGCAGAGTACCCCAACGCTTACTGCCAGGAGAAAGGCCGAGTCGCCTCGGTGACGCCTTGCCCACATCCACGTGTAGAACGTGGTTGCGACGCAGCAGATGAGGCTGAAGATCACGACGCCGAAGATCGTCGCCGGAGTCTCCGTTACGGGGGTCCAGTGTCGGCTCTGCATGTACTTGATGTGCGTGAGAAATACCACGCATACGCCAACCAACAGCGCGATCATCGCGTCCCAGAGCGCCGAAATCCTGTGCGTAATTCGCCAGAACCTGACGCGCTGTCTCTGTCTGAAGGTGAGCTCCGGATCCAGCTTTGAGGCTTGCATGTAACCTCCTTCTCAAAGGACATCACCGTGCTGGTGAATACCATATTTTACCATAAAAATGATTATTCGGCGATTACATGGTTACCGGGGTAAATTCTTGCCATATAAAAGTACAAAAAAGCTCGACAAGCTTATGGTTATGTGGTACGCTGAGCCCAAAGAACAAGGGTAAAAAACAAAAAATGGACAATCCAAAGCAACAAGTCGTAGAACGTCTCCAGCAAGCAAATAACATCTTGGTAACGGTGAGTAATAACCCGTCAGTTGACCAACTTGCCGCGTGTATCGGTCTGACGTTAGCGCTCAATAAAATGGGCAAACACGCTACTGCCGTATTTAGTGGTGTCATCCCATCGACGATTGAATTTTTACAGCCAGAGCGCACTCTTGAAAAAACCACTGACTCGCTTCGCGACTTTATTATCGCCCTTGATAAGTCCAAAGCCGACAAACTGCGTTACAAAGTCGAAGATCGTATGGTTAAGATCTTCATTACGCCGTACCGTACCTCTATAACAGACAAAGATCTTGACTTTAGCCAGGGTGATTTCAACGTTGATGTTGTATTGGCGCTTGGAGTGCACATGCAAGTTGACCTAGACCAGGCGATTACTTCGCACGGTCGCATTTTGCACGATGCTACGGTAATGACGGTGAACACGAAGCCGGGCGGGGAACTAGGCAGTATTAACTGGCTCGATGCAGGTGTGAGCAGCTTGTCTGAGTTGGGTGTACAGATGCTCGATAGCTTGGATAAAAAGCTTATGGACGGTCAGATTGCTACTGCGTTACTTACTGGTATTGTCGCCGAAACAGAACGCTTTAGTAACCAGAAAACATCACCGCAGACGATGAGCATCAGCGCAGAACTAATGTCTGCTGGTGCAAATCAGCAGCTTGTTGCAACAAAACTCGAAGAACCAATCGTCGTGCCGCAGCCCTCACGGCCCATCGCCGAAAGCCAAGACAGACAGTCGGTAAAACCACGGGAGGCTATGCCAGCTGAAGCAGCAGCACCCAAACCTAATAATGACGGTACTATCGAAATTGCACACGATAAGTCCGAAAATGTTGTATTGCCTCCAATTGAGCCCCCAAAACAGCCTGAATCTGAGCCACAAGATCCCGTTCAGCCCATTTTGCCGAGCCCAATGTCTGAGCCAGTTATGCCCGAAGCTCCAGAGGAGCAGGCGCCCCAAATTCATATTGACGAACAAGGACACTTGCGTCCCTTTG
Organism: Candidatus Saccharimonadota bacterium; assembly: GCA_050436805.1. GTDB lineage: Bacteria > Patescibacteriota > Saccharimonadia > Saccharimonadales > UBA4665 > CAMLQK01. The sequence goes on from JBNQGE010000012.1 coordinate 100,475, forward strand.
GCAACACAATGGACGCAAATGACACGCCAACGCTGCCTCCAATTGAGCCGTTGCCTGGGATTACACACGACGATCGCACACGCTTGTTGACTGGTCCAGAACCTTCGATGCTATCTAACTCGCCACTTACTGCCAACAGTACTCCAGAGGGTGACGATGATGAAGGTCCAAGCGTTGATCCATTGTCCTTGCCATCTGTAGGATTACTTAATCGTGAACCATTACCATCCCAGCCCTTTGCCGATGCGCAAGCGCCAACTCCTCCTGTTGTACCAGGCGTCCAGCCTTTTTCTAATCCGATGAATCCAGGGATGCCTGCGCCAAGCGCTATTGTTACACCAAGTACGCCACAACAGCCCGTTATGGTAAACCCAGGTGTAAGCCCGGTGTCTAACTTTGGTGAAAATACTAATTTGAGCGCACCACCAGCAAACCGAACCTTGAGCGAGATCGAGCAAGATGTACACAGTCCACACCTAGAAAACGGTGTGCCCAGTCCTTCGTTGCCCTTCTCGAACCCGTCACAAGGACCGATGGTATCACCTCAGCCACAAGTCATTGCCCCAACCAATCAGCAAAATGGTGCTCAGCCAACTGCTGGCCAACCAATGGTTAATCCCGCATCCGAAAATATGATTCCACAGAATGTTGATGCAGCGCGCGACGCTGTTGCTGACGCGTTAAATGGTGCAGCAGGCAACACTCCTGAGCCGATTCAGGCTTTAAATGCGCAGCCAATGAGCTTTGGCAGCTTACACACTCCTGAAGCCCCGGCTATGATGCCCACACCAGAAACGGTGCAGCCCCAGCAGCCCGTTTCCTACGAACCGCCAACATTGCAGCCTGTGGGCGGTGATCTAACGACGCCACCACCTGTGCCTCCTCCCATGATGCCACCGACATTTCCAGCTCAATAAGCCCCAAGTGGTATACTACCCAGCATGAATGGCATACTTCTCGTTGATAAGCCCAAAGGTTGGACCTCCTTTGATGTGGTTGGCAAAATTCGCTACATGGTGCAACATTCGGAACTGAATACGAGCAATAAAAAACGATTTCCAACTGGCCACACCGGCACGCTTGACCCCTTGGCAACAGGACTTCTCGTTGTGCTTCTAGGTGCAAGTACCAAGCAGGCCATGAACCTTACTAAGCTTGATAAAACCTACGAAGTAACCATGAAATTAGGCCAAACTAGTACCACGGGTGACGCGGAAGGCACCGTAACTTCCGTAAATGATTCTCAACCTACAGAGGCCGAAATAACAGAGGTGTTACAACAATTTGTCGGTGACATTATGCAGACGCCGCCGGCATTTTCGGCGATCAAAATTAATGGGCAACGCGCCTATAAGTTGGCCCGAGAAGGTAAAATACCCGACCTCAAGCCTCGTCCGGTGCACATCAACAGCATTATGCTCACCGAGTATGCCTATCCCTACGTCCGTTTTATCGCTGATGTCTCAAGCGGAACCTATATTCGCTCGCTTGTAGAGGATGCTGGTGCGGCGCTCAAGACCGGTGCCTATATGAGCGACTTGCGCCGCACTCGCGTGGGGGAGTTTGATATTAAGGACGCTGTGATTATGGATGGCCTAACGCCCCAAAAAATAGCGGATGCCAAAAAAGATCCAAGCGAACACCTTGCGCAAGCAGATCCAATCTGATAAAATACCCGAAGTATGATTACACGTGAGAAAAAAGAAGCAGCCGTAACTGACTTGCAAAAGCACAAGACCGACACCGGTAGTTCTGCTGTGCAAGTTGGTATCGAAACTGAACGAATCAAAGAATTGACTGAGCACCTTAAGGTGAACAAGAAAGACTTTGCCGCTCGCCGTGGTTTGTTACAGTTGGTTGGTCAGCGCAAGCGCCACCTTCAGTACATCGCCAGCCGTGATGGCCAAGCCTACCTTGATCTTATTAAGAAGCTCGGTATCCGTCGCTAAGTGCATGGACTATGCGGTCTCGATCTGTATCGAGGCCGACAGCTTGTGCACATTAACGTTTGAATGGTCAGCGATCAATGGCGGGTACAAATCTGGCGCATTTTAGGTGCGCATGGATATATGTGGGTAAAAATAACCTTCATCGTCGATCAGGCAGTGGGTAGAGCATCAGATATAGCGCTTCATTAAGCACAAGAAAGCAATATATTTGCACTGTGCTCACTGTTTTGACAACAAACAGAAAGGTTTAACATAATATTATGAGCCAGATCATCAATCCTTTCGGTAAGGAAATCATCTCCGTGGAGACTGAATTCTGTGGCCGAACGTTGAGTTTGGAAATCAACCGCGTTGGATTTCGTACCAGCGCAAGCGTTATTGCACGCTACGGAGACACCGTTGTTCTTGGTACTGCAATGGTTAGCGACAATGCCGTTACCGGTATGGATTATTTCCCGCTGAGCATTGATTACGAAGAAAAGATGTACGCTGCCGGCAAGATTAGCGGCTCTCGGTTCATCAAGCGCGAAGGTCGCCCATCTGACGACGCTATTCTCATTGGTCGCCTCATCGACCGTCCTATCCGCCCATTATGGCCGAAGGGCTATCGTCACGAAGTACAGGGTGTAGCTACCGTACTCAGCATGGACCCAAGTTTTCGTCCAGACATGATCGCTATGATCGCTATGAGCGCAGCCTTCTGCCTTAGCGGTGCACCATTCGATGGTCCTGTTGCTGGTGTTCGTGTGGGTATGGTCGACGGCCAGTTTAAAGCCTTCGCGACCCCTGATGAACTTAACGACGGCAAGCTCGATCTTGTTGTTGCTGGTACCGAAAACGCCATCATGATGGTTGAAGCTGGTGCCAATGAAGTAACGGAAGAAGAAGTCGCGAGCGCCTTGGAATATGCCCAACAGGCTATGCAACCTGCGATTGCCTTGCAGAAACAGCTCGTCGAAAAAGCCAACGTTGTTGTCCGCGAATACGAACTTACCAAGCCAAGCGAAGACATCCAGACCGAAGTTAATGCGTTCTTGGATGGTAAAATGGGCGCAAAATTGCGCGCACCAATGGCAGAGCGCCACGCACGGATGCACGAACTCCGCGTGAGCCTTCTTGCACACTTCGAAGAAAAAGTTGGAGCAGAGGACTTTGCTAGCGTTAAGCGCCAGTACGAAGACGCGTTTGCGGTATGCGCCAACCAAGATGTCCGTCACGGTATCCTGAACGACGGTGTCCGTCCTGACGGCCGCAACTTTACCGAAATTCGTCCGTTATCAAGCGAAACGGGTTTGCTGCCACGCGCCCATGGTTCGAGCATCTTTACTCGGGGTCTGACGCAGGCTTTCAATATCGTCACCTTAGCACCACTGAGCTATGCTCAAATTGTGGACACGATGGAACGCGAAGGCGAACGTCGTTACATGCACCACTACAACGCTCCTGGCTACACCGTTGGCGAAGTAAAACGCCTTGGTTCTCCAGGTCGTCGCGAAATTGGCCACGGCTACCTCGCGGAACGCGCCTTGCAGCCAATGCTGCCATCTGAAGCAGATTTCCCATACGCGATCCGCTCAGTTACCGAAATCATGAGCCAAAACGGCTCAACAAGCATGGCCGCAACCTGTTCGAGCTGCTTGGCTTTGATGGACGCTGGTGTGCCATTGACTCGTCCTGTGTCCGGTATTGCCATGGGGCTGATGATAGAAGGCGACAACGTTATCATCCTGAGCGACATTGCTGACGCAGAAGACTTTGCTGGTGACATGGACTTCAAGGTAACGGGTACTAGTGAAGGTATCACCGCCTTGCAAATGGATATGAAGGTTCACGGTTTGCCTGTTGAAATCCTCAAAAAAGCCCTGATGCAAGGCAAAGAGGGGCGCGCAGCGATCCTGGCTCACATGGTGAGTGTTTTGGCTGAACCTCGCAAGGAACTAAGCCCATACGCGCCACGTGTTGAAAGCATCAAGATTAATCCTGACAAAATTCGCGAAGTGATTGGTAAGGGCGGTGAAACTATCCAGAGAATTACCAAAGAAACGGGCGCTGAAATTGACATTCAGGACGACGGAACTATTATGATTGCCAGCCCTGATGGCGCATCAATTGATGCCGCTATCCAGTGGATTCGTTCAATTACGGCCGAGCCAGAAGTTGGTGCAATTTACAAAAACGTTCCTGTGGTAAGCGTGATGGACTTCGGCGCATTCGTGCAAATTATGCCTGGTAAGGATGGTTTGGTCCACGTCAGCGAAATTGCCGAGGAACGCATCGATAAACCAAGCGATGTTCTCAAAGAAGGTGATCATGTTGATGTAAAATTGATCGCCATCGACGATCGTGGCCGATTGCAGCTCAGCATGAAAGCTGCTGCCCGCGAAATGGCTGAACAGAAGAAAGGCAATGAAAACCAATAACCCAAAGCGACCCTCCAGGTCGAACTGGTATACCTATAAAGGTAGCGCCCTCGCGCTGGCCCTCGTAAGTTTGGCGCTTACCTATCCGTTGGTCCTTCGTGCTATCGATACGGGTAGCCTCCAGCAATACTTTGTCATTTTGGTCCTGGTGGGATTTTCCATCAACCGTATCCGTTTTAGTATCTTTGGGCGTCGCCCTGGAGCACATGTATGATTGAATATGCCCCTGTAATTCCGGTTCCACATGTTGATGAGCTTGAGCTGCGTCTTATCGATCCTGGTGACGCGCCAATGCTCCATGATTTTGTGCGGGAAAACCAAGCCCATCTGCAAGATTTTCAATCGCAAGTTGCGCGTTTGGGCGAAGCGCCAGAACGGGCGGTTGCGGCGGTACAATATTCGATTGCAGCTCTGGCGACAGGCAGATTTTTGCAGTATCGGGTCATGCATGCCGAGGAAATGGCAGGCACCGTGACACTATTCGACCGCAATACAACGGCCGCAAAAGTTGGCTACTATATTGGCAAAAATTTTATCGGCCAGGGCTTTGCGCCTAGAGCAGCGCGTGCACTTATCGAGTACGCAAAGCAGCCAGACGTCTGGGGATTAACCCAAGTCGATTTGCAGATAGCAGATAGTAACGTGCCAAGCCACCACGTTGCACAGCGTTTGGGCGCTCAGCCTACGATGAGTTACGGATCCGAAGAAACCGCAAACGGCACGAGGCGTGCGCTTCGGGTATGGGAGATGCACATATGAGCATCGCTACCGGCAAGCAGGCCAAGTTAGACGCCCTAAAGGCTAAGATTTTGTCCGACAAGGTTTGTCCAGATCTGGCGATCACAGCTACCCAGCTCGTATTCGGCGAGGGTAACCCCGATGCGAATATCGTTTTTATCGGCGAGGCACCAGGCAAAAACGAAGACATCCAAGGCGTACCGTTCATCGGTGCGGCTGGCAAGTTCTTGAGTGAGATGCTTGCCATGATCGATCTCAAGCGCGAGGACATTTACATCACGAATATCGTTAAGTATCGGCCACCCAACAATCGCGATCCATTACCTGACGAAAAGGAGGCATTCCTGCCATATTTACAGGACCAGCTAGATATAATTCAACCGGTTATTGTGGTGACACTTGGCCGGCACAGTATGAATTGTTTCTTGCCGGATCTGCAAATTAGCAAGGTTCATGGGCAACCAAAACGTTATAAAGGGCAAGTGTATTTACCACTTTTCCATCCTGCAGCAGCGCTGTATAACGGCGCCATGCGACAGACAGTCATCGATGATTTCTGCAAGATCCCGACAATCATCGACATGATACAGACCGCGAACACAATCACAAATTGATTCCAGAAAGGAACCTGACAATGGAACCCACAGCAAACAACAAGAAAACTCCAAATAATAGACCGAACCGCGCACAGCAGGGCAACGGCGGCGGTCGAAACAACGCTGGCAACGGCGGCATGCGTCGTGGCCCCGGCAACGGCGGCGGTGCTAAGCCCAACCCGGGCCTGAGTATTGCTAAATCAACCGTATCTCGCGGTGCAGCTGTCCGTGCCCAGAAGCGCTCTCAGGCTGATGCGCAGCGTGTTGCCAACCAGTACTTATCGGCGAGCAATGTGCCTGCACCTCGCGAACGTCGCGCTAACTACATCGACGACCAGCCTCGCCTCAAGATTATCGGTCTTGGCGGTATGAACGGCGGTGGTTCTAAGAACATGATGCTCATTGAATACATGGATGATGCCATTATCATGGACTGTGGTAACGATCTCGGTGTCGATCTGCCCGGCATTAACTACGGCATTGCCGACACAACCTATCTTGAGGGCATTCGCCACAAGTTACGCGCCTATATTATCACTCATGGCCACTTGGACCACATCGGTGGTTTGCCTCATATCGTGCCAAAATTCCCGGCACCAATCTACGGATCGAAATTCACTATCGGTCGTGTAGAAGAAATTTTCCAGAACTTTGGTTTGCCGATGCCCGAGGGTTTCGAGCTGCGCACCGTAACTATGAACGAAGACACCCATGAACGTCTCAAAGTGGGTCCATTCTTTGTTGAACTCGTTCGCGTGACACATGCTATTCCTGGTTCGACATGTATCGTACTCGATACGCCTGTCGGCCGCATTATTAATACCGGTGACTTCCGCCTCGACCCCAATCCACTCGACCACGAACGGAGCGATGTTGAGCGCCTAAAGGAACTTGGTGACGAAGGCGTTTTAGCGCTCTTATCCGAAAGTACTACACCTGAACGTTTGGGCCGCACACCATCCGAGAGCGAACTCGAGCAGAGTTTTGTAGATCTTATGGAGCGCGCCCCGGGCCGTATGTTTGTGGCAATTTTCTCAACCAACGTCAACCGTATCCAGATGATTATCAACGCTGCCGTGCATCACAACAAAAAGATTGCTCTCGATGGCCGCAGTATGATGAGCACACTGGAAATGGCCGTCCGCCATGGTTTCGTTAAAGTGCCAAAGGGTACATTCGTGCCAATCGCAAGCGTACCAAACTTGCAAGATACCGAAGTAGTTGTAGTCTGTACTGGTGGTCAGGGTGAGCCAAGCTCGGCTTTGCAGCGCATGGCTTCTGGTGAGCACCGCCACGTTAAAATGAAAGAACAAGACACCGTTGTTCTTTCGAGTACCCCAATTCCTGAAACCGGGAACGACGCACTTATCGGAAACATGATTGATGATCTGATGCGCAAAGGCGTTCACGTTTTTACCCACGTGAACCACGAATTACAGGGTGTTGGTCCGTTGCACGTATCCGGTCACGCTTCACGCGACGAATATGCCGACATGATCAACTTCACTCGTCCAAAATTCTTTATTCCTATCTACGGTGCATACCGCTCCAAGCAGAGCCACATTGAACTAGCCGTAGAGCTGGGTATCCCACGCAAAAACACCATTAACGCCGAGAACGGTGACGTTATCACCCTGACACCCGATCAACTCGAGGTAGTTGGCAACGTTCCAAGTGGTACCATTTTGGTTGACCAAACCGGTGCAATCGTTAGTAACGTTGTTGTTAAGGATCGCGTATTGTTGAGCGAAGAAGGTTTAGTGGCTGTTGTCTTGACTATCGACAAGCGTTCTGGCCAGTTGCTTACAAGCCCCGATATCATCAGCCGCGGATTTATCTACATGCGTGACAACGAAGACTTGATGAATGGCTTGCGCCACGAATTGCGTCGTGCGGTTCAGCAGCGTTTCAAGCGTATCGACCTCGATCGTTTCAAGGTAGAACTTAAGGATCATGTAACGCATTATTTGTTTGACCAAACGCAGCGCAGCCCAATTGTTATCCCTGTAGTTAACATTATCGGCGGCAAAGTAGAGGCCAAAACCGTTCACCAAAACAAGACCAAGACCGGTGAAGAAATTGCTCAGGACCAGGAAAAGCGCTTTCAGGAAATGCGCGCTCGTTTGTTGAGCCAGGACGCTCGCGTCGACTAGTTCGCAACCGGGGCAGGGGCAAGCATGAGCACTTTGACAAAAGTTGTAAATATTGCTATAATTACCCATGTAAAAAGTATCTTACAGATACCGTAAGCGTGATACACTAAAACAGATATGGCCCAAAAGAAAAAATCCACCCGATCCAAGAAGGCACCTGAGCCGGAAATAACCGAGCGTTCTAGTTTTTGGCCGCTGGCCGGCGCAGTGCTGCTGTGTGTAGTGGCACTGTTCTTGCTCTTTGGTGGCTTTGGCACTGGCGGCCCTTTGCCTAAAGGCCTCTTTCACGCTGGATATTGGACCTTCGGTTGGGCAGCCTACCTCTTGCCAGTAGCCTTTGTCTACTGGGGTGTGTACAAGTTTTCGAATGAAGACCACCGGGTACCACTCGGAAAATTACTCGGCATGGTGGCCATTCTTATTTTCACGGGCGGTTTTTTGTTCACAGCATTTGCCAGCAAATCTGCGGCCGGTACATTTGCTGGTGGCCATGGTGGTGAAGCGGGGCAGTTGCTCGGCGGCGCCATTTTGAGCATGCTCGATGCCTTGCCAGCTTCAATTACGTTCCTTGTCTTTATGGTTATGTCGGTCTTCTTTGCCTTTGGCATTTCACCAAAAGTACTTCTTAAGCTTGGTGAGTTGTTTAAGCGCCAAGAATCAGAATCTGACGAGAGCGAACTAGGTGCGCTCAAGGCGCGCGCCGAAGCCAAAGGCTTCCAGCTGAACGAAGGTGTGCCCGTCGAGCACGTTATGCCCAAGCCAGAGCGTGAAAAACCAGCTCGCATGAATTCGCTTAAAAACACTGGTCAGCAATTGGCTTCATCGGAAAATCACGAAGCGCTTACAACGGCTAGCGACCCTGATTGGCAGTTCCCGGGCACTGACTTGCTCGACCAAAAGCAGGACAAGGCTGATCCGGGTGACGTAAACGGCAATGCCCAAATGATTCACGATACCTTTGCCAACTTCAATATTGATGTCGAAATGGAAGGTGCCAACGTCGGTCCACGCGTTACGCAGTACACACTGAAGCCGCCAACAGGCGTAAAACTCACTAAAATTACGGCGCTCGAGAACAACTTGGCACTCGATTTGGCAGCACACGCTATCCGTATGGAAGCACCAATCCCCGGTAAACGTGCTGTTGGTATCGAAGTGCCAAACGTTAAAGCTGCAATCGTGGGCTTGAGTTCAATCTTGCAGTCTCGCGATTGGTCGGCATCCAAAGGCCCGTTGACCTTTGCGATTGGTAAGGATATCGGTGGTAACCCGGTTGTCGTCGATTTAGCCAAAATGCCACACCTTTTGGTGGCTGGTCAGACCGGTTCGGGTAAGTCAGTTATGATCAATGACATCCTGACAAGCATGCTGTATCGCAACAGCCCATCAGACCTCAAACTTATTCTGGTCGACCCTAAACAAGTGGAATTAACACCGTATAATGACATTCCGCACTTGCTGACGCCGGTCATTAACGAACCCGAAAAATGTATTAGCGCACTCAAGTGGGCAGTTGCTGAAATGGAGCGCCGCTTGCGTACCATGGCTGAAGTGGGCAAGCGTAATATCGGTGAATACAATAACCTCAAAAAAGAAGAGGGCATGCCCTACATCGTGATCGTGATTGACGAGCTAGCTGACCTGATGATGATGGCCGCGCGCGACGTCGAAAGTCTGATTGTACGCTTGGCACAGAAGGCTCGTGCTGCTGGTATCCACCTGGTGCTTGCAACGCAGCGTCCATCAGTTGATGTTATTACCGGACTCATCAAGGCCAATGTGCCGGCACGTATCGCCTTTACCGTCGCCAGCCAAGTTGACTCCCGCACTATTATCGACCAGATGGGTGCCGAGAAGTTGTTGGGACGTGGTGACATGCTCCTTTCAACCTCTGATATGCCAAAGCCAAAGCGTGTCCAGGCGGCGTTTATTAGTGACGAAGAAACCGAAAAAATCACCCAGTTTATTCGCGATCAACGCCCACCACAATATGACAACGAGATCATTAGTCAGCCAGTCCAGTTGGGCAAGGGTAGCAATGTTATGTCCATGGACGGTGGTGGCAATGATGCCGACGACGATATGTGGAAGGACGCTATCAAAGTAGTCATCGAGGGTGGTAAGGCCAGCACGAGCTTGCTGCAGCGCCGCTTGCGCATTGGTTACGGCCGTGCCGCTCGTTTGATCGAAACTATGGAAGAACAGGGAATTGTTGGCCCAGCAGATGGCTCACGACCCCGAGAAGTGCTCGTAAGCTCGCTCGATGAAGTCTTTGGCGGCTCTGGCCAAGCCGGCGAAAGTGATGACGACCATCCTGCCGCTCCACAGCCACCATCCCCGCGCGAAAATTTCCTCGTTCAATAATTCATGCTAATTTAATATTCTGTGTAGCATTTTGTCTCTGTTTCAGTAAAATTTTTACCACAAAGTGCTTGCGTTCGCTTTCTATCGGGTGTAAACCATAAGTACTATAGATTGAAGTAAAGAAAGGTTCTTAGATGTACGTAACCGAGGGTGGGGCCACCACCTCTTTAGAATTTTGTAAAATTAATCCCGAAGCCGCCAGAGACATAGATGACATCCTGGCAAATCCCGAAGAAGTGTACGCATCCTTTCTTGCTTCTCAAGACGTCGACCTCGATACCATAGATCCGCTCGATCTCCAGGCGCACACTATCGCCAAACTGCAATTGCAGCGCCGCACATTGCTCGAAGAACTTAATTTGCTCGATGTCGCTGACTCGATGCGTGCGCCTCGCCTCTATTTTGAGGCGATTACGAGTAGCTTTTTTGACCAATGTGGCTCTGATCGCTTACTGTGGAGTCGCGCCCGTATCACGGGGAGTCTCGTTGGTGAAACGGCGCATACAGGCACATTTCGTAGCGATCATTTCGGTGTTATCGAGCCTCAGATACGGGGTAGTATCACTCATGTAACGCCGCGCGAAGAATACGAGGCGCGCAGTCACAATGGTGCCTCCACGCGCCGCTACTATGAATTGGTGACTGATCTTCAGAGTACTCGACCAGACACCCGCTACCGGTTCTACACGTCTGATGCCTCCACGCACAGTGATGCAAGTGGCCTGATAATTGAAGAGCTTGCGCAATCAGGCAACGAAGCTCCAATTTGTACGCCTATTACCGATACTTTCGATCGTTTTACCCTGTTGCAGGCACTTACGGTCGACCTACATACCTCGCTTGGCGAGATCCAGCACGAAAGCGATGCTCGTGCCCGACACGCCCTGAGCGTCGAAGTTTACGGCATACGATCCACTCGATAGCCATCCTACGCAAACGCTGCTGCTTGAGCAAGACAGACATTTTTTCTAAGAAGTAGCCACGCTTTGCGAAAAGCCTACTGTACAGTAATATTGACAAAACGCTTATTATTTGGTACTGTATAAGTATTAAACGAGCTCAAGCAAAATATCATGAGTGCAAAAAACCAAAACCAATTTCCACAAACTGATGAATTCTTCGATGAAGGCGCTGATGCCGAATTTGTAGATGGCCTTAACTCAGAGGAACTAGAAGGTCCAGATGGTTCGCCAATAGCATATACAAGTGAGTCTGCACCGAACGATGACGGTGAGCCTAAAACTGATTTCCAGCGTGCATACGAAGAAGCTCAAGCAGGAGCTGCCGCAGAGCCTGCTGCTCCACGTCGCCGAACTCCCGTATCACACCGCAAGGTAGGCGTTATTGGACAGGCCGCCAAGAAAGTACGGGGGGCAGTCGGAGCTGTTAGCGACGCTACTGATAGCTTGCGAGAGGCTCGTGACGGCGCTATTGATAAGGCAAAGGCTGGAACTGTTGGCCGTGTTGCCAGTGCAGTCGATGCTAAGCTAGAAAAATGGACTGCAGAGCCAGCCCAAATGCCTTCGCAAAGTAGTGGTACTACAGAAGACTTTATGCACAGACCACGTACTACCGCTAGCCCTACTGATATAGGAAGTATTACGAGTAGTGTTCACCTAAACGGCTTTACGCAAGTAGCTGAAAAACCTGCTATCGAGACCCGCGAAGAGGATGACAGTGTAGTACAACCCGGCAATACCCTTGCGCCTGCCCCAGACCCTGAGTGGGGAGGGGACGATGAAGACCTGGAACAGCCTGGCAACGCAACAACCACAGAAGCCGAAGCTGAAAAAACCGCCGAACAGCCTGTAGCCCCATTGTCGCCCGAAGAGGCCCGTGCTGAAGCACGCCGCCGAGCGCAACAGCCTGAGCGTAAGCACGGCCAAGCTCCTACACCTCAGACATTGGCTTACCTCGCGGCTGCTGGGCCAATTGATACGGGCGGTCGCCCCGTAGCGCAGAGTCGCCTTAAGGCAGGTGAAAAGACCCCTGATAGTGAACCATACGAGAATGATTGGGAGAATGATGGCCCCGAGGACTGGCTGAATGCACCTGAAGCACCTGAGGCAGAACCTGAAGCAACCGAAGAGTCTGACGAGTTTACGAAGTGGGCAAATGAAGCTCTTGTTGTCGGTAATGCCCCAGCACACACAGCCGAAGCTGAGCCAGCTGCCAAGCCCGAGCCAGTGGCTTCGAAGCCCACAGCAAGACCCGCTGGAGTACCTATAAAAGTTGACACTGATAACTTGTATCGTCCTGATTATTCAGGTAGTACCGCGCCAACCCCCGAGGCAAGCGGCGGTCCAGACACAGCACCTCTTGGCTATGATGCCGATGACGAGTTTGGTGAAGCGCTCAACCGTGGGGATCTGCCTAGCGCAGAAGAAGAACCAGATGCAACCGTTCCAACCCCTGAAGTTGCAATTGCAGAGCCTGATGCTCCTGACGAAGAAGATGAAGACGCTCCACGACTCCGTGATCGTGCTCGCCTTGCACTACGTACTGGTTGGGATCGCGCTGCAGCTCGTTTGCGCCGTAACCGTAGCGAAGATGGTGCAGAACCTGATGCTGACACTGACCGACCTCGCCATAACCGTCGCCGTCGTATTATCGCCGGTGCGGTTGCAGCCACAGCATTAGCTGGTGGTCTGGCATTCGGCCTAGGTGGCGACCAATATGAAGGTCCTCACCGTGGTGTTGCAATTGCAGCCCCTGCTAACCCTGGTGGTGAGCACGGTGGTTCTGGCACATCTGTTGACGGTGGTGCACCTAAGGGTGGCGGCCACAATGGCTCAACCACTCCGCCCAAAACTGAACATGCTCGTACAATTCACGCCGGTAACGAAGACCTTACGATCTCCGCCGACGGTAGTGAGGTAACGATTACGTTGAACGCAGGCGGTACCGACTGGGATGGTATTGCTCAGGCCGAGCACTACTTGCACATCAACGCTGATGACGAACACACCGACGAGGCTGTCCAGTCTATGCACTTGAAGCCTGGCCAGGACCGTAAGATGAGCATTGGCTCACACAAGACCTTCGTCCTTAAGGACGGTAAGCTTGTCGCTAAATAATAGTCCACGGTAATACTTACGAGATGGTCCGGAGAAATCCGGGCCATTTTTTTGTTCAGGCAGTTAGGCTGAATCGGGAAGTTAGGGCCGGAGCACGCGGTTGCGAGAAGCACCAATGTAGTGTATAATGACCTCTGTTAATAACTCAGCTCACGAGATGGAGACAATCTGCGTGGGCTATAAGCCAAAGGAGCACGGGATGAATCAGTACGAAATTGCTGTATTGTACCACCCAGATCTAGAAATTGATCTGGAAAAAGCTACTAGTCGTATCGAGAAAATCTTTACCGACAACGGTGGTGAAATCAAAAACACTGACAACTGGGGCAAGCGCAAACTTGCATACCCAATCAAGAAAAACGAGCACGCTGTGTATGTTTTCTACACCGTAGATTTCCCAGCATCAGCAGTCCTCAAAGTTGAGGCTGTTCTCAACATCACCGACGAAGTTATCCGTTTTATGATCACTCGTCCAGACCTTAAGGCTATCGCTAAGGCTGAAGCTTTGAAGGCTGAAAAAGCTGCAAAGGCAGCTGCACGCGGTGAGTCTGCTACCGAAGAAGCAGAAAAACCAGCTGAATAAGCTATACTAGACACATAACATTAAGGGAATGCAGGGCTAGTGTGCGTGAAGTGGCACACAGGCGGGAAACCGTCAGAGCTCTCGGAGGGTAATCACTATGGCACGAAGTGTCAACCAAGTCATCATAATGGGAAACTTAACGCGCGATCCTGAATTGCGTCAGACACCAAGCGGCCAAAGCGTCGTGAGCTTTAGTTTAGCGCTCAACCGCTCATACAAAGATCAGGCTGGCGAATGGCAAGAAGCAACCGATTACATCGATGTTTCAGCTTGGGGTCCACTTGCAGAACGTGTTGCACAATACATGACCAAGGGTCGTCGTGCGCTCGTTCAAGGCCGCTTGCAGAGCCGTTCTTGGGAACAAGATGGCCAAAAGCGCAGCAAAGTCGACGTTCTTGCCAGCGACGTGACCTTCTTGGACGGTCGCGGCGAAGGTGGTGAAGGATCAAGTGCCGGTTCATTCGGTGGTTCCAATGGCGGTGGCTCTCAACAGGGCTCCGGCAAAAAAGATGACGTAGTGATTGAAGACATCGGCGACGAGCCCGTCAACCTCGATGACATTCCCTTCTAAATATCTGACATTAGGAGATAAATAATGGCTAAAATTTTTAAGCACAAAACTGATGTAGCTCATTTTGACTACAAAGATTTCAAAACATTGCAGCGTTACGTAAACGTATACGGCCAGATCGAAACTCGCAAGAAGACCGGTCTTACCGAAAGTCAGCAGCGCCGTTTGGCAACTGCTATCAAGCGTGCTCGTAACATCGCATTGCTACCTTTCGTAGCAAACAACTAGCAAGGAAGTACCCGGGGTGGAGAACAAGTCGATTCATGAGCATGCCAAAGATTTTGATGCACAGATACGTGGTATTGTGTCGCATTTTGATCTCGATTCGCTGACTCACGAAACGCGCCGGTTGGTTGCGGATATAAAACGTCTAGCTGTTGATGTTCGATTGGATGTGCGTGATTATGAATACGCACAAACACGAGCGGAGCAGTTAGGCGCCGCACACGAATCCCGCACACGGCTTGAACAACTCCACACCAACTTGCTTGCAGCGAGTGAACAAAATTTGTTTAGTGCGGTGGATGTCGCACAGCTCTCTGCACTCATACATTATATTATTTCGGAATTACGATAGGAGCCTGGCCATGGCGTTAAGCATCACAGATCTCAAAAAAGGTACACTCTTCCAGCTCGAAGGCGTGCCATATCGCGTGGTCGACTACAACCAGAAAGTTATGGGCCGCGGTGGTTCGATTGTAAACGTACGCATTAAAAGTTTGATCGATGGTAAGGTTTTGGAAAAGACCTACAAGGGTAACGAACAACTTGATAGTGCAGACGTTAGCAACCAGAACGTGCAATATTTGTACAACGACGGCTCGATCTTCTATTTCATGAACGACGAAACGTTCGAGCAATTCGAGATTCCAGCCGACTTGGTTGGCGACGGTGCGGGCTACCTCAAAGAAGGCGATCGTATCCAATTGCAGTTTTTCGATGAGCGCCCCATTAACGTGGAACTCGCCAAAAATGTCCCGTTGCTCGTAACGTATACTGAAAATGTCGTCAAGGGCGACACAACGAGTTCGGTACTCAAAAATGCCACCGTCGAGACGGGCATCACTGTTAAAGTTCCGGCATTTATCAAGCAGGGCGACATCATCAAAGTCGACACTCGTACGGGTGAATATTTGGAACGTGCTAAATAGCAAAGCACCAAACCAACTGGTATACTGAAAAACATTAGGGCGTAAAAATTAAAGGCGAGGGTGGATGAACCGCGTACGTAATTTTGCGAGCGACATTAGGTTCTGGACTAAGCGAAATCGCGTGCTTTTACGAGGGTGCAGCCGACTTATTGGTGCGCTGGTGGTGCTGGTCATTTTAGCACAGCTAGTATATCCACATACCCGTGCGCTGCCCGGAGTACGCGTAGCTGGTCTGCCTGTTGGTGGTGGCAGTAGCCAAACAATCCAAAAGCAGATTAACACAGCCTATAAAGACGCTCGCTTGACCATCAAGACTGATAACACATCGGTGACTTCAACGTTTGATGAAATTGGTATTTCACCAGATACAAAGCAGGCAGTGCAAGCGGCGCTCCATTATTCGTGGATTGAGCGGCTGGTGCCGTTTTCATCGTTATTTATATCGGGTCGAAATACGCCCATGCAGGTGATTTACGACGACGATCGCCTAACCTATTTTGCTCAGCAAACCAGCAAAAGTACCTACGTAGCAGCTGTTAACGCAAGTGTGGCAATTAAGGATAGTAAAGTGGTCCTCGTCCCCTCAAGCCCAGGCAAGGTATATAGTGCCCAGACAATTGTTACGGCGATTAAAAAGACAACGCACACGCCGAAAACCAACATCACCATTAAGCCTGTGTTGCAACCAGCTGACCGTACGGATTCTGAAGTAAGGAGTGTGTTGAATCAGGCGCAAAAAGCAGTTGACGCGTCGATAACGCTGACGTTTGATGATGAACACGCCACCATTCCAAAAACTGATGTTGCCAGTTGGCTTAATTTTACAGAAGATACCAAGACGCAGGCCTTGCAGCTTGGGCTTAAGAATGACCTTGTTCAAAAGTACCTCGCGAGCATTCAAGGCAAAGTGTATCGTGCACCAGGAACTACTGTTGTCCAGCTGCTAGACGGCCGCGAAGTGGGCCGCACGATTGGGGCTACTGGACAGGGGATTGACGTTGATAAGACAGTAGCGCTGATTACCGACGCATTGCGCGCAGGAAAAGATTCGACAATCGCGGTCTCTGTGACGACGCTACAGCCAACCGTTAGGTACAATCGTCAGTACAGTAAGACGAGTGCTGGTTTAGCTGCTTTACTGAATACGCTAAGCGCGGGCAACGGCTTCGGCATTTCAGTGGCAGATTTGGGCGGCACCGGTGCGAGTGCCAGCGTAAATGGTGACGCAAAATTCGAGGCGGGTAGCACCTATAAATTGTTCGTAGCCTACGCTGTTTTCCAGCAAATAGACGCGGGCACGATGCACTGGACGGACACGTTCAATAACGAGTCGGCAAGTGACTGCTTTGATGCCATGATCGTCAAATCTGACAATAATTGTGCTACTGCGTTTGGGCAGGCAATCGGCTGGTCAAATATCGACAACATGATCCACGCTATTGGCTTCAATTCCACGACGTTATCAACCTCCACAAAATACACAACTGCTAATGATCTATCGAAATACTTGCAACAATTACAGGCTGGCACACTGCTTGACGCTGATGATACTAATCGCTTGGTGGGTGATATGAAAATCCAGATCTATCGTTCTGGCATACCAGCAGGCACCGGACAAACGGTGGCCGACAAAGTGGGTTTTGTGGACAACGTAATTCATGACGCGGGTATTGTGTATGGGCCAAAAGGTCCTTACGTCCTCGTTGTGATGACGAGCAATAGCTCTTGGGGCGCAATCGCCAACGTTGCCGCCCAGGTTGAGGCATTTTTGGAACAATGACGTATACTGTAAGGAATGAAACAGCGTTTGGACCAGTTATTGCACACTCGCGGGCTTGTTGTCTCGCGTAGTCAGGCGGAAAGTTGGATTCGACTCGGTAAGGTTTTTGTGAACGGCCAACAGGTGACCAAGGCCGGCACATTTGTGGACGACACGGCCGAGCTTGACCTACAGACGACCGAACAGTACGTGTCGCGTGCAGGGCTTAAGCTTGCGTCGGTAGCGCAGATCTTGCATCTTGAATTTAAGGATAAAGTGATGCTCGACGTCGGTAGTTCTACGGGTGGTTTTACCGACTACGCGTTGCAGCACGGCATTCGTAAGGTTATAGCTGTCGATGTCGGTACCGACCAACTGCATCCGTCCCTCCATGGTAATCCCAAGATTGAACTGCACGAGCAAACCGACATTCGTTCTATGATGGAGCTAACAGATGTGCCGGACTTGGTGGTAATTGACGTGTCGTTTGTGAGTTTGCGCGACATTTTGCCGCATGTTGCACGGCTGTGTGGGCCACAGACAATTGTCGCGGCAATGGTCAAACCACAGTTCGAGGCACGCGA
>JBNQGE010000012.1:118429-126964 GCA_050436805.1 Candidatus Saccharimonadota bacterium
ATAATTTTGGCGCTTATTTGCAAAAACAATTGTGGGCGGCACGCTAAACAAATCACACCCACATGTTTTTTAAAAAACACGACCGTATGCGCCGTGATATTCTCAAAGATTTCGAGACTTGGGTGGCTTCGACGTTTGTTATTATCGACAAAGCCGACTCCGACGTCGCTGGCTCCAAAGGTAACCGTGAGCGCTTTTACAAACTGCGCCCGAGTATTCGCTCTGCCGCCCGATAAAAATTACAGCACTTTATAGGTAAAAAAGCTACTGCTTATACCTACTCACGTGGTAAAATCTCGATATGTACTTCAAAAGCCGGACTCATGCCGGCCAACTCCTTGCCCAAGAAATTGTTGCTAAATACAAAGATGAGACGTGTGCTGTTGTTGCATTGAGCGACGGTGCAGTCATGGTGGCGGCACAAATTGCTACCGCGCTGCATTGTGTCATGATGATGCTGCTTACCGATGCTATCCAGCTGCCACGCGAAGAGGCGGCTATTGCGGGCATCAGCCAGGATGGCTCGTTTACCTACAATAATTTTTATTCACCCGGCGAAATCGAAGATTTTGTCAGTGAGTACCGTAGTTTTATTGAACAAGAAAAAATGCAGAAAATGCAGGAGATGCATCGCTTGGAAGGCAAGGGCGGCCTGATCCGCAAGGAGCTTTTGCGCGGTCACAACGTAATTTTGGTATCCGATGGCTTGAGTAACGGATTCTCACTTGATTTGGCTGCCGAGTTCCTGAAGCCAATTAAAATCAAACGACTTATTGTTGCCACACCGATGGCTAGTGTGGCCGCCGTTGACCGGATGCATATTTTGGCTGACGAAATTTTTTGTTTGAACGTCATCGAAGAGTACATCAATACCGACCATTATTACGAAGCAAACGATGTACCTTCACATGACATCGTCATCAAAACCATCGACCGCATTGTATCCAACTGGAAATAACCGAGTTTTCGCTCCCAACCGCCCCGTATCCAAAACACACCGTAACCGTTTGCCCTACGGGCAAGCCGACAACGGTTTTGGAGCCTCGGTGCGGCTTGTCCGCTAAGCGTCTAGCTATTGCTGGAGATTATTCGAGGAAGTGGCGAAGTTTTTGTTCGTCGACGAGCGTAATGTAGAACTGTTTGCGAATAAGGAAGCCATGTCGCTCTAAACTCGTAATTTCGCGGCTGGTCGTTTCGCGCGTGGCGCTAATGGAGCTGGCGATATCTTGGTGGCGCAAAGGCACGTCAATAAGCAGGCCCTCCTCGGTCTCTCGACCAAATCGTTCGGCTGAGGTCAGCAAAAATGAGATGAGTCGCTCGCGTACGGTGCGATATTCGAGGCTCAAAATGCGCTCAGAATGCAAGCGGTACATATCCACTAACATATCCACAAGTGGCAGCGCAGCGCGCGGGTGTGTAAGAAGATATTCCTCAAACACCTCGTGTTCTACAAAGAACACAGTGACGGGTGTCAGCGCCATGTATATAATTTTGCGATCGCGACCCGAGACAGCATGCGTCAAACCGATGATTTCACCTACTTTTCGGATGATAAGGAGGTTTTCATCACCGTATTTAGTGATGTCGTAGGCCTTAATTAAACCGTTAGCAATATAAAAAATACCCGACGGAGAAGTGCCGGGCTTAACAATGAAGTCGCCTTTGTTGAATGTCAATTTCTTTCCCTGGTGGAAAAGGTTGACGAACTCGTTGGGTGGGCTGCTGGCCGTCAACATACTTGCATCGTACCACATCAACACCGTCGTGGCTAGATTCTACACATAACAGGGGTAGACCGGTGTGATATAAATCTCGTAAACAGTGTGACAAAGATAACCGACGCCGGCAACAAAAGCGTGCATACTAAAAGTACCAGCCAGCAATAGGTTGGAGTAAGGAGGGAAGGTTATGATAAGCCTAAGCCAAGTTGAGCAACAACTCAAAAAGGTTGGGTGTAATTTCCGCTTCTGGGGGCGTGGCGAGATACGAGAGCTTGCCAATGTCCTAACACCTGGAGAGACCATCTCGCACTGCGTCAACGGGCGCTACGAAGGGGGATTCGCGATGCTCTGCGTCACGGACCAACGCTTGTTACTGGTGGACCACAAGCCAATGTTCATGGCGATTGAGGATATCCGGTTCGACATGATTGCCGAACTCGACTTTAGCTCGCAGCTGCTGGTGAGCTCGGTCAAGGTTATTACCACGAGTCGAACGCTCAGCTTTAGCAGCTGGAGTCAGCACCATTTGCGAGAAGTGCTGAACTTTACACAGCAGCGGATGCTTGAGCTGAGGCAGCAATATACAACGATGTCGCGGCAAATGCAACCAATGTACATGATGAACGATGATCCTGGTACCGGATTGATGCTGGGCAGCTTGGCACTCCAGACGGGTGGGCTACAAAGACCCCTGGTGATGCCATTCAACCCTTACGCCAACCGCGTGCCGGTTCTCCAGCGCCGCCGCAAATACCCACGCTTCTACTAACGCGCAGGCCAACCAAAAACAAACAAGTCGGACTTCGAAAGAGGTCCGACTTTAGTTTTGGCGCCACGAGACTGGTTATTTGCTGACGTTGAAGCGGAATTCGACGATGTCACCGGGTTGCATGACGTATTCTTTGCCTTCGGTACGCATTTTGCCAGCTTGCTTGGCGGCTTGTTCCGAGCCAGCGGCAATTAAATCATCGTAATCGACAATCTGAGCGGCAATGAAGCCGCGTTCGAAGTCGCCATGAATGACACCTGCAGCTTGTGGGGCGGTAAAGCCTTTGCGAATAGTCCAAGCGCGAATCTCTTTTTCGCCAGCCGTAAGATAACTTTGCAGGCCGAGCGTGTCGTAAGCGGCGTGGATCAGCTGCACCAAACCAGATTCATCCTGGCCATAGCTTTCTAAAAGCTCAGCTGCATCGCTGGCATCCAAACCTTGCAATTCGCTTTCAAGCTGTGCGCTGACAAACAGAGCCTTGGCGGGTGAGACAAGTTGCGCAAGTTCTTGTTTCCGGGTGTCGTTGGTAAGCCCTGCTTCGTCCAAGTTGAACAAATAAATGACAGGCTTCGCGGTTAACAGCTGCAGATCGGCGATGTGCTCGAGGTTGATGTCGCTGACGGCCGACAGGGGAGTGCCTGCATCCAACAGATCGTGTACGCGTTGCAGCGTGTCGGCAATTGGTTTCAGTTTGGGATTAGCACGAGCCTCTTTGTCTAATTTAGGCAGGCGCTTGCTTACTGTTTGGAGATCGGCAAGCACCAGCTCGGTGTTGATAACGTCCATGTCTTTTTTAGGGTCGACATCGTTGTCGACGTGGATAACATTGCTGTCGGCAAACGCACGCACAACCTGAACAATGGCATTGCAGGTACGGATGTGGCTCAAGAACTGGTTGCCCAAGCCTTCGCCTTTAGAGGCGCCCGCAACAAGTCCGGCGATATCCACGAAAGTCACCGTGGCTGGAATAATTTTTTGTGCATGGTACAAGTCGCCAAGTTTTTGTAATCGTGCATCGGGCACGGGTACGATGCCGGTGTTCGGTTCAATAGTAGCGAACGGATAGTTGGCCGCCAAAATGTTACTGCCGGTCAGGGCGTTGAACAGGGTTGATTTGCCGACGTTGGGCAGGCCGACGATGCCGATAGATAGTGATGCCATAATTACTCAGTATAACAGAGGTAGATTGAACTCACAACAGGAGGACTTTTTACTTGATACGACTCTGATACAATGAGTGAGTTCTGCGAGAACGCAGGATACATCTCTGATTGCGAGAAGCATGCAACGAAATGTTCGCGCCGCGACTGCCCTGGTCCTGGTCCTCGGGCTTGGTGTTATCACGGCCGCCTGTGACCACAAGACTACTGGGCACGGCACGACTTCCAAGACCTCCTCTGCCAAGAGCTCGGCTCCCAGCCGTATTGCCGCACCGACAGGCGTGGTTGCACATCTTGACAGCCCGGCGTGTATCGACGGAGCTCCCAAGAACCTGGTGGTCTTCGAGGTCTCTGGGCTAACGCCCGGCAAGCCGGTAACCCTGAAGTCTTCGGTGATATCGCTGGCTGGTACGGCGGATGCGTCCGGATCCTACACCTTCAGTTTTCACTGCAACTTCAAGCCAAACACCTACAACGTGACCATCAAGGACGTGGCTACCGGCCACCCCGCTCGTGAAGCTTTTGAGGTCATCAAGTAGTTTTCGCGTTCAACAGAGATAAAAAAGTCCTACTCCCTAGGCTGGTAGTCGGGAAACGTTGTGAGGATGTAACCTCATGCTCATCTCCCGACTACCATGCACCACCCCAATTGCGTCAAAAAGAAAATAGAGACCTTGAGCACTGATGCCCGGGTCTCGTTTGTTTTTGGCTATTCTCATAATGCTTATGGCTTGGTATACTTCTGGGTATGAAGGCTAGAAAGCACGCGAGCCAGGTAGCTCCCACTAGTGATGTTATGGTGGTTGAGCTCAAACAGCACCCCCTTGGATTAAACACCCCCAAACGCAAACGAGTAGTCCTCGTGGCGCTGGTGGCGATTATTGTTATAGCTGGCTTGGGATACGCTGTCTACAAGAATAGAGCAGATCGTGTTTTATCGGTGTGTGACAGTTCTATGACCAAAGAGGGAAACACCCAAAATAATCTCCAGAACAGCAATACTTTTACGCTTTTTGTGGGGCAGGTGAAAGCCATGCCAAATTACACGCGTGATCCGAATTGTATGTATATGATTGCGGAGTACCAGATTGCAACGCAGAATATGTCGGCGGCGAAGAGCACCATCGCTCAGCTCAAATCTGAACATGGATCGGGCTATGCGTATGATAAGAATTTAGACAATGGCCATGCTAGTCTTTCGCATCTTCAGGCCCAGTTCGATATTATGCAACAAGCACTCAATAACGCTAAAGGAACGATAGTACCTGCCATATGAAAATAAATCGTTTGCTGACTATGCGTTATTCTCCGACTAAAAGTCGCCCAGCACTTATGATGCTGGTCGGTTTGTGCGTGCTTGGTGGGTCGCTTATAGCTTCACATGCTAGTGCAACCGAGACCGCCGCATGGGTCAACAGCCACGTAGAATGGGCGAGTCCTGGAGCTGGATCTGCACAGTCCACAGTGGTTGGCTGGGAAAATGATTGTACGACTGCCTTTAACGACAATAACGCCTCGATGCCGCATAGCACTGAGACTGAACAACGAAATGTTGTGAACGCCTCCGCCTATAACCAAAATGTCTGGCTGAGCCGCAGTGGAGACGCTCCTAACAAGATTACCACTCCGATTATGGCTGGCACTTCCGTGGCGATGCAGATTAACGAGATGCAATTTTTGTGTGCAATTATCACTATGAACGCTAGCGGTTACGGCATCGCCGGCGACCACAAAGTTACTAATTCACAGTATGTCAACGATCGTGCGCCAGTGCCCGACGATGGCGCGGCTCAGTACAAGGTGAATCAAGCTTCTCGCTACGAATCAAACTCTAAGATCTATGGTCTATCTATTTCGAGTGGCCCCGGGGGGAGTATTTCTAATTCGCCTGTGAACAAAATTCTTGGCTACAAACGCGATAACGGTAGTCGTTATTGGCTTGCCCCAACGGTTCCATTTACTTATAACGTACCTGCCGGCTTGGCTCCTGGTAATTACTCGGTAATTATTCAATTAAAGTATTCAACGATTCAGACATACCATGCCTATGGGGCAAGCGGAACAAGCCGCTGTACGCTAAAAAATGGCAGCGGTGCCACCATCGCATACGGTAACTACGATATTTGCATACAATACACTGAGCCATACATCTTTAGATTTACGGTTGCAGCACCACCGGTACCGTATAATTTGACGCCGTCTGTCGGGGCGAGTATTACCCAGGCCGGCAATCCTGTAGCTGGTAATGTGGCGCAGGCAGGCGACGTAGTCAGCTACACCTATCAAGTAAGCAATGCTGGTGACCCAAGTCCGAACAATATCGCCTGTGGTATTTACGCTACGTCACATGTCGGTAATTTTAGCCCGCCTTCTAATACGTACGAGAGCCCATCAAATGTTTCGCCGTATACGCCACCAGCCACCGGTTGTCCGCGTTCGTTTGCAAATGGCGTAACCAAGTTTACAACCGAAACGTATACGGTCACCAATGCGGACGTAGGGCATACTATTTGTCGCTCACTGATGGTTAACCCAAGCAAGGCCGGCGGTGGCGCCGTGGGTAGAGAGACCTGTGTTGTTGTTGCCGCAGAGCCATATGTAGCCGTTGCGGGTGGTGATGTGTCTGTGGGTGGAGGTATATCGAGCGGAGCGACCTCTACGACTTGTACGCCACAATCTAATGCTTCGATTAGCTCGTGGAACCAAGGTGCAGCTGGCTTCAACGGAGCAGGCAGTCAATTCGCTGCAATGGCGCTCGGCGTTATCAACGGCTTTGCAACTGCAAAGAGCGTGAACAATGCCACAATGCCAAGCGGGTTGGCCTTTAGCAACACGGTACTCTCTGGGACATATGGCGGTTCGTTTGGTCAGCTGCCTTGTATCCCAGACTACTTCGCCCAAATGCCCCCCGCAACGACGATTAGCTCGCCAGTTAACATCGGTACGCTGGCAACAGGCACATATTTGGTTACCGGCAATGCTACAATCAGCGGCTCGGTTGCGGCAGGGCATCAGGTGGCAATTTATGTTGACGGGGATACGTACATTCCGCCGGCATCGATTACGTACAGTGGTAGCTGGACGTACGACCAGGCGCCGCTGGCAGAGATCATTTCCCGTGGCAATCTCTACGTTGATCAAAACGTAGGCCAAATGGACGGCGCATACATTGCCCAGCCAACGACTACGGGTACGAAGGGCGCGATATATACCTGCGCCACGGCTACCGGGCCATATGCGCTCGATGGCACGTTGTATGGCAACTGTAACAAGAAGCAGCTGGTGGTTAACGGTTTGTTTAGCGCCTATCAGATTTATCTGATGCGCACTGCCGGTACAGTATCGGCCGCTACAAATTATGCGACGGGCTTGAGCAACGCTGGCGAGCTATTCAACTACAATCCGGCTATGTGGATTGCCCAGCCACCAACTAACGGCACAGGAAAATATGACGCGATTACCAGCCTTCCGCCTATCCTCTAAAAACTGTACACAGCAATCTGAGGATAAAGACTTGCACACAAACATAATGCTTATGCTATAATTGAGGACAATATGAGTTTACTGAGTGGGGTATCTGCATTTTTTGGACTGGACATCGGCACCACGGCGATCCGGCTAGTTGAATTACGGGGTAATGGCACCGTAAAGAACCTAGTTAAATACGCCTACGTACCGGTCGACAGCAAAATAGTGCTTAGCGATGCCAAAACAGACCAACAAAAATTAGCCCAGATCATCAAGGACTTGCTTGATCAGGCACACATGACAACCCGTAACGTGGCTGTCGGTATTCCATCACAACGTGTATTTACGGCTGTGGTAGATTTCGACCGATTGCCAACTGCAGAGCTTGCCAAGGCCATCCAATATCAAGCTGATTCACTCATCCCAACACCGCTTGAGAAATCAAAAATTGACTGGGCAGTTATCGGCGATTCACCGAAAGACAAAACTAAGTTGGAAGTGTTGCTCTCGAGCGTTCCTAACGACTTTGTTGAGCAGCGTCTGGATATGCTTGAATCTATTGGTCTTGATGTGATTGCGTTCGAACCAGACAACTTAGCAATAACTCGTGCCTTGATTGGCCAAGACAACGCCGCACCCCAGATGGTGTTGGACATTGGCAGCAAGAGTACTGACTTAGTAATCACCATGAATGGTGCACCTCGCTTGACTCGTTCTATCCCAACCGGCGCAGAGGCAATCGTGCGTTCTGCCGGTCAAAACTTGAATATTGATGACAAACAGGCCCGCCAATTTGTCTTCAAGTTTGGACTTGGCAAAGACAAGCTAGAGGGCCGTATCTACGACGCTATTATTGGCACCGTCGATATCCTAACCGGTGAAATCGATAAGTCCATCAAATTCTTCCAGAGTCGTTATGTCGACGCTAAAATTTCACGTGTCATCGTTACTGGTGGCGCCTCAGCATTGCCCGAATTCCCCCTGTATCTTGCTAACAAGTTTGGTGTAGAGGTGGAAATCGGTAACGCCTGGCGCAACGTCGCTTTTGCGCCGGAGCGTCAAAATGAATTACTGGCAGTGTCTAACCACTTTGGTGTGGCAACTGGACTTGCGGAGCGAGCAGAATGATCCAATTTAACCTTCTACCTGACATCAAACAGCAGTTCCTTAAGGCTCAGCGCCAGAAGCATCTCGTTGTTTTCATCGCGACCATCGCTTCAGTTGCAACTGTTGCATTGTTTGTGGTGATGCTTCTTATTGCCCAAGTGTGGCAGAAGAAGAGCATCAGTGACCTTAACAGTGATATCAAAAAGTACAGCAACCAGTTATCTGGCACAAGCGACATTAACAAGATCCTGACCGTACAGAACCAGCTTAAATCGCTGACTGCATTGCACGACAAAAAAGCTGTTGCTTC
>JBNQGE010000013.1:0-96252 GCA_050436805.1 Candidatus Saccharimonadota bacterium
CCAAGGCGCAGGTTCTGCCCGATGGCTGGAGCCTCGGTATTGACGCCGACGGCAGCCTCAGCTATGACCATCTCAAGGCCAACCAAAACAGCGTGGTGTTGACCGATTCGTCGGGTGACACTCACGAATATACCTGGACTGGCAGTGGCTACAAGCCGCCGGTTAACGAAGACGGCACACTGATTCGCAATGCTGATGGTACCTTTACCTTCCAGGACACCGACGGCCGCACCTATACCTTTGCGGCCGATGGAACGCTCTCGTTAGTTACCAACCCAACAGATGATCGCCACCCAACGGCATTGCAATACAGTTACCAATCGATCAATGGCGGCCCGGCGGCCATCAAGCAGATTAGCGACGGTGTTGATCCATCACGAAACATGACGGTGTATTATGCCGGAGATAGCAACTGTAGCACGCCCCCAGCCGGATTTGACACGGCACCACCGACCAATATGCTCTGCGCGGTAAAGACCAACGACGGTCGCACAACAAGCTTCTTCTACAAACAAGGCCAACTGGCCCGCATGAGCAAGCCAGGCAACGAAAACATCGACTATGGCTACGAAACGGTGCTGAACAATGGTAGTGTGATTGGCTATCGCATCAATTCCATCCGGGACAATGTCGCCAATGATGCTATTGCAGCGGGTGTTCGGGCGGACGATACCACCGCAAATACTACGCTCCAATACGATACACTTGGCCGCGTAACCAATGTTACTCAGCCAGCGGCAACGGCAGGTGCAACGCAGATCCAAAACACCATTGAATATTTGCCAGGTGCGCTCGATAAGTTGTACTTCGGTGCCACCCAGCAGCATGTGGTGGGTGCTACCGAACCCAATGGCTTCACGCGCCGCGTGGAATACGACAACCTGTTCCGCACTACTAAAGACACCGACATCGCTGGCCTCGCCACTACGACGCAGTGGGATCCGCTCAAAGATTTGGAATACAGCTCCACAGATCCGACGGGTCTGATGAGCGCCACGGTATACGATGACGAAGATCGTCCTGTTACGCAGTACGGCCCAGCACCAGCCGCCTGGTTTACTTCTACTGCAAATGCTACCACGGGGCACACCGACATTACGCCGCAAGCTAGTTACGCCAGCCAAGTGCCACGCACCGATACACAGCTTGACGGTGGCATCTCCGGTCCGGCAGTCGCCTGGTACAACACCCGTATCGTTACCAACACCGACGGCACTACCTCACCAGTATTTTATGGCGCACCAAAACTTCACGCTACTGGCATAACGCCAACCGTTGACCCAACTTGGATGGCTCGTGATTTCCGCAGCACCCCAGCACCAATTACGGTTGACGCAGGTAACGACAACATTGGCTTTAGTGCCACCGGCAAGATCGTTTTCCCAGGCACTGGTACGTACACCTTTAAATACTGGCATGATGACGGCGCGCGCATGTACATCGACGATACTTCGGTATTTGCAGCCGCCGACTGGAACAACGTTGGCGAGACGCAAATGGTTAGCACGGGTACGTTCAATGCGGTTGCTGGGCACGTGTACCGCTTCCGTTTAGACTTTGCCAACCGCAACGCCCAGTTTGCTAACGAAGCCTGGCTAAGCGGTCCTGGCATCACCGATATTAGCGGCGGGCAGGGTCTGGGCACGAGCCATTGGGGCAACTATGTGCGCCCAGATTACAGTTTGCAAACCAGCACCACAACCTACGACAGCACGCTTGGCAACGCCACAACCACCACCAATTACGGTACCAATCCCGAGCTCGGTTTGGCCCAAAGCACTACTGCCGATCCAACCGGCCTGAACCTCACCAGTACCAGCACTTACGAAGCACAGGGTGCCACCGGCAGCTACCTGCGCCAAACCAGCAAAACACTGCCTGGCGGCGCAACTACCAACTACAGCTACTACGGTGCCACCGAAACCCGCGACAACCCTTGTACGACAACCGTCGAAGCCTACAAACAAGGCGGCATGCTCAAACTCAAAACCGAACCAGACCCCGACGGCGCTGGCGCTCAAACGCCAATCACCATCGAAACAGTCTACGATGACGCTGGTAAAGTTGTCGCCACACGCACCAACTCGGATCCTTGGACCTGCACGACCTACGACTCCCAAGAACGTATCGTTACGACTGTAGTACCGACCTTAGGCGCAAAGAAGCCGGCACGGACCATTACAAATAACTGGGCAGTAGGCGGAAACCCATTAATAACAAGCACTACAGATGCTGAAGGTACAGTCACAACTACGGTCGACTTGCTTGGCCGCACCATAAGCTACAAAGATGTGTACGGCGATACAACTACTACGGCATATGACACGCTTGGTCGCATGAGTAGCCAAACAAGTCCGATGGGCATCGAAACGTTCACCTATGACAATTACGGCCGATTAACAGATGAAAAGCTTGGAACCATGGACTTGGCTCAACCGTTCTATGACGCATATGGTCGTCTTGACCATGTCAATTACCCATCGGCAGCAAGCTTGGGATTGGCTAGTACGACACGTGATGTCAATGGTCGAACCACTGGCTACAATTGGCGCATGGGCAATGGAGCAACTAACGTTAGTGACGCTGTTACGCGTAGCCAATCTGGCCAGATAACGAACGATACAAACACGTTTGGATCAACGGTAACGGCATGGAATTACGGGTACGATAAAGCAGATCGTCTTACGACCGCAACGCAAGGTAGCAACAGCTACATTTACGGCTACGGTGCCCAAAGTGCCAGCTGTGCAACAGCAACGAACGCGAATTCGGGCAAAGATTCCAACCGAACCTCACTCGTCAAAAACGGTGTAACGACAACCTATTGCTACAACTATGCCGACCAATTGGTAAGCAGCTCGGACGCTACGGCCAACGCCGCAGTATATGACGCACATGGCAATATGACTCAAATTGGTACAACTACACCAATGCGCTTTTACTATGACGCGTCCGACCGCTACACAGGCATGGATCAATACACAAGCGCCGGCAACGGACAGGGAACATATTACGACCAAGATGTTCAGGCCCGCATTGTAGCCCGCTACCAAAACACCATCGCAGCCAACAACTGGACCGACTCTGGTGATACCTACTACGACTACACCGGCGCCGGTGACACAGCCGACTATGCCCGCGACAACAACTGGAGCATTATCGAGGAATACCTCGATCTGCCTGGCGGTGTCACGGCAACCATCCGCCCAACTCAAACACTCGCTGCCAACAAAGTAGTCTACAGTTTGCCTGACATCCACGGCGACGTCATGGCGACTACCGATGCAAACGGTGCCCTCGTTCATGGCTACCAATACGACCCATTTGGTACACTACTAAGTAGTGTTGCCCCCGGCAACACGAACGGCAACGCCTCCTTTGCCTGGGAGGGCCAACACCAAAAGTTTGACGAAACCAGCTATGCCATGCAACCCATCGATATGGGAGCTAGAATCTACCTGCCAACATTAGGACGGTTCACGAGTGTTGACTCTGTAGAAGGCGGCAATGCTAACGCATACGTCTATCCAACTGACCCCATAAATGAATCTGACCTAGACGGAGATTTCAGCTGGGGCGGTGCCCTAAAAATGGCTACCAATGTAGCCAGTGTAGGCTCGATGATCCCGGGGCCAATTGGTATGATATCTAGTGGCGTTGCCACCGCCGGAGAATTAGCCCAAGGGCATTGGAAACAAGCAGCGATAGCGGGCGTAGGACTCCTTGGAGCGGGATTTGCAGTAAAGGCTATAGCTAAGGCGGGGAGCATAGCTAAAGTTGCTGCTAAGATTAAGAACGGCAACAATATAGTTAGAATAGGAAAAGGGCGTGTTGCGGTCGGGCCTGCTTATAATCACTATAAGAATCTATCTGTTATTAAAAAGGTCTTAGCACCAATTCACGTACATATTGACCCGAGTAAGGTTTGGATTGACTTTAACTGGGTAAAAAAAGGTTACCCTCTGTTTAGAAGTTCGTGGTTCAGAAGAAGATGAGCAGGTTTAATTTAAATAGGAGCCAATGTCTATGTTAACAGCCGGCAGTAACGTACTAGAACTTCTTGATCATATTAAAGCTGAGGGAATGGTTGTCGACCATCGTGTAGTAAAGCAAGCTAGTGTGTATAGCTTTGGTGACAGCCGATACACTGTTGAGGTGACTATTGAATTCCCTAAATGGCTTGGTCTTAACTTTATTCTCCACGATTCCAAGATTGAATACTCAATTGATACGGATGTGTATAATCTTGCAGATCCTGCCAATCAAACCTTTGTAGAAGAGATTGAGGCTGAGATAGTTGAGTTCTTGCATAATCTTACAGATAATCGCATCAAGATTACTCATAGAAAAAATCGCGCCAGCTTACTTATTCCTAGAAAAGCCGGAGACATTCTGATTAAACAGGGTAGGTTTATGGTGTCTCAAACTACCCTTAAATCTTCAGCTGATATCGTAGATAAAGATAGCTTCAGCACATTTACTTTTAAAGAATAGGTACTGAAGTGCGACGCGTTACCTTAGTACCTGGTAAGTTTAAGACAGGCAAGCGTTATTATAGGTAGTAAAAAGGAGCCTCTATGAAATTTACATATGATAAGGAAACTGATGCAGCGTACATATTATTTGTTGAGAGTGCACAAGTATCAGAAACTCTAGACTGTGCTGATGTAGCGCAAAAGGTAGAAGGTGAATTACTTTTTGATATCGATAAAGATGGTCACATAGTTGGTATCGAAATACTAGACGCCAAAGATGTATTACCCGACAGTTTGCTGCAACAGAGTTGACTATGGCGGAAGTCCAATTGACTGGTGTCCCTGTCGAAACAGTAAAAAACACGATATGGAAGATACGTAAGATGACTATTTATGAATATTTCGCTAAATGGGACCCTATGGACTTTATTGCTGACGGTGCTCCGCATGATGAGTATGATCTCGAAGCTGCAAAAGTGGCACAAAAAGTCACAGTATTAGACTCTGAAGATACGATTGCATCGAAAGTCAATTCTATCTTTGTAGAGTCTATGGAAATTGACCCTAATGACTTCTTTGACGAATGTAAAACACGTGCGCCTGACATTAAAAGTGTGCTTTTCGGGAAGTATCCGAATAAGTAATTGATGTTAATAGAAGTAGACAATTTGTTGAGTAAGTACCAAACAGCTACTAAACACACGAGCAATCAGTTTATTGACAACGAGTTAATTTTGAATCGTATACAAGGCCGATAGTTAATGCAGGGAAAAGGGCAACACGATATCCAAACAGAACAGGTAACCTACATTTGAGAATAGGAGGGTGGCTATGGTAAACGTTCGATTAACCGGTGTTTCAGTCGAAAACAGTAAAAAATCAATAATTGACAGGATATTTGGTAAAAAACACGACAGATGGTGGGCTTCAGTTGCGCTTCACCTTCAGGACACCGACACGCATGAGGATGTATCCGAGTGGTTTTACCTCATTGTATGCTCCGAGGAGTACATGAAGAGACCCTTTAAAAAAGGCCCAGCCTTGGACGAGAAGTATCTAATCATACAGCAACATCTTAATCTTGACGCAGTAAAAGAAAGTGCCCGAGAAAGATTAAATAGGATCGAGGCAAAGGACTGGGAAGAGTTCTATAAAACGATGGAACTGTCATTTCTGCACGATAGCTAAGTATTTTAGGGTAAAATAGTGATCATCACCCAATGTAGTAAGCTTGATGTACGGCCGTATAAGCCAAAGTGGTGGTATAGATAATGAATGAAGACGTAGATTTTTCTAAGCTAACAGATGATAAACTTCAGGACGAGCTGAATAGGTGCCTAGATAAATACGAGCACTGGATTAACCAGAAATATGTACTAGACTCATACTCGGATGAAGAAGTCTTTGTGATGATATCCATGCGAGATGATATCCATGATCTCATACACGAGATTCGTAGACGTAAACTTGATGTTAGCTTCTCCTCTAGACTATTCTCATTGGATCGACAATGGCAATCATGGATTATTACGCATCATGATAAAAGCTACACCTTTATAATGGATCGAGACGATCAGCCAAGGAGTAAATGGTGGTGGTGGATCGACCAATTAGAAACGCTATCTGACGAAGATCGGGTTACAGTTTAGCGGTAGCTTCAAATATATTGCATTAGTAGCACTTCGTTTGTTACGACCAAGCGGATCGCTTGGTCACGAGCTCCAACACCAAACTGACCAACCCTCAGTACGACGCCCATGGCAACACCACGCAGCTTGGTACGGGCACCAACATGACCAAGTTCACCTACGACAGCAGCGACCGCAACAGTAGCATCACGGAAGTTGGCAGCACCAAAGCCACCTACTACGACCGTGACGTCCAAGGTCGTACCATGGCTCGCTACCATGACATAAATAATGCCACCGTAGATGAGCTATACTACGACTTTACAGCCTCTGGTGACACCCCAGACTACATGCGTAATGCAGCTTGGCAAATCACCGAAAAATACATCGAACTGCCTGGTGGTATTCTGCTGACCATGCGCCCAGCCCAAACAACTACTGCAGCTAAATCTGTCTTTAGCCTCCCCAACATCCACGGCGACGTCATGGCTACTACCGACGGTACGGGCACCCTTGTCCATGGCTACCAATACGATGCCTTTGGCAATCTGCTCAGCGGCGTAGCCGCTGACAACCTCACCGGCACTGGCAAATACGACTGGGTAGGCAGCCACGAAAAACTAACCGAAACCGACATGGTCCTCGCCCCCACTGAAATGGGAGCCCGGATATACATCCCATCCCTTGGAAGATTCCTAAGTGTTGACCCAATTGAAGGTGGAACACCAAACAACTATGTGTACCCGACGGATCCGGTGAATGATTTCGATTTAAGCGGTATGAAGTCTCAGAGGGGCATACAGAGAGGTGCTGGTCCTCGACTTTCTAAAACAGAGCAGAATATTGTTTCAAAGTTCAGAGCAGGTGAGAAATTAACATCCAAAGAAGCAAAGCAAGCAAGCAGATTGATCAGAACGAAACTAAAAACGGTCCAAAAGTTTACCAAAGAACGCCCATCTCGTATTACAAAGGATATAATTAAAGGGACGAGCAAGGCCTCCGAAGTATGGTTTATATTTATCCCCTCGTTTGTATCGCAGGGCCTTAAGGGCCGGCCAGGGCCACTAAGTTAGAAAGGACGTGATATGTCAAAAGATACTGAATTTACAATTGCTCTCCCTGATGGAAAGGATGAGCACAACATATCGAAACTCATAGGCTGGGCACTTAAGGAGCTGCCGGAGCACAGTGATCAAAACTTTGTAACTATCTCCGAATTTTATTTAGATCCACCATTTAGCAAAAATGACAAGCCAACAATCAACGTCAAGTATGACATTATGGGGGATGAATTTGTTGAGCTGCGAAATCATAATATGGCATGGAGACAAGAAGAAAGTGTCGCTGAAGAGCTTCCGGAATTTGAATATGGTGTTGACCCTCAGACAAAACCCCAGTTTAATTACTTTATCCGACGTATGCCCGCAGGGACCTTGCAGGATGATGGCATAAAGCTAGTGAGTAAGGTCGCAGAAGATGTAAGGACATTGGAGGGCCGTGTCTTGGACCTCATCTATCATGATTTCCTTGATGAAGATGCGCTGGGTCGACCCTATATAATCGTCTATTTTCACCCGATATAGATTGAACACACCCCCATGGATTGCTAATAAAATAAATCCGCGAGGGTAATATTTGATCATGTTCTTCCGGAAAAAGTCCATCAAAAAATTACAAAATGAGCCAGTTTCACAGGCAGTAATAGTATCGTTTGATACTATCGTAGAGACCCTGAAGGCTACGCAGGGAATAGTCAGTGATGCCACGGACAGATTAGATGAACCTCTTGAGCTAGCAGGCGCCGCGTATGATGGCGATGAATATGGTGACGATGAATGTAATTTGTACTTCTATGGCCCTAGTGCTGAGAAGATATATGACATCATTCTTCCGGAGCTGAAGAAGATGTCAATTCGTCCGATTCGTTTCACTCTTCGTTTTGGAGATGTACACGATAAGTCTGCAAAAGAAGAGCAGCGACGTATTGTTTGATCACTGAAATGGGAGCCCGGATATACATCCCATCCCTTGGAAGATTCCTAAGTGTTGACCCAATTGAAGGTGGAACACCAAACAACTATGTGTACCCGACGGATC
Source organism: Candidatus Saccharimonadota bacterium (assembly GCA_050436805.1). Classification (GTDB taxonomy): domain Bacteria; phylum Patescibacteriota; class Saccharimonadia; order Saccharimonadales; family UBA4665; genus CAMLQK01. The sequence goes on from JBNQGE010000013.1 coordinate 8,201, forward strand.
CGGTGAATGATCTTGATTTGACAGGCCAAATGAGTACTGCAGCTAAATGGGGTATTGGAATTACTGTTGGTACTGGCTTGGCTGTAGCGTGTATATTTGGTGGATGCGAGGCCGCTGCGGGTAGTGTAGTTGCAGTGAGGGCAGTCGCTGTTGCCAGTCCTACTTTTACGAGGGCGGCGAGTTGGGCAGGGAGAGCAAAGAGTATACTAACAAGAGGTGGTGCGGAAATTAAACTTGGAAGTCGTCTTAGGGTTTCACCGTTAGGACTTAAAGGCGCAGTAGGAAAAGGTGGTGTCGGGAAAAACTGGGCAGCCCGGTTGCCACATTTTCATTACAGGCCTTCCGGTGCTACATCTAAGGTAATGAAGCTACACAGGCCATGGGAAACAATATTTAAGAGGTGGTTTTAGATGAAATATGTTATCGCAAGTATAGAAAGAGACAGAGTTGAAGTGGATGTGATTGTATCGGATCCAACCGACTATGTAAGCCAATTCGAACCTATCGATGTTGTGAACGGCAAGATGTTAGCCTGGGACGAGAATGGTGGTCTTTATCATTTTGGCCCAGAGCGTAGAGCAGAGAAACCACAAAAACTAATAACAGTCGTTGATGTGGGACACTGGAATTTTGAAAAGGGTGAGCCATACCTTATGAAGATCGTAGATAATCAGGAGGATTTAATGCGAGAGGCACTGGTTGACTTCTTAAATAAAGAACGAGTTCACCCTCTGAAGAAACTATTTGGCGCTAGGCCTACGAAAGTGGAAAACAGATATCTAAACCTGACTCTTCAGGAGCTACTCGAGCTAGCCGCAAAGCAATTCTAGTTCAACACCAAGATCACTCGAATATGAGTATGACGAAAAAATCTTCGTTGATATCGCAGACTTCATTCTTGAACGGCTTACGTATATTCGGAAGTATGAGATCGGGTAGCTTCACGGAGCCGTAATTGCACATAACGGTTTTATATAGTACAGTATGCGTAATCTTCTACGTGTAGAAGATTTGACAAGTGGACAAACCAAGATGAGGGGCGAATCTTATGCGTAAGGTTGGCCCCTCATCTTGTGTGGGATAGGACATATCCGGTGACCACCATTCAGAGATGTGGAGAAGGGAAGCGCAATGCAAATCCTTGGCTTGTTGTTCCTTCTGTCGATCAGTCTCGAAGCATTTGGGGCTGGTGGCAAGCAGAGGAACTGGACGATCATTCGCTCGTTCAAGCCGCTGCAGGTTGTTGCTGCTGCACTCGTCGTTGCTGCCACGATCTTCACCGCCTGGCTGCTCGTTGGGCACGTGTCGTTCCTCGACAGGAACCCGCTGGTCTGGCTCGGCTGGAAGGCGTTCGGCTGGGGCAATGGCAAGGTCAACGCCAGCTTCTTGCTGGGCGGCCTGCCTCGTGGTTGGTTCATGCTGGCATTCTTGCCGGTCGCGCTGTTCGCACAGCCCACAACGGCCATTCACGAGCAGCTCCGCAAGCACGGACTGCCGGAACACAAGAAGAACGAGAAGGGCAAGAAAGTCCTCGTCGATAACACCAAGCACCTCGCCAGTTCCACACCGGTCGAGAAGCAGTACGACTGGCGCAATGCTGTCAGAAACGTGCTGGGCTACGGCGTCTTCTTCCTGATCTGGCTGCTCCCGTTGGGCGTGGTACTCGCACTCATGGCCATCTGCGGCGGCTGGATTACCTACCAGTACTCTCGGGGTGGTCTCAGGGCCAGCGTTCCATACGGCGCGCTCGTCAACATGGGACTCATCACCTACATCTTCATCGCCTTCTTGCTCTAATCGAAAGGAGCTTCACCCGGGGTTGCGGCAACGTAACTAAAAAGTGAATATGGCAGGTGAAGGTGTCGGAGTACATTGCGGGCTATTTGCCGCTCTCTCCCACTGTCCACTTGTCATATTCACCTTAAGTTTATTTTGATATATAAAAAACGACCATCGGTAATATGGTCGTTTTTTGTTGTATGGCAAAGGGGTTGGTATCGACAAGCAGGGAGGGGATTTTGGTGGGGGCTTGAGCGCCGGGCAGGTTCATGACATTCAGTCACGTGCCCGGCGCTGTCGCCTTACTTCATGTACCCTCGGGGGTCTGTTGTTTGGTGTGACGGATCGGTAGAAGCTAGCGGATTATCCCACGGTTGTTCCGAATGGCTTCGCGCGGGAGATCCCCAGACGGGGCTCTACCACCAACGGCTCGGCTTATTGGGCGGAAGCGTGCTGTACCGAACGCGGCCCTCCTCGTCGATGACCTCGAAGAGCTTGCCCTCGCGCACCAGTGCGGCGCAGACGGTTTGCGTTTCGGCGGGATTACGCTTCTGCTCCTTGTGCTCGCCAATCGTGACGATCTCGTCGACGGTCGGGTTGACGTGGGCGCTGTTGGCGGCGGAGACGTCCTGGTAGACCTCGTGGCTGCTGGTCGGCGCCTTGCGCCACTGGCTGCGGAGCCAGAAGAACAGGGCGATGAGAATGACGACCCAGATAATAGCCTGATGCATGGGGTGTCCCTTCTGCTTGTCGATATGCTTTCACCGGCTGGTGAAGGATACATTTAAACACTTATTTCGCGTTAAAGTCAAATATGGCTATTTCTTGCCAGGTAGGGGTACAATAGGCCTATGGCATTGGTTTTTACTATTGTGGCAGTACTGTTGGTGCTGCTGCTCGCGGAATATTTAGCGCGACATACTAATATGCACGCGGAGCTAACCCGCAAATTCGTGCATATGCTTGTGGGAACATTTGTGGCCTTTTGGCCTTATTTTTTGTCGTGGCGCCAGATTGAACTGCTGAGTTTGGCGATGTTCATCGTCATCTTGGTATCGGTCAAATTTACGATCTTTAAAGCAATCCACACCACGCCAAGCCGGGTTTTTGGTGAAATTAGTTTTGCCATGGTGATTGGTATTTTGGCGCTGATAAGTAGCAGCAAATGGATTTTCATGGCGGCGATGCTTAACCTAAGTATTGGTGATGCGCTGGCGGCGATTATCGGTGTGCTCAAGGGCGAGCACAATCAGTACAAGGTGTTTGGCAAAACCAAGAGCATTGCAGGTACCGCGACGTTCTTTATTGTATCGGTGGCAGTTATGATGCTCTATGTGAATCTCAGCCGCGGTTCGGCTAGCTTTACGACCTTATTTGTTGTGCCAATTCTGGCAACCGTTACCGAAAATGTTGCCGTGAATGGTACGGACAATCTGATCATGCCGGTACTGATTGCATTGATCTTGGGCGGCGCGGCTTGAGCGCGCGCCAAAACGACGTGCTAATGCTATAATGATCGTATGCTCGCAATTGCGCTTTTTAGGTGGTGGTACACCACCGCTTGGGTGTCGCTAGGCCACCGTATAGAGCGGCGTTTGAACAAAACGCTCGATTTCTTCTCGGTTGGGCTGTTGCTACGCACACTATTCGACCCATTCCGTCAGATTGCGGCAGTCAAAGGACATGGCGCGCTTGAGGACCAAATGCGTGCCTGGGCTGATCGCACATTTTCCCGCCTGATAGGGGCGTTTATGCGCTCGCTGTTTATAATGTTGGGCATACTTACTGCATGTATGTTGTTTATATTTGGTAGTTTGCAGATGATTCTGTGGCCGTTCGTGCCGCTGTTGCCCGTGATTGCAATTGTTGGCTTTGTGGCTGGGTGGACCATATGAAACAGGCTATCGACTACAGTAGTGTGCGGTCTCAGAAGGCTCGCTTTGGCAGGATAGTCGCCTCGACGAATGCTCGATTTGGGCTGGGCGCGCTTGCCGTGCTGCTCGTTTGTGGCGGCGTGGCGCTTTTGGCAACGGGTTCAACCATGGGTTGGATTTTGGGCTTGGTGGCGACGCCATTTATTATGCTAACGGCCTGGGCTCAGGGTGAATTGCGGGACATCCCCCCCGAAGTGACGCCGCAAGGCATTGATGGGGTTATTTCATCGAGTTTACTTGGCGTGCTGCCGCGCGAATACAGTGCAACTAACCTTGCGAAGTTAGCGCTCAAAACGCCGGAAGGCAGGTTCTTTGGCGCCCGATTTGGTCTGCAGTCAGAGGTGTTCGAGGCAATCGCTGAGCACAATAAATTGGACGTAAATCAGGTATGGCAACAGGCTGATACTATTCGCTTGAATCTTGGCCTGCCGATTATTAGTCCGGTTGCGGTGCTCGCGGCAATCATTCTCGTAACGCCGCAAATTGACACCGTTTTGGCACATTTGCAAATTGATAGCGAAGACATTATGCACGGTGTTGCTTGGTATCATCACGTGCAAGACGTTATCGCGCAGCATAGCGAGCGTAAAAACGATGGTGGTTTGGGCCGTGACTGGTCGTTTGGCTATACTCCTACACTTAGTCGCTTTGGTATTAATATTAGCGAACAGATTGGGTTTAATGGGCTGCTTACTCGTGATATCGCTGCCCACCAGCAGATTGTCGACAGGATGGTGCAGCTATTTTCGCAAGGTGGTCGGCAGAATGCCACCCTGATCGGTGGCTTGGGCACGGGCAAGTCAACCTTGGTGAAATCGTTTGCCCAAGCGTTGCTCGAGGCTGGGCCGGGTGTGCCAAAGTCGCTGCATTTTCAGCAGGTTTTTTCGCTTGACCCGTCGTCGTTGATCGCCCAGGCGCATGGGCGTGGCGAGTTGGAGGGCCTGATCCAGCAGCTTTTTTACGAAGCGTTTGCGGCCAAAAATATTATTCTATTCCTGGACGACGCACATCTGTTTTTTGAGGATGGTACCGGGTCGGTAGACCTCAGCAACGTGCTATTACCAATTTTGGAAGGTGGGGCTTTTCGTATTATTTTGGCGATGGAAGACCAGCACTGGCTGCGTATTTCACAGCGCAACGCGGCATTGGCACAGTATCTCAACCGTGTTCCGGTTACACCAACCAATAGTGAGGACACCTTGCTTATTATGGAAGACCAACTGATTTTGCTTGAGCACCGAAACCGTGTAACGTACATGTACCAAGCGCTCCAAGAGGCCTACCGTTTGAGCGATCGGTACATGCAAGATCAGTCGATGCCAGGCAAAGCACTGACACTGTTGGAATCGGCTGCCGGCTTTGCGGACCAGGGATTTGTGACGATGCCCGCGGTGCGCCAGGCAATTGAGCAGACAATTGGCGTCAAAGTTGGCACGGCCGACACGAGCGAAGAACGTGAGAAACTATTGCACCTAGAGGATCTTATTCACGAGCGCATGATCAACCAGGTGCGCGCCGTGCAAGTTGTGAGCGATGCGCTGCGTAGGGCCCGAGCAGGGGTTCGCAATCAGCAACGCCCCATCGGTACATTCCTGTTTTTGGGCCCAACCGGTGTTGGTAAGACCGAGCTATCCAAAGCTCTGGCCGACGTGTTTTTTGGGGGCGAAGACCACCTGGTGCGACTCGATCTTAACGAGTATGTGCAATCAAGCGATGTTACTCGCCTGATCGCTGACGCGGCGACCGATCCGCATAGTTTAACCGCCCAAATTTCCCAGAATCCGTTTAGTGTGGTGTTGTTAGACGAAATCGAAAAAGCCCACCCCAACGTGCTTAACACCTTGCTGCAGGTATTGGACGAAGGTATATTACGCGATATCAAAAACCGTGAAGTTAGCTTCCGCGATGCGATTATTATTGCTACTAGTAACGCGGGCGCAGACCGCATCCGCCAGTACATTGATGCTGGCTGGAAGATGGAAGATTTTGAGCAGCGCTTTACCGACGAACTGATCAGCAGCAACCAGTTCCGCCCTGAATTCTTGAACCGTTTTGACGAAATTGTGTTGTTTAGGCCGCTCAATCAGGATGAATTACTGCAGGTTGTTGACCTGATTTTGGTGGGTATCAATAAAACCTTGGCTGTGCAAAAAGTATCGATTGCTGTGCCTGATGACGCTAAGCGTCTGCTGGTGAGCGCTGGCTACGATCCGCGAATGGGTGCTCGCCCAATGCGCCGAATTGTGCAGCGTGCTGTCGAGAACATTGTGGCGCGGCGTATGCTTGGTGGCCAAGTTGCTCCCGGCGAACAAATTCAAATTAGTGCGCAAGACATCCAGACTATCCTAGGGCAGGAAGCAAAATCCGGCATGCCCGATCTTCCGCCACCACCAGCTCCGCCAACGGGTACTAGCCCAGGTCCAGATGGTGCTGCAGTCCAGCAAACGCCCGATAGCGTCTCGGTCGATTTCCATCCTCAATAAAAAGAGCTGACCGGTTTTTGGTCAGCTCTTTTCGCCAAAATGCACAGTTATTTTCGTGCGCCGCCGTGTGCTCGGAGCGCATTAAATATAACCACGACATCCACGACTTCTTGAATAGCCGCACCGTATACGGGCTTGAATTTACCGGTCGAAAAGATGGCCATTAGCATAACGCTGAGGCCTATACCAACCCAAATACTTTGCTTGGCAATGAAGAACGTGCGCTTGGCGATTTCGGTACCAAATGCCACGCGTGAAAGGTCATCTTGCATAATAACGACGTCGGCAGACTCGCTAGCTGCGGTTGAACCGCGGGCGCCCAGCGCAATGCCAACATCGCTAGCAGTCAAGACTGGCGCATCGTTAACGCCGTCGCCCACGAAGGCAACAGGGCGAAGTGTTTGGGCCTCAATCGCACGCAGTTTGTCTCCGGGCAAGGCCTCAGCGATTACTTCGCTAATGCCCACACTTTTGGCAATTGCTTTGGCGGTTGCGGCGTTATCGCCTGTAACCATCATGAAGTTTTCGATGCCCATGGCCCGCAGGTGGTCGAGAGTCTGCGTGCTCTCGGGGCGTAGCTCATCTTTGAGTGTAATAACTCCGGCTAATACCCCATTAATGGCGACATGCGCAGCGGTTTGCTGAACATTGGCTGGCGTGAAATTTTTGGGAAGTACTACGTGATTTTTCTCGAGCAGTGCCCAGCGTCCAACAATAACTTCGTGCCCGCCAATCATGGCGCTTACGCCATTACCGGCAATTTCCTTAACATGTTTAGCTTTGCTAATTTTGATCTTGTCTTTTTGGGCCCGAGCGACGATGGCGCGGGCTAGAACATGATTAGAGTTTGCCTCCAAGCTAGCGGCTAACTGCAACACTTCCGACTTTTTGTGGCCATTAAACGTGGTAATGCTGTCAACGGTCAATTCACCCTGAGTCAGCGTACCCGTCTTGTCAAAGGCGAAGGTACGTGCGCTAGCCAGACGTTCCAGTGCGGAGCCGGTTTTCATAATAATACCGTGCCGGGCCGCCCGGCTCATGCCCGAAATAACAGCAATCGGAGCTGCCAAGATTAGCGGACATGGCGTTGCCACCACAATAACTTCCAAAAAGCGCCTCGAATCACCACTCCACACCCAGGCTGCTGCTGCAATCGCGAACGAAACAGCAGTGAAGGGGACGCTATAGCGATCGGCTAGTCGCACAAAAGGTGTCTGACTTTTGCTGGCAGATTGCACGAGCTTGATGATCTGTTCATATTGGCTGTCGGCTGACGTATGCGCTGCGCGGACAATCAATGCACCATCCAAATTGATCGCACCACTCACAATGTCGCTGCCTGGCTCACGCGTCTGGGGCAGACTTTCGCCGGTAATTGAAGACTCGTCAAAGCTGGCGGTGCCCTCCAGAATGATTGCATCAACGGGCACAATTTCGCCAGGGCGGATGGCGATCTTGTCGCCTACACGGACCTGACTCACGGGCACATCTACCTCGGTCCGGCCCTTGAGTATGTGGGCTTTTTGGGGCGCACGATCCAGCAAAGCATCAAGCTCGCGTGAGGCTCGCTGTTCGGCATAATCTTCCAGACTTTCGCCACCGGTAAGCATCAAAACAATGACGATTGCCGCCCAATATTCGTGCATAATAACAGAGGTACCGATGGCAGTTACGGCTAACAAATCAACGCCGTACGTGCCGATGCGCAAATCCTGGACCATACCCCAGACCAGTGGGATCAGTTCCAAACTCGCAGCAATGCCAAGGATCCAGTGGGCGATGGTATGCGAGCCACTGACATCAAAAATGAGGGCGGTGGCGCTCGCCACGAGCGCGCCCGTAAATAAGGTGTATTTCTTTGCAAAATGAATAATTCGATGCACGGGAGTTCTCCAGACTATCTTTCTCTCTGTCTATACTATACCAGCTTCTTGATATGAGTACCTGTCACCGAAATATCGCTTGCAAAAATATTCAGAAGTTGTATAATTTTTGATTGTCGCCGAAAATACTTCGGCCGCACATTACGTCTTCTATCTATAGACACAGTTGATCTCCAATGATTGTGCTGGACTCGTAGTCAGGAATAAGCGCAGAGCTGTTTCCGCTTTTGTTCCCTACTACAAGCCGACAGTCCGACCAAATATGGTCCAACCAGAGGAGATCCTGTGTTTCCGTTCATCGGCAAAACCCGTCAGCACGGCCGTCACCGTTCCACCGATGCGCAGACTACCTCCGTCGACAACCGCGCACCCAGCGCCACCTCCGCGAAGCCCAAGGAGCCCGAACTGCCGCGTGTCGTCATCGTCCACGGCGGTGCCGACTTCGTGACCTCCAACGACGTCTGGAACTACGAGCTCGTCCACCGCTTCATCCACGAGATCCTGCAGGACAACCGTCCGACCTGGGTATTCGTGATCGCGCAGCAGAACCACTCGAAGCTCGAGAACATCCAGGACCCGCGCTTCTGGACGCGCAGCAACCTGATCGTCAGGGAGATTCGCAACCTGTACGGCATCCGCGGCAACGAGCGTGCCCGTGCCTACAGCGGAGTCGGTGGCGCTTGCGTCATGTTCCTGTCGAGCGAGTTCGTGGACAACGCCTGGAGCATGCACCCGACCCAGATCGGCGAGCAGACCTGCTACCAGGCCGCCATCATCACCGCACTGCAGCGCTACATACCCGGTCTCACCGACACCACGGCTCACGACATCGTCACGCACCAGCCGAACGCGAACAGCCTGCTGCTCAGCGAAATCATCGAGGTCAACCTCGCCGAATTCGCCACCAGCGAAGCCCCCGTCTCCCCGGCCTGGACCACCACCGACCAGCACTGACGCACCGCCGCACGGCAACAACAGATAGATAGAGGACTCCGGCTAGGGGAATTGTTAAGGCATCTGCCTTTTCCATTTCCCTAGCCGTTAGTCTCACTCTGTACCCAAAAAGACCACTCCCAGCGAAGGTCTTTTTTATTTACTAATTCCCCAAGCGCCTAGGCGTAGCAAAACAGAAGGACTTCCGTGAAAGAAGTCCTTCTGTGTGATTATATTGGGGCGAATGATGGGGCTCGAACCCACGGCCTCCGGAGCCACAATCCAGCGCTCTAACCTACTGAGCTACATCCGCCATAGATATATAACAGATCTACTCTAACATTTTTCGCGGCAATATTCCAGTCCTCTGTCAAAAAATCTCCCCAGATACAGGTGTGTTAAAAATACAGCGACTATTTACAAAAATATAAAATGGTTATATTATATCGCTTGAAACGACGCATTTCTCTTGTGCCGCAGATGATCCGGATGGATCGTATTATTTTTTAGACAGATAGGATGTTTTCATGTCTCTTTCCAGTGAAGGCGTAACATACGCCTGGCTTCAAGGCCGCAACATTGACCCATTGTTTGGTGACTCGCACGAAAATGGTTTCGGCGGTAGCGCCCACCCAGATACCGTAGAGGGTTTGGACGAGCACGAACTTACCGTCTCTGATACATACGGTGAGATTGAAATGCAATACGCGATGGCTTTGGGCTACAATGAAGAATCTGTATACCCAACGGCAGTTCTTAATGCGGAAGCTCTTTCTTCACGTTTCTGCGAGTACGCTGGCCGTGCCATAACGACTATTGTTGTTACGCACGAGGCACTTATTGGCGGAGACGATCAGATTACTGTTGGCCCATGGCAGCGCAGTAACTATGACGATGCGTACGGTGAAGCTGCCTAATCCAGCTTGAAGTTTTGTCAAAATAAAAACAGTGGCCGAGCGAGATAGCCACTGTTTTTTATTTGGAGTTTTTTGAAGGGATGATTGTTTTTATATTGTACCCCGGACAGGATCCGCCTCTGTTAGCAGGTCAAATTGCCACTGGCAATTTTCCCACATACCTATTCGAATCCTTCTCGGCTATTTGTTACAAAATAGTTAGCCAGATGGCTACCTCTTTTGTAATGGTACCCCGGACAGGATCCGAACCCGCAGGCCACAGCGTGGCTTGCGTGAATATTCATGTCCGGCACTTATTGTATTTTTTGGTACCCCGGACAGGATTCGAACCTGTGACCTTGAGCTTAGAAGTCTCTTGCTCTATCCATCTGAGCTACCGGGGCTCAAGTACGAGACAAACCTGCGGTTTCCTCTACGTAAAGAATATTTGGTGCGGGTAGAGAGAATCGAACTCTCATCTCCAGCTTGGAAGGCTGGCATACGAAGCCATTGTACGATACCCGCATTTTCTCCGAGAAGATAGAGCTATTATATCAAGCTTTGCAGCAAAAGTGCAGGCAAAAGCTACGGTGACGTTTGCGCGTTATTCCCAAGAGCAGCACAGAGACCTTCTCAGGGGTGGAAACATTGACTATAAGAGCAAAATATGGTATTTTATGGAAAACTATGTGCCAGGGCTAGAAAGTACCCATTCTTTTGATGAACGAGCACTTTCTAGCCCTCAAACGAGAGTTAGATCGTTAACAATTACGAACTGTGATGCGGTCACAGCGAAGCAGCAACATGCTTCGAACCCCAGCCGCCAGGGCTCGCACCCCTGCGTGATCACGCCTACACGCGCGTGATAGTCTGCCTTCATGCGAGGTTTTCCTACCTCATGACGCTACTTCGGTGAATTCATAAGCCAGGTAGAAGACGTGCCCTTAAGAAAGGTGCGCCAAACGGAGAGGAAGGTCGGGCAACCGATAGGCCAATTGGCCACTTCAGTTTGAGGTCACATCATGGCAAATGCCACGCTCCCCATCGCCGCGTTCCGGAACCAGATCGTTGCGACAATCGCGGCCAATTCGGTCACGATCCTCGTCGCCGAAACTGGCGCCGGCAAGACCACGCAACTTCCGCAGCACCTCCTGGACGAGGTCAAGAACAACTACAAGCTCGTCGTGACCCAGCCTCGCCGGCTGGCAGCACTGACGGTGGCAGACCGAGTCGCAAAGGAGTACGACACGCCCCTTGGGGATGTGATCGGGTACCGTATCGGTGGCAACGCCGAGGATGACCAGCAGTGCAGTGACGCAACTCGCTGCCTGTTCGTCACCGATGGCCTCGCGCTGGTGCGTGAGCTCACCGGATCGGGCGAACACACTGTTCTGATCGTGGACGAGGTCCACGAGTGGAACCTCAACATCGAGGTCCTCGTGGCCTGGATCAAGCGCCAGGTCGAGAATGGCTCCAAGACCAAGTTTGTGCTGATGAGCGCTACGCTCGAAGCTGAACGATTGAGCGAATACTTCGGTGGTGCCCCGATTATCGGAGTCCCCGGACGAACGTTCGAGGTGGAGGAGCAGGATCCGGCCGGCATGACCATGGAGTACCAAATCGCGACCCAGCTCAGGCAGGGACGAAACGCCTTGGTGTTTCAGCCCGGCAAGCAGGAGATCACCAACACGATCGCCGCACTGCAGCGGATGGGTCTCGACGCAGAGATTTTGCCGTTGCACGGTGAACTCACCAAGGGTGAGCAATCGGAGTGCTTCCGTGACTATCGTCGACCCATGTGCGTCGTCGCCACGGATATCGCTGCGACCAGCATCACGATCCCTGGTATCGACGTTGTCTTCGACAGCGGCCTGAAGCGTGAGCTCCAAATCAGGGACGGTGTTGAGGGCTTGTATCTCGTGCCGATCTCGATTGCCGAGCGCACGCAGCGAAAAGGGCGCGCGGGTCGCACCAAGTTCGGGCTTTATTTCGACTGGTGCCCCACTCCCTATGACGACCGTCCGGAATTTCCGACGGCCGAGATTCTGCGCACCCGACTGGAACAGACGGTTCTGCGACTGGCTGAAGCCGGTCTGGACATCGAGGACCTCCAGTTCTTCCACCAGCCAAGCCTCGCGGACATCCGTGAAGCCAAGCGGGCGCTTTTTGCCCTGGGCTGCATGGACGAACGGGGTCGGGTGACCAAGATCGGCCACCGCGCAAGCAGGATGTCTGTCTCGGTCAAGTATGCCCGTATGATCATCGAAGCCGAAAGGCTCGGTGTCGTCGGTGACGTTATTACGGTCGCCGCGATTCTCGAGCAGGGAGGCATCGTTGCACGCGTTTGCCCCGGGTGCAAGCAGCACGGCATCAAGGTCTGTAGGTGCTGGCACGAAAAGATGGCGCCAGGGGAAACCACCTCTGACCTCATTGCGCAGCTTCTGGTTTACCGGAAGTGTGCCACCATGAACAGCAAACAAATGGGCAGCAGTGGTGTGTTCGTCAAGGACTACCACGAAGCTAAGCGGAAGCGTGAACAGCTCGCCAAGGCCCTCAAGGCCAGCGTCGACACCACGTCCGACTTCGCTACGCCCGACAAGCTCCAAGACATTCTCCGCGCCGTGTGCGCAGGGATGGTCGACCACCTGTACGAGTCTCTCGGCGGGCGCCGCTACCTCAACGGTGACGGTATCCAGCGAGAGCTGTCACACGGGTCGGTTGTCGTTCCTGAGATCACTCCGCAGGGAACGACTCAGCATTGGTCGGTCGGCGTGCCGTTTGACCTCCAAATCAATACCGTGCACGGTCCCGGCACACTGAACCTGCTGACGCTGGTGACACTCGTCGACCCCAAGTGGTTGGCCGAGGTTGCTCCGCATCTGTCGCAGGTTGTCACGGGTGCAAACCCGCGATACGACGCGAATCTGGACGACGTGGTTTCGACCACTACCGTCCAGTTCAACGGACAGGTCATCAGCGTCCACGAAGCCCTTGACCCCAACCACGTCAACGCCCAACAGCTGCGACGCAAGGGACGAGAGGACCGTCAGTGGCGGGAGTGGCATGCTTGGGGCGAACGGCCCGAGATCATGCTGCCGACCGAGCCGGATGGCACGGTGACGATGCCGGAAATCTACGAACTCGCCTACGGCGCGGACGTTGAAACCGGTGAGTCGCTACTCGCCTACGGCACGCTGGCCTACAATGTCGGTCGGTGGTCCACCGAGCCTTGGTTCAATACTGTCTGGACTCGTGATTGAGCCGAGGCGGAGGAGACCCGCGCACGTGCAATCACCTACCTGGATCGCATGCGGGCCGAAGCGACGCACATTGCCGAACGGCAGCGTCGTGACGCAGAGGCCAACGCGTTGCGCCAGGCCGCCCAGCCGCTCCAGAGCCAGCTCACTGAGCTGTGGAACGACTACACCACCGACTACTCGAGCGGATTGCGCTCGCGCCTCTACAGTGACCGACAGTTGCCCTACACGGTGACCGCCGAATCCATGGAAGCGTGGACCGTAACCGCCAACGCCCTCATCAAGGAGGTGCACGAAACCCGTGTTGTTGCCCAGACTGCCCGCTCGTTGCGAAACGAGGTCAACGGGCTCCTGTGTGACAACCCCGACCGGTTTGTCGGTCAGATGCTCGATGACCTCGATGGTCTCGACGTCAGCGACGACGAGCTGCCCGGCTCTCTGGCCGAGCTGAACTCCTGGATCGCCCGCGCTACCTCGGCAATTGCCAAAGCGCAGGCTATCCTGAATAAGCCTGTGCCCGACGAAGGTGTCGACACCGACATGCTGGCCGCTCTGGCCAACCGATTCGGCGGTCGTCGCTAAAACCCCGGTGGTACCCCTGGGAACCGACCTCACGCATCATCCAGATGTGCTGGTTGGCCTCCCCGTGCCCCAAAAAACCTACCCCGGTCAATCGCTCCCTCAAAAAGGAGTTTCCGCTTCACGCGGTTAAGATTGATCGGGGTATTTTCATGCCAAAAAATAAGAACCCCAGGAATCAGGGGCTCTTATCTGTGTGCAAAAACTGATTACAGCTCGTGCAAAACGGTGATGTTGGCGCCAAGGCTGTTGAGGCGATCAGCCAAATCTTCGTAACCACGTTGGATGGTATAGATGTTGCGTAAGGTAGAAATACCTTCTGCGGCAAGCATGCCAATTAGTAACAAACTGGCTGGGCGTAGCGCAGGCGGACACACCACGTCAGCGTTGCGGAAGTGGGTTGGGCCCTCTATGTACAAACGGTGTGGATCGGCGAGCTCAACTTGCATGCCAACTTTGGTCATTTCGGTGTAGTAAATGGCGCGGTTTTCGTACATCCAGTCGTGGATGAGCGTGCGGCCATGCACGACGCCGGCGATTGGTACAAAGTACGGCAAGTTATCAGCGTTAATGCCGGGGTAGGCAGCTGAGTGAATCTTGTCGTCGAGCGCCTTTAGCGTGCCGTTGTGCTTATGGATCGTTAGATCGACCAGCTCGGTATGGCCATTGTTGGCTTTGTAGCGTTCGGTGAGGTCATATTTGAGGCCCATTTTGCGCAGTTTAAGCAATTCAACCGACATAAATTCGATAGGCACACGGTGGATCGTGATTTTGGAGTTGGTTGTGACTGCGGCGGCTGTGAAGAACATCGCTTCGATAGGGTCTTCGGCTGGTGCGTAGGTGATGTTCTTTTTAATGAACGGTACGCCCTTAACGCGGATAGCGTTACTGTCTATGCCATCGATCTTAATACCGAGTTTCTGCAAGAAGAAACAGAGGTCCTGGACCATGTAATTGTTGGTTCCAAATTCGATAATTGTTTCTTCGGGCGTGCGTGCAGCAGCTAGAAGTGCGTTTTCGGTAACGGTATCACCGGCTTCGTACAATGTTACACGACCAGCTGGTTTTTTGTTGACGCTTACTTCGTAATGGCCGGTTGCGGCTACGATGTTTACGCCAAATTCTTCAAGTGCAAACAAGTGCGGAGCTACCGTGCGTGCGCCAAGTTTACAGCCTCCAGCATAGGGGATTTTGAACTTTTTGAAGTCGTGCATGAGCGGACCCATCATCATCAAAACGGAACGGGTTTTGCGAGCGGCTGGTGCGTCCATTTCGTTAATTTTGAGAACTTCAGGGCGACGAATTTCGAGGTCGTTGCCATTTATCCATTTGGCAGAGACGCCGATGCTCTCGAGCACCTCGATAATGCGGTAGACTTCCTCGATACGAGGGAAGGATTGGAATTTGGTGACACCATAGTTCAGCAAACTGGCACACAGCAGAGATACTGCGGCGTTTTTGCTGGTTTTGAGGGTGATATCGCCGTGCAGTTCGTGACCGCCGTCGATACGCAGGTTAACTGCACCACCGTTAAGGCTAATAAGTTGCTTGTTTAGTACGTCGCTAATGCGACCGAGAGTTTCAAGGCTCAGGTTTTGTTTGCCGTGCTCAATACGATTTACTGCCGATTGGCTGGTATTGAGGCGCGTTGCAAACTCGGCCTGGGTGAGCCCCCGCTCTTGGCGGATACGTGCGATAAGTTGTCCGATTTTTTCGTTAGTCGATTCCATAGCATCAATAATTATATCAAATGTGATATAAGATACAAGTATTTTGTGGACTAATGAAGAGAAAAATACAGCTAATTTGCAGTTTAACACATAGACAACCCTTGCTACAATAGAGGTATGATCTAGCTACACCCTTATGACTGCCCGAATATTACTCGTAAAAGGAGATTTATCCATGGATGATCCTGTAGCTTCTACTAATGACAAAGCAATTGCCGATTTAATTATCGCCGAAGAAGAACGCCAGCGCGATGGTTTGGAGTTGATTCCATCCGAAAACTACGTCAGCCGCGAAGTCTTGAGCGCCATGGGCAGCGTACTAACTAACAAATACTCCGAAGGCTTTCCCGGTCGACGCTACTATGGTGGACAAGAAAACACCGACAAGATTGAGGCAATCGCCATCGAGCGCGCCAAAGCCTTGTTTGGAGCCGATCACGCCAACGTACAGCCCCATTCTGGCGCCCAGGCCAACGAAGCGGCCTTCCATGCCTGGTGTGAGCCAGGTGACACTATATTGGCCATGGAATTGAGCCACGGTGGACACCTTACGCATGGTCGCCCTGGCACCGTGCTCGCCAAATTGTTCAATTATGTGCGTTACGGCATGGCTAACGTCGAAACCGGCGAAATTGACTACACACTCCTGCGCCAATTGGCACTCAAGCATAAGCCAAAGATTCTTTTGGCCGGATTCTCGTCATTCCCGCGTGAATTAGACTATGCCAAGTTTGCCGAAATTGGTAATGAAGTTGGCGCAGTACTGATGATGGACATGGCCCATATTGCGGGCTTGATCGCTGGTAAGCAACTCAAAAACCCCTTTGACTATGGCTTCCATATTGTGACAACCACCACCCACAAGACGTTGCGCGGTCCGCGTGGCGGCATGATTCTTACGCGCGGCACAGTCGGAAACCCACTCCGCGCGCCCGAAAAGACCATCGAAAACCTACCAACACTGGTTGATCGCACGGTGTTTCCTGGCGTGCAAGGTGGCCCACTGGAGCATGTGATTGCGGCCAAGGCTGTGAGCTTTTACGAGGCCGCTCAGCCGGAGTTTGAGGTATACGCCAAGCAAATTCTGGCGAACAGTCAGGCCTTAGCTACGGCCCTCATGAACAAGGGTTTCAAGCTGGTTACTAACGGCACCGATAACCACATGGTTGTAGCTGATGTACACATTAGTTTTGGCTTGCACGGTGGGGAAGTCGAGCACGTGCTGGATCGTATCGGCCTTAATCTTAACAAGAACGTTATTCCCGACGATCCGCTGCCTCCGTTCCGCCCGAGTGGTATCCGATTGGGCACGCCTGCAATTACAACGCGTGGACTGGTCGAGGAGCACATGGAGCAGGTCGCCGACTGGATGCTAAAGGCAATCACGGCTCGCAATGATGACAAAGCATTGGAAGCGTTGCACCGTGAGGTTGTAGCCTTTGCTCGTGAGTTCCCTTTGCCCAGCGATAGCTAGATTTGGGTAATACAAAAAAGCGTCGAGATATTCCCGGCGCTTTTTTGTGAAGTTTGTGTGTAAGCCTATCGGCGACGCAAACGACCGAAAAGTTTGGCGCCCATAACAGCAGCTGCTGCTACGGTTCCAGCAATTTCGGCAGCCTGAACCATGCGTTTGTGGCGGCCTGCGTATTCGACAACGCTATCACGCAATCCGCGAAGCGTCAGAGTAGTCTCACTCAGCTCGTATGAGGCGATAATTTCCTCGGTTGCTTGCTGCTCGACTGCCTGTGGTTCTGGCGTTACTTCCGGTTCTAGCACGGGCTCCGCTTCGATTGGAGCAGGGCTAGGGGCGGGAGCTTCTGCCTCTGCTTGCGGCATATCAGCCAAGTCCTTGATACGTCCCAGGAACGCGGCCGTGTCAACAGGGTGCTCCTCGGGCGCGGGTGACTTAGGAGCCACTTCCGGCTTATCTAGTGTTGTTACGGCTGCTACTGGCGTTTCTACCAGCAGCGAACCTTCACCAGCGGTTGTGTCTGCTGGAGTACGTGTTTCGCTGACAGGTACGATTCTAATCGGTAGGGCTCGATTGGTGATGTGGAGCGTGCGTGGTGGCGGTGTGAAATCGTAGTCTTTCTGATCCGCAGGCACAGTGACCATCTGCTCGAATCGTGGCGCTGCCGTAGGGTACGACCGACGAGTTTCGTCGTAGGTCTGGCCGGTGCGTTGGGTGAGGCGTCTATTCATATCGTCGAAGATTGAGCCTTTTTCAGCAATGGCGGGGGCAGGTTCCTGACCGCGTTCCTGAAGACTCGTAACTTGTGCGATTGGGCGTCTATTCTGGCGGTCAGCTTGGAGCTGTGCAAAAATCGGTGTTTCGCTAGCTGGAGCGAGTGTCTGAAGAGAAGTGCTGAACGCGCTGTCGTCAACCTCGAGGCGTGGTTTTGCCCACGACGGAGCCTGTTGTTGCGGTGATGGTGGAATGGCTTGTACGCGCTGTATGCGATAGCCTTGGCTCAGATCTGGACGTGGCACGCTTGGCTCTTGAGGTGGTCGTGTAACGGTTTCTTGTGCTGCCTCTCGCAAACCGTCTGGCAAGTAAAAGATAGGAATCGGTTCGGTTTGTTCCAATTCATTACCCTCTGCCCTAGGCGACTGAAGTACTTCGGTGGCATCACCCTCGAATGTTTCTCGAGGTAGGCCTGCTGGATTAGAACCTGAAAATTCGCCCGACATGATGTGTCTCCTTATGGCTATAGGCAATAAAAATCACCCGCTCCCTACGTAGAAGCCGGTGGCTTCGCCGCGTATTGCTACGTGACCTAACGCTTCTGGTATACGCCTGTGTGGTGTATATTGCAAGCATAAAATGTGATATATCTCACATATTTTTAATAACTACCGATGGTGTATAATCAAAATCAATGAGTATTATTACCAAGCAAAATGTTCACGCTGCCGTATATTTAGTGTTTGATAAAGGCGACAAAGTGCTTATTTCGCACCGAATTAACAGTGGTTATCACGATGGTGAGTATGGTGTACCCACTGGCCATATCGAAGAGGGTGAGCCTGCATCGGGCGCGGCAATTCGCAAAGCATACGAAGAAACGGGCATTAAACTGCGCATGGCTGAATTGCGCCTGGTGCATGTTATGCATCGCTCCAGTGGTAACGAAGGAACTGCCGACTACATCGATTTCTATTTCTTGGTTTTGAATTTCCCTGGTGAGCCACGCAATCGTATTCCGCAAAAGTGTGATGAGCTCAAGTGGGTCAAGTGGAATCAACTGCCACCAAACACTGTGCCAGAAGTGCGCTATGCCCTGGAGGCCATCAAAGAAGACAAAATCTATACCGAATTTGACTTCCTGCGGTAGTACTCATGGCGGCTGCCCATGGTACAATGCCAAGCATGAAACCACCTCGCTACAAAGTCATCCCCGCCGTGTATATTCTGTTTAGAAAGGGCGACGAATTACTACTGATTCGCCGATTCCAGACTGGCTACAACGATGGTAAGTACGGTTTGCCGTCTGGCCACGTAGACGGTGGCGAGCCATCGGAGGCTGCAGCTGCGCGTGAGGCGCTCGAGGAGGTTGGTGTGGTTGTGAAATTGGAAGACTTGAAGTTTGTACACCTGATGCATCGACAAGTCGACCCTGCCGACCGCGAAGGTGTGGAGCGTATGGATATATTTTTTGAAGCAACCAAATGGGACGGCGAGCTAACTAACTGCGAGCCGCACAAGTGTGACGAACTACGTTGGTCTACCGTTGCTGAGCTACCCGAGAATAGTATTGTCGAGGTCGCGCACGTACTGCGACAAATTGAGGCTGGCTCATACTACTCGAGCTTCAATTTCTAAGAGCAGGTTTATTAGGCTTCGTCGCCAATTGGCAGCAGCTCGGGTTCTTGTTCAAGGGTAATATCAAACTTTTGCTTCACGGCATCGACGATCTGTTTTTTGAATGCGAGTAGCTGAGCCGTAGTCTTGGCTGCCTCGTTAACAAGTACCAAAGGCTGAGCTGGCCAGGTCCCCATTCCTGTTATTGGGTCATGCATGTCCTTAAAACCAGCTTGTTCCAGCAGCCATGCAGCAGGGATTTTGGTACGCTCGTCGCTTGCCGGCCAGTGCGGAATGTCGGGATAATCTGCTTGTAGCTGTGCAAAGGTACCGCCATCTACGAGCGGATTTGCAAAGAACGAGCCATTGTTGGCAACCACACTTGGATCGGGAAGTTTGCTCTGTCGAATAGCAATAACGGCGTCACGAACTGCTTGCGGCGTGTATTCGGCAATGGGATTACTGGCAAAATAGCGATCCAAGGCTTGGTAGAAGGGTGGCTGTGGGTTGCCCTTGGCAAGATGCAAGGTAATAGCGGTGATCAAAAAACGGCCCCGATCGGTTGTTTTGAACCGACTAGTCCGATAGCCAAAGCCGCATTCGAATCCGGGAATACTGACGTAGGCTTTAGCTTGACGATCGTAGGCCTCGACACTCACCAGAACATTGCCGATTTCTTGGCCGTACGCGCCAACGTTCTGGACCGGCGTTGCGCCAGCGGTTCCGGGAATAAGTGACAAAGACTCTATGCCGGTTATGCCCTTGGAAACGGTGCGAGCGACTACCTCATCCCAGTCTTCGCCAGCTCCAACAGTGACGTAATAATCGTCGCCGTCCATCTGTTCTTCGAAGCGCATAATTTTATTAACCAGCAAAAGTCCAGGAAATCCTTCATCCTTCCAAACGATATTGCTGCCACTACCAATCATCATCACAGGCAGACTGTTTTGTTCGGCCCAGGCCAGCGCTTCCTCGAGCTCGATGCGCGATGTAACTTCGGTACAAAAGGCCGTGGTGCCACCAAGGCGCATCGTTGAATGTTGACGTAGAGGGGCGTTTTGCTGCATGTTCATGCCTGCATTATACAGCCAAATCTGGAATGCAGCGTAAGGTTACGTCACTAATTGCTTGGCAAACTGCCTCTGGGGCGCTACCATATATTTATGGCAGAAACACCCAAGGAACTTCCGTTCAAACAATTAGGCCAAAAACTCAAGGTCATCCGTCAGAAGTTGCACGAAACTGCATCTGATGTTTCGGGTGCTGTTGAGATTGATGAAAACGTTCTGGCGCGCTACGAAGCCGGCCATGAGCGTCCCAGTGAAGACATTTTAAACTTGATGATTAGCCACTTTGGCATGCAAGAGGATGACGCCGCAAGTTTGTGGCAGCTGGCAGGGTACGAATTGCCACGCAATCGTGAAGATGAAAACGAAAGTGACATTCCCGAAGAGCTGGCTTCTGGCCGGGCCGGAATGTTGGTGATGGCAATCGACCCACGTGTGATTTACACCGATGGCATGCACGTAAACGCTGGTCCAACTGGCGTAGTGCTCAGCTTTGCACAAACTGCAACTGGCGCACCACAACCGCTTGTAACAGCCCGCGTTGGTATGAGCCGCGAGCAGGCTCGTAACGTTATTCGCACTTTGCAAGGTGCTTTGGACAAGACTGAACCTCGTGAATTGCCAGCAGGCAAAAAGCCCGTTCAGGACAAGTCCGACAACGCTACCTCAACCGAAAACGCCTAACATCTTTAGGTAGCACCCATCTCAGACACCCACCCGGTGTCTGTTTTTATTTTGCTTATGCTATCCGCACGCTAAAATAAGATGATACATAACAAAAGGGCAGACATGAAACATCCAGAACGAACCACGACCGCATATGACAGAGAAGTCAGTACCGATGCTTCTCAGAATTCTTGGCAACAAGCGCTTACCCGCACGCTAAGCGGCAGACTACTCGTGGGCGCTACCTGTGCCTCAGCATTTGCACTTGCTGGCTGCAATCCTGTCGGTGGTACAGGATCAAGCGCAAACAGTTCGCCGTCAGTTTCATGCAAACTATACACGAGCGACGGTGGAAATTTTACACTACCCAAATCGTATCCAACGGGCGACAAACATGGTAAGGCAACGGTAACATTTGGCCTTAAGGGGACGCGCAAAATTGAGAGCGATATTGAACAGGGTGGGATAATCTACGACAAAACCGACAAGAAGTACGAATTAGTCGTGAACGTGCCGGATGACCTCGAAAATCTCCAAAACCCAACGCATGTAGACGGCAAACACATTCTAGCAAGCATCGCATTGCCCACTGGCAAAGTTGTTTTGGCCAACGAGGGATGCATCTTTGATATACACCCCAACCATGCCTCGAACATCGAGCTGCCCCACGCTAGTTAGGCTGTCCCTACCATTGTGGCAGGCAAACAAGAGATATGCCTCTAGTCACTAGCGCATTATTATTGTATTTCTCGGACAGAGCGTAACAAACGAAGACGATGCGTCTATACTCCTGGAGGAGGTATCTCGTTATAGATCTTTACCTTTAAGTTGGAATAGCGAATCTGAGTGAACGAATCAATAAATTGACCTATTGTATCCGAGGAATATGCTTGTCTATTTGTGTTATTAGTATGAAGAAAACATGTGATAAGTGTGTTGCCGCGGAGCCATTCTACGATTTGGTATGGAGAGCTAGAACTTTGAATGAAGGTTAGCCTATACGGCTGACTTCTCCTGCTCTTGAGAATTCCACAAGTATCACCTGTACTCAATATGCCAGTACACTTATACTCAAATTTAGCACGAACCTCACCATTATTACGTGTCTCACGTACTGTATAGCTATTTGCGTCGTAGTCTAGCTCAACTGGACTCTGCTGTGGCGGCTTCCGAAGCCATTGACCTAGATAAGGCGTAGTTATCTGTTGGCCTGAAGGCATCCAAACCGGTGCATATTCCTGAAAATTTATCTTATTAGATGGCCAGAACCAGATGTAGGCTATGATGCTGCTGCACACTAGTACTAACACACAACCAACAAACCTATTTCTTTTTACTACCGTGGTAGTCTTTGAGGGCAATAAACCTCTTTTAGAGTATGAGTGTTCGGTTGATTCAGACGTCATTTTCATCCCGCATGTGGATAAGGAAGGCAAACATATCATGCTGACCTTTCTCGTTCTGAAGCCAACCATGTGTCTTCATTGAATACGTCCAACCTCGGTCAACATATGGAGTTTGGGAATTTCGGCCCCATTCTGCAACAACAGGATAGGCTGGATCACTGGATGAATCACCAACTACAACTGAAAGGTGCTGGACACTTCCGAGTGACTCAACGTCCGCAGGCTTACCGGTCCCATTCCACGTATAGGCAATAATGTCACCGGGCTTTGCTTGGGGCAGATCATTATTCCCTGCGTTCATATGGCCTAGAGGTACAATATCGACATAGGGTAGTCTAGCGAGGTATTCTGTAAGTTTTGGAGCGATCCATGCAGTATCTGTTCCATACCGTAAATCTAAATCAAGCTTTGGATGTTGGAAGCTTAAATTCCATGTGTTATCCTGGGGCAATCCTCCTGCCGCCAGATCCTCACTGGAAAACCAAGTACAAGCATCTACGCCTTGTGGTGGAGTATCTTCTGCATGATTAATCGCCCAGTCCCGGGCTGCATTTCTATCGAATTCGACGAAGGGCTTAACTGTTTGTGCTGGTTGAAGATTCTGACTAGTAGTAGCGTCGCAATTTGCTTCGCCTGGCGCCAGCTGGTTAGCGACACCGGGTGTCGTAAGCCAGTGGTCATTGATCCAGAACTGTCCTTCACTGGAACGACTTAAATCTATGACTTTGTGCCAGGTATGATTGTTATATTTGCCGATAGGGTCTCCACTGGTCACACCGCAAACCAGTTCAACACTATCTCCATCGTAAGCCCCAAGTCCACTAATACGCTGCGTGTCATTTTCGTGTGGTGAATTACGAGCGTACACACCATCACCGGTATTTTCAACAGTGTATACAATGCCCGAATCTGCATGAATTGGGGCTGCGTCAGCAAATTCAACACCTCCTATCGCGGTAGTAGCGAGGGCAAGGGGTAGGCCGAAGCGATGTAGTAACCTCTGGCTAAGTGACTGTTCTATGACGGGTGAAGAGTCTGGAGGCACTTCATAATTGTTCATATTTGTAGGCTAGCATACGTTGGTGGTGAATGACAGTCTACATGAGCGCTATTTGTCGGCGGCGATGCGTTTTTCGAGACCGTCCATAGCAGTCATGAATTCGGTGGCTAGATCGATCTTGTATTTGTCGGCCAAAACCAGCACTGACCACAGACAATCGGCAAGCTCGTGAGCCAGTTTGGCGTCGACGTCGTCCATGGCGCGCAAACCATGTTTTGCCATGATAATTTTAGATAGATCGCCAACGTCGCCGACAAAACCAGACATAAGATTTTGCTCGTTCCAGGTAACCCCTCGGCTGGTGTTTAGCGTGTCGTATTGTGCGCGAACTTCAACAGCTCTTTTTAGTAAGTCATCGTATTGCATAGTTCCTCCTACTCGGATGCTCATTCTATCAAACCATGCCGGTAATGCCTAGATGCATGGGGCAGTTCGCTGGGTGTGGGCTGATCATTAGTCAGCTATGCTGTTGAATTAACGTGTATATTTGCTACAATGGTAAAAAGGAGAGGAAAAATGCCTACTATCTTACCAATATCAGATTTGCGAAATTACACAGAAGTTTTGAATCGTGTCGATAATGGCCAACCTGTATATTTGACACGTAATGGCCGTGGCCGTTACGTCATCTCCAAGATAGATGACTACGATCGCGAGACTACCACAGAGGACTTGCTTGCGGAAATTAAAAAGGGAGAGTTATCCGTCCAAGATGGCGAGGCCACACCCATAGAAAAGATTGCAGAAAAATTTAACGTGCAGTTATGAGTGTCGTATTTTTGCCTAGGGCTGAGCATGATCTGAGCGACTTGTTCTTATATATACATGATGAACTGCAAAACCCTAGCGCCGCACACAATGTAGCTACTAAAATTCTAGCACGCTCCCAGTCGCTTGAAGCTTTCCCCACGATGGGGGCAAGCCTGGCAAGCATCGATCAGCGACTGGGCGATTACCGCTACTTGCTCGTCGACAACTATCTTATTATTTACAGAAGCAGCACGGAGCAGATAAGCATCGTGCGGATCTTGTATGCACGATCTGACTATGTACAGTTATTGCAGGGTTAATTTCTGAAGGGATTCCTTTTCTGGCAGAAGCAAAAGCTTCGCTGGAGCTTTTGCCCACTCCTTATCTCATCCTAAAGGGATTCGACTCTGGTGGCGGCAAACTTGCCACTGGCAACTTTGCTCATTTTCCGTTTGAACCCTAGATACAGACAGGCCAACAAAAATACCCATCTTAACAATGGGCACTTTTGTTGGTACGCCTGAAGGGATTCGAACCCCCGACCTTTGGTACCGGAAACCAACGCTCTATCCAGCTGAGCTACAGGCGCGTGTAATTTCAAGCATAACAGAGGTGTATGGGGCTGGGCAACTTCTGCTTCTGCCTAAAGCCTCGTGTTAGGTATACTTGTTGTATGGAAAATGCTCCATCCATGACAGCGGAAGATACCGCTCTTCCAGAAGAGACGGCGTTTTTTTCACCAGAACGACAGGGTGAACTTGTGCAGCGTCGGATCGCTATGATGCAACGCTTTAGGCGGGCATACCAGCATGTGGAAGACAGCATGTTAGCGCCACATCAGGTTGATGCGATGGATGGGTTTAATGATTTTGTGTGCATGCGCCTGCCGTCGGATATGGATGATGGCCTTACAAAACGCGGCGTGCTGGTGCATGCCCCGGGTGCTGGCAAAACAGTATTCGCGGCCACTGTCGCCAAGTTTTTTGGGGTTGGAGAGCGGCCTAGCCCCGGGGAGCGGCCCATTCGTGCATTGGTACTTGCACACGAACGCCGTGTCGTTATCCAGGATATGGGTCTGGGTGATGAAGATTCGGACACGGCCCGGGGATTTACACTGGTGGCACCGGATATAGACGCCAAAATGTGTACCCTGCGTTCTGATTTGCAGACACCCAGCGTGGTGGGCATGACCTACTATTCACTCCTTAGGGCGATGCACAGAGACCCTACGCAATTTAATACATTTGACCTCGTGATCTACGATGAGTGTCATGAGGCTTTGGGCGCAAAAGTTTCGGAAGCAATTAGAGAGTTGCAGCGGGGTAAAATCAACCTAGCACTTACGGGATCACCAGAGCTAGTGGGCAAAACGGTCTACCCGCTGTGGCCTCACAAAATCCACGAAATAAGCATGCGTGAGGGCATCGAAGCCCGGGGCATTCTTAATTCATTTTTGCTCTACACCATTAAGACGGGCGAGGTGCTGGAGGGTAAGATCCAGGACAATGATTACTCGAGCAAAGAGCTGCGCAAGCTAGCAGAGTCTGAACTAATCAACTCCTATGTAACCCGAATTGCCAAAAATATGGCCGCGCATAATATCAAAACGGTTATTTTTGGTATTCGTGGCGAGCAAAGCAAGTATTCCCGTGATTTGGCTGCTGCCCTTGACGGCACGGAAGTGGTCGATCGCGCCACCATGCAGCCACGATCGATTGCTGCAAGAGCGGTTGGGGCTTTTCGTAGGTCAAAATCTAACGACGCTATTTTTGAAGAATTTGATGAGGGAAAAATCGATATCCTCACAACATCCAAGATGGGCGACACTGGATGGGATCCGGCCGATCTAGGCTGCATTGTTCTGGTGTGCCCAACTCGTTCGGCTAGAGTTATTATTCAACGTTTGGGACGCGGTGCTCGGCTCGGTAAAATGCCGACGGTAGTTATTCATTTTGACTACGAAGTGCAGAGCCAACGCAATCCGCAGATGACTCCGTACGATGTGTTTGGGGTATCGCCGACACAAGGATTGCTCATTGAACCGCGCTCAAAACGATATAAATCTAACGTGCAACAAAAGGAAGAGGCGGAAATTCTTGAAGAAATGGAGCCGTTTCTGACGGATATACGGTCGATGGCACAGGAGGCGGAACTACGTGTTGCACGACGGCAATATCTGAGGCGCTCGGTCCGGCCGGGGCTGCCCGAAGGTTTTACGCACATTGATGATATTACCCAAGAGTACAATTTGATGGGTGAGTATGTCGCGATGTTGCTACGCCGTACGGGCCATATTGTGATCAGTCTGCTGAGCCAAAATGACGAATTGCAGCGATACAGCGACGAGAAACAAGCACGTGAATTTATCGAAACACGCATGGCCCCAGCAGGCCATATAACGCGGCAGGATATTGCTCGCGAACTAGGTGTGGCTATTACCTGGATTGACGATAATCTTGACGGGTCACTGGGCGAGCGTCGATTCCCGCGCAACAAAGCAGACCATAAAACTGCCCTACCTTTGTTTTTCGATCCGAACATTATTGAGGTGCTGCGCCAAAAGATTGATAAGACAGGAACGCTTATCAGGGATGATGAAATGTCTGTCACAGAGATTCTTGACGTACTCACAAGATCAGATAGAAGCGTTGCTTCTCCGTATCAGGCGGTCCATAAGTGGTTTGGCGCCCGGGGTATCGAACCGACGCTTCGTCGTCTTGACGGCAAAAGCAAAGGTGGTCGACCGTGCTATCCACGGAAATACAAGGAGGCGATTCTGGCTGACTTAGATGTGCGGCCAGTGCCGGACACGCCAATGCATGTCCCGATACGAACGGTATTTAATCAGATACGTGCCCTTCATCCTTATGAGTTTGGTGATTCGCTGGCTCTTGTGCGGCACCTTGGTGTCGAGGTACGCCGATACCGAAGCGCAAAAGGAATCGCCTCCCAATATGTTACTAAGCAGGATAGCGATTTTATCAAAGAACGTCTAAGGGACATTCGCGCAAAAGGCAAGCTCGGTGAACTGATGATGCGTATGGCACAGGCTAATCAAGAGAGTTCTGGTACACTGGAAGGATGAATAAAATTATGAAACGTAGGCCCGTAATAATGATAG
The DNA here is from genome assembly GCA_050436805.1 of Candidatus Saccharimonadota bacterium. Classification (GTDB taxonomy): domain Bacteria; phylum Patescibacteriota; class Saccharimonadia; order Saccharimonadales; family UBA4665; genus CAMLQK01. The sequence continues at coordinate 35,547 of JBNQGE010000013.1, forward strand.
TAATGAGTGTCGTGGCATTGGTAGTTTGTTTTGTGCTGTTTGAAGTACTGTATGTAAAATATAGCGGTTCAGCAGTGCCGGCCCCGACAATTGCACGCAGCACACAAACTATTGGTACCGGACCAAATCTGACGTATGTCGTGATGGGTGATAGCACGGCAATCGCTCAGGGCGGTAATTATGCTCAGGGCTATGCTGAGGCATCCGCCCAACACCTAGCCAAACACAATACGGTGCATTGGAAGAATTTGGCGGTTTCGGGCGCACGTGCCAACGATGTACTCGCGACGCAAATCCCCCAAGCAGTAGCAATGCATCCTGATGTTGCTTTGATAGCAGTTGGCGCCAATGATGTGACGCACGCGACGAGTCCGTCATCGGTGCGCGAATCTTTGGAAGGCGCTATTGCCGGACTACGCCATGCAAATCCTGCAATCAAAGTTGTGCTTACCGGTTCACCCGATATGGGTAGTGTGCCGCGATTTGCTCAGCCGGTGCGTTGGTATGCCGGTGTTCGAACGCAACAACTTAATAAAACAATTGAGGCAATGGCGACGCAACTGCACGTTACGTTCGCACCTGTTGCGAGCCAAACCGGCCCAACCTTCCGTAAGCATCCAGAGCTATTTGCAGCCGATAAATTCCACCCCACGGATGCTGGTTACAAGTTGTGGATCCCTGTGATTAACACTGCACTAGACACGGCCCGTTAGTAATGGTCATGCCAACGTTTCGGCCACCGGCTCGGCAGATCGTTGAAGCTGGTTTTTCGGATCGGATAACGGTTACGGGTGCTGATAGTGAATGTTCTTCGGACCAGGCACAGCGAGCAATGAAATCATGGAAGGATAGTGGCAAGTTTACGATATTCTGTATCGGTGGCTTTGACATTCTGCATCCTAATCACTTGCTTGGCCTCACACGGTGTCGCACTATCGGAGCGATGTGTATGCTGGGTATCGAGAATGCTACCACCGAAAAAGAGATTACAACAGTGCACATGGCAGCCGTTTCGGATGTTCGGATGATGGTATCAATTGACACGAATGCAGCAATTGCCAAGGGCAAATCTCGTAACCCTGTAAAGGGTGGTGGCCCTAAGCCGACACTCGATTGGCTTAACAGAGCACGAATGGTTGCCGCCCAGTCCATGGCTGCGCCGAACAGTGAATTGCGCGTGCCGCTGGCGGATTTCATTACTTGTCATGGGCAAGGAAATTGTGCTCAGCATACCGAGGAAAATCCGTGTTCAACACGACGTCACCGTCCTAATATTGTAGCGTTACAGCCGGACGCTCTCGTCATACGTGACGACCTTACATCTATCCCGTTATTGGCGCAAGAGCAGGCTGCCGGCAACCTGCCTCATACAACCATTGCTCTCTTTAGTGAGAAATGTGACGCTTTTGAAGATCTCTTCCTAGGAGGAGCTATCGGTGCAACAGCAATATCCAACCGTATCAGATCTTGAAATATCAGGGCTTTTAGCTCAATGAGTTTTTATGACTTTTTGACAGCGTCAAGTGCTTTGAGCACGCAGAATGGGGCGATAAAGCTCCACAATAATCCCAAAATAGACAGTGGTGAATAGGTGATAGCCACCAACAAAACGAACGTAATAACGCTGTATTGCATGTAACGCTTGATGAATTGCTTTTCGACGGCGTGGTAGTATTTGTCGGCAATGCGCCAGCCGACCAAGCCGGCACCAAAATAAGCGCCCAAAACGCCAAATACGATAACAAGGTCAAAGAAAATATCGCCGCTGAGCCAATGTGGTCCGACGTTGGCGATTACCGTGTACAGTCCGGCTGTCAGGCTGCCAATAACCGCAGACCACAACCAGCATTTCCAAAAAATATCAGATCTTGTATGGTGCATATGCGGATTGTACCATACAAGATCCTGTGACCGTCCAGTGTTTTCTAGACAAGTTCACTTTCAAACATAGCATCCACAGCTGCTTCGAGTTCAAGCTTCCGGCGATTTGCATTATTGCTGAGGGTGTCGTCGTAGTCAAAGAAAATAGCAGCAACATCATCGCTTAGTATGCCGGTGTCTCGGAGTGATTCGATTTTGTCGGCTAGCATGCTGATGTCTGCGATGGGAATTATGTTGCCTTCAGCAATCGCTGTTGCTAGTTGTGGATTCTCGCCGCGCGCCAATTTATCCATTTCTTTTTGAGCATGAGCGCCGTATTGTACCCAAATTGCTGCACGTGTTTCTGGTACGTTTTCCATAAAGGCTCGTAAATTTCTGACCCGGTCATCAACAACTACAACCTGGTTATTACCGGCAATTTCGTGCACTCGATCGAAGGTTTCTCGGGTTGTTTTGTCGGTTGCAATAGCGGTTTGTAGTTCAATTGGTGCACCATGTTCTTGGCTAATTTCGACTGGCGGATCGATGGCGGCAATCAGGAGGGAATCGTGCAGGCCAGTCTTGCCTAGTTTGCGGTGTTGGTGCTCAGGGTATCCTGCCGACCAAATAGCTGGCTTATCTCCGTTATCGGTGAGCTCTGCAATCTGCTCACGTGCACCTGGCAATACAGCACTACCGACGTTAGCTTTTTGTAGAATTGCTTCCGCGACGGTTGCTACAAATTGTTGGCGATCTGGAGCATCGCGCTGAAGTGTGAGCGGCGCTGCTAGGAGATCTCTGGTTTTATCGCGCAGCTGATGTGAGGGCAAATGAGCTTCGTCAACACCTGGATCGGCCGCACGTTTGCGTGCGTCCACCGCATCCGGTTCGTAGATCGCATCAAACGTTCTTTCGGCAACTTCATAAGGATCAGCGTAGCCTTGATCACCAACATTACTACCCCAAGCTCCATCGAGCTTTTGATATATTGCGGCACGGTTACCTACTGCACTGTCTGATTCGACTATGGGTAGATGGTTTTCTTCTGTCATAGTTCACAGTCTACTATATATTGCTTATGCTCACTAAATAAATGACCCTTTACGTGCTTGTGTTATTATTGATTACCAATGGAACGATGGGCGCAATCAGAAGATATAGAGGCATGTGTTGCTCAGCTTGATGAGCAACTGCTTGGCGTGCTCGCGGACTCCGAGGATACGACTTCGGAGTCAACCTATGTTGCGCGCTTGGGCGACGGCCACACCATGGAAGTCCGCGTGATAACGAGGAGTGCGAACCTTGCACCAAAGGAGATGGGCGGTTACGGCAATCGGGCGTTCATTTTTCGTGAGGATGATGAGCGGGAATTACCGCTTAATCCCGAGTCGTACGATGACATGTCTGAGCATCGCTGTAATCGCCATGTCATATTTTCGTTTTTGCACGAGAAGGACGACGAAGAAACTTTTGCGCATGGCTTGGATTACGGGATACCTCTGGAACTGACGAGCATGGTCCTCGACGATCCTCAGGAATTCGCGCTTCTGTCACTTGTTAATTTTTTGTCCAAAGCGATTCAGCCTAATGCCGATGGATTCCGTTTCGATGAGTACGCGCTGCAGAATAGCGGCTTACCAATTGGAGATTTTTTGACGCTTACTTCCAAGCTTGCTGCCCGTGGCGCGCATAGCAATGGCTCGTTTTTGGGCCACGAAGACGAGTCCGAATCATCGGTGCTATGGGCGACATACCACGATATAGATGGCGATGTGCGGCACTTGTCGCAAGCGGTGATCGAAGAGCCGTACTTGTCGTTTTCGGTCGAGACGGAGGGCATTGAGTATGTGTATGAGCGATCGTTAACAGGACGAATTGACGTCAAGACCCGCATTGCCGACGAAGCTATTCGGTATGCCGAACTCAAGTCTATGGACATCGAGTATGAAGAGGATGGAACACCGATTTCGTGGTCATATAGCTTGCTCGAAGTCGAAGCGCTGGAAGCAGAAGAGCGGGCCATGGGATTATATGAACCATCTGTCCAGAATTTGCAGATGTTTCTGGATGCAATCCCGAGGCTTCGTGACGCCCAGCGATAAGGTATACTATACATATGAAGAAGATACCTAAAAAGGAACAGCTCAAGCGCCAAAAACGCACTCAAAAGCGAGCCGATTACACCAAAGCTCGTGATCTCAAAAAGAAGGCGGCTGTTCGCGCCGAGCAAGACGCCAAAGCCGCAGATTAGATTGACATTTTAAAGTTATTATGCTAAAATACTGTTTGCTTTGTTGAGATTGTTATCTCCGAAGTACCTTAATAACTTCTCTGTTGCTTTGTTCCCGTTTGTGGTTGGAGATACGTACAAGAATTTCTTGTGTCTATCTCCAACCGCCAAACACACCCCGATCGAAAGATCCAGACCAAGGGAGTACCAATGACCAACCAGCTCGACCAGATCCTCGGCATGTTGTTCGTCAGCGGACTGCTGGCTGGAGGTGGCTTCAAGGCTCTCCACACCGCATGGGTCGTCCGCTACACCAGCCCGATGTTCCGCAAGCACATCACCCAGCGTACGCGCTACCTGATGATCCTCACGGCCCTGCTGCTGTCCGCCCCCACGCTGTACGTCTTCGCCCGATTCGGTATGCACCAGACCCTCGCAGCACTTGCTGCCCTTCGCGCCGCCGCAGCGATCTTCGGCTGGGCCATGACCCTCCTGGTGTGGCTCGGCCTGCTCACGCCTGTCCTGGCCGTAATGACCATCGTTCGCGTGTACATCGCCCCCGCACCCTACGCCCGCCGTGTCGGCAAGAACCTCTACCTGAGGATCAGCGACAGCCGGTCCCGGAACAAGACGCCCGAACTTGCACGGTGGTAAGAAGCAACAGAGAGTTCCGGGAAGGGAAGGTGACGAAAGTTGACGCTGAGGTGCAGTATGCACTCACTCACACTTTCTCATTCTTTACCTTCCCGGCGCTTTCCCAAGTACACCAACAATTGCTTGTGTATTTAGAAAAGCGTCGATACTTAAACGCCCCTGCACTTTTTAGGCCAGGGGCGTGTTTTATTTTGGCATCGACAGATGCGTCGTTGGGCTGGACTATCCTATGATGTATAGTCGAGCTTGAAGTACAGCAGAAACAGCTTGTGTGCTTGCTGGTGGTACCGACGAACTGTAGGCCGAAATGAAGGCCACGTAGTGGTTGATTCCGTTGTTGAGTGCAACAGTTGCGGTGCAAACTGTGCCACTGCCACAAACGGCAACGCGAGTGTTGGTGTCGAGGTCAAAAATCTCGATCCAGTATGGTGTTGGGCCAACATTTTGGTTAGCGGTTGCCGTAATTGTTTCGGAACCGTAGCTGCCAGCAGGGCCGCTTAAGCTTACGCGGTAATTACCTGCTGTCCAGGTTTCGTATACGGGGCTTGAGGTTGCAATGGTGTTTGCAGGAGGTACGGTAGTACTCAAGCTCGAAACGTATGCAACGATTTTATGCGTGGTTGCAACTGCCTGAGTGGTTGTTGCAGTACAGGTTGTGCCGAATCCACAGTAACTAAGGCGCATGCCAGTGGTAGCGTCGTAAAGTTCAATCCAGAATGGTGATGGGCCAACGTCACTGCTGGTTGTTGCCTTGAATGATGCAACACCGTTGAGTGGTAAGGTTGTGTTGCTGGTAGTTACCAGTGACAACGAGACGCCATGCCACAGTACGTAGACACTTGCTGATGTTGCCTGAATACCTGTGGGTGGATTAACACTTGGATAATATGAGACGTATGAAATGTACGTGTGTGTTGTGGGCTGAGGCTGCGTTACGGTTGCCGTACACACCGTGCCAGTTGCACAGATTGCGACGTAGCTGTGTGCAGTTTGGTCGTAAATGCTCAGGTAGTATGGTGTTGGGCCAACATTTTGGTTAGCGGTTGCCGTAAGCGTTGCAGACTGCATTGGCCACAAAATATTACTGCTGGTGGTCAGGGTGTCTGTCCAGGCAATAAGCGGGTGAATACCATTCGTAACTGCCTTTGATGCAACGGGTGCAGTCATGCTGTTATGAATGGTACTTTGCGTTGCTATTTGTGGCTTAGAACTTGGTGATGTGCTGCTCGTAGCGGCTGCACTGGCAGCGACAGGCGCCAGGGCGAGCATCGCAAGTACACCCACGGCGGTCAGTGAGAACAGTCGTTGCACTGATTGCTTAACGAATTTGATATAGGTTTGTAGAGTCATAGTTTCTCCGAATCTCTGTTATGTTTGCATAGAAAACAGTGCGTCCCATTACCCGCACATACAGAACGTGATCTTTGAAATCCTCCTTTTATTACGCGTTAAAATTCTAGTATGGTCTCCTGTTATACAAATGACAACGTTGATCTTTTCACATTTCATTTTAAGGTTGTTGTCATGTGGCACATGAGAGGTGTAATTGTTTTCGTCGAAATATTTCTGTGGATAACTCTGTAATTAGGACGAACTGATTACTCTAGTAGTGCGCCCTTTTAGCCCTGTTGTTTGAGCGACTACAATCTACTTGTTAAATGCTACGTTAGTGATTATGCTTTAAGGATAGAATCCTTAAATAAAAGTTAAAAGGAGAGGAAGATGAGCGAATTCGTCGATGCCAATGGTGGTGTAACACCGGGGAATAATTGGAACGGAGGCGCTCAAATGCCTCAAACTAAAAGCCATCGGATGATGCTGTGGGCGATTATTATTGTGGTCGTACTTATTGTTGCGGCTGCATTTTTCATGCTATTCCGCACATTGACGGTGAGCTATGGCATTTGGCCTGACACAACCAAGCCAAAGGTTACTGCAAGTAGCGATACTAAGGGTGTGGAGCTTGGTCTTAAATTTCAGACGGCAGTTTCGGGCAAAGTTACGGGTGTCAGCTTTTACAAGGGTGCTGGCAACGGCGGTACTCATACCGGAACATTGTGGGACAAATACGGCGTAAAACTTGCGAGTATTACGTTCAGCAAGGAATCGGCAACTGGCTGGCAGACGGCATATTTCAAACAGCCTGTGAGCGTTGCTGGTAACGTCACGTATGTTATATCTTATTTTGCACCAGAAGGTCATAACGCAGTTAACGTTAACTACTTCAACAAGGCGTTTGTGAATAAGCGCATCACTGCATTAAATGATGGTTGGGACGGCAGCAATGGCCTGTTTAGCTTCAGTGGCAGTTCAACTTTCCCAATGAGTAGCAGTCAGGCGAGCAACTATTGGGTTGAGCCAATATTCTCGAGCAAGGTATTTGGCGCATCAGTTGCTCCATCTGCACCTGTCAGCTTCTTAGCAACACCATCGACCAAAGCAGTTGTGCTGTCGTGGTTGCCAAGTGTGAGTTCTCGTCCAATCAAGCAGTATGATATCTACCGCGATGGACAGCTAATCAAGACGGTTTCGGGCACACCACCAAGCGCGATGACTACGAACCACGTGCCGACAAATCCATTAGCAGAGCTACGAGCCGTAACACATCCGACTGTTGCAATGACACTGAGCGATAAATATGGCAGTGATACGATTGCACTTGCCTCGACTACTACCGTTAACAATTCTGCAAGCAATACGGCTACAGCTCCCAACGACTCTAGTAGCACCAAAACCACCACAACGGTAAACGATTCTGGCACAACGACTACACCAACTACCACCACAACCGATCCAACGGTAGGTAGCGACCAGTACACGTACACCGATACTAACGTTAGTCCAGGTACGACATACAACTATCAGGTCAAGGCGGTTGATACTGCTGACCAGAGTTCGGATGTTTCAAAGACCAAGGCTACGGTTGGCGGCAATGGCGTTCAGCCAAGCAGCACCCCAAGCACGACATCCCAAAATGGTGGCACCACGGTGGTAGATAATTCCGCAAAGAACACCGCCACTAACCCCAACGACTCTAGTAGCACCAAAACCACCACAACAGTCAATAACTCTGGTACTACCACGACACCGTCGACTACTACGAGTCCAACAACCACGCCAACGAGCGGCGGTACAACCGCAAGTGGCACCCCAGCAACAGGTGGCACTACTACAGGCACGACGTCTAACCTTGGCAACACCGTTACGGGCAACAACCAATCAAGCTCGAGTAGTGCAATCTGGCAATACACGAACGATACCACCGACTGGTCTCAGTATTTTAACGACGCCTCTAACTTTAATATTAACGGTAGCGGTGGAGTGGGTGGTACTTCGACTGGCGGTTCTGGTAGCCCAAGCATCACTAACACTAACACTGGCCAGAATACCTCCACGTACACTAACACCACAGGGAATACGACTACGGTCAATAACACTAGCAGCAGTACTGCGCACTAGATTTTCAGAAGAGTGGCGAGCTTCATTCCACACACGTGCGAGCTCGCCACTAAATTCTTTGTCTTAGTAGGTGATTGCCAAAATTGCAGCAAAAAAGGCAGCAAAGAATATCGCCTGCAGTTTCCAACCAAGATACTTTTGTTTATTGACGCCAACCAGGCCGATGGTGATCATCATTATGGCCAGACAAATCACTGTGAGTAGCTTGGCGACTCCACCTATGTGATTCGAAGCAAGGATTAAGAAAAGTGGGGGCAGCAAAGCAATGGCGGAAATTCCAGCCAAGCTTTGGTGGTATTGGCTTTGGCGGCCGCCGGTTTCGGGCACAAGTGTGCAAGCATATTGAGTGACGCAGGAGAGAATGATAAAGGCTGAGAACCACGCCGACAGATGAAACGTGGGTACAAACCAGCCGATAAAGAATAGGAGCGCCAAAGGCAGCGTAATGGTAAATAGTGCGCAGTAGTAAAATATGGTGTGCCTATAGGCTGCGGCATGCTGGCTAAACGTCATCTGCTGGGTTTGTGGCCATTTGGTTACAAGCACACTCAGGCCGCCGAATAACAGCACTACTGCCAGTGTTCCCAAATGCTTACATCCAGCTACAGCTTCCATACCTAGTATCTTAGCAGGTACGGACCATTATGTGGAACGTGCGCGCTTAATTGGGTTTCCAGGCTCGTACGTATGCCACGTTTTCGGTAATTTTGGCAGTTGTGCTCGCAGGAGCGGGGCAGCCTGTACCGTCGCAGACATCGTTGTCGAGGATGATGTTAAATGCACCTTGGGCCACGCTGTGTGTTGTCGAACCAAATGATTTTCCATCGAGATAAAACACTGTGTTTTTGGCGTTGATAACAGCATCCATAACGTGCCAGTCACCAACCGAGACGATGGCTTTTGCTTGGCCGGTTGTGCCGCCGCCAACGTGGTCGGTGCTATCGACAGAGTTGTCGCCATTGCTGTGTGGTGGCCACGCTTCGTACACGTCAACCTCGCAGCCGTTTGACCCATTAGCGCACCATGTCCAGAACGATGGCCAGCCGCCAACTGGGACATTTGCCGGGAACTGGAACTTCTCTTCGATAACCGTACCAGCAGGGAATGATTGCTTAGAGGATAATAAGCCGCCGGTCCAGCCGAATGTGCTGTTGCATTGGTTGACTGTTTTACGGAGATCCGTAATGGCCAAGCCGTTGGTACTATCCACAGTATCGTTGGCATAGCCCTGATTCCATTCAGCCTGTCCGTTGCCGTGATTGCCTTGACCGCATTGCGATTCAGCTGCAGACGTTTGCGCCCAAACTGACTGATTGACGCTCTTGTCTTGGGTGAATTCGTCGTCAAAACTCAAGGCCCATTTGCCGCTAACGCCCAGTGGTACGGGCGATGAACTAACTGGTGTCGGGGTTGGTGTAGGAGTGGGCGTCGGCGTCGGTGCGGGGGTCGTGGGTGTGCTCGGTGTTGGCACAGTCCACTTTTGTGCTGCTGTTCCGTTGCAAGCATACATCCAAATCTGATTACCATCAGTTGTTTTGGCATACTGATCGTCCAGGCATAGTCCCGAGTGCGGATTAACAATAGTTTTATTGCTGGCGTTAATAGTCCATTGCTGGGCTACAGTACCGTTACATTGATACAGCCAAACAATGGTGCCCGAAGCTGTGCTTGCGTTTTTGACATCCAGGCAATAGCCGTTGGCGTTGGTGATGGAGCCATTGCTGTTGGTAGTCCAGGCTTGCGCGCCAGTACCGTTGCAGGCATATAACTGAATTTTATTGCCATTAACTTTTTTATTTTGATTGTTATCGAGACATTTGTTGGCAACAGCAGATGTTATAGCTACGGCGCTAGTACTGGCAGCGTGCGTTATGATGAGCGTGATTGCACCACCAACGAGCGCAAAGGCTACCACAAATAGGGCCGATTGATAGGAACGTGATAACGCACGCCACTGACCTTGGGCACTTGGTTTTTGAGCTTTTGCGGGACTTGTTTTTGTTTTCGGACGTGACATAAAACGCCTTTCGAGTAATAGTCTTATTATATAGCCACAAGAACTTTACGCAACTACAAATATCAGCCAGCGTTCAGCTTTTTATGTATAGAGCAATGTGCGGTATGATGAGAGAAACCAAGGAGGACGTATGGAAGTGACGAGTGATTTTAGTGATCTTACGGCGATATTTTTCAATGGCACCCTGACTAAGTCTCCGGCCCCAAGCCACACCGAACTTTTGATTGATGTTAGCCGCGGTATCATGGAAAAACAAGGTGTAAAAACAGAATTAATCCGCACCATCGATCATGATATTGCAACCGGGGTCTGGCCAGATATGCGTGAACATGGATGGGACAACGATGCCTGGCCCGCACTCTATAAAAAGGTGATGGCTGCCGATATTTTGGTGGTTGCTGGACCAATTTGGCTGGGCGACAACAGCTCGCAAACCAAAAAACTTATCGAGCGGCTGTACGCCTGCTCGAGTGAATTAAATGCGCAAGGCCAATACGCATACTATGGCAAAGTTGGTGGATGTTTGATCACGGGTAACGAAGATGGCATCAAGCATTGTGCCATGAATGTCCTGTATAGCTTGCAGCACCTCGGGTACGTCATTCCGCCACAGGCAGATGCTGGCTGGATTGGTGAGGCTGGCCCTGGCCCGAGCTACGGTGATAATGGCACGGGAATTGATAATGATTTTACCAATCGCAACACTACGTTTATGACCTGGAATTTGCTTCACCTGGCGCGCATGCTGAAATCGCAGGGCGGTATACCAGCTTTTGGTAACCAGCGAAGTGCTTGGGACGCAGGGAGTCGGTTTGACTTCGAAAATCCAGAGTATCGCTAGGGTGCTGTCGAACTGATAACTAAGCAAAAAGGACACCTGCATGAGCGAAATTACCGTCTATGATTCGTGGGAACTTGACCAGAGGGAGTGGAGAGATCTTCAGCATTTGACTCGCCAAAGTTTCCAGCATTTAGACAGAACAAACAGCGAGATAGATGAGCTGGTATCGTGGGATAATCCGGGCCGGTTTTACCGATCGCACATGGACCCCAATAGTGAAGTTGGCGAGGCGTTTAATGCCAATCAGGATTTCCGCTATCCCAAAGTTGCCGTTGCCCGGCAGGACGGAGAACCGACGGGTTTTGCGTATAGTGCCCATAATGTATCGGGTGCGAGTGTTGCTATTCGCGAAGCAAAACACTACAGCATTATCAAAAATTACCTGTGGCTTCGTGAAGTTGTTGTCGATCCTATGCACCGCGAGCGGGGCGTAGGCACGGCACTGGTCGAAGCGCTTCTGCGCGATAAAACCACAATTCCATATCAGCCAGTTGCGACCTATATTTGGCCATCCGAAATGCCGACCATGCAGTCAACGCTTGAACGTCGAGGGTTTAGGGAGACGGGATCGCAGCGCGTCAAGCTGTTTGGTCACGCTGGTGAGGTTGTGCAAACACGCATGCAAGCGCGTTCGGTTCGCGGATTGCTCGGCAGTATAAGTGCCGCTCAGGCTTTTGATAGCAGGACCGCGTAATGTTCTTATTATTTGGTGCATTTATCGCAGGATTGTTGACGGTCCTGGCTCCGTGTGTTCTGCCGATGTTGCCAATTATTATTGGGGGGTCAGTTAGTGGTGATGTTACTAATCGCAAGCGGCCGTTGATTATTGTCGCATCGCTCGCGATTTCGCTGATTGTTTTTACCGTGCTGCTCAAGGTGACAACCTTATTTATTAACGTGCCACCGCGGGTGATCACCTATGTTTCGGGCGGTATCATTATTGGCCTGGGAATTGTGATGTTGTTCCCATCGTTATACGCGCGGGTATTGACTACATTGGGTATCGAACAGCGATCCCAGAGCTTGCTTGGCAAAGGTTTTGGCAACAAAAGCCAGCTGATTGGGGCGATTATTACAGGTGCGGCACTTGGCCCGGTTTTTTCTAGCTGCAGTCCGGTCTATGCCTACATCTTGGCAACAGTACTGCCTGTAAGTGTGGCCTGGGCGTTTGCCTATATTATTGCATACGTTATCGGCCTCGGTACAATTCTGCTCCTGATCGGTTTTTATGGACAGCGCTTTACGCGCAGGATCCGTTTTGCCAGTAATCCTAACGGCTGGTTCCAGCGAACAATCGCGGTGATTTTTATTGTCGTTGGTTTGCTGGTTTTTACGGGCTCAGTTACTAAAGTCCAGACGTGGGTTTCGGACCACACACCGTTTAATTTTGATGGGCTAAGTTCCAAATTACTGCCGGCGTCCAAGAATAAACAAGATAACACAGAGCTCTACAACGTCCAGGCCTACAATGCACCTGAATTTGTTGGTTTGCAGAACTGGATTAATAGCAAGCCGATGACCATGAAGCAATTGCGGGGCAAGGTTGTACTGGTCGATTTTTGGACCTATTCGTGCATAAATTGTATTCGCAACAATCCCTATATCGAGCAGTGGTACAAGAGTTACAAAAATGATGGACTAGTGGTTGTGGGTGTTCACGCTCCGGAATTCTCGTTCGAAAAGATCACGGCAAATGTCGAAAAAGCCGTGCAGGATCAGCACATTACCTATCCCGTGGCACTCGATAATAATCTGCAAACGTGGAGCGCCTTTAACAATGAGTCATGGCCAGCAAGTTATCTAATAAATCCGGATGGCAAAGTAGTGCGCATCCACGAGGGTGAAGGTGGCTACACGCAGGAAGAACAGGCAATTCGTCAGCTACTCACAGATAATGGTGCCAAACTGGGCAAGCAGGGTACCACGACTGCCAATGACGCCGTGCCAATTAGCGAGCTGCAAACACCTGAGACATATGTGGGTACTGATCGAGCGAGTGATTATGTTGGTGTGCCAAATCTTGATTCAGTTGGTCAAACTTTGTTTACGCCCGCAACTTCACTGAACACTAATGACTGGACACTGGGCGGCACCTGGAACGTTATGGGCGACAAGATTGAATCCGTTAGTAATAGTACTATTTCGATCCATGTTGCTGCCAAGAATGTCTATCTTGTTGCTGGTGCCGAGAAACGAGCGAATGTTGTCGTGCTTGTTGACGGAAAGCCCATTCAGCAAACGAGTTTTAGCGGCAGTGACGTCCAGGATGGCAGCCTGCCGATCGCTATGTCGCAACTATATCGGCTCGCCTCTTTCCCACAGTTTAGTAGTGCGCACACTATCACACTGCAGGTGCCAGCGGGTGTGAACATTAACACTTTTACATTCGGTAGTTAATTCTAGGTGAGAATATTAACGGCGCGTGCTGCAACCAAAGCGACCGTAACCAGCGAGGTTAGCGATTGAAGCGTCATGAGCAACTTAGCCCGATGGGTAAGTGGTAGCGTGTCGGTGGGACTAAAAGCACTGGCGTTGGTTACAGAAATATACAAGTAGTCAAGAAACGTTGGGCGCCACGATGTGTGGGGTTTGACCGAAAATTGCGGAAACAAGAAATCGGGAGATGGATCACGGTGGCCTTCGGCAATGTCTACTTCGGGGTCGTCAAGCTCCCAATACCACAAGCCAAAAATAATAATATTGGTAAGGTAAATCGCCAAACCCGAACCCAATAATTCTTTGCCCGAAATACTACGTGTACCCAGCAGATCGTGGATGATGAGTAACAATGAAGAGATATTTGCCAATGACACGATGGCGATGAGTAAGATTGCCAATGCGCGGCGTATTTGGATGATGCCACGAGGTACTTGTGCGACGAATACCGATAGTGCAAGCAACAACAAAAGCTCAGCGCTACCAATAACGTACTTTGGCCCGATACTTAACTTGTTATTCAATACTAATTGCAATGCAATCGCCACCAAAACAGCTACCTGTACGTGCCAATATGGCTCGACAGATCCACCAGTGCGTAAACGAGCGAGTTTCATAATCTTCAGTATATGTCAGGCTGGCAACGATTACAAAAAGCGTTGAATAGGTTGCAGATGCAGCGCATACTATTAGTAGTGCTCGCCGGCAGGGCGGGAACGGTTCATGAATTACTGGAATGATGATGTACGTAACAATAAAGGAGCTGCCTTATGTCACTGAGTATCACGCCACAACATCACGGATTAGGTTGGGTTCCGGATCTTCCTGATCAACGCGACAAAATCTATGAACCACTCAAAAAACTTGGGCTAGCACCGTTGCCCGAGCATGTCGATTTGCGCACAGAATGTCCCGCCGTGTACGATCAAGGCCAACTGGGAAGCTGCACGGCCAACGCCTTGGCCGCTGCCTTCGATTTTGACCGCCATAAACAGGGCAAGCCGTTCATGACGCCGAGTCGCCTATTTATTTACTGGAACGAGCGCAGTCTGGAAGGCACCACAAACAGTGACGCTGGCGCCAATATCCGCGACGGCGTTAAGGTACTTCGCAAAATTGGCACGCCGCCTGAAACTGATTGGCCCTATGTCATCAGCACCTTTACTGAAAAGCCGTCGGCCAAAAGTTTTACTGATGCAAGCGCCAACCAGGCGCTAACCTATCAGCGTATCCAGCGCCCAACTGGAGATGCAACGCGCGACATGCAGACCTGTTTGGCAGAGGGCTACCCATTCGTGAGTGGTATTTCAGTATATCAAAGCTTCGAAAGTCCCACCACCAACAAAACCGGTATTATCCCGATGCCCGGTAAGGGTGAAACCTTGCTTGGCGGCCATGCCATTTTGGTGATTGGGTATGACAGCACTAAACAGTGGTTCGTGTGCCGCAATTCGTGGGGCACGGTTTGGGGCGACAAAGGTTACTTCTATCTCCCGTTTGCATATTTATCGAGCCGCAACTTATCCTCCGACATGTGGGTTATCAAAACGGTCGAAATCTGATTATCCGATACATTGAGAGAATTTTTTGATACTATAATTGCATGAATCTCGACCTATTTGCCGCCGGGTTCCTTGCGGCTATGGGCGTCATAACGGCAAGCTTTATTACGTATCTTATTACTCGCTATGTTGAATACAAGGGCAGGGGCAGTAGTAAGAAAGCAATTAAGGATCGTGCTGCGTGGCGCAAAAAGCAAATCAAAAACTTCAGTTATTCGACTGGTGGTGCTGTTGCCGCCGCCGTACTCATTGGTTTTTTGCTGAGCTGGTGGGATCCATCGGACAAATTGCCTCAAGATATCTGGCTGATGGTATTGCCAACGACTATTAGCAGTATTTTGCTAACAGCGTATATCCGTCGCAAGCACAAAAAACATATTGTGGTCTCGGCTACTGCGCTTGTCTTGTCAGTGCTCTTTGGGCTCCTGCTCGTTAATAATTACTATCGATATTACCCCACGTTGTATAGCGTTATTGGCATCCAAAATCGCATCAAGGTTATTGCCGACCGCCACTCTACGACGTTTGAATACACCAAAGATCATTCTGCAGCGCCGGTTGGATCGATCGAAAATGACTTGTACGGCCCAAACTTTTCACCCAAAGGTACCATCGAGAGTGTACGCATTCCCGGTAAAGTTTCTAAGTTTAACGCACGGGATGGCTGGCTCTATGTGCCACGTATCGCGGGTGGCAAAACTGCCGTAGATTTGCCGGTGATTGTCCTAATGGCCGGCACACCAGGCGCGCCTACCGATTGGTTAAATGGCGGTGGCTTGCAGGCCACGCTCGACACGTACGCTACGGTGCACCACGGCATCACGCCGATGGTATTTGTGCTGGACGAAAATGGTTCGCAGCTTAACGACACGGAGTGTGTGGACAGCGCGCGCGGTAATGTTGAAACCTATTTGAGCGTGGATGTGCCAACCTACATTAAGTCGCATTTTAACGTTTCTACGACTCCCGATCATTGGGCGATCGGCGGGCTAAGCTTGGGTGGCTTGTGTGGTGTGATGTTGGCCTTGCGTCACCAGGATACCTTCCATTATTTCTTGGATTTTGGTGGTGAAAGCGCGCCTGAAATTGGCTCTGAGGACAAGACAATTACGGGGTTGTTCAACGGCTCGCAGGCGGAGTATCAAGCACACATACCCATGAATTTATTGCTGGGCCACAAGTACCCGAATATGGGCGGATTCTTCGCAATTGGCAAAAGTGATAATCCCAAAACTGTTGATAATCTTCAGTCACTTTACCAACTGACCAAACAGAGTGACATGAATAGTGTCCTCGAGATGATCGGTGGTGAGCATACGTTTAACGTCTGGCAGCAGAGCTTCAAAGATGCCTTGCCGTGGATTGCCAATCAACTTGGTTCGGACAACTGCACCACGGCTTGTCATTAGGTGTACCTTGTTAGTTTAGCTCGCCCATCTGTTAAAAGCAGGTAGTATCTGGTATACTAGCCATGCAACGCACCCGTAGCTCAGCTGGATAGAGTACTTGGCTTCGAACCAAGGGGTCGTAGGTTCGAATCCTGCCGGGTGCACCAATAAAAGAGTCCATGCTTGTCAGGGGCTTTTTTATTGGTCTTTACCAAGGCAGGGTGAGAATGAATAATGGAAGATTGCCAGTGACAATCTGACAGCCATCCAGAATCGAATCCTGCCGTCTTCCATAATTCAGGGCTAGCAGCGGGCCTGTAGTTCTTGACAGGATTGCGTATAATACATTGGTGACCTATAGAAAATTACTTCGTTATTCAAAGAGGTGGATGCCTGCTGCTGCGGTGGTGGCTATTGTAATTTTGGCTAGTGCAGGGATATTCTGGCGCCAATCTATCCAACGAGCGACCACCTATGATGTTATTGTCGTTGGTGCTGGCCCTGGTGGTATCGCTGCAAGCATCCAGGCCGCACGGATGGGTGAACATGTTGCACTCCTCGAACGGACAGATTGGGTGGGTGGTCAAATGACTGCCGCTGCAGTTGGCACAATGGACGAGGGCGATAGTATAGATGCCCGTAAGAGTGGCATCTATCACGAGTTTGTTCAGGCCGCCACAAAATTGTATGCTGGCAAAAAACATTCAGACAGTACTTGTTACTATTCACCAAGTTCTCTGTGTGTTGATCCGCGAGATGGACAGGCTATTTTGCGGCAGATGCTCAACAAAGAAGCTTCGCACCTTACATTAAAGACTGGGGTGCAGGTTTCGGCGGTCGTCAAGCAAGGCAACGATGTTACGGGTTTAGTTGCCAACGGCGTGCATTATACAAGTAAGGTGGTGATTGATGCCGATGAATATGGTGATGTGTTGGCCCAGGCTGGCGCAGCGTATCGTTTGGGGAACGGAACTTCTACTAGCCCTAGTACAAACTCCTGTGTACAATCTATAACGTATTCGGCTATCATGAAATATTACCAAAATGGTGTGCCCAAAAACTTGCAATTCACCTCACCACCCCCAGGCTACACATCGGCACTCAAAAAGCACTTCGCGGGCATTATATCCAATAGCGGCACAGACTTTATGGCAACCAAAAAGCTACCTAGTACGTTCAGGAGCTACGCTGCGTGGCGTGGCCTGCCAGATCTGACGAGCCCCAAGAATTACAATGTACTGCAACACGGCAATGGTATTGCCCGCACGGCCCTGAATTTGGGTAATGATTTTCCGTTGAAGGGCAATCTCAGCACATCATTTATTAGTGATCCGTCTGCACGATTGCAGGATATTTGCGAAGCTAAGATGCTGACCTTGCAGCTTGCCTACTACATTCAACATGACTTGCACCAAACGCACTGGTCATTAGCTGACGATGAGGGCTATGATACGTCGTATAATCGCCAGCACCACTGTGCAGGTCTGAGTAATTACACAGCATTTGAGGATCAAATGCCCGAGGAGCCCTATGTTCGGGAAGCCCGTCGTTTGGTTGGCGTCGAAACCCTAACCGGCGCACTGCTCAATGAACGTCCATGGAAAAATGCGAGCCAGATCCCGCGATATGCCGATAGTATTGCGGTTGGCTACTATGCAACTGATTTGCACGCCTGTCGCCAACCATCTGATTTAGAACAGGGACTCGATTCACCGAGCTACTTGTCTCAAGCACCACAGGCCGGTCCTTTTGAAGTCCCGATGGGCACACTTATCCCAATTAAAGTTGATGGCTTGCTGGCAGCCGAGAAGAATATTTCGGCCTCACGGTTGGCAGAAGGCGCAATTCGTGAGCAACCTATTGCTATGGACACTGGACAGGCTGCTGGCGCCTTGGCTGCGCTCGCCGTTCAGCAACACAGGCAACCGCGTGCTGTGCCTGCAAGCGATGTCCAAGCGGTGCTCATACGTGCCCACGAAGTTATAAAAGTTAAGTCCTAGGTAAAGCAGAGCATACGACAAAATCGATAGCGATTATATTCAAGATGTGATAGCCTGATAAGGCTTATGCTATGGAGGGTACATGCATATTTTTCGTACAGCTATATTATCGTTAGGATCTGCCGCGTCGCTCTTTTCCTTATCGGGGATACCGGCTATATTCCACGCACAAGAAAATAACGGACCATTTATGAACATGACATCTTCTTCTGACGCCACTTCCTCGGTTACCGTAACGACTGGTCCTCAATATGATGCCTGGATGTATCCCGATGCCCCGGGCGCATTAGGCGCCCTGCGAAATGGCAATTTTTACTCCGTTAAAGCTGAATTTATGACCGTCAATGATGACGGCACACTGCGACAAATCAACCAGGATGCCGACCACCCCAACGGCTACTCCCCGAGTGTTGTGCAGCTCATGAATGATCACAGCAGGCGGCAATATATAACTATTTCTGGCGACATGGACAAGACGGCGCTGGCCATGCAAAACCCAGACACAATCCCAACCATTGCTGATTTTGCTAGCAAGATTGGGTTTGGTGTGGAGCTTGACTGGGAAGGATATGGCCAATGGACGCCGGAATATTATCAACAATATAAGACGTTCCTTGGGCATCTGGCATCGGCTCTACACGACAAAGGACACACCTTGATAGTCGATGGCCCACCGATATATGACAGTGCGAGCCAGTCGTGGTATCAATGGAAATACGAAGAGATTTCGCCGCTAGTGAATGGAGTAGTTATGATGATTTACGACAACCAGTACGACACGGGTGTTGGTAATTCAATTGCGCCTCGTGACTGGTCAGCATCCTGCTTGCAGTGGCTTAGAGATAAGGCCGGCGATAACGGTATTCCCGGCATTGCAGCGTATGGGTACAAGGGTGCGGAATCGACGGGCCGCATTACTGTGAACACGAGTGATTTTATTTCCGATTTGCTAGGATCGCTTTTGGCGACTCGCACTGCTGATGGTGACTTAACCAGTACTATTGGTGATACATTTTATGATTATTCTGACCAGCAAACGGTGAACATGCGTGCTAGGCAAGCACAAGCACAAGGATTTAATCGTATATCCGTATGGAGTTTGGGCGGCAATCCCTGGCCTACCGAATAGCGTTTTATGGTACAGTAGGCGTGTCATGCATGTCTGAGAGACAAGGACAAAAACCATGCGCCGTGTTTTCCTGGCCGGTACAACTACTGGCACAACGTGGCGAGCAGAGCTCACTGAGCGGCTCATCGCCCGAGGTGTCCAACAGGGTCAGATTGTCAATCCGCACTTGCCCAGGGGAGTCAAATACACGAGTGAGCACATGCGTTTGGAGCGTGAATGCAAGCAGGACCCGCACACTATCGTGCTGATCTTCATCTGCCCAGCAGTCGTGGATGCCAAGCCTCACCCGGTGCCCGCGGCATACAGGGAAGAGTTGTTGGGTCCGATCTCGATGTTCGAGATTGGCAAATTCGCCTACTCCCAGCCGGAACGTACGGCTGTCGTTCTCGATAGCGAGAGCTTCACGCAAGGGAACCGTCCACGCAGTGTGCTGGAGGGTCTGGCTCTCGAGATCAGTCAAGACTTCGATGGCCAGCCGCCCTTCTTTGCAAGCTTGACTCATGCCGAGGATTGGCTCGTGGCGCAGCTTGCATGACCGTGCTCATCTGAGCAAATCCGCTGTCTGGCGAATGTTTGATTGTCGTTTTCGGCATCATATATATTCGTCAGGCAGCACAACAAGAGGTTGCCATTTATGCAAATATACTATATAAAAGTGCAAGATGGAGACACTGAGAATAGATGAGTTCAACGAAGGCGAGGAGGCACAGACTCTTCGCGTAGCAACGGATATCGGTGCATTTTTGATGCAGGATGAAACTACTGGCGCTCCCGAATATGTTCAGATGACTATTGATGACATCGAGCTCACACCCATGGAGAACGCCGATTTTGCTAAAAGCATTGAAGTCTATTTGGCAAAACATGAACTCAAATCGGTCCTACGCGATCACCAAGTAGAGGTTTTCGAGGACTTGATGACGTTTTTTATCGACGGAGCCAAGCGCGGATTTATCAACTTGCCGACTGGTACCGGCAAGACAGTGCTTTTTGTAGAATTGGCCAAGGCGATGCTCGAGCAGTTGAGCGGCAAGGAAGCGCCGCGAATCCTCGTTGTAACACCGACCAAGGACCTTGTGCACCAAACTCTGGGCCGTAACGGCGAAAAGGGCTTTGGCCAGTTCGCGCCACTGCTTGATGTCGGATCATTTTTTAGTGACACAAGTGACCGCGAGCGTCGTAAACGTAGCTCTAATGACGTTACCGTTACAACCTATCAGTCATTTGAAATTCTGTGTCGTCAACAGCCAGTGCCAATCGAAATCGGCAATAAAAAGGCACCGCAAGACAAGAAAAAAACGTCTTCCGATGATGCGGGACTCATTCGAGACATCAACGACTACGACATCATTATTCTTGACGAAGCTCACCATGCTTTGAGTCCGAAGACGAGCAAACTTATCCAGTCGTTGCCCGAATCAACGACTATTATCGGCTTTACTGCTACGCCAGACATCGATGAGAACAATGAACTCACCAGTGTGCTGCCATATAAGATTCATGAGCTTGGCTTGACCGAGGCTATTACTATGAATTTGCTGGCGCCGATTGTGCCAATTGGCGTCGAGAGTGGTGTGGTCATTAAGGGTAGCAACTTGTACGATGCAAACGGTGAATTTATCGATAGCCGCATTAGCTACCTTGCACAAGATGCACGTCGTAACCGCATTATTCTCAATGCGGCCAAGACACTTGTTGACCAAAATATACCTACTATTATTTCGTGTATTGCCGGCAATGAGGCGGAGCACGCGCGCTATTTGGCCGCAAAGCTTTGCAGCGAAGGGGTTAGCGCTGCTGCGGTCCATGGCAAAATGTCGGCCAAAGACCGCCAAATGATCTATGCGCAATATAACAAGGGTGAAATCGATGTGCTCACTTTTATCGGTGTGCTCGGCGAAGGTTGGGACAGTCCGCGTGCCAAGGGCCTGATCAATGCCCGACCGACTCGTTCACATATTTTCTCCAAGCAGCGCCCTGGGCGTATTGCGCGTTCTGGTGCAACGGCATTCGCTATTGATATTTTTGACTCATTTGAGGGCCCCAATCCACCTATCACCATGACTGATGTGCTTGAACTCGAAAGCGTAGAAATTGGCCACTATGTTGGCAATCCAAGTGACGAAGAGCGCATCCAAACTGTTATTGGTCAGCTGCAAAACAGCGTGCCCGTCATGCCCGAGCTTCGCGGTACGTTCAGTGAATATTCAGAGTACATTCGATCGCTTCCTTCGCTTGAGCGGGGAACGGCAACAACGGAGATGGGGGGTCATTTTGCCCTACCTACCAGGATCACCAGCGCCTACGCCGGCATGACAGAGGAGATTATCCAGCGATACGAGGAGCTTAACGACGTAGTTATCAGTAAGCGAGAAGCGCTCCAAGGTAAGGGCATTCGTACGGTCTATCATATTTCCGAAGCGAAGGACATGATTTACGGCTTCCCGCTCGTTACACCCGAACGCTACTACGTAGACAAACGCAAAGAGCGGTGGCTGGGTGCGCAGGGCTTGGCGCAATTATTCAGCAATCGCTATCCCGATGTTACTACCGAAGTTATTGACAATGTCCTTATGACGTACGGACATTCACTCGATTGGATACCCGCTCGGATGGTCACAAGTCCAAAACATGTATCAAACACGAGATATCGAGTTATCAAGATGTACAGTGCTAGCCCTGAAGCTATTAACGTCGTTAACGGCGCACTCCGTGAATACTTTGAACAACAGATAATTGACACTACTATAAATAGAGAGTAAGGTAGCAGACAATGAGCACACCCTATGAATCACAATTCCCCCAAACCCCAGATGAAGCCTGGGCGGACGCATTACAAGGACTAAACCCTGAGTACGCGGTAGCGGAAGCCGCCGGCGGTTTGAGCGTTGCGGAAACAGCTGAATATCCCGACGAGACGTTTGACGATGAGGACAGCGCCGAGCAGACGCCCGACGACGAAATCCCAAGTTTACTACCGCTACTAGAACACATTACATCCCCCAATAGGCACCGATTTGATGACTCGATGACGGTATACACCAAGTCTCGTGAGGCTCGACAGCTCGAGCCATCCATGCGAACGCCGGATCAAAGTCGCTTGCTGATTGACCTTGGTGTCATGAAGCGTTTTGCGCCTCATTCATCGTTGTATGAGGACGTCTATACTCCCGACGAAATACATGGTCTAGCCATGCAGCTCATCGATTTTAATAATAAAAAACAGGCTGATTACAGTGTTGTTGAAGGCAAAGTAATTGACGTTATTTTGGGTGAAATTAACAGAGGTCAAGTGGTCGCTTCGTCAATTCGTGGTATCGCCACACGCGCCGAAAAGAATGAAGGCAAGCGCCGGAGCATGCAGCCGGACAAGTTGGCTGAGCTGGCCCACTATGCATCAACCGTTATCCGCAATCGAACCCAAGAGGCATTTAGCGAATATTATATTGCCGTCCGGGACCCTAATCCTCGAGAAGGTGGAGATTTGACGGCCGTTTACCAGTTTGTAGCCGATGCCTATGCACTCGACGTCAAGGGCGCACGTAATGTCGCCATCCAGGAACAATGTCGCGATGCGTATGTTGCCAACTGTGAGCGTGTTAACCAGTGGTTCGCCGAGGTTGAGCCTATGTTGGCAGACTTGCCACGAGACCTCAAAATTGAACGACATGGTGCCCATTGGTTCATTAAGAACCTTGTTGGATCAATGAACACGCGACTAACAAGTGCTGATCGCATTGGTAAAAACAAAGGGTACCAAAACGACCCAATCGGTGCCATTAGACTGCAAATGCTTATCGGGCACAAGGTTGAAGACCTCAAGAAGCTTATCGCGGAACGTGTCGATGAAGCCGATACCGAAATCATTCCGTTGGACTAACGCTAATTTATCACAAGAATTCTTACTGCAGGTGCTAAAATAGGCATGATGATAAAAACCTTTGCTGATGTTCGTGTCGCGCTTGCATCCAATTTTGCGTCGAGCCAATCTCGAGGCGGCGGCAGCCTGGAGCGTATGTATCGTTTGCTGGCATGTATCGGCGATCCGCAAGAACAATTCAAGGTTGTTCATGTGGCGGGAACTTCGGGCAAAACCTCAACTGCGTACTATGCGGCGGCGTTACTACACCAGGCTGGACACTCCGTTGGCTTGACTATTTCTCCACACACCGTTGAGATCAATGATCGTTTGCAGATAGATGGCCGCCCATTGCCCGAGGCTGAGTTTTGCGCCAAATTTGAAACCTACTTGAGTATTGTCAAGCAGTGCGCCGTCGACCCAACGTATTTTGAACTAATGCTGGGTTTTGCTTTTTGGGAATTCGCACGCCAAAAGCTGGAGTATGCTGTCGTCGAAGTCGCCGTGGGTGGTTTACTCGACCCGACTAATGTCTTAACGCGCATTGATAAGATCTGCATTATTACTGACATAGGTTTTGACCATATGGATCTTCTGGGCCACACTCTACCGGAAATTGCCAACCAAAAAGCTGGCATTATTCAGGCGCACAATGTGGCGTTTGTATATGACCAGGGCCACAAAATTATGCCGAGCTTTTACAATCGCGCACGTCAAAAACAAGCTGACTTGCGGATACTTTCACGGGCTGATATGCGTGCCCCAGACTACTTGCCACTCTTTCAGCAGCGCAACTTTGGCCTTGCTCGAGCAGCTATAGCCTACGTTTTGGACCGAGATCACGACGCCGCAATCTCGGAAAAAATGGTTCAAGCTGCTGCTGCGATTACGATTCCAGGCCGTATGGAAGTGTTCCACTATCACCATAAAACGATTATTTTAGATGGCGCCCATAACGGACAAAAAATGCAGGCTTTGCTCAAAAGCGTTCGGGCGAAATACGATCAGCCGTTCGCAATGCTTGTTGGGTTTGTTGACGGCAAAAATGCCGATACGCGAATGCACGACATTCTGCCACAGTGCGGTGCCAGTGCTGATCGACTGATTGCCACCCAATTTGGTGGTCCGCAGGATGCACCATATTTTGGCGTACCCGTCGGTGATATCGTACAGGTTGGCCGTGAATCTGGCGTGCGTACCATTATTGCCGAAACGCAACCAGACCAGGCGTTTCAGGCTTTGCTGGATAGTCCGCAGGATATTTTGGTTGTTGCTGGGTCGCTCTACCTGCTTAACCATATTCGACCACTCGTCGCCGTCACATAGGTGTACATGGTTGTCGCAAATCCTACTACAAAAACGAGATAATTATTTCTACAACATCTTCTCTGTAGTTCACATGTGAGATTTTTAGCTGCAACTTCTGTTTTGGAAATGTTCGGTGCGGTTTGACTTGTTTAAGGCCTTGCGCGAACATAGAACAGCCACGTTAAAGAAGGAAATGCCTATTAGTGTTACGAAGAGCAAAAGCGGAAGACTATATTCAGAGATCTTGTTCTGTTGGTTTGTTCTTTTGGCGGGAGCCTTTTTACCGTTCTTACACCAGATCGAAAAAGCCTTTCGTGCCGGGCCAGTCATCGCTGGGCTTGTTATGATTAGCACATTGTTTGTCGCCTATTTTTGGCTTAACGGCCTCAAAGATTTGGTCTATACGTTCTATTTTTATCGTCACAGGCAAGATTTGCTCACGACGCCCGAGCGGGGAATCGGTGCTGTTGGCGCTGCGCCCCGTGTCGCCATGGTGTACTGCACGTGCAATGATTTTGACGGCACGAGTTTGCTCAGAAGTATGCAGCAAGATTACGACAATGCGTTTACCGTTATTCTGGATGACTCGCAGAAACCGGAATATATTAAAAAGGTAAATGATTTCTCAGCGCGACACGGTGTGCCAATTGTCCGACGTAAAACGCATGAGGGTTTTAAAGCTGGCAACTTGAATCACTTTTTGAAACGAGTAGATTTTGACTACTTTGTCATCTTAGACAGTGATGAAATTATTCCGCGGGAGTTTATCTCGCGGGCACTCGACTACTTTGCGGCGTACAATAATGCGGGAATTATTCAGGCAAATCACATCGCCACCCGCAACCGCAATCGGTTCATGCGTACCTACGCCATGGGTGTTGACTCGCACTGGGCCACGTACCAGGCAGTTAAAGATTACCATGGATTTTTGTCACTTTTGGGACATGGCGCTATGGTTAGTCGAACTTGTTATGAAGCTGCCGGTGGTTTTCCGCACATGGTTGCCGAAGATTTATGCTTGAGTATTAAGGCCCGCAACGCCGGCTATTTGGTGCTTTTCGCGCCCGATATCGTTTGCGAGGAGGAGTATCCAGTTGACTATCTAGCCTTCAAAAAGCGCCATTCCAAATGGACGCAAGGCAACATGGAGTTTATCAAAAAGTTCACCGGCGTGATTATTACCTCGCCCATGAAATGGTTCGAAAAACTGGACATTATCCTGTTTACTTATAGTTTGCCGCTTACCGTGTTCTTCTCGTTTTACTTGATCATTAACGTGGTCGCGTTACCAATGCTGGACTATTCGATTGTCTACCCGATGTGGATGGTTGTGCCAACGGCACTCTTTTTGCTGGCGCCGATGCTCAACGACTTTTTCTTTTATGTGCGCAAGCGTCGCTTTGACTATTTATTACAGTACCTATTTAAGACGTCGCTGCTCTATGGCTCCATGTTTTATACCAGTTTGCGGGCCAGCACTAAATCGCTGTTTGGCACATCGACTTTTATTGTGACACCAAAGACCGGTAGACATATTCGATGGCGTGCCGCAGTGCGCGCAAACCTCCATGAAATCGTATTTGTTTGTGTACTTCTGGCGGCAACCTTAATGCTCGATCGTAGTCCATTGCCGTGCATTTTAATGATTGTCTCTGGTTTGGCTTCAGTGTACCTGACGAGTATGTCTAACCACGAAAACGAAGAGTTTTCACACTCCGACAGGTAACCTTTCAGGCCAAACTATAAAAGGAGGCCCTGACGTGGATAGGCCTCCTTTTTGGTTACGTTGCTCAGTTTATTATGATGCTACCGGTACGCGCGAAGAGCGCTGCCCGCCAACTTTTCCTGCTTCACTGGCTTTTTTGCGGTCGCGAGCAAAATTGCCACCGCTGTTGCTGCCTGCGCGGCTTGCCTTTACTCGGTCGCGAGCAAAATTGCCACCACTTTTCTGTCCGCCGATACGCCCGGCGGCTGCATGTCCTGCCGAGTCGCCGTGCCAACCGCGGCCTGGTCTTGTTGTCATGGTGCATCCTTCCTTGTTAGTTAGTTTGCAATAGGTAGTGTAGATTGCTCGCGCGCCAAACGATAGGAAAATACTCACACACGATAGGTAAATATATAACCCTTCACTCGTTATATTTACAAGGTTTACCGTAGTTAGCAGCGACAAGATCTGTGCATATGCTGTGAACGATTATCTTTTGCCGTATTTGGTGATGAACTTTTCGACCAAGTCGCGAGCTGTGCGATCTTCAATTTGCTCTGGCGGATGTTTTTGGAAGTAGGCCGCTGGTTCAATGATTGGACCAGCAAGTTTGTGGTTGAGTGCCAACTTCATACATCGAATCGAATCGATGGCGACACCTGCTGAGTTTGGCGAATCTTCAACCGACAAGCGGAGTTCCAGGTTCATCGGCACGTCACCGAAGTGCTTGCTTTCGATGCGCAAGAAACAGATTTTATTGTCCTTTTGCCACGGCACGTAGTCAGAGGGCCCAACGTGGATATTTTCGTCGGCAATTGTTTGCCCGCGCGCTTCGATCTGCGAACGTACGGCCTCGGTCTTGGAGATTTTTTTACTCTGTAGCCGTTCACGCTCCAACATATTCAAGAAGTCAGTATTGCCGCCGGTGTTCAACTGGTAGGTCCGTTCGATTTTCATTCCCCGGTCCAAGAACAAGTTAACGAGCGTGCGATGTGTAATCGTAGCACCGACTTGAGCTTTGATATCGTCACCTATAACGGGTAGGCCAGCTTTCTTAAATTTGGCAGCCCACTCAGGATTTGACGCTATAAAGACGGGAATGCAATTTACGAATCCGCAGCCAGCATCAATTGCAGCTTGGGCGTAAAACTTGGTTGCTTCCTCACTACCAACAGGCAAGTAGTTTATAACTGCCTCGGCACCGGAATCTTTAAGAACTTTAACGACATCTACTGGTTTTTGTGTATCATTTACTGGCACAAGCTCGGCCGTGTATTTGTTGACGCCGTCCAAGCGTGGTCCGCGCGAAACCGTGACACCCAGGTTTGGCACCTGGGCAAAAATGGTGGTATTGTTTGGCTCGGCATAAATCGCTTCAGCAACATCTTTGCCAACTTTATTGCTATTGACGTCAAAGGCGGCGACAACTTCTATGTCGCGAATGTGGTAACCACCAAAATTAACGTGCATAACACCCGGAACGAAATCTTTTTCCGAAGCATTTTTATAGTATTCAATGCCTTGCACGAGCGACGAGGCACAGTTGCCCACGCCGACGATGGCTACCTTGATCGTATCTTTTTTGGCCATGTATCATGTCCTTTCATGTTCATATGCTCTTGTAATGCTAGCCGTCTGTAATGCATAAAACAAATATATAAATCTTATATTCTGATAAACTATACTTATGGAAGATCGCCTGAGTAAATTTGCTCATCTGGTAGATGCTGGTAGTTTTACACGCGCTGCGGAAGGTTTACATATTTCGCAGCCCGCATTGTCTATGGCCATACACAAACTGGAACGCGAGCTGGCTAGTCAGCTCTACGTTCGCGGGAGTCAGCCACTCGCGGCTACAAGTGCAGGGTTATATGCCTACAAAGCTGCCAAAGAGGTTGGTGCCAGTGTGCGGTATTTGCAGAAAAATTTGGATGAGCTGGCTTACCGCGAAATATCGCTCGCTATTGGCATGATCGATAGTGCTGCTGATATCGTGTTGGCTCAAAATAAAAGTTTGCGAACGCTCGAAAATCAGGCAAAAGTGTCATTGGTTATTAACAATTCTCGCTATCTCTTGCAGGCACTAGAACGTGGTGAAATTGACGTAGCCTTTGTGGTTGAGCAGGCCAGACCATATGAATCTCGTGTGCAAGTGCAGCGCATTGGGAGCGAGCCTTTGGTGGTTGCTGCGCATCACAAGCAGCTGCCGGCAATTGCTCGCCAGATCGCCGAAGGTACGTTGACGTCATTCGTCGGCTATGACCACCCTTCATACACGTATGCGACTATTCATCAGTTTTTTGAAGAGCGACATGTGGCATTGTCACCCCAGTTTTATTCGAGTAGTCCAGATGTTATCCAACGATTAATGATGGCTCAAAAAGGGGCCGCAGCGTTGCCCTATGGGCGAATCCGCACGAGCCTTAGGCGCCAAGTGGTATGTCCGGTTCCGGTAATTGGTGACGCAATTATTACTCGCCATATCACGTGCGCACACCGGCAGAACTATGTGCTGCCGCAGGTTATCCAGGCGACGATTGCGCAACTGAGTGCCGATTTGCAGACGATGTGTCTGGAAGCAAGCGATATATAGTATTATTCGAGGTGCTTCAAGATGACACCGATGTCGACACCTTTGCCAAGTACTGGCTTCCACAAATCACCCACGGTTTCGAGCCGAGCGGCTGTGTTTTTAATTGTAAAATCGCTCGGCTTGAGGCCTTTTCTGACTTCATCCCAATGAAGCGGTGTGGCCACGTTGGCATCAGGTGTTGGGCGCACGGAATAAGGGCTGGCCAACGTTTGGCCTTCGCGGTTTTGTAGAAAATCGAGGTAGATTTTATTCGGCCGCTTTTCGGGCATGCGTTCCAGGCTGGTGATTTTTGGTACTCGCTTGTTGATCTCGATAACCAATAAATGCGCGAGATTTTTGGCTTGCTCATAGTCGTATTTTGCTTGCAGCGGAATGTAAATATGTATGCCAGTTTTGCCCGAAGTTTTGGGGAGATGCGTAATTTTGAGCTCTTCGCATACCTCATGTACGGCGTGCGCAACGGTGATAACATCGTTGAATGTTACGCCCTCTGGATCGAGATCAATAACCAGCCAATCCGGTTTATCGAGGTGCTGCACGCGTGAGTTCCAGGGGTTAATTTCGATGCAGCCAAGCTGCACCATGTACAAAAGCGTTTCGAGCTTACCACCGACTATCCAGTGCAGCGTGCCATTGTGTGAATCGGAAAATATGTCAGCTGCTGGCACCCACTTTGGTAAATGTTCCATATTTTTCTGGAAGAACCCATGGTCGGTAACGCCGCCAGGCTGTCGTAGTAACGACAGTGCACGATCTTGCAGGTAGGGCAAAATGTAATCAGCAACCGACTCATAATAATGGATGAGATCGCCTTTTGTGTAGCCGTGTTTGGGGAAGAAAACTTTGTCTAAATGCGTGAATTCTACCGGCAAAATTTCGGTTGCCTTTGGCGTGATGGTCGGTACTTTTCGTACAGTTTGCGGGAACGTATGTGAGCGTACCTTGGCAGTAGTTTTGTTGAGTATTTCACGCTTCACGAGATGTGGTTTTTTGTCGATGCGCATGCCTACGAATTTTGGCTGACGCATTGAACCGTCGCTGGTCCATTCAGCAAAATTCATCTCACAAACTAATTCGGGTTTAACCCAATGTACGGGCGCATTGGGCTTAGGTTCTATAGCGAAGGGTGAGGTTTCGCGTTCTAGTTTATCCAGTTGGGTACGGAGTGCTTTTCGCTGCGAATCAGGAATGCCGCCACCAGAATGCCCAACATACTGCAGCTCGCCATGGTCGTAAACACCGACGATGAGTGCTCCTAAATATTCTCGACTGCCGCGTGGTTCGGTAAAGCCACCAATTACCACCTCTTGCCGCAGGTGGGTTTTAATTTTGAGCCAATTATCGCCGCGCTCTTGCTCGTGGTATCCGCTATCGCTCCGTTTGGCGACAATGCCTTCCAGACCTCGTTGCTCTATTTCGTGGAATAGCTTTTTGCCATTCTGCATGACGTGGTCACTGTAGCGAATTGGTGAATTGTGAGGTATTAGCGCCTTTAAAAGTGCTTTGCGTTCGATAAGCGGCATGGCGCGCACGTCGTGCCCATCGCACCACAGAACGTCAAAGACGTAGTAATGGAGTGACCCTTGCGACTCACTGCGCCAGGTTTGTAGCCATTCAAAATGAGGTGATCCAGTATCGTCCACGACCACAATTTCACCATCCAAAATAACATCGTGTTTGAGACTGTGCAGAGCTTCGAGGATTGGCGGATAATGCGTGCTGAAATCGTTGCCAGCGCGCGAATGTATAGTGCAATCCGAACCATGCTTTGTGCTGATTGCCCGGTAACCATCCCACTTGATTTCGTACAACCAATCGGGCTTGTCAAACGGTTCGTCAACCAGCGTGCAGAGCATCGGTTGAATTGCCCAGGGCTTGGCAATTTTGGGATATGCGCTCAAATCTGGCACTTTATTGGCGGCCCCAAGCTCGTCGACAGTTCTGTGACTTACCACTGATGTATCCTCCTTGGTTATGTCGTGTTCATTCGCAAATTCATCGGACTTCTTGATAAGGAGCCAGGCGTTATCCTCCATGTTTTGGCCATGCATTTTGATGAGCGCAAATTCGCCTTGCAATTTAGTGCCATGGAGAACGAAGGTTAGATGACCGCCTTCTAGCTCTCGGCGCAGAGTTGCTTGCGCATCGTTGGTCTCGGCGCGCGGCTCATACGTGCCTTGGTCCCAAATAATGACGTTGCCAGCGCCGTAGTTTCCGTCGGGTATAACACCTTCGAATGTCCGATATTGGTATGGATGATCTTCGACACGCAGGGCCAAATGATGATCGTGAGGATTCATACTTGGACCCTTAGGGACGGCCCAGCTTTTGAGTACACCGTCCAGCTCAAGACGAAAATCATAATGCAACGACGATGCGTGGTGCTCCTGAACGACAAAGGCCAATTTTTTGTGAGCGTGAGCGTGGACGGAGCCTTTGGGCTCGGGGGTTTTATCAAACTGACGTTTTTTGAAATACTTCCCAAGTCCCATATTATTTTTGGTTTAGACTAGCCTTGAGCGTGCTCATGAGGTCGGCCGCCGTTGTGTCTTTGGGCTTGTGTTCGCCGGCGACGTTGCTCGGCTTGACGCCTTTGGTCTTGGCGGTGATAATTTCTTCTAATTCTTCGGTGTACGTATCGTGAAAGTCTTCGGGAATAAAGTGCTTGGTCTGCTGCTTGATGAGCTGCACGGCAACGTCTAACTCTTTGTCAGTTACTACCGCATTGTCGGGGAATTTGAGATTGGTTGCCTCACGCAAATCGGTAGGGAAGCGCATTTGGTTGAGCACCAAGGCTTTGCCAACGGGCTTAATGACGCCTAAGTGTTCCTTTTGGTGGATTACAAAACGAGCGAGGGCTAATTTATCGGACTGCTCGAGGGCGGCACGCAAAAGCGCGTAGGCCTTTTCACCACCCTTGATGGGTTCAAGATAATAGGGCTTTTCGAAGTAGCGAATATCAATTTCGGTGCTGGCAACAAACTGCTGGATATCGACAGTCTGTGTCTTTTTGGGGTTAGCTTTGTTGAAGTCGGCTTCGGTAAGGACGACGTAATCACCGTCCGCGTACTCGTAGCCTTTGACGATATCATCCCAGGCGATTTCTTGACCATCTTTACGGCAAATACGGGCGTATCGGATAGGAGCATGGTCCTCACGGTGTAACATATCGAGATCAAGACCTTCTTGAGGGTGGGTGCCGCTAAACATTCGCACTGGAATGTTGACGAGGCCAAAACTGATAGAGCCAGTCCAGATCGGTCGCATACTTCTTATGGTACGCGTTTAGAACAAATGCTTCAAGCGGTCGCTGGTATTTGGCTTGATATTGCCGCTACATGAGGCTGGATCTTGTTCTTCATCATCGTGTTTAGCATTATTTTTGATAGCGCTATATTCCTGGTGGAGCGTCGTACTGGAAACATCACCAAAACTTACGAGTAGTTTCGACTGGTCACCAATTACCATATTAGTAATTGGCGTAAGGTTCGTATAGTCTTGGCCGTTTATCATTATGTGAAGTTGGCTGTTACCGCTCGCGACGTACATTTGCATGTGTGTTTTGATAAAGTTATCACCGACGTACCAACCGATATTTTCAAAGAATTGACCCCATGTAACAGCGTGATCGTGGACGTGAACGACGTCGTTGATGCCATCGTGCATGTGCACCCGTTCTAGTGGCGTCATGTTGTCGAAAGCAGAGCAAGCCGCAACGTCTTCGTAATAGGTTGAATCTTTGAATTGCTCGCGCTGGCCATTAATATAGACCGCAAAGTTGGCATGATAATGGGTGTGTGGCGGATCGTAGGTGAAGAATCGGATGCCCAAGATTACGAGTGCGCCGACCAACAGGCCGTACGCAAATAGTGCAGATTTAGATCGAAGCCAGGTTTTTTGGCGATGTGATTTTTCGGTTGGAGAAAGTGTTTCAGTGCTCATGTATGAATAGTACGCTGGCAAACCATGCTAATGCAAATGGATGAATTTGTAGCGCTGCTACATTAATTGTATAATTATCTACGTCAACTACCATTTTTCGTGAGATTCACGGACAAGAGGCGAGAGAGGACACATCACGTGAGATCCGTCATAGCGCAAGGTATGGAGATGACCCATGATGACGAGAGAGGAAGTACGCTCGTTCACATTCCGGACGACATGCCGTTCACGGCTGCAAGCCTTGAGTGTGCCATTCAGGTGCTCGGGCGAGCCCTTGAGGCCAGCAGTGCGGCGGCCAAGTGGACTGCCCATACGGGCATGGTCATCGATTTTTCCGGCAGCCGTTCATCGCTCGTCGAGCGGGCCGAACAAGCGCTGCTGCCGCCGGGTCCCAAGCAGACACCGCGGGATCGAGCCAAGATCGAGTTCCTGTTCGTAGACAGCAGAAAGAATTATGGAGGCGTCATTGATCCGGCCCAGGCGCTTACGGGGCTACAGCTCCGGCAGTTCTTCGACGACAGGGCGCTCACGCTCGCGGGTCACCCAAGGGTGGAGCGACTGATCCCCCCGTACACGGTGGGCAGTGACGGCTGGCGCATGGGCTTGCACTACAACTGCCTGACCGTGGAGAGCATGGCGAACATACTGGACGGCATGGATCGCTCCCTCCTGGAACTTATCATCCAGCCACAGTACGACAGTGACGCAACGATTGAGGTGCGCATCGAGTACGACGACATGGGTCGTACCGGTACTGCGAAGATTGTCGTCACAAAGGCTGCCTACCGCACGGAGAACTACTACCCGTACACCGCTGTGGCCGCACGAAACCTGCCCGGTATCACCAATGCCTGGGAGGAGGGTCGCAGCGCAATCGCGGCCTACGAGGGTCCGCTGGTATTCACCGCTGATCCTAGTAAGTTGGTCATGGGCTTCGTGTCCATCGCACGGCAAGTCGCCAAAGCAATGGGCGTACACCCGGAGCTGAGTGGCAACCTCCGCGTCGTGCTCCTTGATGGGGGCATGTATGACCCTCTTCTGGGCCGCGCCACCCGTCTGGAACGCAACATCGCACTGGCATCCAATCGTTGATCCTAGCGGTTCGCCGACGCCCATTCGCCTCAAGAAAGGTAGCTACAATCCTACGGTCTCGGAGTCATTGTTGATTGATTCGCCGCTCATGGCAATCACAAAATCAACAGACTCCGAGATCAGCACCACCTAGTATTATTTCAAAAAACCACCTCTCGTTTGCAGGTGGTTTTTAGTTGCAGAGTTTGGCGGCGGGGCATTCGGCCATCGCTTCTTGCTCGGTGATTCGGAGAAGCTTTATGACAATTTTACGGAAAACTTCTTGTTCTTCGCGGCTGAGCATTAGGTCAACGCGTTCCTGACTTTGCTTACTAAGCTCGTCCATAATTACGTCACGGAGTGCATGACCTTTTTCGGTTAATTGGACCATTTTAACGCGACGATCCTGTTTGCTTTCGGTTCGCTCTACGAGTTGGAGCGCGACAAGTCGGTCGATAATTCCGGTAACGTTAGAGGCATCGCATGATAACAGCGCTGCCAACCAGCTCATGGGGTGGGGCTGTTTGTCACTTAAAAAGCCGAGCACATGGAGTTGTTGCGCGGTCAGTTTATGTTTAACAGCCGATTCGATAAGGCGCGGTTTCATGCGTAACATTAATTCAAATGTTAGCCAGAACATATTGTAATCAGCATACTTATCTTTCATAGCAATCCTATTATACCGCATTATCTAAATACTTGACAACATCAAATATTTAGATTTACAATCTTTGATGAGATCAATATAACATGAAAGGGATTTTATGAAGCAACCTTTTAAATGGGGTTTGCTTGGATTGCTAGCCTTGGCACAGTTCATGGTCGTACTGGATACGTCTATTGTGAACGTGGCGTTGCCGGCAATTCAAAAAGCTTTGCAATTTACCGATGCTAACTTGCAGTGGGTAATTACTGCCTACACGCTAGCATTCGGTGGTTTTTTACTGCTTGGTGGACGTGCAGCCGACCTCTATGGCCGCCGTCGCATGTTTATCATTGGTGTTTCTGGTTTTACAACGATGTCGTTACTCGTTGGTCTATCACAGAACAGCACGACGATGATCATCGCTCGTGGTTTGCAGGGACTGTTTGCAGCTCTGATGTCACCCGCCGCATTGTCAATTGTTTTGACATCGTTTAAAGAAGGCACCGATCGTAACAAGGCTCTGGGTATTTGGGGCGCTGTTGCTGCTGGTGGTGCTGCCGCGGGCGTGCTCTTTGGTGGCTTGCTCACGCAATACACGAGCTGGGAATGGAACTTCTTTGTGAACGTTCCTGTCGGCTTGTTTGTAGTTCTAATGGCTCGCCGCGTTGTGCCACTTCACGCTCGTGAAGTGGCACACAACGACCTCGACTTGCCGGGCGCCGTCCTAGTAACGGCCGGTCTTATGACTTTGGTATTTGCACTTACCAAAGCACCAGCTTGGGGTTGGCTCAGTGGCACGACGCTTGGCTTGTTCGCTGCAGTTATCGCAATGCTTGGAGCTTTTATTTGGAACGAAGCTCGTGCTGAACATCCGCTCATGCCGTTGTCAATTTTCCGTATCCGTAACCTTACGGGTGCCAACTTGGTGATGATGCCAATCATGGCAGCAATGATGTCGATGTTCTTCTTCGTATCGTTGTACATCCAGGAAATTATGCGCTATACACCAGTTATGACTGGGGTCAGCTTCCTGCCAGTAACATTTATCATTGGGGTGGTCGCTACAGTAATGTCCGGTCAAGTGGTTAAGATTGGCTACAAGCGAATCCTGATGGTCGCACCGCTTTTCGTGGGTGCTGGTTTGTTCTGGCTCGGCCATATTCCGGTCCACGGTACGTACTGGGGTAATGTTTTCCCTGGTCTCGCACTTGTTGCGATGGGTATGGGTGCTACATTCGTAACGGCCACCATTACGGCAACGTCTGGTGTTCCGGGCAACGAAGCCGGTTTGGCTTCTGGGTTGTTTAACACGTCACAGCAAATTGGTGGTG
Source organism: Candidatus Saccharimonadota bacterium (assembly GCA_050436805.1). Taxonomy (GTDB): domain Bacteria; phylum Patescibacteriota; class Saccharimonadia; order Saccharimonadales; family UBA4665; genus CAMLQK01. The sequence continues at coordinate 71,578 of JBNQGE010000013.1, forward strand.
CACTCGGTCTCGCAGTACTGTCGGGCGTCGCAGCTTCGCACACAACACATGCGCTAAGGGCCTTGAACCATGCTCCGGCTGCAAGTGATATTGCACGCGCGACAGTCGGTGGCTGGACGAATGCATTCTACGCTGGCTTTGGCTTTGCCTTGCTGGCTGCATTGGTTGCGACAACGGTGGTTAAGCAGCACAAACATGCTGCTACTGCCAGCGCTGCTGCACCCGTTGCGATGCACTAACATAGCGCTACGCATCATGCACAAAAGAGGAGCTCGCAAAAAGGGCTCCTCTTTTAGTTGGCGTGCATTTTCTGAAAATGATTTGCAAATCCTCTACGTGCGTATATCATGTGTATATATTAAGGAGGGCACCAGAATTGGTGCTTGCTCGGTATGTCTGAGATTCTTGCTAATGTACCTCATCCAGTGACGATCCTCGCTGATGAATCGTGTGATTTTGATGGATTGACCTACGGCGCCCCAGAAACGCGTGAAGTGCCACGAGCAGAGGCGACCATAACAGATTTGGGTGTTATTGCTTGTGACGGATTGGAAGTGCCAGTTCGCACGGTAGATTATCGCCGCACGACGAGATTGCCAGCACCTACACCAGGTGTTATGAGAATTGTCAGTCAGATTACTGTTCTGGCAGCCTACAATGAGGGTCGCCCGACGAGTGACCTGCTCGTGCCATTTGGGTTCCAGTGCGTGCCTGGCAAGCCAATCGGTGCTCGTGGATTGGCTTTGCCGGAATTTGCCGAACCGCGCACGCACGATAGCGGTGCAATGCCTTCGTTTATAACACGACTCAAAAATACCGGTGGCCGCTACGAGGCGCTGTATCCGCAAAGTTATGACGTGGCATTTGCGCGTGAGAAAAAAACAATTGCCACCGTATTTGAACCGGCTTCTCCGAGCGAGCAATTGGATATTGTGTACGAAAAAAACAAACTCGACGAGTTACTGACTGAACAGTATGGCGTGCCAATTCTAAGGACACGCGTTAGTCATGTTACTGGTCTAGAAAACGTTGAACCGGGCGTGCTCGGGATCGTTGAGCCGCGTATTTTACTGGCGTTGGGTGGTGCAGTAATGGCTAACGACTCGTACGTTGGCGTAATGATTGGTGACGAAGTCCGGAGTGCGGATGGACCCTCAAAGGGATCAGTTGTCGGAGGGCGCTCGCTGCTTATTCCACCAATCGGTGGCGCACTACGACCGAGAATCTGATCCTGATTTGCTGTTCTGATTTTGCTGTTCGGCAATTGCGATGCAGGCTTCCAAAAACCTCAGCACTGCCTGTTGCTCATCTACCGTTAGCTGTTGAATCGCACCATGAATAATCGCATCACTTCGTTCTCGATGTGCACGCAAAAGTTTGCGGGCTTTGTCGGTAAGTTGCAGGCGAATAATACGCTTATCACGATCATCATGCGATCGCTCGACATATGAATCCTGGACTAATTTGTCGACAATGACACTGGCGCTCGGCAGTTTGATCCCAAGCATGTGCGCCAGTTCTTTCATGGTTGGCGGCTGCTCGTTAAAGTAGATGAGCGCCAAGGTCCGTAAGCTCAGGATACTTAAACTTTCGTGCTCCCTGTGCTGCCGGCGAAGCATACAGGTGGCAAATCGGTCACTGAGCGCTGCTAATTTTGCAGTAATGGAAGGGGTTGCTGGCATGGTACTGTCACGCTAGTTTTTCTTGCCAGGTCGATGACCAGGCCACCATACGTTATAGCCAAGCAGGGTAGAAATTGCTGGTATAAGTAGCATCGATATAACAAATGCACCAATGCTTATGCCCAACGCCACGCCAACGCCGATTTGCGTTAACATGCTGAGGCCGGTAAAGGTCAGCGACGTGAATGTTCCAGCCAAAATAAGACCAGCTGACGCCAATGTGGCGGCACTGTGCTCGATTGCGCGCTCTGCGGCTTTGGCAGGCTTGTTGCCCTCCGTACGGACCTCTTCACGCAAGCGAGTAATCATCAGAATGTTATAGTCGGTTCCCACGGCCACGACAAATACGTAGAGGAAAATCGGGAAGATAAAGTTCAAACCGCTGTTTCCGCCCCAAGTAATGAATGCGATAACGCAGGCTCCCAAGGTTGCCGCAAAACCAAGGCCAACGGTGCCCAGCAGGTAAAATGGTGCGACCAGGCTTCGCAGGAGCAGGGCCAAGATTACGAATATTAGTAGTGCAGCAAAGGGGAAGACTACGCGCAGGTCGCGATTTACAGCGCTTTGCAAATCTACATAGGTTGCCGTTTCGCCGCCCACGACAATGTGGGCATCCACGCTAGTATTAGCGGCTGCCGTACGGATCGAGCCTTTAACGTTACGGATAGCACTGTCTGATGCTGGACTATTTTTGAGGATGACGTCAAATTCTGCAAGCTTGCCGCCGTCAGCCATTCGCGCAGGGTTAACCGATGACACACCTTCGGCGCCGCTAAGTTTGGTGCGAATGTTGCTTATTTCGCTTGTCGAAAGTTTGTGATTAGTCTGAGCATATACTTCTGTCGGGCTGGAAATACCGGCCGCAAAACTCGCTGTCAAATCTTTGAAACCTTGTGTTGATTCTGCGCCAGTAGGCAGCTGGCTAATGCTGTCGAATGTGCCTTTATATTGGAACACAAATGCTGCCAAAACGAGCAATGCAATAATGAGGACGCTGGTCACGCGGCCCGGTTTTTGCGATACAAATACACCAACTTTTTTGGCAATTGTTCCTTCTTTGGGGGCGCTTTGCCACTTTTTGGATGGCCAGAAAATCTTTTCACCAACAACTGCCACCAGTGCTGGCACCAAGGTTAAGGCAGCCAATAACATCACGAGCACCGAAATAACGAGGCCTGGTGCCAGCGAACTGAAGAAGCCGAGCGATGCTGCAAACAGTGCTGCAAACGCGGCGGTTACTACCAGGGCTGCCGACAAGATCGGTTCGCCAGCGCGTGCCAGCGCAAAGCTAATGGCGCCCCTGGTATGGTCACCACTGCGTAATCGCTCGCGGTAGCGGAATAACAAGAACAGAATGTAGTCAGTGCCGATGCCGAACAACACCACGATAAGCAAGGTTGTAAGCTGGCCATCAACTTTGAAATTAAACGTCTGAGCAGCAAGCGCCAACAACGAGTTGGCAATACTAAATACCAGACTAACTGCCAATACAGGTAGCAACGCCGCAAGAGGACTTCTGAAAATAAATCCAGGCAAGATCAAAATAAGTAGAATAGTTACCATACTTACGATTTTCTCGGCGTTCTTGGAAGAATCTTGTGTATCGAGCTGGATTGCCGCATCACCCGTAACAGCGGCTTGGAGATCGCTGCTGGCAAGTGAGCCATGGACATTACTGCGCAGATTTTTGATAGCATTTACGACGCTATCATCTTGCGCTGAACCGTTGTATTGGACATACCCCAGCTGCATCTTTTTGTCTTTGGAGACCATTTGATTGCTTGTCGATGCACCCTTAACTTTTGGCAAGTGCGCACTTTTAACCGCGGCAATTACGCTACTGATTTTGGCATGATCTGTCGCTGTTAGGGCTTGGCCATCGGCACGCTTGAAGACAATAATTGCGCTTGCACCACTGCTGGTATTGAAATATTTTTGCTGAATATTTTGAGCCTGAATTGACTGATAGTGTGAGGGCAAAAAGCTACTCTGATCGGTCGAGCTTACATCACTCAGCTTTGGTGAGAAGTTGATGATAACGCCAGCGGCCACAATCCACACGGCAATGACGATCCAACGCCATTTTGTAATAAAATCCCCGAATTTTCCAAGCATGAGTGTCCTTATAAATAGTTAATCTATCTTAACTATATGCCAGACTGATTATCACCGCAACCGGGTAGCGATAGATTTTGGGATTTGTTCAGAATAACTTAAGATTTACATTTTGACGCGGCTGTGCATACACAACATCACCACACCCACGAGTGAAATGATGAGCCCAACCAACAATAACCAGCCAAGGCCATTACGAGCTTCGTCACCAAACAATGTCAGGCCAATAATTGTTGGCACAACCGTCTGTGAAACCGTCATGGTCGCGGTTGTAACCGTTGCCCGCATGCGTTGAAGTGCAATCGAAAACAACAAAACTCCCAAAATTCCGAACACAGCCAAGCCATAGGTGAATGGATTGAGAAGTATGTGCCAGAGCGGGCCGTCAAGTCTGAAAGTGCGGCTCAATACCGAGGTTTGCCCAAAGGCGATGCCGCTCAACACAGCGATACTAAATGACGCCCAGGCATGTCGCAGGCGAGTAGCAATTGCAGCCAATCCAGCCAATGGTATGACGGCTAGGACTAATGCCCACGAGACTGTATGACTGATGGCGTGCGCCTTGCCGGTGGAAGCGGCTACCGACAAACAGACCAAGCCCGCAAAGACAATCATAATTGCCATGTACGCCTTTCGGGATAGGGCTTTGTGCAAGAAAAAGCGCTCCAATAGTGCCGTAATGCCGATACTTGCGGCGACGATTGATTCCACAAAATAGAGCGGCAGATATTGTACAGCGACGAAGGTCAGCCCCCAGCCAACGGCATCAAGAATAATGCCACTCGCGTAAGGAACATCTTGCATCAGTCGCCATAATAAACCGAACTTAAGACCGTGTGTCGGCTTTTGTTGGTCGGCACTGACTTTTTGTAGTACTGCGGCAGCACCGTTGCAGAGCATGCAGCCGAGCGCAGCGCTCACCGAAAGCGTAAACGTCATGATTGTAGTGTATCAAATGTCAGCATGCAGACCGACTATTGCTTCCAGATTATGCCAAGTATAAGACTAACAAATGCGATTGCGATGTAGATTACAGCCACTTTTGCGTGGCCACCGCGGCTCAAAACGTAGGCTGCCGTACCAAACAGTGTGATTTGCGCGAGTTGTAGCCATGGCGTCGGCATGCGGTGAACACTTGCTTGGGGTGCAAAAAACATAGACCACAACACGATGATTACGATTGGCGCTACAACACCAACAAGTATTTTGAAAAGAGTCGACACGTGTAGCGAAAAACCGCCCCACACTAATGCTGTGAGCATGAAGAGTTCGCTCAAAAAGGCGACACCCAGATTTATGTTTTTAAGAATATCCATGATTCTAGTATAAGCTATTTCACAGAATTTTCGGTCATTTTCTTGGGTCCAAGCAAATCGTCAACGGGTTGAGCTTGGCTCCAGAGCATTTCAAAAAATAGACGCTGGGCATTGGCAATTTCTTGGTTGTGAATTTCGATGCCAAATATTTCGCCATCCTTCCAGTTGTAATAAGCGAGCACGTTATCGTACACAATCATAGAATGGGTGATCGGGAAGACGCTATCTGGCACGAAGCGTGAATCCCATGACTCTAGCCGTTCGTTAGAATAGGTGCCATACCACTCCTGCTGCGTTTTGATGAAATTGTCACTAATAATGCCGCGAAACGTCAGCCCCTTTTCGTTGCAGGCAGCAACCCAGCGCTCAAAGAAAGCGCTTTTGGTGCGGATTTGCATATTTTCGTACAAAATTGACAGATTATCTTGCTTATTTTTGCTTTTGGTTTGGTTCCAGAACATTTGCTTAAGACCTTCAGTTCCCTGGTAGAACTGCACGCGCGTGGTGGGCGAGACGAGCGCGTTGTGGTTTAGCTCGCGGTGTAAGTCTTGGAGTTCGGTTTGTAAGTCCCGCACTTCCTGCTCTTTTTTGCTGATCAGAATTTGCAGGTTAGTTATTGGCGCTGCTTTAAAAATGCTGCGCTTGTATTCTTTTTCGATCTCGATCAGGCCGCTACTCAGCAGTGATTGCTCCAACCTATAAATGCGCGTGCGCTCTACGGCAGAGTTGCGGGCCAAGGCCGAAATAGTCTGCGGACCGAAGGCGTGCAGCGCCAAATAGATATCGGCAATCTCTGGCTCGAGCCCTAATTTGAAAAAGTAGGCGCGAATTGCCTGTGTGTCAAAAGCCATGCGCTAGTTGTACCAGTTGTGCACTTTTTGCGCAACAAATATACGAAAGTTTGGCCCAGTGATAACCTGTGGATAACGTCGCATTTGGCGCGGCAATAACAGCTATCAAACAAGGAGCTTACCAATGAGTGAGTCTATTTCGTCATGTCAATTTTCAGAAGCCCGCGAGCAGGCAATTATCGATGCGGCTGAGGTAATCGGTTGTGCTGCGCTTGAGCAAGTAGATGCAACACATGGCTCGGGCTACCCATTATGGACGCCAGGCAGCCAAGAGCTTAGTTATCACAATGGTCATCATGGTCGGGCGGTGGGCGACGGCGCATTTTTGATGGCACAGGCGGTCGGGCTAGATCGTGTTGCGCAGGCAGTTGCCAAACACGCCGGCCGTGCTCATGACATCGTGCAGCTGCGTGGTCGTGGTCTCGATGAAGGCGCCAGTGCCGAGTGGCTGACGGCTGCAATGCAAGAACGCGAGGTTTTTCCTGCTGAATTGCAGCTAATGGGTAGCTTGGCTATCTTGGGTACTGAACCGCTGTTTGCTGATGGTAAATTGGTTGGGCAAAAGGCGACCGAAATGGAATACCCAGATCGACGAACTGAACTTGTTGCCAAGAGCGTGGCTTGCGGCGATTTGGGCGAACTGCACCAGCCACAGGGCCCATACTTGGGCCATCTGTTGTTCCGTGAAATCAAGGGAATGGTTCCCGAGGGTGAATTGCCTATGGGTGATTTACTTGGCTTCCAGCGTAATCAACAAGCTTTGATCGACAACTTCCAATACCCTCTGGCTGAGGCCGTATCGGTGCTGGCGACACACCGTCCGCAGGTGTCAGAATATAACGCACAGCTGGTTGATAAACTCGAGCGTGGAACAATTGAAACCTGGGATGAGGTTATTCGCCAGGACGTTGCGTTTATGCACCAGCACCAAGCTTAGGCGCGAACGCGTTTGCTCGAAATATTGGTGAGCCATGTCAGCAGCCATGTGGCACCGATAAATACGATGCTGATTCCGATACAGTAGAGCGTTACGCGTTCCCAGCCGCCTGGCTTGTGTGGATTAAGAAACGGATAGGGCCACCAATCGATAGCATTGCCCCGAATCAGGGTGTAGACTAGCCACAGGATCGGATACGCCAACCAGACGAGCGCCTGACGAAATGCTAGGGCGATCATTGGCGGGTTCAAAAACCAGTCAACAACAATGACGACGGGTGCAATCCGATGCACAATGTTATTTACCCAGACGCCGCTCGTATCAGTGGCGGCTCCGGGTAAATGAGCGAGCAATGTACCGTATACGATACCCGTGATTGCCAAGTAGAGTGTTGCGCCACCACGGAACATCACCAACCGTTTGGTCTGCCTGGTGGCCAACGCCGCCCAAGCGAGCGCGACAAACCCGATGATATTACTCTGGATTGTAAAAAAGCTAAAGAAGTTGCCGGGCCTTAACGCACCCGAGCCGTGCAGGGTAGCAAGTTGGTAGATGATTGCTACAAAGATGCCAGCGGCCATCAGCAGCCGGTAGATTATTGTCATGACAGACCAGACGGAGCGTGAGGGCTTATGCTTTTTCATGCCTTAATCATAGCAAAAAATACCACGAATGTGGTACCAAAATAATCCCATGCAGCATGGTTTATTGGAGCGACGTAATAATATCCACGAGGTCCGACAGTGTAATCTCAGCCTTAATGGCGTACCCGTCAATCTGACCTTTTACATGTTCGGCGATCGTGTCGTCGCCTAAGTTTGTTAGAAGTACAATCTTGCACGTCGTGCAGCCATAGCTTGGGTCACTGCGCAATATTTTGAGCACTTCCAGTCCGTTGAGTTTGGGCATCATAATATCAAGGAAGATAAGCTCTGGGCGGAACGAGCGCACCACCTGCAGGGCTTCTTCGCCATCACCTGCGGTGCCAACAATATAACCCTTGTCTTTCAAAAAGAGTTGATACATCTCGCGAATGAGCTGGTCATCCTCAACGAGCAATATTTTTTGTAGTCCAGCCGCGCTTTCTGCTGACATTTTCTGCTCCTTTTGATTCTCGTAATTCGGTAAACTTCTGCTCGGAAAATTTGGGAATGGTAACGATGAAGGTTGAACCTTCTCCGTGCTTTGATTCTACGGTAATTGTGCCGCCATGTCGCTCTATTATTGATTTTGATATAAATAATCCCAGTCCCGTACCGGTGCTGCCACTTTCCAGGCCACCGTGCACACGGTAGAACTTGCTGAATAAATAGGGCAGTGCGTTGGCGGGTATACCAATGCCGTTGTCGGTGACTTTGACGATGTAGCTATCGTTGGATTCTTGCAGATCAACGCGTACGGCGCCATTTTCTGGCGTGTATTTAATGGCATTGTCTATAAGATTGTCGATCACTTCACGCAGAGCTACGCCATCGGCAATAACGAATTGGCCTTGGTCTGGCCCGGTGTATGCTATGCTCGTGTGCTTAGTTTCGGCGTTAAAATGAAGATTCTGAACTGATTGCTTGAGGCTTTCTGCCAGGTCAAGTTTGTGCATAGTCAACACCAAGGTGCCACGTTCAATGCGGGATACGTCCAACAGGTTACTGATTAGCGACGCTAATTCTTCGGCACTGCGTCGGGCCTGTTTGATGTAATGTTGGATCTTTTCGGGATCTTGATCGCGTTGATACGAAATAAGTTCGAGGTAACCACGAATGGTGGAGAGTGGGGTGCGCAATTCATGTGCGGCCATTGATACGAAGTCGAGCTTCATGTCGTCAAGGTCGCGACTTTTAGTCTCGTCATGAATGGTAATAATAGTTTGGCCAGCAGCTTGCACGACAATGAGATTAACAAAATGTACCATACCGCTTGGCGATGTGTATTGAAGGTCGTAATGTGTAGTCGTGCCGGGTTGCGCGTAGTCGACCTTATAAGGACGTTGATTTTGTGTCCACGAAAATAGCGCGTTGATGTTCTCGCCAATTGGTGAGTTGTTGCGTCCGGTAAAATCTGTCGTGGCGTTGTTGGCAATCGTGATAATGCCCGTCTGGTCTATAGCCAGGATACTGTCAGTCGTACTGTTAAGAATGACTTCGAGCTGCTTACGCTGACTTTCGATACGGCTAATAAAAGCCTGCAGGTTAGCGCCCATGGTATTGACACTTTGACCCAGCGCGCCAATTTCGTCGCTGCGGTTCAAAACAACCTGTTCGGTAAAGTCCCCCTTACCAATGCGTTCGGCCGCTTGCGCAATTTGCAGAATTGGTTTGGTGATGAACCGGCTCAGCCACAAACTTAGCAAGGCCATAAGAATACTGGCGCCAGCCGACAGCGCGATCCCAAAATATAAGACACGGTTGGCACTTTTATAGATACTGGCAATCGGTTGTTCGTACACAACACCCCAATCGGTTACCGATATTTTCTGATAGGTCGCCATAACTTGTACGCCTTTTTCGGATAGCGCCCGCAGACTTTGCGGTGTAGTGCTGGTGTTGCCAAGACTTTGTTTAAATAGGGCGACGATTGGCGTGGCGGAGAGGTCTTTATGGCTGTTAATGAAACTGCTGTCAGGGTGTGCGATGACGGTGCCCTTATCGTCAATCACATAGGCGTAGCCGTCCTTGCTATTAGTGCTCGAAAGCACTGAATTCCACAGATTTTCCAGGCTAACCTGCACAATAAGCGCGCCCTTAATATCTTGGGGGTTGCGCACTAGACCCGGCTCGGCCGTCGAGAGCGTTCCAAGCTCCTGGGGTGTCGTAAACGTTACGAGCGGTACAGCAATAGTAATACTTGGGTGACCGTTCACGTCAGTGCTAACGGGACTAATGTAATCGTTGCCGGCATAATAGGTAACTACTTTAAATGGATCGCCACTTTTGACGTCATGTAACGGAGAATTCTTGAGGTCACTAGTAAGTGCCACGACCTCTTGGCCACTTTGATTAACGAGCGCTGCCCGCGAGATGTCTTTGTCTTGGTAAAGTAGCGTGCCCATTTCCAGCGATGCCTTCGGGAGATTGAATTGCTGCAGACTTGGGCTCTGCGAATGAATGATCAGCGTGCGAACTTTTTGAGTAATAAAGTTGTTAACCTCTGCGGCATTATTCTCTGTGACTAATGCCTGACTAGATCGTACACCACTAACAAGCGATTGGCGTTGGGAGTTTGTCCAGAATATGTTTAGTGACAGGAGCGGTAGAATGGTCGCTGCCATTATGAGCAACAAGATTTTGGTGCGAATACCCAGCCTGTTGCCAGTATGTTTTATAAGCGTAAACATTATAGCTCAACTATAGGCAACTGTGCCCTTGAAGTAAACAACATATTGACAGCCGCCCCCATCACGGTTACGGTTAAGGCAGTATATAAGGAATCACTATGAATGAAGATCCTCTTAAACAAAATGATGCCCTAAAGCCTTCGGAAGAAAACCCCGAAGAGGCAAGTGACACGCCGTCGCTAGCACCCGACCCTGTTGTGGTGCCGCCCGACGAAAATCCCGCTGAGCAATCGTCGCCCGTAGCGCCTACGGAGCCAACTGCACCGGAATCACCAGCCGTGCCACCGACAATACCGTCTCAGCCAGAAATCCAGAAGCCATTGGATGACGAACTGTTGTTGGCTGCACACGCCTCGCCCGATGCACCTATTTCGAGCAAACGTCCCATGTGGTTATGGCCAACGGTCGTTATTGGTGGTCTTATTATTGCCGCTGGCTTGGTGTATGGTGCGTATCATGTCGGCAATAGTCGTGGATACAAGAGCGGCAAAACGGCTCAGACTGTCTCGATGACTGCCGCCGAACTCAAAGTTCCAGAACATGCCACCATGGTTGCACAATGTGCCGAGGGCGAAGGAACGCAGTACGTCTTACCGAGCAATATTCCACAGGGTCCGATTTATAATGTCTGGAACAACAAGGTCACGGGTATCGAATTTATGCTCGGCCAGAGTAAAATTGCTAGTTCAAAGACGCTTGATTTAGCACTGATGAACCAAAAGTATGATCACATCGATGTCATGTACGAGGCAGCCGGTCACGCTGGCTTTACCGAACCACACTACCACGTGGTCCTGTCGATGATTCCATATGCCCAAGAGCAGAAGATTACCTGTAGCGGCAGTTCTTCAACAATGTCATCAATGGGAATGTAGCCCTAGCCCGCCCGCTTTTCCTTCCAGTTTGCGTACTTCTTGGAGATGTATTGTTGAGCCATCATGGCACCAGCGACGCCGTACCAAAGTTTGATATTGCCTGCATCATTTTGAATACGTTCTGCAAGTAGTGGGTGGTCGTTAGCAATTTGTACGATGGTTTCGCCAACGCCAAACACAAACGCACCAATAATTGTAGCGCCATCGGCACTGGCGTTGAGATTTATCTTGTGTGCCTCAGCTCGGGGTTGCCCCATGGCAACTGCTGTACTGGCGTATGGAGCGGTACCGATGCCCGCAACAGTGCCACCTCGTTTGAGGCCGGTCAGAGCGCGATTGCCGATGCGGCGAATACGCGATATCTGCTCTTGGTCTTTAGGTGCTTCAACGCCCGGCAAGACGCCTTCAAAGAATCCGACAACGCCCGGGAAGTCTTTATTGAACGAGGTAACGGCCTTGGGGTATTGGGTAAGTCCTTCGACGGTAGTGCTGCCAATTCCAGCTGACCATAGGCCAAAGGCGCCGCCCGCAGCAATTGCAGCTTCGAGTGGGCTGTGAGTGTGCTGCAGGACATCGACTGCGATGGTTGGTACAAAGACGACTGAGGTTCGAGCTCTGTCCAGGGCCTGCATGGCTACCATGCCAGCACCAACAGCAACGTGGCGCAGTTTGTGTGGACTGTCTCGAAAGTCTTCGCGTGCATTGCGGAAAACGTCGCTAACACGCTCGCGGAAAGGGAGTCGTTCTGGGGCTTCTACCTCGTTGTCCGGGGTTGTGAGCGCGACTTCTGATTCGAACAGCGGTTCGTTGGATTCGTATTCAGCGCTTGGTATTCGTAAAGGGTCAAAAAATTCTTCGTTGTGAGCAGATGTCATAATAGTATATTTTACCACATTTTTTCACAAAAAACAATGTGCTAGGGAAGATTGGTGTCGTGGTGGCTGTAAGCAAAATCTCTTTCAGCAGGCGTGAGCGTTGATACGTCAACCGGCACAACAAAAGTTAGATGATTACCAACGGGGCAGCGCTGGAAGCGCATCATCCCGAAACGGACGGCCTTAAATGATACAAAAGGAATCCAAATAGTCGTAAACAGATGGCCATCGCGGCACCGAACGATGGTATTTTCACCCAGTCCGACTCCCATTCTGCGCTTTGCACGGTAGAAAAACAGCACAATCGCTGCAATCACAATAAGTGGTATAAGCAGAACGATAACAGGCGCGTTGCCATGGTGTTGCATACTTCAATCGTACCAAGTTGTGGTGTGCTTTAAAAGCATAAAGCTGTGTAAGGTTATTTGTACACGCTGCGGGCGATAGTGGCCCCAAGCCAACCGATGACGTAACCCGAGAATATGAGTAGCAGCGTCTTTGGGTGGGGCGGGCTGCCTGCGAGCCAATGCACCAAAAAGACAATGCCCCAGACCACAAATATGCCCATGCTATATATCCAATAAGGTTGTTTATGCACTATAGCCATAAGTTCATAATAGCAAATAAGCTCCTCAAATAGAGGAGTTTATGCGTAATCGATGTGAAGATGGGTGGTGCCAAACGTGGGGACGAAAGAAACTCGGTGGCGTGTCCCAGTTGTAGGCCTTCTGGGTGAGCTCGAACTCGAGGACCAGATTGGCCTCAAGCTTCTCGGCCTCTGCCTGCATACGCTCCATGGCGATCTCCCGAGCGTCGTACATCGCCTGAGTGTAGAGCGGGATCTCCACGATGGACCGGCGCCGCCTCCAGGAGCTGTTGGTGCTGGCGGTATGTCGGCGTGGCGTGCGCTTGCGTGGGGGCTTTGTAGCCTATAGGGTTGGCGGGGTAGAGTATGCGCCCTTGGACATTTGTGGTATCTACCATTTTAGCTGTTATGCTGGCTCTCACAACCTTGGTCGCATCCCGGCCAGGCGCGTGGATGTAACTTTCGCTATCCCGAACGATGCCCATATGCGTAGGGAACAAGCCAGTGCGCGTAAAGAAAATAAGGTCACCAGGCTCAGGCTCTGTTCCAACAGTTACTCCGTAGTGATCCCAAAATTCATTCGTATGACGAACTGGTCGCTGGACGGTATCCATGCCGATGTAATCGGGCACATGCAAACCTGTCTGCAACAGCACAAATCTGACAAATCCCGAACAGTCGAAGCCTGTTTCTAGCGATTGGCCTAATTCGGGATGGCCCGCGACGTACCTAATAGATACGCTACCAATCAACTCGGTAGCGACTTCAACGATGGCGTCTTTTTGAGAGTATAGCGTTTCGAAAGTTTCTGCACCCATAGTTTACCGCTCGGTACGCAGGACGGCAAGCGTAAGAGAAAAGGTCTAAAGTGGCTGTCGAATAATTGTTTTCAGCTTTTGGGGAACGGTACGGCGGGGATCGCTCAGATATATTTCATGGTGATGCTTGGTAGTGTCGGTAAGCATGCTGCCCTGGTGCTCCAAGAAGTCATGCAACTGTCGGATTGTTGGCCCCTCAGTCGCATAGGGGCCAACGTGCAGTACTTGTGCGGCCCACCCTTCGTCGTATGTTTCAAACCGTATTTTGTCGATGGAGGGTGGGCTTTTCTTTGCCCGAACTTGCTCAACGGCTTCGTCGTAAATCTCTTTTGTAACCACGTCGGGCTGCATAATCATGGCCGTCCACAGCCAGTCATCCTTATTATCTGTACTAAAGCTCGTCATGTCTTCGGCCCACCATAATCCTTCGAGCGGCATGACGCTAAAATCTTTACCGTATTTAGTCTGCAGCCGAATTTTATCATATAGGCAACGGGGTAGAGCGTCTGAACGGCATCTATATATTCCTGATCGGTCATAGGATCGCCCTTGCCATCTATCATAATAAAGTTCATTTTCGGAACTCGCACAATAACAGGATTGTCGACTTTTGCGGCATAAAACTGCTCCAACTCTTTTTTGTAGTCTATCTTACTCATATGCTTGCCCTCCACGCCGAATTCTAGTCCGCATAATACTGGCGCGCAGTGATGATAATCACACTGAACCTACTGCGTGGTGACTATACAGAAGCTCTCATGATCTGATTGACTACACTTTCCACCGATTCATCGGCGTTGATAATGACCCGCCCTTTATTACATTACGAGCAGCAGTTGTTTTACCTGAACCAGAAATTCCGGTGACAATATATTGCAGCAAAAGCTTCACTGGAGCTTTTGCCCACTCTTCACCCAAAAGAAATACCCCTCGGCGAGGAGGGGTATTTCTTTTGGAGGGCCACCTGGGACTCGAACCCAGGACATTCTGCTTAAGAGGCAGACGCTCTAACCAGCTGAGCTAGTGGCCCATCGCGTATGTATTGCGATGCAACGGAATGTATTGTAACAGATTGAACGACTTTTGACTAGTATTTTTTGTGTTGCAAAGTGTGTGTAGGCCGGACGAGTTTTTGGTAATTACGAAATTAATCGTAGCTACGTAAACCCGTCCGGCCGAAGCACTCACCTCAGTTCATCTGCACGTTTTTTGGGAGGGATGGCCTTGGGGCCGGTGGTGCGTACTACGCGGGCAGAATGCCCAGGTCGCGGTACTGCATCGGCAGCTCATTACGCTCGAGGCGCGGGTCGTCCGTGACGGTCACGTAGAACTCCTTGTCGTGCAAGTCGCGGATCACCTCCATGATGGTGTAGGTGGTGCCGCCGACCGTGCAGATGACGCCGCCGTCCCAGAGGCTGGTGGCGTAGCGGACGCTCAGGTCCCAGACACCGGCGAACTTGTCGCACATGATGCTGCGGCCGTCGGGGGTATGCTTGAGCACGATGAAGTTCTGGCAGGCCAGGTACCACAGCCAGGAGGGTGCCCAGAAGTGCGCGCGGCTACGGTCGCCGTAGGTCGGCTGCCTGAGGCAGACGATCGGGTCGTCGATCTCCGGCGCGAAGTAGGGCAGCTCGATGTCGCTGAAGTGCGGCACCTTGTCGTCGGGGGTGCGGACCGGCATGCGGTACGCATCGGCGTGGGCGACGGTGCCACCGTCGGTGTCGTACTGGTTGTTGAGGAAGAAGTACCTGGCGTCGGGGGTGCGGCTGACCGACTTGGTGTACAGCGTGCGGTGCGTGGTCTCGACGGGGCCACCGTTGAAGGTGCTGACGATGTTGGTCATGCGGGCACTTCCTTCCGGATTGCTTGCAGATGTGAGATGGTGCATCAACGGATGTTGACGCGCAAACTATAGCATAAAAACTGCTCTAAGTCAATGTTCTAGGTCTTTCTATAAGAGGTGGATAGTGGTATACTACGTCTCATGAAAATGCTCAATGGCGGAGAACTCGCCGGTTATATTCAAGAACGCCAAGCCTACCAGGTCCGGGCGTTGCGTCAGGCTAGTGGCGTGCAACCAAAGTTGGCCATTGTGGTGACTATCGAGCATCCTGTTATTAACGTGTATATGCGCATGAAACAGCGGTATGGTGTCGATATTTTGGTGGATGTTGACGTACATCGTATCAAACAAGATGATGCGGCAGCTACCATCAAGCAACTTAACGAAGACCCATCGGTGCACGGCATTATTGTGCAGTTGCCACTGGAGCGCCCTGAAGAAACTGAGGACATTGTGCAGCTTGTTGCACCCGAAAAAGATGTTGATGGTTTGGGTGCAAATCCGGCATTCGATCCGGCAACGCCCATGGCAATTCTGTGGTTACTTGCGGGATACAACGTTAATTTTGCGGGCAAAAAAGTCCTGCTGATTGGTCGTGGCAAGCTTGTTGGTGCACCCTTGGAACGCATGCTTTTGGCGTCGGGTGTGGACGTGTCGGTCGCCGATCGGGCAACCAAGGACCTCAAGGCCGAAACAGAGCAAGCCGACATTATTATTACCGCAACTGGCAGCCCAGCAATCCTGTACTCAAATATGATTAAGCAAGGTGCTGTCGTGGTCGACGCTGGTGTAGCTGGTGAAGAAGGCAAGACGGTGGGTGATGTCGCCCCAGAAGTGTACGAGCGTGATGATTTGAGCATCACACCCACGAAGGGTGGCGTCGGTCCGCTAACGGTTTGTGCACTATTCGATAATGTTATTCGCGCCGCACGTCGTGTTGCTGAAGCTCAGGTTTCCGAAGGTATGGCTAACTCTTCGACTGATGCCTAGAATTGGTGTGTTTGATTCCGGTATCGGCGGCCTATCCGTTGTTGGGGCTATCCGAAAAACCATACCCAATCTTGATATTATGTATGTCAACGATCGCAAAAATGTGCCATACGGCGACAAAACGCCTGATATGCTGCTTGCGCTGGTGACGCCCATTTTCGAAAAATTAGTACGCGATGGGTGTGAAGTAATTGTCATTGCCTGTAACTCTGTTACCACAACGCTTATTGCGCAGCTGCGCCAGACTATCCCCGTGCCACTCATTGGTATCGAGCCAATGGTTAAGCCGGCAGCCGCAGCTACCAAAACGGGAATAATCGCTGTTTGTGCGACGCCGGTTACGCTAGCGAGCAGTCGGTACCAGTGGCTTAAGGACACCTACGCGAGTGACAAAACCTTCATTGAGCCGGATTGTAGTCAGTGGGCCTACATGATCGAACACAACAAGCTCAACGAGACGCTAATCGCGAAGCAAATGCAGGATGTGTGTGACGCTGGCGCTGACGTTATTGTTTTGGGGTGCACGCACTACCACTGGATTGCAGAAAAAATTCGGGACATGGTTGCTGGCCGCGCCGAAGTTATTTACCCCGAAGCGGCGGTTCTTGCTCAATTGCAGCGAGTTTTAGCAACGCTTGCTTAGCGGCTGGGTTCTACTGGGGTGTCAGGGCTGAGGCGCTGATCAGGGATAAACCAAGCAATCGATACGACAAAAAACAGCCCGTCGGCTAGCCAATGACTTACAAATGCTAGCGGAATGGCAAGCAGGTAGCAGGCGAGTGAAAGCTTGCCTTTGTAATCGCGCCCAAACCTTCTGTGGAGGTGGTGATCTTTGTTCGAGCGCAGCACTTGCATCTGCAAAATTTGATAGGCAAAGCCGCAAATCAGCAGGAGAATCGCATAGCAAATCGTTGGCAGCACGGTGATGTAATGTTGGCCGAGCCAGCTCGTCATAAAGGGAATAAGCGACAGCCAAAACAGCAAGTGGAGGTTAGCCCACATGATGCCGGGTGTTATGTTCCGCATAGCTCGAACCATGTGGTGGTGGTTGTTCCAATAGGTTCCAATGACGCTAAAACTTATGGCGTATGCCGCAAAAACAGGGGCGAGTGCGCGTAAATCGGCCAAATGTGTGCCATGGGGCGCCTTAAGCTCGAGCGCCATAATGGTGATAATAACTGCCAAAACACCGTCACTAAAGGATTCGAGCCGGGTGGTAGACATTGCTGGACTGGCGGGAGTTGCATCGGGCATGAGTTGATTCATACAATTATAATATCAGGTTCCTACTGCAAACTTTGGACGACCGCCTTGAATTGGTTGCCGCGATCTTTGTAGTCGCTGAACAATCCAAAACTCGAACAGCCTGGCGATAGCACTATAACATCGCCGGAGTGCGCTACGGCGCGAGCCGCATCTATAATTTCTTGCATGGTTGTGCCGCCACTAGTGACGGCTGTGTACCCGGCGGCCTGTAGTTCTTGGGTAATAGTTGGCCCGGTCGTGCCGATAGCAATCACGTGCTTGACGTTATTCTCGACGACCGCTTTGGCAAGATTGTCAAATGGTACGCCCTTATCTCCGCCGCCCAAAATCATGATTTTAGGTTGTTTGAATGCTTCCATTGCAACGACCGCAGTTTCGGGCACAGTGGCAAAAGAGTCGTCATAATATCCGACGCCGTCAAGGTCGCGTACAAATTCTAGTCGATGCGGCAAGCCGGTAAATGTCGTCAAAACCGTGCGAATAGCATTGGGCGTTTGCGTAACTTGCCAGACGGCGGTTGCTGCAGCACAGGCATTTTGCCAGTTGTGACGCCCGAGCAGTTTTAGCTCGCTAACATCGCAAATTTCATGGTTATCGATTACAATTTTGGTGCCATTAACGTAGGCGCCTGGGCTTGCATAATACGTCAGTTTCTTGCCGGGGCTGTGGCTGGCGATCTGGTGGGACAAACTATTATCAGCAAAGTAGATGGCAATATCCTGCGGGGTTTGATGCGCGAATAGCTGAGCCTTGGCCTCGGCGTAATCTTCCATATCCTCGTGCCAATTGAGGTGATCGGGAACGATCATCAAACACATCGCAATATGCGGGCTCCGTTTGATATCCATAAGTTGGAAGCTTGATAGTTCCAAAACAACCCACGAGTCTGGCGTTATTTGGTGCAAGAAATCGAACGGCGAAACGCCAATATTACCGCCTAAGTAAACTTGCAGGCCTGCGGCCTCAAGCATTTTTGTCGTTAAGGTCGAGGTTGTACCTTTGCCTTTGGTCCCGGTGATGCCAATAACATTGCGCGTGGGGCAGACGCGTAAAAACTCGTCAATTACTGTGGTGATTTTGGTTTCCAAGCCAGGATTTTCTGCCAAAATAATGCTAGGGTTGATGCCAGCAGAGCGCATAACGACGTCGAACCGATCGAGCCCATGCAAATAGTCAGGTCCGAGCTGGCTGCTGACGTCTTTTGGCAATTGCTTGGTAGCGTCAAGGTCGCAAATGGTTACTTCGGCGCCCATGTCTTGCCAATATCGAACAGCTGATTGGCCCTCGAGCCCAAATCCTACAATCGCAACATGCACAAGTTGTCTCCTTATTTGCTCAGCTTATTTTTTACGAGTTCAGCTACCTGACGGGGTGTCATATCAGCCTTAAGAATCAAGGCTGTCACGCCAAGTTCTTTAACTTCTGGCGGAATTTCTTGCTCACCGCGGTTAGTCAGAATGATAACTTTGAGATCCTTACCCCAACTGGTTTTGCGTAGCTTGGCAAGCATTTCTTCACCGGTCATGACGGGCATCATGAGATCGAGCAAAATGATATCAGGGCGCATTGTTTCGGTAAGCTCAAAGCCGAGTTTGCCGTTTTCTGCCGTTTCCACATCGTAGCCTTCTGCTTCGAATTTAATGCGATACATCTGAGAGATCGCTTGGTCGTCTTCGATGATTGCTATTTTTATCATTATGCCCTCTTTTCTTACTTTTTAGTGTATCACTTTTGCAGTTTTACACCATCATGTTACCGCTTTGCCAAGTACCTCGCGTACAATGTCGATGACTTGCGCTGGTGTGTGATGCGCCTTGACGATATAACGATCGACGTGTAAAAAACGAAGCGCTTGCGGCGCTTCATCCTTGCTAATATTGGTTAACACGATGACACGGGCGTCACTTCCCCATGTTTCTGCTCGAAGTCGCGCGAGCATCTCTGTTCCGTTCATGACGGGCATCATAAGATCTAATAGGATAATATGCGGTTGAAAATGCTCAGCAATTTCGAGCCCTTCGACTCCGTTTGATGCTGTCTTTACGATAAAACCTTCACGCTCCAGCTTTAGCTTGTAGATATACTGCAAGTCTTGGTCGTCTTCGATGACTGCTGCCTTTAAACTGGTGGGTGCCATTATGTTCCTATTAAATTGTTTAAATACTATCTGTAGTAGTAGCATATTGCGCTAGTGCATAGCAAGATACACCTTGCGCGTAAGCGTGTCAAAAGCAACGTGGCCGTATCTGGAGCTCATCAGAGAGAGGCATTGCTATTTTTACAACCAGATTTTGTGATGTGCGACCGCGAAACACCAGCTAAACCTGACGCATTGTGATAATAAATACAACGATAGCTTTCGGGTCATATATAGCCGTTATGGCGTCTAATACTTGAAAAACTACGCACTTTATGTCATACACATAGTAGGTGTATATCACCAGACGGGTAATGTACAAATAAATTCATTGACAATTTTGACGTTTAGTAGTATTATACGTTCAGTATCTCATCGCAAGATGGATCGCAGATTAGTAGCACAAACGACACTAGGCGGCAAAACCGCTGGTGTCGTTTTTTGTTTGCAGAAAGTGAGAGAACATTGCAGACGACAACCCATAGGACAGAACATATAGAGCCGGAAATTTATTCTGTTATTACTTATTTGCGTAAAAATGTAACATTGCGATACCCCTTACCGGTGGGCACGAACTAGAGAAATTATGAGAGAGATTGAGAAGAAAAATTGGTTGGCACAAACAGTTGCCAGCGGCGTGTTAAACACCCCCTATATGCTGACGGATTTGGATATTATTCGCCAGAAAGCTGAGCTGTTTAAGCAGTTAATGCCACGCATCGGCGTTTACTACGCTATGAAGAGTAACGATGACCCCAAAGTCATATCCATACTGAATGACATCATCGATGGGTACGACATCGCATCATTAGGTGAATTCAAAAAGCTTCACGACTTGGGTATTGATTCCGACCGCATTGTATACAGTAACCCTGTTAAAATTCCTCAGCACATCGATGAAACTTACAAGCAGGGCGTGCGTTACTACGCGCTCGATAGTTTGACTGAGATCGAGAAGCTGGCTCAGTATGCGCCGGGATCGACGGTGTATGTCCGTATCCGAGTGCCTGACTACGGAAGTAAATTTCCACTTTCGGGCAAGTTTGGCCTTGACCCACTGCACGTTGCTGCCTATGCTGCCACTGCCAAGGAAGCAGGCTTGAACGTAAAGGGCTTGGCGTTTCATGTTGGTTCTCAATCTGAAAACACGCAAGTATGGAAGGTCGCTTTTCAGACCTGTAAAAAGCTTATCGACGAGCTCAGTAAGATTGGTATAGACATTGAATTCATCGACATGGGCGGTGGATTCCCAGCTGGCTACGAAGAACTGGCACCTGGAATCGAAGAGGCCGCTAAAGCTATTAATGAGTCAATCGATGCGTATATGCCAGAGGGCATGCGAATTTTTGCCGAACCAGGCCGCTATGTATCGGCGAATGCGAGCGTGTTGGTGACGAGTGTTATTGGCCGTGAGCACCGTGGTGGTACCGACTGGCTGTACCTCGATATGGGCGTATTCCAGGGGCTTATGGAGCCCTTGGAAATGAGCGACTGGAAATACCCAATTTTTACCGATAAATCACCCAAGGGCTATCGCAAGAGTTTTGTCCTGACGGGCCCCAGTTGCGACGCATACGACACGATTGGCATGGACTACGAATTACCGTCCGATATCAATGTTGGCGACAAGTTATACATCGGCGCTGTCGGAGCCTATTCATTAGTGTATGGTTCGAATTTTAATGGTTTCGAAATTCCCAAAACATATTACGTAAATCACGAGGGAGAAAAATAATGAGTGCGGCGGAGCAATTACCTATGGTTACTCCAGAAATGGACGTGATGCACGGTCCTGTATTAATGGTGTGTCATGATCCGGAAGGCTATTATTGGAAAGAAGCCGAAAAGATTGAGGCTGAGGTATTTGTAGAGAGCGAATATGTCCGAAATGAGGATGAACTGGTAGCGGAATACGCTGCATATGAGAAAAAATCCGAGTTGGTGGCTCTCGTTGAAGGTGGTGAGGTTATAGGCGCCACGCGCATCATCAGCTATGCACTGGGAACAGGATTCAAGACGTTGAACGATGCGGCGGTTGGCAAGCTGGCGATTGACCCAAAGGGACGAGAGATCCTAGACAATTGCATCCCATCAGAGACGATCGAGGTTGGTACCATTGCTCTTAGGCGCGGCTATCGCTCAAGAGACGGTGCCGCAACTGATTACGCCACTTTTATATATGGCGCTATTTACTCGCTCGCATTGGCACGCAACACGCCGAATGTGATGGCCAGTTTTGATGCAGATTACTATCAAGGATTTGAGGCATTCTTGGGCGGCACAGTTCAGGCATTAGGCCCCGCAGTGCATTATATGGGATCGGACACTATAGTCGCGATGCTTGACGTTAATAAATCCATGGAGTACTTCCAAAGTACGGGCCAAGACGCTATAGTGGAGGTATTGCTGGAAGCTGGCAACCACATAGCTAATGAATATTGATCTCGTCATTCTTACTCTCTGCGTCGCTACCACGATCTTGCTTGGTATTGTTATCTTGCTGCGGAACCCGAATGCGCTGATCAATAAGATTTTTGCCTTCTTTTCACTGACCATTGCTACGTGGGGTGCGTTTAATTATTTGGCAGACCATGGTCCTGCGAATTTCACACTACTCTTTACTCGCCTGACATTTCTGGGTGGCGTATTCATCGGATACGCCATCTTTTTATTGAGTTGCTATTTTCCTGATGAAAAGCTCGTTGGTGGGCGATGGACCAATCGCCTTATACCGTATCTAATGACCGGTACGGCAATTCTTTCCATGACGCCTTTTATCGTCCGTAGTTCGGTAAAAGGGTCCCGAGGCGCAATGTTGCATATTGGGCCGCTCTATATAGTATTCTTGGCATTTGTAGCGCTGATACTTATTACAGTGCTGACAAACTTTACGCTTCAGTATCGCAAAACGCGTCTTCTTATCCAAAAAACGCAGATCCGTTTAGTTTTGGCAGGAATTCTTCTGTACGGTGTTTTCACTATTGCCTTCAATTTGATCATTCCGTTGTATGTAAAGAATTGGACGAGTAGTCGATACGGCCCTATTTTTGCCCTATTTACGGTCGCTTTGACGGGCTATACAATCGTACGGCACAAATTGCTCGATATCCGATTTATCGTCATACGATCCTTAGCGTACATTGAGTCACTAATTGTCGTTGCCGTTCTGTATGGATTTATTATTTTTGGTATAGCAGACGCTGTACTGAATGTTCATTTCACTCGTGGGACGCAGGTCTACCTGGCCCTAACAACTGGTATAGCAGCTCTTGTTTTTCCGTACATCAAGGATAATCTTAACCGAATTACGAACAAGTTTTTTTATCGCGATGCATACGACGTGCAAGAGTTCTTTAACGACTTTAACCAATGCCTTGTTGCAACTTTGGATCTGGAAAAATTGCTACAAACAACGACGAAACTTATTGCCGACACGCTTAAGGCCGATTACTGTGTTGTGTTATTGACGCAGCAGGGGCCTAGCGGTGAGCCGGTAGCCGGCATGAATGCCAAGTTTTCTGCGATGCAAAGGTTGCAAGTTGCGCATCACAAGAATGCTATTGCCAAACTGGGCCTCCCAGTCATCGTCGCAGATTTGCTTCCGGCAAACGATCACGAGATTCGTCACATGATGAACGAAGGTAACATTGCAATGATTGCCCACCTGGGCGGAGGTTCTAAGGAGAGTATGCTTGGGTATGCTATCCTGGGCGGTAAAAAGAGTGGCAACTCATATAATAGCCAGGACGTGAGCGTTATCGAAACGGTGTCTAACGAACTGGTTATCGCCATCCAGAACGCATTGCGATTTGAAGAAATTGAGCAGTTCAATACGACATTGCAGGAGACTATCGACCAACGTACCCGTAGTTTAAGACAGGCCAACCAGAAACTTCGCAAGTTGGATGAAACCAAAGACGATTTCATTAGTATGGCGTCGCACCAGTTACGCACGCCGCTTACAAGCGTTAAGGGCTACGTTAGTATGGTGCTCGACGGCGATGCCGGGTCGCTCACGCCGTTGCAGAAGAAGCTGCTGAATCAATCGTTCATTAGTGCGCAGCGCATGGTGTATTTGATTTCTGATTTGCTTAATGTATCGCGCCTGCGTACCGGCAAGTTTATTATTGAGCCCGTGCCAACCAATCTGGCTACAATGGTCCAAGAAGAAGTTAAGCAATTGGTCGAAACCGCCAAGGGTCGCAATCTGGAGCTGGTGTACCACAGGCCAGAGCATTTTCCGACACTCATGCTGGACGAAACCAAGATTCGTCAGGTGATTATGAACTTTATCGACAACGCCATCTACTACACGCCGAGTGGCGGGCGTATTACTATTAGCCTTGTTGATAAGCCTCAGAATATTGAGCTAACGGTCACCGATAACGGCATCGGTGTGCCGAGGGGTGAGCAGCACCATCTGTTCTCGAAGTTTTACCGTGCCGATAATGCCAAGCGTGCGCGACCGGACGGCACTGGCCTGGGCTTATTTATGGCCAAGAAGGTTATCGTGGCGCAAGGCGGCGCAACAATATTCAAGAGTCAAGAAGGCAAGGGCAGTACATTTGGATTTACGTTCGTTAAGGCCCACTTGATCCCGCCTGCTAAATAACTGCTGCCACCCCTGGTGGAAGGTTGACCTGATACGCTTTTTGTGCTACAATAATGGTAATCTAACTGCGATATTTTATAAAGCTGTGGATAACCGGTGGCATTACTACAACGGTAGTGCTATTGTAAGGGTAATGAGCATGACTGACCGCTCTAACTAAATCCCTTGCCGGTGGACAAGGGATTTTCTTTTTCCATCTGTTATGATAGAATAAGGCAGTCGTTGGCAGCTAGTTCATGACAGTGCATGCCCGCATGCGCGTTTAGCTGGCTCACTTACGGCCTCATATGCTTCGCATATGAACCTTAGTTTCTCGGAAACCTCCAAAAAATGTAAACACTTTTTGGCAGCTTTCCTTCCAAATTGGCCTCATCGTCTAACGGTTAGGACACCGGGTTTTCATCCCGGCAATCGGAGTTCGATTCTCCGTGAGGTCACCAA
>JBNQGE010000014.1:0-4337 GCA_050436805.1 Candidatus Saccharimonadota bacterium
TCCATGATGTCCAGCTTGGCTTGCGCAGTATCGGCGCCGCCCGAGATCAGCGCGCCGGCATGGCCCATGCGCTTGCCCGGAGGAGCGGTAACGCCGGCGATGAAGCTGACCACCGGCTTCTTCATGTTGTCCTTGATCCAGTAAGCGGCATTGGCTTCGTCCGGACCGCCGATTTCACCGATCATGATGACGGCGTCGGTTTCTGGATCATCGTTGAACATCTTCATGATGTCGATGTGCTTCAAGCCATTGATCGGATCGCCGCCGATGCCGACTGCCGACGATTGGCCCAGGCCCAGTGCGGTCAATTGGCCGACTGCTTCATAAGTCAGGGTGCCGGAGCGCGAAACCACGCCGATACGGCCCTTCTTGTGGATATGGCCTGGCATGATGCCGATCTTGATTTCGTCTGGCGTGATCAGGCCTGGGCAGTTCGGTCCGAGCAGCAAGGTCTTGCTGCCGGCTTTTGCCATGCGGTCTTTCAGCGCCAGCATGTCGCGTACCGGGATGCCTTCGGTGATGCAGATGGCCAGGTCGAGTTCGGCTTCAACCGCTTCCCAGATGGCTGCGGCAGCGCCTGCAGGCGGCACATAGATCACCGATACGTTGGCGCCGGTGGCGGCCTTGGCTTCGGAAACGTTAGCGAAAATCGGGATGCCTTCGAAATCTTCGCCGGCTTTTTTCGGATTCACGCCAGCGACAAAAGCGTTCTTGCCGTTTGCGTAGTCGCGGCAGCCGCGGGTGTGGAATTGGCCGGTCTTGCCGGTAATACCTTGGGTGACGACTTTAGTGTCTTTGTTGATCAGGATCGACATATCTGTTCCTTGTTATTTGTTACTTACCGTTGGCCGCAGCAACAACCTTCTGCGCCGCTTCTTCCATGCTGTCCGCCGAGATGATCGGCAGGCCGGAGTCGGCCAGCATTTTCTTGCCGATTTCTTCGTTGGTGCCCTTCATGCGGACGACCAGCGGTACTTGCAGCGAAACGGCTTTGGATGCGGTGATGACGCCTTCGGCGATCACGTCGCAGCGCATGATGCCGCCGAAGATGTTGACCAGGATGGCTTTCAGGCTTGGGTTCTTCAACATGATCTTGAACGCTTCAGTGACTTTCTCAGCTGTAGCGCCGCCGCCGACGTCGAGGAAGTTGGCAGGCTCGCCGCCGAACAGCTTGATGGTGTCCATGGTGGCCATGGCCAGGCCGGCGCCGTTCACCAGGCAGCCGATGTTGCCGTCGAGCGAGATGTAAGCCAGGTCGAACTTGGAGGCTTCGATTTCAGCCGGATCTTCTTCGTCCAGGTCGCGGTAGGCGACGATTTCCGGATGGCGGAACAGAGCGTTGCTGTCGAAATTGAACTTGGCGTCCAGGGCGATGACCTTGCCGGAACCGGTGACGATCAGCGGGTTGATTTCAGCCAGCGACGAATCGGTATCCCAGTATGCCTTGTACAGGCCTTGCAACTGCTTGCGCGCATCAGCGATAGAACCGGCCGGTACGCCGATCTTGGTCGAGATGCTGTCTGCTTCAGCGTCGGTCAGGCCGGTAGCCGGATCGATGACGACTTGATGAATCTTTTCCGGATGGCTGGCAGCCACTTCTTCGATGTCCATGCCGCCTTCGCTGGATGCCATCAGCACCACGCGCTGGCTGACACGGTCG
This sequence comes from Candidatus Saccharimonadota bacterium, assembly GCA_050436805.1. Taxonomy (GTDB): domain Bacteria; phylum Patescibacteriota; class Saccharimonadia; order Saccharimonadales; family UBA4665; genus CAMLQK01. Next base: position 1,661 of record JBNQGE010000014.1, read on the forward strand.
GTAACCATGCTGACGTACAGTTCTTGCTTGATGTCGGCGCCTTCTTCGATCAGCAGGCGACGGACTTTCTGGCCTTCCGGGCCGGTCTGGTGTGTCACCAGCTGCATGCCGAGGATCTGGCTGGCGTATTCGCGCACCTGTTCCAGCGACTTGGCAACCTTGACGCCGCCACCCTTGCCGCGACCGCCGGCGTGGATCTGGGCTTTGACGACCCAAACCGAACCGCCTAAGGTTTCAGCTGCCTTGACCGCGTCATCGACGTTCAGGCACGGGATGCCACGCGGTGTTGTTACTCCGAACTGGCGGAGAATTTCCTTACCCTGATACTCATGGATCTTCATACGAGCTTCCCTTCTGACACTTAATTAAATGAAATTGCTTGGTTGGATAAATGCGATTGCGGCGATTCTACATGCGACGTTTCTAAAACAGATTCGGTGCCGATTCCTGCTGGAGGGCTGATTGCCCACTTCGGATAATATTTGGCGACAACTGCGCCTTCACTGCGTAATGCATGGCAACGATCGAGCTGGGGCGGCTTCTGGTCGGCAGCGCGACTGATCTCGCCGCCGAAAGCCTGCAACGCCGCGGTCGGCAGTATCTGCGCCAGCTCGGTCAGATGCGTACAGCCTAGCGCGCCGCCGATATTCTCTCTCAGAGTGTGGCGGAAGCCCTTGACCAGGCTCAAGCCGATCAATTTCTTGTAATCAGGTTCGATGGTATTGCAATGGCCGCGATACGGCACTGCTTCGGAATTTGCCTCGACGCCAACGATCACGAACTGGCGGTCAAGCGTCAGCCGCAGCCACAGGCTGTGCAGCGGTTGGCCTGCCGGCAAATTGCCGGATGGCAAAGAAAGATCGAAGGGTTTGGTATCGGTAACATGCGCATCGATTTCCCACAGGCCGTCGTCACGTACGAACGCGTCGATGTGAATCGCGCGGGTGTGCTTTAACGCTCGGCGGGAAATGGAGGTTGTCAGAGACATAATGATGGATTGATTTGCGTGTCGTTACCACAGTTTCTATGGTAACTGCCGCTCCTGCGGTTTGCAAAAAACCCCAAAAGTGTAGCACAGCTTACGCACCTTAGCGATTTAGATCGACAATTGCAAAACAGCCATCGAAAGCCCCCGGGACGGGGGTCATCGCTAAAAATGGGAGTGAAAACGATGGTTTGGAGACCGCAATTTGCCCAGGTTCCGGGCAATCAAGGTTGCCTGCTTTCCTGCCTCAATAATCCTCATCGTCATCGCCGCCCTTCACCGCGGCCTGGATTGCGCGATGAGAAAACCCGCGTTGCAGCAGGAACCGCATTTGCTTGGCGCGCTCGGCGGCATCGGCCGCCGGCTGGTTGAATTTCTTGCGCCAGACTTCGCGCGCGCGGGCGACTTCGCCGCTGGCCAGGCCGGCCTTGATATCCACCAGCGCTTCGGCATCAATGCCGTGGCTTTGCAGCTCCGAAAGAATGCGGCTGTTGCCGAAACGGTGGGCGCGGCGGTGGATCAGCGATTCGGAAAAACGCGCCTGGGACAGCAGTTTTGCGGCTTCCAGCGTATCCAGCAAGGCTTCGATATCGTCGCCTTCCTGCGCATAACGCGCCAGCTTGCGCGCCAGCTCCAAGCGGCTGTGTTCGCGCGCCGACAGATAGCGCAGCGCCCTGGCCTTGAGGCTGATCTGCAGTTTTGCCATGGCAGCTTCCTGTAATCCGAATACATGTCTGAAACAAAAACGCCTTTCAACAATCCGTTTGGCGGATATGCATGAAAGGCGTTTGCCGAACCGGGCCGGCTTATATCACTATGCAGCGAGAGCTATCAGACCGGCTCTTCTGCCTTGGCAGCAGCCTTGCTTGCCTTGGCCGCGGCTTTTTCGGCCGCCTTGTCGCTGCTGTCCGACTTGATCTCGCCCAGCAGCGGCACGCCCAGCGAAGCGCGCACCTTGTTCTCGATCTCACGCGCCAGCTCTGGCCGTTCTTTCAGGTAGGTACGGGCATTGTCCTTGCCCTGGCCGATGCGGTCGCCGTTGTAGCTGTACCAGGCGCCCGACTTCTCGACGATCTTGGCGTCGGAGCCGAGATCGAGGATTTCACCTTCACGTGATGTGCCTTCGCCATACAGGATATCGAAGTGCGCTTCCTTGAACGGCGGCGCGATCTTGTTCTTGACGACCTTGACCTTGGTTTCGTTGCCGATCACTTCGTCGCCCGACTTGATCGAGCCGGTACGGCGGATGTCCAGGCGCACCGAAGCGTAGAACTTCAAGGCGTTGCCGCCGGTGGTGGTTTCAGGATTGCCGAACATGACGCCGATCTTCATGCGTATCTGGTTGATGAAGATCACCAGCGTGTTGGTGCGGTTGATGCTGCCGGTCAGCTTGCGCAGCGCTTGCGACATCAGACGCGCTTGCAGGCCGGGCAGGGAATCGCCCATGTCGCCTTCGATTTCAGCGCGCGGCGTCAGTGCAGCCACCGAGTCGATCACGATCAGGTCGACGCCGCCCGAGCGCACCAGCGCGTCGGTGATTTCCAGCGCCTGTTCACCGGTGTCCGGCTGCGAGATCAGCAGCTCGGACAGGTTGATGCCCAGCTTCTGCGCATAACCGACGTCCAGCGCATGTTCCGCATCGATGAACGCGCAGGTGCCGCCCAGCTTTTGCATTTCGGCGATGGTTTGCAG
>JBNQGE010000015.1:0-47875 GCA_050436805.1 Candidatus Saccharimonadota bacterium
ACATCCTTGAATGGAGTTACGGTGAAGTAACCAAGCCAGAAACGATTAACTACCGTACTCAAAAGCCAGAACGCGATGGTTTGTTCTGTGAGCGAATCTTTGGCCCCGTCAAGGATATCAACCCACATGACGCAAAATACAAGGGCGTTCGTTCTCGCGAAGCTGCCGTCGACAAGAACGGTGAACTGGTTACCAAGAGTATCGTTCGCCGCGAACGTATGGGCCACATTAGCTTGGCTGTTCCCGTTGCGCACATTTGGTTCCTGCGCGGTACCCCATCAGCAATCGGTTTGTTGCTTGGCGTAACCGTCAAGAACTTGGAACGTGTTGCATACTTTGCAAGCTACATGATCAAGTTTGTCGACACCGAAAAGCGCGATAAGCTCCGTGCCGACAAAGAAGCTGAATTTGCTGCTGCAAAAGAAGCTATCAAGCACCGTTACGAAGCTGAGGCCCAAAAGGGTGAAGCAAACATCAAGGCTTTGGCTGAGATGCAAACCAAAGAGATGAACGATGTCGACAAGGAATGGGAAGTCTTTAAGGCTCAAGTCGAAAGTCTCGAGAAGCTCGCACTTATTGGTGAAGCTGATTACCGAAACTTGCCTGATGACCTTCGCGGTATCATTCGCGTAGGCATGGGCGGCGCGGCACTTAAGGACATGTTGGACGAAATCGACCTGTCGCAACTGATTGCACAATTGACTGCCGAGTCCGAAGAAGCCAAGGGCCAGCGCAAGAAGAAGCTTATGAAGCGCCTTCGTTTGCTGGAAAGCATGCAGCGTGCCGGTATTGAGCCAGGCTCAATGTGTATATCTGTACTGCCTGTTATTCCTCCGGATCTTCGTCCAATGGTGCAGCTTACCGGTGGCCGCTTTGCGACATCTGACCTTAACGACCTCTACCGTCGTGTGATCAACCGCAACAACCGCCTCAAGAAATTGATTGAGCTCAACGCTCCAGAAGTTATCCGCCGTAACGAACAGCGCATGCTTCAGGAAGCTGTCGACGCTTTGATCGACAACAACTCAGCTCGCTCGGGCCGTGCTGTTGCTGCAACTGGCCAGCGCCGCCGCCTGAAGTCTTTGAGTGACATGCTCAAGGGTAAGCAGGGTCGTTTCCGTCAGAACCTTCTTGGTAAGCGTGTTGACTACTCTGGTCGTTCAGTAATTGTTGCTGGTCCAGAACTCAAGATTAACCAATGTGGTCTGCCAAAGATGATGGCACTTGAACTCTTCAAGCCATTTGTGATCGGTGAACTTATTTTCCGTGAACAAGCCCACAACATTCGCTCTGCAACACGCATGATCGAAACTGGCGAAACTGCCGTTTGGGATGCCCTTGACGAAGTCATTAAGGGCAAGTACGTGCTCCTGAACCGTGCACCATCATTGCACCGTTTGTCGATTCAGGCATTTATGCCCGTTTTGATCGAAGGCCGTGCTATCCAACTACACCCACTCGTATGTAAAGGCTTCAACGCCGACTTCGATGGTGACCAGATGGCTGTTCACTTGCCATTGTCTGACGAAGCTCAGGCAGAAGCCAAGAACATCATGGCTGCCAACATGAACCTCCTTAAGCCAGCCGATGGTACGCCAATCTTGCACATCGAGCAGGATATGGTACTTGGTTGCTACTACTTGACCTACGACCGCCCAAGCATCTCTAAGGATGTAAAGGCTTACGTCAGCCTAAGCGAAGCGCTTATGGCCTTCGACGCTGGTGTTATCAAACTCCAGAGCTACGTTCGTCTTCCATTCCGCGGTGAAATTCGTGAAACTACCCTTGGCCGTATCTTGTTCAACGAAACCTTCCCAGAAGACTTCGCATTCCAAGATGAGCCAATGACCAAGAAGAAATTGCAGAAGGTTATGGCTGCTATCTACCAGAAGTACGGCCAGGCTACGACTGCTGAAATCGCTGACGAACTCAAGGATGTTGGTTTCTACTATGCAACCTTGTCTGGTATTTCAATGGGTATGGGTGACTTCAGCCCAATTGTTGGTATGTCTGGCGTAATCGACGAAGGTGAAGAACGTGGTGCAGCTATCTACGAGCAGTACGAACAGGGTTTCATCACCGAAGAAGAACGCTACCGTCTTACCGTTGAAAACTGGACCAAGATCGACAACCGCGTGCAGGAAATGCTCGGTGAACAGATGGTTGGCCAGGAAAGTTCAATGGCTATCGCGATCACCTCTGGTGCTCGTGGTAACATCTCTCAGATGAAGATGTGTGTCGGTATGCTTGGTGTGTTCTCTGATGCTTCAGGTCACGCTATCGAGTTGCCGATCAAGTCTGGTTACATCGAAGGTTTGAACCCACTTGAATACTTCACCGGTACCCGTGGTACCCGTAAGGCGCTTATCGACATCGCGCTTAAGACCGCTGACGCTGGTTACCTTACTCGCCGTCTTGTCGATGTATCTCAGGATGTCTTTACGATTCCTGCCGAAGACGACGAAGAACTCGACCCAGGTTTCACGATGTTGCGTGCTGACGCTGCTGAAATCGGTGTTACCTATGCAACACGCCTTGAAGGCCGCTTTGCAGCTGTCGACGTTAAGGGTTACCTCAAGCGCGGTGAGCAAATTAGCAAGCAAGTTGCCGAAAAGATCGAAGCTGATACGGCTGTTGACGGCGTAAAGATCATGAGCGTGCTCAGTGCTACATCAGTACGCGGTGTACCTCAGAAGTCTTACGGTGTTGACCCAGCTACCGGCCTCTTGGTTGAGCCACGACATCCAATCGGTGTTATCGCCGCTCAGTCCATCGGTGAACCTGGTACACAGTTGTCGCTTGACTCTAAGCACCGTTCTGGCGCCGTTCTGGCCGATGACACTGCACAGGGTCTGAGCCGTATCGAGGAACTCTTCGAAGTTCGTTCACCAAAGGGTGTGGCATATCTTACCGATATCGCTGGTACCGTTACTGCTTGGGAAGAGGGTGACCACTACGTTATCCAGGTTACTGCTCAAAACCAAGAAAGTGTCACCTACGAGCTCGGCGAACGCCGTGCTAAGGTCAAGACCGGCACCGAAGTTGCGATTGGCGATGTTATCGCTGAACTCGAAAACAAGGGTGAACCACTGGTCGCACCAATGGCTGGTAAAGTTGATGTATCCGACAAGAGCATCGTTATCACGCCTGCAGGCCAAAGCGTCGTACGCTACGAAATCCCCGGCTTCAAGCAATTGCAAGTCAAGGATGGCGACGTCGTCGAAGCTGGTCAGCGTTTGACCAACGGTTCAATCAACCTCCAAGAGCTTATGCGCTTGCAGGGTGTTGAATCAACTCAACGCTACATCATGAACGAAATCCTCCGCATCTTTGCCGGCCAGGGTCAGAACGTATCTGACAAGCACCTTGAAATCATCGTGCGCCAGATGTTCAGTCGCGTCCAAATCGAAGAAGCAAGCGATACTGAATTCGTGACTGGTGACGTTGTAAGTAAGCTGGCCGTTGTTGAGGCAAACGATGCACTCATCGCTGCAGGCAAGACTCCAGCAGTCTACAACCAGTTGCTCTTGGGTATCACCAAGGCAAGCTTGAGCACTGACTCATTCCTGAGTGCTGCATCATTCCAGGACACCACTCGTGTCTTGATCGCAGCTGCGACCTCAGGTCGTATCGACCGCTTAGTCGGTCTTAAGGAGAACGTTATCTTGGGTCGCAAGATCCCTGTGGGCACTGGCTACAAGTCATTGCACGCGCACGATAACGATGTCGAGGGCATGCAAGCTGATGTCGAAATCGTTGACAACAGCGATGTTGCACTTGCAGCATAAATCTGTTACAGTTAGTTCATTGTAAAACGGTGATCCGACGTGAGGCGAATACAGGGACGGGGCAGAGTTGGCACTCGCCCATCCCTCGCTTACTTACGAGTAGATCATCATAAGGAGAATACATGCCAACAATCAACCAGTTAGTACGCAACCCACGTACTCGCACGACTACCAAGTCGAAGTCACCGGCTCTTATGAAGGTTGTTAACAACCTTAAGACCAAGACGTACGAAAAACCATCACCATTCAAGCGCGGTGTTTGTGTCAAGGTAACTACCAAGACACCAAAGAAGCCAAACTCTGCGTTGCGTAAGGTCGCACGTGTGCGCCTTGGTAACGGTGCAGAAGTTTGGGCTTACATCGGTGGTGAAGGCCACAACTTGCAGGAACACGCCGTAGTCTTAGTGCGCGGTGGTCGTGTAAAGGACCTTCCAGGTGTGCGTTACCACATTGTTCGTGGTGCACTCGACCTCCAGGGTGTAGCTAACCGCAAGCAAGGCCGTTCTAAGTACGGTGCAAAGAAGGAGAGCAAGTAATGCCACGTAAAAAGACCAAAGATCTAGTACGAGACATCAAACCTGATCGCCTATACAACAGTGTACAATTGCAGCGCGTTATCAACCGCGTTATGCGCGATGGTAAAAAGCAGCTCGCTGAGCGCCTCGTTTACGAAGGTCTTCAAAAAGCTGCCGAGAAGCTTAAGGTAGAAAACCCACTCGAAGTTTTCGAGCAGGCTATCAAGAATGTACAGCCACACATGGAGACTCGTTCTCGTCGTGTTGGTGGTGCAAACTACCAGATTCCTTTCGAAGTTAAGGGCCAGCGCCAGCAGCACCTTACCACTATGTGGTTTGTAACTGCAGCTCGTTCTCGCAAGGGTATGAGCATGGCTGACCGTCTTGCCTATGAATTCGTGGACGCCTACAACGGCCAGGGTTCAGCAGTCAAGAAGCGTGAAGATACGCACAAGATGGCAGATGCCAACCGTGCCTTCGCACACTTTGCTCGCGGCTAAACACTAAGAGTAAACAAAAAAGAATCGATTACCTAGTAGTCGATTCTTTTTTAAAAGGAGAATCCTAAATGTTCGAGAAATTTCGCCGTGGACGCGAAGAACATGTGACTGATAACCAGGAACCGCAAACCAGACAGGTGACCATACGACCTTCGGTGCAGAACACACTTTGCCTTGGGTGTAAAGAGTGTCCTAGTAGCCGCGAAATACCCATCCCAGAAGGAGCTAGTATGAGTTTGCCCGTACTAAGGTTCCCTCTGCGCCTCATTTCAAATGTCAAAATTGAGGTTGATTACAAGGGCGCGTCTCAGGAGTCACTAGAGCCTGGTGGCACGGTAGATTTCTACGATGAGGGGTGCTTGAATGCCGGAACTATTTGCACGCATGAGTCAGAGATCCAAAAAATCTACGACACCATTACGCTCAGCCCGCGTTTTTTGGATCAGCAGCTGGGCCTAGACCTATCCGAAGATGAGGGGCGCGAGCCCTGATACGTCTATAGCGTAATGGCTTATGATCTGGTACAATAGGGTAAAGGCTTCGCTTTGGGCTTTTTATATGCTCAAAACAAAGTGCAATAATAATCAAAGGAAATACTAGACAATATCTATGGCAGGTAAAAAATCAATTCAAGATCTCCGAAACATCGGTATTATCGCGCATATTGATGCCGGTAAAACAACCACAACCGAAGGTATTCTGTACCGCACCGGTTTAAAGCACAAAATTGGCGCTGTTCACGATGGCGGAACAACAACCGACTGGATGGCCCAGGAGCGTGAGCGCGGTATTACTATCGTTGCTGCTGCTGTGACTTGTCTTTGGAAGAACAAAAACACCGGTCAAGAAGTTCAGATTAACATTATTGATACCCCTGGTCATATTGACTTTACTGTTGAAGTAGAGCGCTCTTTGCGCGTGCTTGACGGTGCTGTTGTGGTGTTCGACGGTAAGATGGGTGTTGAATCTCAGTCCGAAACTGTTTGGCGCCAGGCTAACAAGTACGGCGTGCCTCGTATCTGTTTCATCAACAAGATCAACCAAACTGGTGGTGATTTCTACAAGTCACTCGAATCTATTCACAACCGTCTCTCTAAGCGTGCGTTCCCAATCCACCTGCCAATTGGATTTGAACAAAGCATCAACGGTGTTATTGACCTCGTAAGCATGAAGGCTTACACCTACAAAGACTTCACCGACCACGAATTGGTTGAGGGTGAAATTCCTGCCGACATGCTCGACAAGGCCAAGAAGTACCGCAGCCTGCTCATCGAGAACGCAGTTGCCGAAGACGAAACACTGCTTGAGAAGTTCTTCGAAGTTGGTGAAGAAGGCTTGTCTGAAGCTGAAATCACCGCAGCTGTTCGTGCCGCTGTATTGTCTGGTAATTTCTACGCGGTAACTGGTGGTGACGGCCGCGGTGTTATCGTTGAGAAACTTCTCGACCTCGTTGCCGAACTTATGCCATCTCCGCTTGACCGTGGTTCAACTTGGGGTACACACCCTAAGACTGGTGACGAAGTAGAGCGCAAGCCATCCGAAGCTGAACCATTCTCAGCATTGGTATCAAAGATCGCTACTGACCCATTTGTTGGTAAGCTCGCATACTTCCGCGTTTACTCCGGTAAGGTTAGTGCTGGTTCATATGTTCTGAACTCATCAACTGGTGAAAAAGAACGCATCGGCCGTATCGTTCGTATGCACGGTGACAAGCGCGAAGATATCGATGAAGTATTGGCAGGTGATATTGCCGCTATCGTTGGCCTTAAGGGCACGACCACTGGTCACACGCTCGCCGACATCACAAACCCAATCGTCCTTGAATCAATTGACTTCCCAGAACCTCCTGTGTCTATCGCCATCGAGCCAAAGACCAAGAGTGACCAAGAAAAGATGGGTATTGCACTGCAGCGCCTTGCAGAAGAAGACCCAACCTTCCGTGTTAAGGTTGACGACGAAACCGGCCAGACCATTATCTCTGGTATGGGTGAGTTGCACCTCGACATCATTGTTGACCGCATGAAGCGCGAATTTAGCGTCGAAGCCAACATTGGTCAACCACAGGTTGCCTACCGTGAAACCATCCGCAAGGATGCCGTTGAAGTTGAAGGTAAGTTCGTTCGCCAATCTGGTGGTCGCGGTCAGTATGGTCACATTTGGCTACGCCTCAGCCAGAACGAAAAGGGTGCTGGCTTCGAGTTCATCAACTCAATCAAGGGTGGTGTAGTCCCAACCGAGTACATCAAGCCTGTTGAGCAAGGTATTATCGAGGCTATGAACAACGGTGTTATCGCTGGTTATCCAGTTGTTGACATCAAGGCAGAGCTTTACGATGGTTCGTACCACGAAGTTGACTCCAACGAAATGGCCTTCAAGATTGCTGGTTCGTTGGCACTTCAAGAAGGTGTCAAGAAGGCAAGCCCTGTCTTGCTTGAGCCGATCATGAAGGTAGTTGTTGTAACTCCTGAAGAATTCATGGGTGACGTTATTGGTGACTTGAACGCGAAGCGCGGTCGCATCGAATCGATGGAAGACTTGCCAGCAAGCATCAAGGAAATCACCGCATTTGTACCACTTGGTGAAATGTTTGGTTACACCACTAACTTGCGGTCTATGTCTAAGGGTCGCGCTAGCTCAAGCATGGAGCTTGACCACTACGCAGACGTACCGGGTCACGTTACTGAAGCAATCGTTGCCAAGAACGCCAAGAGCTAGTCTTACCTCTTTTCGTGTCCTCGCACACAATAAAACCGCCCCGGGATCTCCCTGGGCGGTTTTAGTTTGCCTGGCAGGCCTTGCGCGCGTTACCGTGCAACAGCGACCATGTGGCGCGTAACCTGGCCACTCGCGATCGCACATCGTGCACGGGTGAAATGGCGAGCTGCTTGTTCGGCCTTGAAGTGCTCCTGTGTTGCTTCCGAAACATTGCCACCGCTTGTAAACGTCACGTAATACATTTGGCCGAATTCGCGTCGACTATCACGAGTAGCACCAGCCAGACTTAACGCCCCAGCTGGCTCAACGGGTTGTCCGTGAAATTTCGACAAACTATCCATGCTGTCGGCTAATTCATATGGCGCAACGGTCGTGATCTTCTGGACGTAGCGTGTGTCCGCAACAATAGGCAGCGTAAGTTCACCTACCGAGGTGACTGCTGTGCCGTCACATGCTGTGTCGAGCGCATCGTCCTCAAATAAGTTTTCGACATCCTGGCCACTACGTAGATTTTGAACCGCTCGGTTCATAGCGTCACAGCCTTGCATTTGCGCACCATACACAGCGACTTGCTCACCGAGCAATCCCTGATCCTTGGCCCAACGCACGGCGATAGCCACGCCAGATATAAGACCTCCACCGCCGATGGGCATGCATATTCGGATAGGGTCATTGTGAACGTCAATTTCGCCCAGGAGGTGTTGCTGGAGGAGCTCTTCGATCATTTCGAACCCGACTGTAGCTTGCCCAGCGATAACGTCCAGATTGTCGTATGGATGGATAAATGTTGCCCCTGTGTCTCGACTCATCTGTATCGCGGCTGGAACGGCAGCATCGACACTGGCGTGTTCGTTGATAACGGTGGCACCGTTATTGCGCATGTTTTCCACCTTAACTGGAGAAGCGTTCGCCGCAGCGTGCACATACGACGCCTTGCCGGCGCGCCGAGCAGCGATAGCTACGCCGTTACCGTGGTTGCCGGCACTTGCGGCCATAACCGTGTCGGCCGCTTGTGCTTTCATGATGGCATAGGATGCACCGCGGCTTTTGAAGGCACCGCTGGGTTGACCGAGATCATCGGCAATCAGTACAGGTATATCGCCCATTTCGGCATGCGTAAAGTGTAGGGGCCTTACGCCCATCTTCTCACGAAACTCGACAATGGTGGTCGCATCAGGCTCAAAAGATGATAGTGGAAGCGCTCGCTCAAGAACGCGCGCTGCGATAAGGTCGCTGAGCGATTCTTGTTCGTAGGCCTCGTAGGCGACTGATAGCGCAAGTGTTTCTTGGGGTGACATAGGATTCCTTTCTATTAAAAAATCCCCGGATGATTCCGAGGATTAAGTGTCTGCTAGATGTTAGTGAAAAGTTTGCGCGCGACTACTATACCTCGGGAGAGGTAATAATAATGGCGAGGTCAAGTGACTGCATGCGCAACATAATGCAAAGTATGCACTCATTGTGCGGCTCATGCAAGTAGTTTATACTTTACAGGAGTGGCATCTTTCGGTACAATAACAGGGTCACTTGTATGAGTTTTTATATTCTCATGCAGAACAAACTAGTTAATTAAAAGGAGTCACCTTTACATGGCAGACACATTTGACCGTAGTAAGCCTCACGTTAACGTTGGTACCATGGGCCACGTTGACCACGGTAAAACTACTTTGACCGCAGCTATTACTGCTGTACTTGCTAAAAAGCTTCCAAGCAGCGTTAACAAGCCAATCGCTTACGATCAGATTGACAACGCTCCAGAAGAGCGCCAGCGTGGTATTACCATCGCTACATCTCACCAGGAATATGAAAGCGAAAAGCGTCACTACGCTCACGTTGACATGCCTGGTCACGCCGACTACGTCAAGAACATGATTACTGGTGCTGCCCAGATTGATGGTGCTATTCTCGTTGTGTCTGCTGCCGACGGTCCTATGCCACAAACCCGTGAGCACGTTTTGCTTGCTCGCCAGGTTGGTGTGCCAAAGATCCTCGTATTCCTCAACAAGATGGACCTTGCTGACCCAGAATTGACTGACCTCGTCGAAGAAGAAATCCGCGAACTCCTCGAGAAGAACGGTTTCGACAAAGACTGTCCTATCATTCGTGGTTCTGCTGCCAAGGCTCTTGCCGGCGACCCAGAGAACGAAGACGCTGTCATGAAGCTTGTTGCTGCAATGGATGACTACATTCCTCAGCCAGAGCGCGAACTCGACAAGCCTTTCTTGATGCCTGTTGAAGACGTATTCTCAATCAAGGGCCGGGGTACCGTTGCTACCGGTCGTATCGAACAGGGTATCGTTAAGATTAACGATCCAGTCGAAATCGTTGGTATTCGTGACACCAAGCAATCAGTTGTAACTGGTATCGAAGCTTTCAAGAAGCAACTCGACCAGGGTCAAGCTGGTGACAACGCCGGTGTATTGCTTCGCGGTATTGAACGCGACGACATCGAGCGCGGTCAGGTTCTTGCCAAGCCAGGTACTGTTAACCCACACACTGAGTTTGAGTCAGAAGTGTACATCCTCAGCAAAGATGAGGGTGGCCGCCACACTCCATTCTTCAAGGGTTACAAGCCTCAGTTCTACTTCCGTACAACTGACGTAACTGGTGAAGTTGAACTTCCAGCCGACAAAGAAATGGTAATGCCAGGTGACACCATAACCTTCAAGGTTAAGTTGCTCGCCCCAGTTGCTATGGACCAGGGTCTTCGCTTCGCTATCCGCGAAGGTGGCCGTACTGTTGGTGCTGGTGTTGTTACTAAGATCGTAAAATAGTTCGATCCTCTAGGACACTCCTTTACCCAAGAACACCCGGAATAATTTCCGGGTGTTCTTTTGTGTTCAAAGAAGACTATTATATAATGGCAATGTCCAGAGGTAGTCAGGTTCGCGAAAGCGAGTACAGATGGAACAAGAATTCCACGTTAAGGAGCCTAATGGGCCGCCAGCCAAGACGCAGATTCGCTTTGCACGACAGCTTGGCATTGTCATCCCAGAAGGAGTTACTCGAGGCGAGCTCGACGAGTTGATCGACGCCGCACTTGCAAACAGCAAGCCCCCAGAAGCACAGCAAAACTAAAAGTACGCCGCACTGACTCGCCCTGCATGCACCTGCAATTCCGGAGAAACAACACATTGATTCTCCGGAATCACAAAAAACGACATGCGTCGTGTTTGCACGTGATTTGACTATCGCTCAAGCGAGTCCCCCAAACGCCCACCTCTGGCAAGCCGCACCACATATGGAACGCGGGGGCGGGCTTCTCAATCAACAATCACCACGAGAAGCCCGCCTTATTACTACCATCACTCTTGTAATTTTGGACTGAAAAAGGTATAATCACCACATATTCAACTAATTATGTCGAGAACTCGGCTGACCGTCAGAGTTAGCAGAGGTTACGACATCGCACAAAGGACAACCGATATGGTAGAAGCAAAGAAAGATCAAAAGCAACGAATTCGTATCCGCCTCAAGGCCTACGATCACAAGGTTATCGACCAGGCTGCAAAGCAGATCGTTGACACTGCACTTCGCACTGGCGCAACCATTGCCGGTCCAATCCCGCTGCCAACCGACCGCAGCACCTTTACGGTCGTTAAGAGTCCCCACGTTTACAAGAAGGGTCGCGAACAGTTTGAAATGCGCGTACACAAGCGTCTTATCGATGTTACTGAACCGACACCAAAGACCATCGACAGCCTCATGAACCTCAGCTTGCCTGCAGGTTGTGACGTCGAAATCAAAATGTAACCTACAAAAGGTACGCTAAAACCCGTCGGCCAACCAGGCTGGCGGGTTTTTATTTTTGCCCCACGTATACATGCAATGTGTAGAAAGTTGACCCGTGGGGTAATGTGTCCTATTATTGCTCTCGGACAAAATTCTTTGAGTTAGCATAGGCCTGCATAAGCAGGTTACTAGAAGATCACCGTCCTGCGCATGGGCGGTTTTTTGTGCCGCCAAAAACTAGGAGAACACTTATGAAGAACCATCACAAGACATACGAATCACCACTATCACATGTTCCATGCTTCGGAGACGAGGACGTCGAGGCCTTTACTGGTGCGCTGGTGGGGTTTTGGGGCCGGACAGACGAAGAGTGGGAGCAATGGCGGCAAGAGCGCCTCATAGAGGATGAAGTTGGGGCCGCGCTTATTCGGAGTATCGGCAAGCTCGGCCTTGCTGACGACGCGCACCTAACAAGCGCCTAGTAGTTCCTACTTGGTCGGGAAATAGCTTGGGAGATTGAAGTGTTTATGCTTTAATACGAGCAATGCCACAACACAAACAACCATCCAAATCACTTGTCAAACGTACTACAAAACCTCGAACAAAGCATGTCGCACAATTATCGCGTACGACATCAATACAAGAACTCGACAGCGTCTTCTTTTTAAAGCTTGTCTTGTACGTAATATTGGGCTCTATGTGGGTCAAAGTCGTACATAACAATACGGTAAACCTGCCGCTACCTGTCGGCCTGGCCATTGGCCTATTCTTCACCAGTCATGAGCATTTTCAGATTGACCGCAAAATTGAATATGCCGTGCTGCTCGTTGCCATGCTGGTCGGTTATTTTGCACCATTTGGCTTGTACGTAAGTTTCTGAGCGTGCTAGTATTCACCCATGATATCCCGTCCTGGCTATGTCGAGAGCGCTCAAGACTGCGCTATTGCGATGCGCAACACACAACACCCTGTCTCACGTCATGACCATCATGTAGTTACTGAGCTCGTGGGACGGGGAATAGACATCCCGGCATACTATATGTGCGCCCTGGAAGTGCCCCTTGCCCCAGTCAAAAAGCAAGCCGACATCGCAGAGGCACGGATTCTTGCGGGTGCACCAAAGGCTCAGCGACTCGCCAATACGGCGGCGTACATTGCTGCACTGAGCTGCAATGAGGAGTTTTCGATGTCTCTTGAATATTCATATGCTGATCCCAGAAATTATACCGGTTCCAGGTACTATCGCCAGGGCAGTAGAAAGTTCGCCGCACATCGGACAGTAGTAGCACTTCCGCCGCTTATTGTCGCAGAGGAAGAACTAGCCGTGGGCATCGTGCGAGACTCATGCGAGGGCACGATCAGAGCTGGTGGCGAAGTATTTGACTTTGACCCCAGTAATGCCACGGTGCGCTATTTCCTTGGCGCCAATCTTGAGATTATTGCGTCGCCCGGGTGCAATACTTTGACGGATAATCGCTGGCCCAACAAGACGAGCAGCCTCGTCGAAGCACTTGGCACAGAAAATACACGTGATATTTACGATACGGCCCGTGCAATGTTCGATCTTTGCGTACGCTTGGGACAGGACTGAGTATGCTTTGGTGTAGAATTGTCTACACATTGACAAGGGGTGGGGATTGATGCTACACTATAACGGTATAACAAATTCCTGTACTTGGTTATTTGAGAAGGTCTATTCCCCAACAGGGGTGGAAACCACTCGGAGCCGAGCGTTTTTATGCACTGTATAAGAACGATCGAGGCGGCAGGGTAATACGAGGTGGAGCGACCAAGGTTTCACCGGGAGTAACTATGAAAGCATTAATCACTCGAAAGGTAGGCATGACCAGTACCATCTCTGACGACGGTACCGTTCAAGCTGTAACCTTGCTTTCCGCTAGTCCTTGCGTCATTACGCAAGTCAAAACCACCGAAGCAGATGGCTACAAAGCCGTTCAGCTTGGTTTTGAGGAAGCTAAACAAAACAACGTGGCCAAAGCACAGCAGGGTCACTTTAAGGCCGCTGGCATTATGCCAAAGATTGTCCGTGAGTTTCGTGTTGACGAAATCACTGAAGACCTCAAGGTTGGTGAATCTATCAATCCAGAGGTCTTTTCAGTTGGTGACGAAATCGACGTAACTGGTACGAGCAAAGGTAAGGGCTGGGCTGGTACTATCAAGCGCCACAACTTCCACCGCGGTCGCAAGACGCACGGTGGTCGCTCTTACCGCCGTCCTGGTTCAATCGGTTCTATGTACCCACAGAAGATTTTCAAGGGTAAAAAGATGGCCGGTCAAATGGGTCACGAGCAGGTAACTGTTCAAAACCTCAAAGTAGCTTTGGTTGACACCGAAAACGGCGTTATCGGCGTTACCGGTGCTGTGCCAGGTCCACGCAAGGGCATCGTCATCATCAAGGAGGCGAAATAATGGCAAGCGTATCAACATACACCAGTAGTGGTGCTAAAG
The DNA here is from genome assembly GCA_050436805.1 of Candidatus Saccharimonadota bacterium. Classification (GTDB taxonomy): domain Bacteria; phylum Patescibacteriota; class Saccharimonadia; order Saccharimonadales; family UBA4665; genus CAMLQK01. The sequence continues at coordinate 13,720 of JBNQGE010000015.1, forward strand.
CTACTACCGCAGTGAAGCTCGACGAAGCTGTATTCGGCGTTTCAGCTGCAAACCACGAGCTTTTGAAGCAAGCCTACGTAGCCTACTTGGCTAACGGCCGTGAAAACCTCGCTGTTGTAAAGACCCGTGGTCTTGTCAGCGGTGGTGGTAAGAAGCCATGGAAGCAAAAGGGTACCGGACGTGCTCGTTTCGGTTCTAGCCGTAACCCAATCTGGCGCGGTGGTGGTATCGTTTTCGGTCCAACCGGCAACGAAAACTACACCAAGAAGATGCCAGTTGGCGCAAAGCGTCAGGCTATTCGCCAGGCACTGAGCATGGCTGCAAGTGAAGGTATCATCAAGATTGTTGAATCATTCAACTTTGATGGTAAGGTAAAGACCACTGTTGATTTCTTGCAAAAGATTGACACCAAGGGTTCTATCCTTCTCGTAACCGACGTGAAAGACGCTATGTCTGAGCGTGCTACTCGTAACATCGAAGGCGTTAAAGTTGTTCACGCACAATACCTCAACGTATTTGACATCATGAACAGCGACACTATCGTCATTAGTAAGCCAGCTCTTGAGTTGGTTCACGAATGGCTTCGCCAAGCTGCAAAGGAGACTAAATAATGGATAAGCAAATGATCCTGAAGCCTCGTTTGAGCGAAAAAACCTACGGCTTGAGCCTGGTTCGTAACACCTATACCTTCGTGGTTCCTGGTGATGCAACCAAGCACACTGTCGCTCGCGCAGTAAGCGCTCAATTCGACGTCACCGTCGAAGAGGTTAACATCATGAACGTTAAAGGCAAGCCAAAGCAGACTAACCGCAAGGGTAGTCGCCCAACCGCTGGCAAGCGTTCTGACGTTAAGAAAGCTTACGTCACACTCAAAGAAGGTGACTCACTTCCTGTTTTCGACACTGCAGAAGAAGACGACAAGGCCGATAAAAAGGCTGCAAAGGAGACTAAATAATGGCGATTAAAGCATACAAGCCGACCACTCCTGGTCGTCGTGGCATGACCAGCCAGGACGTTAGCACGATCACAACCAAGAAGCCTTTGCGCTCATTGTTGGTTGCAAAGCGTCGTACTAACGGCCGCAACAACCAAGGTCGCATTACCACACGTCACCGTGGTGGTGGTGCTCGCCGCTTCTACCGCTTGATGGATTTCAAGATGGAAGCTGGCCTGACCGCAGTTATCGAGCACATTGAGTACGACCCTAACCGCTCTGCTCGTATCGCTCGTATCAAAGATCACAATGGTGTCTATCACTACATCCTCGCTGCCAACGGCATGCAGATTGGTCAGACAATCACCAGTGGTGAAGAAGCACCTATCGAAACCGGTAACCGCCTTCCTTTGAAGAGCATCCCTATCGGTAGTACTATCCACGCTATCGAAATGCAACCTGGCCGTGGTGCCCAAATGGTCCGCTCCGCCGGTAACAGCGCCCAGCTTATGGCCAAAGAAGGTGAATACGCACAGGTTCGCTTGCCTAGTGGTGAAGTACGCCTCATTAACCTCGAGTGTACTGCTAGCCTCGGTGTTGTCGGCAACGAACAGCACCAGAACATCAAAATCGGTAAAGCTGGCCGTAACCGCCACCTTGGTAAGCGCCCAGGCGTTCGTGGTGTTGTTATGAACGCCGTAGACCACCCACACGGTGGTGGTGACGGTGGTCGTCACCGTATGGCGAAGGCACCTCGTACACCTTGGGGTCAAAAGACTCTGGGTTACAAGACTCGCCGCCGTAAGTCAACCAGTCAATTTATCGTAAGAAGCCGTCACGCGGCCAAGAGAAAGTAAGGTAGGTTATAATGAGTCGTTCACTGAAAAAAGGACCATTTATCGACCCTAAGCTCGCTAAAAAAGCAGCAGCATTAGGCGCCGAAGACCGCACCATCATCAAGACGTGGGCTCGTGCGAGCACCATCGCTCCTGAATTCGTTGGCCGCACTTTCGCAGTGCACAACGGTAAGGTTCACGTCCCCGTTTTCGTCACAGAAAACATGGTCGGTCACAAACTGGGTGAATTTTCACCAACCCGTAAGTTCCGCACTCACGGTGGTAAGTTAGCAAAGGGTAAGAAGTAGTCATGGCAGTTAAAGCAATCGCAAGAGGCGTTCACATGAGCCCTCGCAAAGTTGGCGTTGTAGCCAGCCTTGTCCGTGGTCGTTCTGTCGCTGACGCACTAACCATCCTCGATAACACCCCTCGTCGTTCAGCACTTGCCGTTAAGAAGACAATCTTAAGTGCAAAGGCTAACGCCGATCACAACCACAACCTTAAGCCAGACACCCTGAACATCGTTGCAATTACTGTAACGCCAGGGCCACGTCTTAAGCGTTTCCGTCCAGCTGCACACGGTCGTGCGTTGCCATTCCAGCGCCGCACTTCACACATTACTGTCATTGTTGATGGTGATGCACGTGTTGCCAAGAAGCCAGCTAAGGCTGAGAAGGAGGCTAAATAATATGGGACAAAAAGTAAATCCAATTAGCATGCGCCTTCAGGCCAACAAGGACTGGCGCAGCAAATGGTTTGTAGGCAAGCGTGAGTACCCAAAGTACTTGGCTGATGACCTGCAAGTCCGCCGCATGATCCAAAACAAACTTGGTTCACGCGCTGCGATTAACAAGGTTGACATTGAGCGTTCACCAAACCTCGTTACTGTTACGATTACCACTGCTAAAGCTGGTGTTGTTATCGGTCGCGGTGGTTCAGGCGCCCAGGAGTTGAAGGCTACCATCGAGAAAATCTATGGTGTCGCAACTCGCGTTAACATCGAAGAAATTAAGAAGCCAGAAATGTTTGCTAAGCTGGTTGCCGAGAACATCGCGCACCAACTTGAGCGTCGTATGAACTTCCGTCGTGCTATTAAGTCGTCTGCCGCTAACACTATGCGTGCAGGTGCACTTGGTATTCGTATTGAGGTGGCCGGTCGTTTGAACGGTGCTGAAATGTCACGCCGCGAAAAAGAAGTACAGGGTTCTGTGCCATTGCACACCATCCGTGCTGACATCGACTACGCTCAGATTCCAGCTAAGACACAAGCCGGTATTATCGGCGTTAAGGTCTGGATCTACAAAGGGGAGACCAAGTAATGTTAATCCCAAAACGAACTAAGTTCCGCAAGGTACGAAAAGGGAAAATTCGTGGCGTAGCTACCAGCGGTAACTACATCGCTTTCGGTGAATTTGCGCTTCAAGCTCAAGGCCACGAACGTATCACCTCTCGCCAAATCGAGGCTTCTCGTCAGGCAATGACCCGCCACATTAAGCGTGGTGGTAAAATCTGGATCCGTATCTTCCCACACACTCCTGTGACTCGTAAGCCACTCGACGTTAAAATGGGTTCAGGTAAGGGTAGTCCAGAGTTCTTCGTTGCCAAGGTTCGCCCTGGTACCATCTTGTTTGAAATGCAAGGTGTTAGCGAGGAAATCGCTCGCGAAGCTATGCGCCTCGCAGCACACAAACTCCCCGTTAAGACAAAATTCTTAGTGAAGGAGGAGGCGTAATGAAAATCGCTGACATCCGCAAGCTTTCAACCACTGAATTAACTTCAGAGAGCACAAAATTGCGTGAAGAAATTGCTGAATTAAAGCGCCGTTTGACTACTGGTGAAGTACAGAACGTTCGCGTTATTCGCCACAAACGCAAAGACCTGGCACGTATGTTGACCGTCTTGGGCGAACAACTTACGAAGGAGACAAAATAATGGCTAGAACGATCATCGGTACTGTTTCGAGCAACAAGAGTGATAAGACTATTGTTGTAACCGTTCAGACCCGCAAGACCCACCCGCTGTATCGCAAGCAATACACGGTTAGTACGAAGTTCATGGCACACGATGAAAAGAACGAAGCAAAAGAGGGCGACAAAGTTGCTATCTCTGAGACTCGTCCTTTAAGCGCACGCAAGCGTCACACGCTCGAGCGCGTCATCGAAACCGCCGCAATTCGCCACACCGAAAGTGCAGCTCCTGCTGTATCTGAGGAGGAGAACGCGTAATGGTACAACAAGAAACCCGTCTCGTTGTCTGTGACAACAGTGGCGCAAAGGAAATCCTGTGTATCCGCGTACTCGGTGGTACACGTCGTCGCTACGCTCGCGTAGGTGACGTCATTGTAGCAACCGTTAAGGACGCTGCACCAAATGGCACAGTAAAGAAGAAGTCAGTCATCAAGGCTGTTGTTGTTCGCACCACTGAAAAGATCCGCCGCAAGGATGGTTCTACAATTAAGTTTGACGACAACGCCGCAGTTGTTATTGGTGACGACAAGAACCCACGCGCTACCCGTATTTTCGGGCCAGTTCCCCGTGAGCTTCGTGACCTCGGCTACAGCAAGATCATTAGCCTTGCACCGGAGGTACTATAATGGAAAACAAGATTTACAAGATTCGCCTGAAGAAGGGTGACACTGTTATTGTCACCGCTGGCAAATACAAAGGCCAAACTGGCAAAGTAGTTGCTACGCATCCTCGCGAAAACAAAGTAACCGTCGAAGGCATTAACATCATTAAAAAAGCTGTTAAGCCCAACAAAGCATACCCACAAGGTGGCATCATCGAAATGACCAAGCCTATGGACGTAAGCAAAGTTGCAATTCAGGACCCGACAACCAAGAAGGCTAGCCGTATTGGTTTTACGTTCGACAAAGACGGCAACAAAGTCCGCATCTTTAAGACAAGCGGCAAGGAGATCAAATAATGGCAACCTCCAAAACTACTACAACAACCGCTCGTCTTCGTGGTGATTACAACACGAAGTTCGCACAAGAGCTCATGAAAGAGCTTGGCCTTGCCAACGCTCACCAAGTTCCAAAGCTTGAAAAGATCACCATCAACGTTGGTCTTGGTAAAGCCAAGGACGACAAAAAAGTTATCGAAGCTGCTACAAACACACTTCGTAAGGTAACTGGTCAAGAGCCTATGCAAACTGTTGCCAAGAACTCAATCGCTGGCTTTAAGCTTCGCGAAGGCAACATGATCGGTCTTAAAGTTACCCTTCGTGGCGACAAGATGTACGAATTCATGGATCGTTTGATCACTATCGTACTTCCTCGTTTGCGCGACTTCCACGGTGTAAGCCTCAAAGCTTTCGACCGTCAAGGTAACTACAGTCTCGGTCTTGTTGACCAGTCTGTTTTTCCAGAATTGAGCTTCGACGAAACAACGACACCTCACGGCATGCAAGCTGTGTTTACTATCAAGGCCCAAGGCCCTGCAGATGCACAAGCATTGCTCGTAAAGTTTGGTATGCCGTTTGAGAAAAAGGAGAACAAGTAATGGCACGAAAATCTAATGTTGCCCGCGACCTCAAGCGCCAGAAAATGATTCAGAAGTACGCCGCAAAGCGTGCTGAGCTGAAGAGCATGGGTGACGCCGACGGTTTGGCTTTGTTGCCTCGCAACAGTAGTCCTACTCGTTGGAAGAACCGTTGTATTGAGACCGGCCGCCCACACGCATACATGCGCCAGTTTGGCTTAAGCCGTATCTCATTCCGCGAACATGCATCGAAGGGTGAAATCCCTGGTGTGACTAAGGCAAGTTGGTAGAAAGGAACAGGAGAATAATATGGTTTCAACAGATCCAATCGCCGACATGCTAACACGTGTTCGTAACGCTATCGCTGTACGTAAGACTGAAGTAGTAATGCCTCACTCAAACGTAAAGCAGTCCGTTGCTGAACTTTTGAAGCAAGCCGGCTTCGTAAGTGACGTTGCTGTTACTGATGCAAGCATCGGCAAGAGTCTTCGTATCGTCATCAACCGCGAGGGTGAAAACGCTCGCATTACTGAAATTGTTCGCATGAGCAAGCCAGGTCGCCGTGCATACGTCGGCGCTGGTGAGATTCCAACCGTCAAGGGTGGCCGTGGTATCGTTATCGTCTCTACCTCTAAAGGTATGATGGTCGGCCGCGAAGCCAAGAAACAAGGCGTTGGTGGCGAATTAATTTGTAAAGTTTACTAAACAATATATAAGGAAATCTGATGAGTCGAGTAGGAAAACTACCCATCCAAATCCCAAGTGGTGTGACAATCACTGTCGACCCCGATTTCGTAACTGTTAGCGGCACCAAAGGTACCCTCAAGCAGTTCACGATGCCAGGCGTCGCTGTCACCGCAAGCGACAACCAAGTGGTTGTTACTCGCGAAAATGACGAGCCTAAGATTCGTGCCAAGCACGGTCTTATGCGCGCACTCGTAAATAACATGGTTAACGGCGTGAGCAAGGGCTTTTCTAAGAAGCTTGAGATCAACGGTGTTGGTTTTCGTGTTGTACTCCAAGGTTCTGAACTTAAGTTCAACCTCGGTTTTTCACACGATGTTATTTACAAACTGCCTGAAGGCATCACTGCTGTCGTTGAACAGAACACTATCACCATCTCTGGCTATGATAAGCAACGAGTTGGCCAGGTAGCAGCTGAAATTCGCGCACTGAAGAAGCCTGAACCTTACAAGGGCAAGGGCATTAAGTACTCAGATGAAGTTATCATTCGCAAGAGTGGTAAATCAGGTAAGGACAAGTAGGGTAAACGTATGGACAAACTTGCACACAAACTACAGAATCGCGCTCTTCGTAAGAATCGCGTTCGCGCCAAGGTGTCGGGTACGACTGAACGCCCTCGCCTTAGCGTTAACATCAGCAACCGCCACATCATCGCTCAGGTTATCGACGACACAACACACACGACTATCGCGTATGTTTCAACCGTTGGTTCAAAAGCTGCCACTGGCACCATGACTGAACGCGCTACATGGGTAGGTACTGAAATCGCTAAAAAAGTAAAAGCCGCTAAGATCAAGGCAATTGTCTTCGATCGCGGTAGCCGCTTATATCACGGCCGCATGCAGGCCTTGGCTGATGCTGCTCGTAACGCAGGACTGGAGTTCTAATCATGGCAGAAAACAACACTACCCCGACTCCACAAGCTCAGGCTCCACGCAACGATCAACAGCGCGGTGGCCAGCGTGGCGACCGTCGCGGTCCACGCCGTCCTGAACTTGCCCCCGAAGAAAAGCAATTCGATGAACGCGTTGTGCACATCGACCGCGTTGCTCGCGTTGTAAAGGGTGGCCGTCGCTTCCGTTTCCGCGCCCTCGTGGTCGTTGGTGACCGCAAGAACAAGATCGGTGTTGGCCTCGCTAAGGGCGCTGACGTAACAGCTGCTGTTACTAAAGCTACTGAAGTTGCCAAGAAGCACATGATCCTCGTTCCTGTTCACAAGGGTACTATTCCTCACGAAGCAGAAGCTAAAGTGAGTGGTGCACGCATCCTCGTTAAGCCAGCTAGTCCTGGTACCGGCTTGATCGCCGGTGGTGTGGTTCGTACTGTGCTCGAAGTAGCCGGTATTAGCAACGCACTTTCGAAGTCACTCGGTTCAACAAACAAAGCCAACACTGCATATGCAACAATCGCTGCCTTGCAGAGCGTCGCTCCTGTTGACACCTGGGTCACTACCCAAGCTAACAAGAAAGCTGCTAAAGCAGCCAAGACTGAGGCGTAACTATGAAATATAACGAACTTAAAACCAATACACCAAAGAGCGCGAAGCGCGTTGGTCGTGGTATCGCAGCTGGTCAGGGTAAAACCGCCGGTCGTGGTACTAAAGGTCAGATGTCTCGTACTGGTGCCAAGCGCCGTCCAGGTTTTGAGGGTGGTCAAAACCCACTTTCACAGCGCCTGCCAAAGCTTCAGGGTTTCCGTTCTCACAAGCTTAAAGCCGAGAACGTTTACACTGGTCAGCTTGACGACCTTAGCGCCAAGACTATCGACACCGTAGCGCTTGCCGAAGCAGGTTTGATCTCAAACCCGTTCGTTCGCGTTAAGCTTATCGCTCAGGGCGACGTAACCAAAAAAGTTACTGTCAAATTGCCTGGCGCAAGCGCTGGTGCGATTGCAGCCGTACAACAAGCTGGTGGTACTTTCGAAAAGGTATCCATCGCTGCTCGTCCTGCTTCAACTCGTAAGCTCGAAGACTAGTTTTACATATCAGAGGAGCTGCCATTTGGTGCGCTCCTCTGATATACTTAGGCATAATAAAAGCCGAGAGGGTATAGAAAAATGAATTGGAAAGTTATCGGGCGTTCACTGAAGAACAAAGACATGCGCAAGCGTATCTTTGCTGTTCTTGGTATCTTGATTGTGTTCCGTATTTTGGCACACATTCCTGTTCCATTGAGTGATCCTCAAACCTTAAAGCAAGTTTTGCAGACGGTCTTTACCTCGTCACATAGCTCACAGCTCCTGAGCTTTATCAACGTCCTATCTGGTGGAGCGCTGGCTAACTTCTCAATTATGATTGCCGGCCTTGGCCCATACATTAACGCTTCTATTATTATGCAGTTGCTCACCAAGGCGATTCCACGTCTTGAGGCGCTTCACAAAGAAGGCGAATATGGCCAGAAGAAAATCAACCAGATAACGCGCGTTATCACGTTCCCACTCGCAATTATCCAATCTATTGGTGCGATCTATTTGGTGCGTCAATCTGCTCAGAGCCTTGGTGGTGTCGGTGATATTACTGCGCATACTTCCTTTTTGCAATGGGTACTAATGGTTGCGGCGTTAACCGGTGGGTCAATGCTCCTAATGTGGCTCGGTGAGCTCGTTACGGAGCAGAGTATCGGTAACGGTATTTCATTACTGATTACCGTTGGTATCGTGAGTGGCTTGCCATCTACAATTAGTGGCATCGCTGCTTCAGTATTCAACAAAAGTAATAAGTGGCAACTTCTGGGGCATCAATTGCCGATCAGCAAGCAAGCGCTTATTACGAGTTTGATTATTCTAGTTGCGGTGATAGTCCTTACATGGCTGGTGGTCATGCTCAACGAAGCAGCCAGACGTGTAACGGTTAACTACGCCAAACGCGTGCAGGGTAATCGAACATACGGCGGCATTACAACAGTTCTGCCGATTAAGTTAATTACAGCTGGCGTGGTGCCGATTATCTTTGCCGTGGCCTTCCTAAGTGTGCCAAGCTTTGCTGGCCAACTTATGAATGGTTCACATAGTGCACATTTGCAGCATATTGGCGCCAACTTAACCACCTGGTTCCAAACCCCAAGCTCAACAACATTTGCTGCTGGTGGCTGGATTCCGTTTATCTATCCAGTTACGTACTTCTTGCTAGTGTTCATCTTTACGTTCTTCTACACGAGCGTAACGTTCAACAGCAAGGAAATCTCCGAAAACCTGCAAAAACAAGGTGGGTTTATCGAAGGTGTTCGTACTGGCGGTCAGACCGAGAAGTACTTGAGCAAAGTAGTGAACCGATTGACGCTCTTTGGCGCCTTCAGCCTTGGCTTGCTAGCAATCGTTCCAATCATTGCCCAGGTATTCATTAGTTCGAATATTGCCCTCGGTGGCACCAGTGTCTTGATCCTCGTGTCAGTATCACTAGAAACGCTCCGTGCTATCGAATCACGTGCCTTAATGGTCACGTACGACCAGTACGCGCAGCCAGATTTCTTTCACGATGTAGATCCTGATGATATCGAAAGTCCTAAAAAGCGTCGTTTTAGTCTGCTTCGTCGAAAAACCGCTTGATATTTATCGCAGCGGTACTACGCTGAATCGTACTACTTATACAAAACGGAGGGGTGAGCTGTGTCCAATTCTGAACAGGAATCAATTGTAGAAACCAACCTTGTCGATTTAAGCGACGTGGATCTGGGCGAATTTTTCGGCACTGGATTATCCGGAGATGAGACTATTGGAGCGTCTAAGGCGCGTCTGCTTAGTCAAATTGACGATCCCGCTAGTTCGTTCGGTGGATACAACCCCAACGGCTTATTCGACACTCCAGCACCCTCACCGTCGCTTGGCGAGACGGCTACGGCTCAGTCAGTGGAAATCAAATCAACCGAAGTCACGCCGAGTGATGAACAGAAAGACCTATTGTAATTGCCAGCTAACACTGGTATAATCTAATCTAGTTATATTTATGGCCAATAAAGAAGTTATCGAGTTGACAGGAACAATCATTGAGACCCTCCCGGGTACTCAATTTCGTGTGTCTCTCGAAAACGGACATCAAATAATAGCTCATGTTGCTGGTAAGATGCGAAAACACTACATTCGTATCGTGCCTGGCGACAGCGTGACGGTTGAGTTGACCCCTTACGATCTTACTAAGGGCAGAATCACCTACCGCAAATCGTAACTATTTATCAAATAAGCAGTGTGTCATACACCTGAGAGAAGGAGCATGATCCGCATGAAAGTGCGTGCAAGTGTCAAAAAGATCAGCCCCGACGATATTATTGTTCGTCGTAAAGGGCGGGTTTATGTCATAAACAAGAAGAAGCGTCGCAATAACCAGCGACAAGGAGCAGCAAGGTAATGGCACGAATTTCTGGTGTTACAATTCCGAGCGAAAAGCAAGTGCAGATTGCACTGACCTACGTGTACGGTATTGGTCCTAAGACCGCTGGTGATATCTTGGTAGTTGCCAAGGTAGAACCTACAGTTCGTGTTAAAGACCTTACTGATGCGGAAATCGCTCGCATCCAAGATTACATCAACGAGCACTACACCGTTGAAGGTGAATTGCAGCGTATCGTTGCTGGCAACATTAAGCGCCTGAAGGACATCAACGCATATCGCGGTTTGCGTCACAAGGCTAGCTTGCCATCACGTGGCCAACGTACTAAAACTAACGCGCGTACTCGTCGCGGTCGCAAGTCGACTGTCGGTGGTACTGCTAAGAAGACCCCTTCAAAGACTTAGGATAATATACAATGGCAGATACGACTACAATCAAGAAGAAAAAAGCAAAGCGAACCGTGACCCATGGTCAGGTTCACGTCTTGGCTACATTCAACAACACCATCGTAACCTTCACTGACGACAAGGGCGGTGCATTAGCACAAGCCAGCGCTGGTGGCTGTGGTTTCCGTGGTTCCAAAAAGGGTACTGCATATGCAGCCCAAGTTGCCGCTGAAAAAGCCGGCAACGCAGTTAAGCAAGCTCATGGCTTCGCTAAAGCTGAAGTGTTTGTTAAGGGCGTTGGCCTCGGCCGCGACGCTGCTATCCGCGCGTTGTCAGCTCTCGACATCCAGGTAGAATCTATTAAAGACGTTACTGGCGTACCCCACGGTGGTGTTCGTCCTAAGAAGGCACGTCGCATTTAAGGCGCAAGGTAGAAAGATATGGCACGAGATACTCAATCAATCGTAAAAATGTCCCGCCGCGAAGGCTATGCCCTGCACCCAAAGGCGCACAAAGCCCTCGCTAAGCGAACAACAGCACCTGGACAAGCTGCTAACGCTCGTATGCGTAACAAGCCAAGCCAATACAGCTTGCAGTTGCGCGAAAAGCAAAAAGTAAAGCGCCTATATGGTTTGCTTGAAAAGCAATTCAGCAACCTGATGAAGGAAGCTAACCGTCGTGACGGTCAATCTGGTGAAGTCCTGCTCCAATTCTTGGAACAACGTATGGACAACGCCGTTTACCGCGCCGGTTTCGCATCAAGCCGTCGTGCTGCTCGCCAATTGGTTAGCCACGGTCACTTTATGTTGAACGGCCGTCGTGTAGACGTACCTTCAATTCGCTTGAAGGCTGGCGACGAATTTATCGTTCGCGAGCACAGCGCTGGTACTGAATACTTTAAGAAACTCGATGATGTTAGCCCAGCACCATCAACCACTCCCGCCTGGATCAAAGTTGACCGCAAGAACCGTAAGGTTGTTGTATCAGGTTTGCCAACCCGCGAAGATGCTGAGCCAGAAATCAAAGAGCAGTTAATCGTGGAATACTACTCACGCTAAGGGAGGAATGAGCTAAAATGTCAAAAATGATTCACACACCAGGTATCGTCACTGTTGAAGACCACGATGCAACCAGCAGCACATTTGTTGTTGAGCCTTTGCACAGCGGCTACGGCATGACACTTGGTAACAGCATGCGTCGCGTGTTGCTTTCGAGCATCGCCGGTGCTGCTGTCACCAGCTTTAAGGTAGATGGTGCAACGCACGAATTCACTACCGTTCCTGGTGTCAAGGAAGATGTCGTCGACATCATGCTGAACCTTAAGGGTATTCGTTTCCGCGTATATGGTGATGACGCTCAAAACTTGCGCATCGTAAAGAAGGGCAAGGGCGCTGTTACTGCGAAAGATATTCAGGTTAATGCTGATGTTGAAGTCGTAAACCCAGACCACGTTATTGCAACGTTGGACGACGACAAATCTGAGTTCATTATGGACTTGGTTGTCGAAACTGGTCGCGGTTACCGCACAATCGACGAAGTTACTGCTAAGAAGGCTAGCGACCACGTTGCCGTTGACGCCATCTTTAGCCCAGTACTTCGCGTACGTTACAAGGTTGAGAACACCCGTGTTGGTCAAATGACCGACCTCGATAAGTTGCTCATTACTGTCGAGACAGACGGAACTATTACACCTCGTGACGCTTTTGAGGAAGCATCTGCAATTCTCGTTAATCAGTACACTGCACTTGCAGGTAAGACTCGCGTTGAATCTGGTGAACAATTGGTTAGTAGCTCAGTGAGCAACAACCAAGTTGGCCACGAAGGCGGCGACGAGCCAGCAGCGTTGAACACTTCTATCGAAGACCTCAACCTGTCAGCACGTACTACTAACGCGCTCATCAACAACGACATCCACACAATCAAGGATTTGTTTAGCTTGAGCGATGCAGAACTACGCGACCTCAAGGGTTTTGGTAGCAAAGCATTGGATGAAGTTAAAGAAAAGCTAGCGGAGTTGGAGCTCTAATATGCATCGACACGGATACAAAGGCCGAAAACTGCACCGCGAGCGCGACCAACGTGAAGCGCTAGTGCAAGGTTTGGCTGACTCACTCATCAAGTATGAGTCAATCGAAACAACTCTACCTAAGGCCAAAGAAGTTGTGCCTTACGTAGAAAAATTAATCACCAAGGCTAAGAAGGGTGATCTTCACAACCGCCGCCAGGTAATCAGTGGTCTTCAGACTGTTGCAAGTGCCCACAAGCTGGTTGATGAAATCGCTCCTAAGCTCAAGGGTCGCGTCAGCGGTCACTTGCGCATCACTCGCACTTCGTTGCGTCGTGGCGACAACGCACAGCTGGCTCGCGTCAGTTTCGTTGACGACCTCTCTAAGGCTCCAGTAGCAGTTTCTGCTGCCGAAGCTAAGCCTGCAAAAGCAGCTCCAGCTAAAAAGCCAGCTGCCAAGGCCGCAAAGGAGACTAAATAATGAAAACTTTTAGCGCAAAGCCAACTGATGTTACTCGCAAATGGTATGTCATTGACGCTTCTGAAGCTACCATGGGTCGCGTTGCTACCAAGGTTGCTACGTTGCTTACCGGTAAAGGTAAGCCATCGTTCACCAAGCACATCGACACTGGCGACTTCGTTATCGTCATCAATGCCAAGAACATAGTTGTTACCGGCAACAAGCTGGAAGACAAGATGTACTACCGCCACAGTCACTTTCCCGGTGGCCTGAAGGAAGCAAGTTTGAAAGAAAAGATGGAAAAGGATCCAACTTTTGCTATTCATCACGCTGTCCGCGGTATGCTTCCTGTTAACAAACTTCGTGATGCTCGTCTGGAACGCCTCAAAATCTATGCTGATGGCGAACACAAGCACGAAGCGCAGAAGCCAGTAACCCTCTCATTAAAGGAAGGCAAGTAATATGGCAGCTAACACCTATTTCTACGCTCTCGGCCGTCGTAAAGCCGCAACTGCACGCGTTCGCGTTCAGGGCGGTAAGGGCCTCATTACCATCAATGGTAAGTCTGCCGAAGAGTACCTCGCTGATAGCAAGCTTTTGTTGAGCGACCTCAACCAACCATTTGTTGCTTTACAGCAAGAAAACAAGTACGACATCTCTGTTGTCGTATCTGGTGGTGGCCACGCTGGCCAGGTTGACGCTATTCGTTTGGGTATCGCCAAGGCTTTGGTCTTGATGACACCTGACCTCAAGAGCACCTTGAAGCGCGCTGATTTGCTTAGCCGTGATCCACGCGAGAAAGAACGCAAGAAGTTCGGACTCAAGGGCGCACGCAAGCAACGCCAGTTCACCAAGCGTTAGTCCCATCCACGGACTCACCACAAAACGGCTCGGAGCAATCCGAGTCTTTTTGTATTTATTACGGCATTATTTTGTAGCTATGCGCAGGAGCTTCTGCTAAACTTGAGCGGAATGCAGCAGTCAGATATTCCACAACCAGTTTCAACCGACGAACTACAGCAGGCCGTTGAGATCCTCGCAAAATTTGAACCGGGTTATTTACCTTTCCCACTGTTTATGGCGATCGCACGCCTCGTGGTATTCGCCATTATCGAGGTAGTGCCCGTTCGCCGAGCGGCAGACGGTACCGTCGAGGTATTGCTCACACAGCGCCCAGACGATGATCCGCTATGGCCATCCATGTGGCACAACCCAGGAGTCGTTGTGCTGGCCTCCGACACTCCAGGTAGCTACAAAGACCCATATCAACGCGTCGCACGTGAACTGGGTGCTCCCACGGGCTTTCCCGACCCAATCTTTGTGGGCCTGTCCTTCCATAAAACGCGACGTGGCACCGATGCAGCTATGATTCACTACCTTGAATTGCCCAAGGACTTCGAGCCGGTGCATGGGAAATTCTTTGCAGCTGATGCACTTCCAGGCGACATTATAGAATCGAATGAGCCGCTTATTCGCTCTGCCATCGCAGCATATATTGGCTCATAACAGATCATATTGTTGTAAATACCGCCCAAATATTGAATTAATACTTTCCATATACACATATTAGGCGTATAGTTCTGTTTGAAATTAAGAAATGGAACGCGCCCCTACGCCAAACGATACCTAACCCGTATACGTTTTTTATTTTGACAATGGGCAACACGTCAAAAAAGGAGCTGCATGAAATACGCACTTATTAAAGATTATTACGCACCAAGCCCGAAGGAAGAGCCTACCAAGACCACGCACGATTACGCGAGTGAAGGCATTGCTACACAAATAGTCTACAACGCATTTAACGAAAAAATGCGGGAACGCCCTATGCTTGTTCAGCACATCTTGGGCATGATGGCTGCAGGACAGGAAATTGACTCGACCGATAGCGACCAACGAGCTATCGTGACAGCCACGAATGCTGTACTCGAGAAAACCAAGACACAAGCCCTCGGCTTTGGCCTGGAGACACCCACCAAGGGCGGTCGACGCGCGGGCATAGAATCCACGACCGATGCGATGTGGAATGCGTGGGAGCTTCAGGCAAATCGCCAAGAACTCAGCCTGTACGAAAAAGGAACACCTGAATACATGGCCAAGAAACAGGAGCACGCGGTCCTAGCATTGCGCGTATTGGTTGGTATGAACATCGAGGCGGACTTCGTACCGGTACCGGTACCAGCAATCGAAGAGGAGTCACCACACGTATTGGCGATCGATCCTATCGGACAAGACCTGGAAGATCTCGATCTTTACTCAACCCAGCAGCTACAAACAGCAGCCTAAATTTTGCTATAGTGTAGCTTGATGAAAGCACACAAAGAATTACTGCGCGACCCGCTCGCCTACACAGAACACCTTGGTAAACTTGATCGGCAGAATACCATTGCAGCACTGCAAGACAAAGGCAAAGACACAATTTTGCGCGTCTGCATCGCCCCGCGTGATATTCTGCCGTTTCGCACACTTGGTTACCTCGCAACTCTCGAGCACATCGGTCGCACGTACCTTCCGAATGCTCAAAAACAGTTTGTGGTGAGTCTCTTTAGCGCCGAGCGTGTTAATGGAACAACGCAAAAAGCACTCGATGCGGCGCATGAATTCTTTGATACCGCTTGGCTCCATGTGCCACGTCACAGTCACGACGCAACCGATCCAACAATCTTCCTATTTGATAAGCCAAACACTCCGCCGGTCAATCTTAGCCGGCTCAAATACATCATGCGCGAGTCACCATACCGAGCACGCCTCGAAGCGCAAGCAGCGCGAAGGGGCAGCGATTATCTGCCGTATGTGGCGGCCCACTTGGCCGTCCATGACGTCGTTAACTCGGTTTATACACCTACACGCTATGGCCAAGAGAAAGCATGGCCCACAGCAAAACGGATTATTAGTATCGGTGCCAAGTCGGAGACTCCGTTTTACGGAGCACGGATGCGTTGCCGTGATTTGGGTATTTACATGCCAGATATGGTGGAGGAGACTGGCCAGATATTTACCCGGCACAATGTACCTCCGTATATACAGCGCCGTCAATCGTTGTCGGGTCCCGAGCTATTCGATCCAGCAATTGACGACATACGAGCTGTTACTGATCCAATGCTTGAAGACCCCTTTAGGCTACGATTTGATAGCGTGCTGCGTGACATAGCTTACGTCAACGACTACGGCAGTGCCATGATCGAGTCATACTCGACGTGATGTCCATAGCGTGGTATGATCGCTGTAATGAAATCTTTTATGCAAGCACAGGCTTACTGGTTTACCGACACATCTCGTGGCGGTTTGTTCCGTATGTTTGCATAATATACAGCCCAAAAATATAGAAGAGACCGCCACCTACAGCGGTCTTTTTTAATGCACTAAATCAAGGAGAACATATGTTCGGAGAAACTTTTACAATACACCCAGACGATCTGGATAACGTCGGCCAGCGTGGCAAAATTCAGGGCATAGCAGCCGAAACGTTACGTGCAGCAGGCGTTATGATGGGCGAAGACGACCGCCTGCCGTTTGATATTTTGGCGAGCATGCCTGATATTATTGGCGCAGACTTTGCCAAAGAGCGAATGATAGCTGTGATTGCAGGCCTAGGAGACCTACATGCATAGTGCCGCGCAAGCCAAGCTGAGGTATAATAGGACATAATATGAGCAAACCTGTAATTCTAACTGGCATTCGTGCCAATAACGATCTGACCATCGGCAACTATTTCGGTGCATTACTGCCAATTATCGACATGGCCACAACCCGCGCCGATGACTATCAAATTAACCTGTTCGTGCCCGACTTGCACAGCTTTACGACGCCCATTAATCACCGTGACTTGCACGATCAAATCATGCACAACTTGCGGACTTTTGTGGCCGCCGGCTTGCCGCTCGATCACAACGACATCCATATTTATCGCCAGAGCTATGTATCAGCACATTCTGAGCTAACCTGGATTCTCGATTGCTTTACTGGCTTTGGCGAAATGAACCGCATGACCCAATTCAAAGACAAATCCGGAAAATTAAGCGAAGATCGCATTAGTATGGGGTTGTTTAACTACCCTGTGCTGATGGCAGCAGATATTTTATTGTACGACGCGCTGTATATCCCTGTGGGTGAGGATCAAACCCAGCATTTGGAGTTCACGCGCGACGTCGCCGAGCGCTTTAACAACAAATTCGTCGCAGAATTCCCGCGCGGCGTCTTTACTGTGCCGTTGGCCGTTCCAAAACAACATGCGTTCTTTGGTAAAGATCAGGGTCTGCGCATCAAGGACTTGGCCAATCCCGCCAAAAAGATGAGTAAATCCGACGAAACCGGCAAGGGTGTTATATTCTTGAGCGATACGCCAGAAGCAGCTGCCAAAAAGACCATGGGCGCCACAACCGACTCGCTGGCAAGTATTCACTACGACAAAGTCAACCAGCCAGGCATCGCTAATTTACTCGACATCCTGGCGCTCCTAACACACAAACCCGTGCAAGAAGTTGCGTCCGAATGGGAAGGACGCGAGCGTTACGGCGAACTCAAAACGGTCGTTGCTGATGCCGTTAAGCAGTTCCTGACGGGATTCCAAGCTAACTTAGCAGCCGTAGACGATCAGGCAATTCTGGACAAATTAGCCGTGTCCGAAAAAATCATGAATACCAAAGCTAACGAGACGCTCTTGAAGGCGCAGCGCGCTGTTGGTTTACGGAGTCTCAGCTAATGCTTCGTGACGAAATGAGCGGCTCATCCGCATTGCACGACGTACTCGAATTGTTTGAGATTGGCGACGAAACATTGACGCACGTCCGTCAGTTTCGTATGCTCAGCCCCAATCGATTTGTCTGGCAACTCGAACTGGAGGACTCTATGTACTACTTGTACGCCGAAGATTTCGTAGAAAGTCTGGAAGAGGTTACTGACACCATTCGCGTGGTCAGCAATGGTATGCCAGGCGAATTGGTACCGGTCAAGACACCGGTTCCGTTTGAAGATGCTTCGCCGGTAACTTCGAACTCGGTCTACGAACGACCAACTGACTATGACAAAATCTCGCACTATGCTGGCGAGTCGGGTTACGATTTCGTATTCCTGTATCGCACCGAACAACGGGCAGAGGAATATGAAGATGAGCTCTAATCAATACACCGTCGACGAGACCCAAGTCAAACAACGACTTGACGTTTTCGTGGCGAGCAAGATGACTCGTTTGAGTCGAGCGTTTATCCAAAAATTGGGTGACCTTGGCAAAATTACCGTCCAGGGCAACCAAGTTAAGGCTGGCTATAAAGTCCGCTTAGGCGATGTGGTTGACGTCGATTACGACGAGGCAGAACTAGATAACATTCCCGACATCGATTTGCCCGTTTTATACGAGGACAACGACTGCATCGTTATCAACAAACCAGCCGGTGTACTTACGCACGCACAAGGAAAATTAGGCAGCGAAGCAACAGTAGCAACTTTTCTGCGTGATAAATTGCAGGATCTCGAAGGTATTCGCGGCGGCATCGTACATCGACTCGACCGTGCAACTAGCGGTGTTATTATCTGCGCCAAATCACAAGAGGCATTGAGTTTTCTGCAAAAGCAGTTCTCGACTCGTAAGGCCAAAAAGACCTATATCGCTATTGTGAAAGGCACCCCTGAGCTACTCGAAGCATTCATTGATATGCCGATTGAGCGTAATCCCAAGGCACCCGCAACGTTTCGCATTGGCCCTAATGGCAAACCGTCGATGACCCATTATAAGGTCATCAGAAGTACTGACACATACAGCATGATTGAGTTAACACCGACAACCGGTCGCACACATCAGTTGCGCGTACACCTTGCAGAGCAGGGCATGCCAATTGTCGGTGATCCACTATATGGCAAAGGGGCATTCGGTGATCGACTGTATCTGCACGCACTCAGCCTAGAGATTACGCTGCCATCTCGCGAACGCACGACATTCACCGCGCCACTGCCGCCCGAATTTACCGAACTTATGGAGTCGTAATATGTTTGATGGGCTCGTTCTGCATCCACACAGCCAGGATTTACTCAAGGCCTATATCGTGCAGCCCAGTCACGCCATACTATTGCTTGGAGCCGAAGGCATCGGCAAGGGAACGATTGGTCTAGGCATGAGTGGTCGATTGCTCAGTGTTACCACCGACCGGCTTGCGACAAGCCCCACGTTCAGGCACATCATCCCCGATGAAAAGCGTACTATTTCTATAGAATCCATCCGTAAGCTCCAACAATTCGTGCGGCTCAAAACAACCGGTACGGCAACCATTCGGCGTGTAATTTTGATCGAGAATGCCGATCGGATGACCACCGAGGCACAGAATGCTTTTCTGAAATTACTCGAGGAACCGCCGACCGACACGGCACTTATTATGACTGCCGCACATATTCACGGGCTGCTTCCCACCATTCGTTCGCGCGTCCAGACGCTATCTATCATAACGCCGCCCAAAGCGCAGCTATTGGAACATTTCAAGGCGCAGCCAAGCTCACGCGTAACACAAGCTTTCTTTTTAAGTGGCGGATTGCCCGGGCTTATGACAGCGCTTTTAGACGGTGACACCTCACACCCACTTGTCGAAAGTGTGGTCATAGCCAAGCAAATTCTACAGCAGCAATTATTTGAGCGCCTTGCGCATATCGAGCCGCTCGCCAAGCA
The DNA here is from genome assembly GCA_050436805.1 of Candidatus Saccharimonadota bacterium. Taxonomy (GTDB): domain Bacteria; phylum Patescibacteriota; class Saccharimonadia; order Saccharimonadales; family UBA4665; genus CAMLQK01. The sequence goes on from JBNQGE010000015.1 coordinate 33,537, forward strand.
AAAAGAGCAGGCGATCAGTCTTTGTGACGCTTTGGGACGTATCGCCCAGGCGGGTTTGCAACAAGCCGCCGACAAGCAGGACACTAAGCGCCTTAAGCAATGGCACAGGATAATTAAAGAAACCTATCAGGCCAAAAATAGCTTTGAGGCGAACGCCAACACAAAGCTCGTGCTTACCAATTTAATGTTGCAACTTTAGGGCAAGCGTTTGCTATAATAGGCGTTAGATATGTTTGAACTGGTTATCGTTACCGCCTTCGGGCTCTTCGCTTTTCACAACACCAAAGTCCATGATGATGAGTTTGCTGCAGGCTCACGCAAGATTGGTGACCGGCTTGGCAAATTGTGGGACATTGCTCACCAGGGTATGCGTGAGAACCGTTTCCTGCGTGCCGAAAAAGCACTCTTAACTATTCTGAAGATCGACGAACGAAACGCAGCGGCCTATAACCGTCTTGGTATTTTGTACGCCAAGCAAAAAGAGTATCGCGATGCGATTGACTGCTTTGAAATTGCCTCCAGCATCGAAGCGACACCATCCAGTTTGCATAACCTCGGCTTGATCTACTACGAGACAGAAAACTACGAAAAGGCCGCTATTGCCTTCGAGCAAGCTCTTAAATTAGAAGGCAACCTGGCCGCGCGCCACGTGGCATACGCCAAAGTTCAAGAAAAGCTCGGCAACGAGAAGCTCATGTTCCAATCACTAGAACGCGCTGTCGAAATGGAGCCCAACAAGGAAACCTACACGCTACTCCACAAGGCCTATGTTGATCGTGCTATGGATTCCCAGGCTGACATGATCGAAGAAAAGCTTAAGAAAATGATTGTTCCTGATGGCAAGTCCAAGCGCATGATGCGCCCACGCCGCTCCGCCGTACAGTAAGCGCACGACGTTTATATTATTGTTGCCTGGGCGAGCATTATTTGGTATAGTTACATCTGTTAAGCCGATGCCGACATAGCTCAGTGGCTAGAGCGGCTGTTTTGTAAACAGCGGGTCGTGGGTTCGAATCCCTCTGTCGGCTCCAAGCTTACATAGATCGCGCAGGGTTAGTGAAGCGGTCAAACACAGCTGACTGTAAATCAGCCCTCTCCGAGTTCGGGGGTTCGAATCCCTCACCCTGCACCAAGCAAAGGCCCGCCATTACGGCGGGTTTTTGCTTGGTCTTGGAAGGGACGAGACCGGAGTAGCGTATTTCACGGGCGTGGCAGCATGTCAGGATTTACCTCTTGAGAAAATATGCTAAATACGCTAGAATAAACACTGTTATCGCCGCGATAGCTCAGTGGTAGAGCACCGCCATGGTAAGGCGGGGGTCCTGGGTTCAAGTCCCAGTCGTGGCTCCAAAATTATTGCAAACGGCCGGCACGGCCGTTTTATAGTCCATCAACGGTTTACAATCCTATTCTTATCTGTTAGAATTTATAGGATTGATCATAATAAAGGTTATCTAAAGAGAAATTTATGGCTAAAAAAGGCGACAAGCGTGTAATCATCGGCATGGTCAGTGAAGAAACTGGCGAGCGCATTTATTACACCAAGAAAAACAAGGTAAACACCCCCGAGAAGCTTTCTCTACGCAAGTACAGCCCAAAGCTGCGCAAGCACGTGATTTTTACCGAAACCAAGAAGAACTTGGGCCGTAACGAAGTTAAGCCTAAGAAGTAATCTCGGCTATCGTACGTTCAAAGACCACTCAGTCGAGTGGTCTTTTCCTATGTAAACATGGTTTGCACTGTAATTTGGCAGGACCGAATCATGTTATTTGATTTTAGAAAGATCGAGGATGGTGTTCACAAGTTCGGCGTGACTCCACACGAGTGGACTGACGCTCACAGCACTGCCGTCGTTAGGGTTGACCTGTTCAGGCAAGCTGCCGCTCGACAATGCATGATCGAGCGTCCAATCAATGTAGTGCCGGGCCTTATCGAGTTCCTTGCGCCGCATGTAGTATTGAGCAAGCCACAACGTCGTCACAAACCACGGATTACCGTTATATCGTGAATCGGCAGCAAAGTAGCGGTCATGTTCGTAGCGTGGACTGCCGCCCGACGGAGATTTGTCCAGGAGCGTGTTTTCGATGACCCGCATGGTCTTTTCGGTTTGCTCGACACCCATATCATGTTGCGCAAACATCATCACCGCATACAAGCTGGAAACGTCCAGTGTGTTGTCGAACTCCAATGAGCCATTTTCTTGCAGCAAATAGCCTTTGCGGAAAATATCGCGCTCTGTGTCGAAGAATACTTTGCCGTTTTCCAGGATGGTCGCCGCGACATCGCGCCAATGAACAGCATCGTCCGGGTATTCGAACTTATCGGCAAAATCTGCAGCCACCAACAGAGACTGATAGACTACGGCCGTTGTATAGGTTGTCGTTAGGAATTTTTCTTCCCACAAATCGTAGCTGGCGTGTGGCAATTGTGTTTGCTCATCGATAAAACTGCTCATGAAGTTAGCTGTCGGCTGGATAAAGGTGTTGTAGAGGCTATATACGAAGTCATCATCGCCAGTGTGGTCGTGGTATTCGCCCAACATGTACAGTACGATAGCCGTCTCGTCTTCCTGGATTGCAAGTTCGCGATGATTGCCATGCAATAACGGATGCCAGGTGCTGCCAATGGCTCGATCAGGCTGATATTTGTGCATCAAATAGCCGTCCGGTGCCAATATATCACGGCAGAATTCGAAGAATTTGCGTGGCTCTTCGCGGTAGCCAAGGCGGATCAGTGGCCACATTGCATAGGCACCATCGCGTGGCCACACATAGCTATAATAATCGCGTCCAAAATTGTAGATGGATGAATCGCAGCTGGCGATAACACCACCCCGTTTATCGGTGTGAACTTTGATAATCATCAGGGATTTTTTGACGATATCCAGGTAGCGTTTATCGATGGCATGCAGCGTGTTGGCGGCCGTAGAAATCCATTCGCGCCAATATTGCCGCGTGAGTTCCAGGCGGTGCTCAATGCCTTCCGACAGGAACTGGTGATGGATTTTTTCGGCGGTAAACTGCGAGTCGGCGGCAACTATCCAGTAGTCAATTTGCGTGTTGGCGCCGCTGGCCAAGCTCGCCGTAAACCTAAGAACCGAGTCAACGCCGCCATGTTCAACGGCGTTACCGGATAGTTCGCCGTCTTCGGCGTCGCGGTAGGTACCATCTTTGCCCTCGATACCGTAGTTTCCGATGGCAAATTGGTCGTATTTGGTCCCATCGATGTTCTGGCCATAAATAAGCAGGCTGCAGCGGCCCTTGTAGTCGAGGATGTAGTTTTCGTCGGGGATAAAAAGACCGGTGTCAGCACGACCTGCGCGCGAAATTTGAAAGACTTGGTGCATGAAGAGCAGGATATTGTGGTAGTCATCGGTGTGGTTAATAACCATAATACGTCGACAAAATGCGTTGACATCGCTGTCGACAAAATCGGTAAAGACTAGCTCGATGTCAAACCGTGGATGGTGCATGTGAATAACACTGACCATGGCATCAGATTCGGAATCAACCTCAACCTGCCAATGGTCGTCATCAACCCAAGAAAAGTCGCCATCAACCCACACGCCTATCTTATGCAGAACACTGCGAGCGTTCGTGAGATTTTCGAGGCCCACGTATGGGTAATAGAAGTCGTGGACGAGGCCTTGTTCGTTAAGGCCGACCGTTAGGCTACCATTTCCGAGCATTACTGGTCGTGCCATCAGAGTACCACTCCTTTCTCATATAGGCGTAACCGGACATCGTGGTAGGCATTCATGAATGCGATAAACGCGTCGTAGGGATTCGCGTACGGACTGAAATACGCATGGATGTCACCATCATTAAACCACTTTGTGCACATATAGTAAAAGTGATCTGAAGTTTGCAGGCGACGCCAATCCTCGATTAACGTCAAATCACCGGTGTTTAGGATGGGTTTTTCGAGTTCGTATAATTTTTGAATAGCCGAGGTTTGCATAGCATTGCCCAGCCAGGCACTCAGGTCACGTTCGGTATCAGCCCAGGTCACCGTGTGCGGCATATCAACTTCGTCAACTGGCTCAAAGGTATCGACAGCCTCGCTGACCGTCATAAACTGATGATGGGGTGTTTTGAGCCACTCGCCCGGCAAGTGCTCCAAGAAGTTGAAGATGCCCGATTCGTCCCACTGGTGTTCACCAAATGTTTCGTAGTCCATGAACAAATTAAAATTGGTGGCGTTGTCGGTGCTACCAAGCCAATGGGTAAATTTGCCGGCAGTGAGTGGCCACTCGGCCCAGTCTCGATCACCAAAACGGAAAGCAATATCGTCACTGAGTTTGTAGTTTTTCATGAGGAGTTTGATATTCTTGGTGTAGCTTGGTCGATAGACGTAATTTGGGCTACGCCATCCCAACACCTTGTCCCAACCCTCCGATAGAATGCCCTTGTAGCCAGCCTCGTCGGCCCAGGTCGCGACATCGTTGTTATAGGCTAACTCGGTATTGCGAAAGACTTGCGGCGTCTGGCCAAAGGTATTCTTGATTTTTTCGTAGTGCATAGAAACTTGGCGTTCAAATTCTCGACGAGAGTAGAAAAATGCGAGGCTGTGATGGTAGGTTTCGGCAACAATTTCGACCCGTCCGGTTGCCACGATATCCTTGAACGACTGTAGCGCCTCGGGCGCCCATTTTTCGAGCTGCTCAATGACGGTACCTGTTATTGACAAACTAATTTTAAAGCCAGGGTAATCGTTTAGTAATTTGAGCAGACGACGATTAGTCGGCAGGTACGACTTGGCGGCAACTTTTTGGACGATACGCTCGTTGCTAGTACGGTCGTTGTAGGGTGCGTCAAAATATTTGTGGTCTACACCAGCATCAAAAATAGTGTAGTGCCGTACGCGGAATGGCTGGTGGACGTGCAAGTACAGAACAATGGCTTTGGTCATGCGGGCGCTCCTTGGGCGTGATGGTCGTAAATACCAAATAATTTGTGAGCAGAATCATCCCAGGTTAATTCATCGTATTCCTGCAAAGCGTTTGCAAGCAATTCGTCACGCAAACTATCATTTTGCATAACTGCAACAATTTGGTTAGCCATCTCGTGTACGTCCCAGAAATTAACTTTGAGACTATTGCGGACAACTTCAGCGACGCCTGATTGGTTGCTCATGAGTACTGGTGTACCGTAGCCGATGGCCTCGAGAGCCGTCAAGCCAAATGGCTCAGAAATAGAAGGCATAGCGAAGAGATCGGCAATAGCATACGAATCACGCCACCGTTTGCCACGCTGGAAGCCGGTAAGGATAACATGGTCGGCAATACCAAGTTCGGCAGCCAAACTAATAAGCTCGAAATACTGCTCACCGGCGCCAACGATCAGGAACATGGTTTTAGGAACTCGCGCAATAACTTCCTTGGCAGCATGAAGCAAATTTGGCAAATTCTTTTGCATGGTGAGGCGCCCAACGTTGCTCACGACACGATAGCCTTGCTTGCGTAATGCCGTCAGATACCGATAGGCATTTTGATCATCAAGTGGCTCGATCATTTCTTTATCGACGCTGTTATAAACGACGTCCACCTTGCTGGGTGGGATGTCATAATCTTCGACAATCATGTCTTTGGTGTGCTGGCTAACGGCGATGATCTTATCGGCGAGCAGCATAGCCGTAGCTTCAATTTCACGAACCAGGGGATTACCAGCGCCACCACCCGCGCGGTCGCGTTCGATAGAGTGCAAGTGAATAATAAGTGGTAAATTGGTCTGCTGTTTAGCACGCATCGCTGCCCGGAAGGTCAGCCAGTCATGTGCGTGGATAACATCAAATTCGGTAACCGTTTCGCGAACAAATTCATCGACAGCATGTTCATACAGTTGCTGTTGGCCAAAGATATCAATCTGCTCGCTGTGTCCATCGTGATAGATATATTTGTAGCTATCATAGGCGTTTCCGGCGCGCTGGACTTCGACCACGCCCTTAGGCTGGGCGGGTATCACCTTCATGAAGGAGATGTCGTGTTCGGCGGTATAGGGCAAAACAAACTCAATATCTGCCCCCTTACTGGCCAGAGCTTTGCAGAGTTGATAACAGGCCACACCGAGGCCGCCGCTGTTGTGTGGAGGTAATTCCCACCCAAGCATTAATATCTTCATTGCATTGCCTTTTTGTCCCACGTTCTAATAAGCATTATAGAAGATATCAGGCGCCAAGCACAACCTTTTTATTTTAGGTGCTGAACTAACTGTAGCGATAATTACATAAGGGCATATTTTTGCAGTATTTGCACGTTTTCATCCCCGTTGTCACGCCAATTCCTAACGGCAAGCCTGTGAAGTATTTCCTAGAGTATTCACACGAATCATCAGTATAGTTGACCGGGCAATGCATTGCATACGACGAACATAATCAAGGAGATTTACATTATGAGCAGCGGTGAACTTACACTTGGCGTAGCACTAACTCTCGGCGTGGCAGCCTCGTGGCACTATCTAACGTCCATGTTAGGTGGTATGACGGGCGGACAGTAATCTCTTTACAAGCTCCAAACTAAGCCTCGAAACTACAAGCGGCCCCAAAAACGGGGTCGCTTTTATTGGACTACGCTTGAGGCCACACCCAAAAATGCTGCATAGCGATCGGCAGCCTCATGTAGTAGCCGCTCATGCGATGGCGAAAGTTTGTGACCATCAAACATGATGGGCTGGATGGCGACGCTAGTTTTTCGAAGAACACGTTTCCAGGTTCCGCGTACTTGGCCATCCAGAATAACGGTTGGCAAAAACATACCGTTGTTACCAGGCACAATCTTCTGCGCATGATCGACATGCAGAGCAGCACTCCGGTCTTTGTAGCCAAGCATGAATTCATCAAAACCAGGCAATAAGAAAACAGATGGTTCATCTATCGCCAAGGGCATATCACGTGGCATAAGGTACGCTGTTCCATCGATGGTTTCTTGACGCACCTCCGCCATGCTGGCGGCAATACCCGTTCGCGCTTCGGTAAGCGATAGACCGGCCCAGCCGGCAAAATCACGTTCGGTTGTGGGGCCATGACTTGTAACATACCGTCGTGCTAGTTCGGCTAGCGCTTCGTCGGAGCTAATCTGGCGTTGCTTGGGCGCCCACTCCTCAAGCAGTACGAATGTCGGCTGTTTGCCTTGCATCGGCCCAAAGCAAATAAGGCCTTCTTGGGCAGCGCGCCACAGTATATGATATCCCCGCTGAGATGCGGTAGTGATACTAGCCGCATCGAGCAAGGCCAGAAGCTCAGAGCGCAACACCGCTTTGCCGCCACTCATTGCCGTACGAAAGATTGCAAAACATCGAGCATAGATGGCATCATTCAATTCAAGTCGTTGCTCTCGGCTTGCTGCGCTGCGCATGACCCGCGGCGTAAGCAGCGTTAGCATCCACTGAGCATCCTCAGCCGGGATGACGTGTAGTGTTCCGCGCATTGGCCAGGTACGAATGATCTGACGTGATGCGATAGCATCTTCAACACTGCTCACTGTAGCACTCACCATACGCAGACCGATAGACCACAAGGCACCACCATAATCCTGAGCTTGCATTGCGCCCATGGAGGCCACGACATCATGAACAGAATGGGCGTTTGGGTGGAGAATGTCTTGGGCTTGCAGACGGGCAGGGGCGATATCGTATGTAGTCATCTACCGACAGTATATCGTATCTTGGCCGCCCCCGCAGCATGTCTGCTGAAGCGGTTTGAAAATTTGCCCGAATTAATATAGTATGTCTAAATATATCTATGACCGCTGTATCACCCGAATCACTACCACTAGAGGAACTGCAGAAACAAGCAGCAACGGAAGTTGCCCAGTTTGCCTTGCCCGAAGATTGGGATTCTGACCGAACACCGCGCCGAGCAGACGCATTTGATAAGCAGGGCACGGTTATTCGCGACGACGCGTTAATGCTGTCCCAGAATGACGAGGGAAGCATCCTCCATGTAAGTATTGCGGACACAGGGTCATTCATCCCACGTATGCTGCCAGCAACGACGGAGCTCGCCGAACAACGAGGGCAAACCGTCTCAGGCTTGCGGCCCATGTTGCCGTATAACTTAAGCCGTAAGCATTTTGGGCTTGTCGCGTATCCTGCGCGCCCTGCTATGACGTTGCACATTCCTATTGATAACGATGGCTCAGTAGTACGTGAGCCGTCAGTCTCACGAGAGGCCGTATCTGTTAGAGCTATGAGTTTTGAAGACTTTGGGGTCAGAGCTAGCGACGCTAACCCCGATCATGAAAAGTATCGTGACCTCTTTCGCTTGACCCAACGACTCTTCCTGCAGCGACATGATAGAGATATGTCGGCATACGACGAGGATGATTTTATGTCATCCGGGTCTGCGATGGAACTCGGAAAATTCATCGTTAGAGAATGTATGATAGTCGCCGGTGCATCTGCTGCGCTATACATGGCTGAGCACGATATTCCGGCAATATACCTCGGTAATCCATTTCCTCGCAGTTCAAGTGAGTATCTGCATCAGCCTCGCCCCAATATCTTGAACCGCCAGCAAATGTTTATGCCATTTACTTCACCCCTCAGGTGCTTTCCGGACTTTGCCAATCATGCCAATCTTGCTGCGCACCTCGACCGTCGACCGTATCCGTATCCCGAGGAAGCCATTACGACCATGTTGCCTCGCTTGAATAGGGAACTGCGTGATATTACCCCCAGGGATCGCTCTTTTAGCCCGCCGAAAGTACGCAAGCTTGGCGTCAGCGCTTTTAAATTGCTCGATAAATTAAGCCAGGATGCACTACAAGAAGGTGACCTCGCTGCTATTTTCTTCGGGCCGCTGGACGCAACGCAGAGTGACAAAGAACACTTGCGTGAGCAAGCGCTGGAGTACGTGAAAGCTCGGCCGACACTAGCAAGTGCCATTCTACCAGAGGCTATCGAGAGAGACTGGGCCTACAAGCAGGTTACTACGGGCAAAAATGGCAGGCCGACAACGCACCATTTTGTTGTAACCGATCGGGAAGGCAACCGTCACGACTATGACACCCGCCTCAAGGGCGCAACACCGGACGCGCTGACTATTACCATGCTCGGACGCGTTGCGGGCATTGAGCTGAATCCTTATGAGATTACTGAGGAGCTGCGGGCTGATGCTCGCCTGCAAGTAGCCCTGCATGACGCAAACAAGTTTATGCGAACGCTCGACCGAAAAGCTGACATTAAATACGCTACGTATGCAGAAGAAGACGCTAGCAGCGAGCGATTCCGAGGCCGAGCCGTCGTGACCATTGACGGCATGCAACATTACTCCGAAGGCTATGGTGCGAGCAGCAAAGACGCTATCCAAGAAGCAAGTGCCCGACTTATCCAGGAGCTCGACCTCGTCGAAAATCCACCAGCCGCTCAACCTCACCGCAAATAGACATGCCACCTGTGATAATCAAGGATATATTGACATTTATAATGCTTTAGGTTATAATGTGTCATATAGTTAAGGAGGGTATTGAAATGATCCATACTATACAGAATAAAAGCCGTATATTAGTAGCCAGTTTGGCGATCGCCGTAATGGGTATATCCGCCTCGAGTGTAATGTTCCAGGGCAATGCCTTTGCAGCATCAAGCTGTGACAAAGTTAACATCGTTTATTGTGGTCTAAATGGCAGCAGTGCAGCTAGCTACATTAGCTCGTTTAAGAGTGATTACGCCAGCAATGTCTCTGGCCACGTTACGTCACCTACTGTCCAGAAGAATTACACCGATTTGCAGTCTGTATACGACTGGGCTGGTGCCACAAGCAGCAGCGTTGCGGGTATGGATACTACGAACACTATGATCGGTACGTTGTACAAAGACGGTCACATTGCCGTTAATGGCAAAACAGTCGCAACTGATGCTTTAGTGAGTGCCCGTTTTAGCGACGGCAGCGGCTTTGCCAAGGTTGAAGGTAACGTATATGCTCGCAAGACTACCACTTCATTTGCCGAAGCGTCTGCCCAAGTTCTGGTGTACATGCCCAACAATCAAGCAGCATTTGCCGTGATGACCGAGTGTGGTAACGCAGTTAAGGTGACTCCTGTTAAGGTTGTCACACCCAAACCTCCTGTCGTAACTCCTACCAAGCCAGTTACACCCACCACTCCTGTGACGACTGTGCCTACGACTCCTGTGACGACTCCCGTCGTAACAACCGTTTCAACGACACCCAAGCAGCTTCCTAACACAGGTCCTGGCGACATCTTTGGTCTCTTTGGTGGTGTAAGCATGGCTGGCGCCAGCGCGCACCGTATCTTCCAAAAACGCCGCAAGGCATAATCCCGCTCTGGTCTTACCCTCCTGATCAATACCGCTCCAAACAATGGGGCGGTATTTTTATGCTCGTCTACATAGAGCGAATGAACGTTGGTCGATTGCGTGTACTTAATGCCTTAGTATACGTGTAACCCATATCATTGAAGGTCGCAAAATCAGCAGGGTTGGTGTATTGAGTCACGACCAGCCACCGAGCAAAACTACCGCGTGCCCACTTGGCGTGAATAGCCACAAATGTTGGCTCAGTCGCTGCTGTGCGTGTCAGGAACTGCGGCGATACAACCAGATCTGGGTCGATATATGGCGCAACGGCTTTGAAATATTCTTCAGACGCAAGATTAACGATCAGCGCATCTTGGTCAAGCGCTTTGGCGATGGCATCTCCCCAAAAGTCATACAAGTTTTTAAATCCTCTTGGATGAATGTGATAGAGCATTTCGAGACGATAGGGCTGAATCGCGTCCAACGGGCGCACGAGCCCATATAGTCCCGAAAGAATGCGTAAGGTCTGGTCGGCATATAGTCGATCGGCATGCGTCAGGGTTTCCGCCTTAAGCCCACGGTAAATGTCACCCGAAAAAGTATCGAGCGCGGTACCGAACGGTTTGCCAGGTTCGCCCCATGCCGTAATCAAGTCATGGGTCGCATCGGCTAGTTTGGGCGAGATATGCATCCGGTGGCGAAGTTCATCGGGAGTAAGTGTCTTCAGATGGGCTGCCAGCTGCTGCGCTTTTGCTTGCAGAGATGGCGAGCGAGCGGGGATATTTTCGCGCGAGCGCACAGTCATAGTCTTTGAAGAATTAATAAGTATCTGGATGGGCGCTGTCATTACATCCATCATACCATCAACGGCACCGCAAAATATCACCGGTGTTGTATACTGGTCGTATGATCGAACAATACGCGAACCCCCATGAACAATATCCTAACTTTGCCGACCTCTCCGACGGTGCTCCCCATCAGATAAGTCGCTTTGATATAAACGCCAAACTAGTTCGTATCGCCGAGCATGATTGCGGCGTAACGCCGAGCCGCGTATCTGTTCCTGCGGAATACATAAGCTGGGACATTGACTTTCCGGGCTACCAGCCAGCATTCGTAGATCTTCCACGGGGACATAGCAGTTTCCGAAAAGAAGGCGACCAACCAGATCCCGACAACCCTCATGACATTCCGTACTTTACGAGTCTTGAAGTTACTAATGTCCTTCGGGATGAATCTGGCGCACCGCGTAACCCCCTGGGACGCACGGGGATGGCCGGGCGCGGAATGCTCGACAAGTGGGGTCCAACACCGGCCGCCGATCTCGTACTACTCCGTACCAACCCAGATACGGGTGAACTGGAAACATTACTTATTAATCGTGGTGATACCGGCGAGCTTGCATTTCCTGGCGGTAAAGTTGACGAGGGCGAAGACCCCCGACAAACCGCTGTCCGTGAGATTATCGAAGAGACTGGTCTGAAGAGCGAGCGGCCACTTGATTTTAGTGGTGCTGTTATCGTCTATCAGGGATACGTGGACGACTCGCGCAACACCGACAACGCCTGGATGGAAACTACTGTCTTGTATCATTGAGCCCTGATCAGGCAGCAGGCGTAACTGTTACCCCTGAAGGCGAAAGTGATGCCACACGTGCAGCATGGATGCCCATAACACCAGACCTCTTTGCTCAAATGCCCAGTCATGGTGACTTTTTGGGTCTTGTGCTAGGTTCGAACTAGGGTAAAATCGAGCCGACAGACAACGTTGCCGACAACGCCATAATCACTATGAGCGAATAGAAAAACATGCCGCGTGCCCATTTTTTGTCATCTGCCGCTTTGAAGCCTTGTATTCCACGAAATAGCCACACCAAGCCAAGACCAAGCATGACCGTTGCGTATGCGTAGCCGGCATATCCATACAATGCCAGCGATACGATCGCGACATTAAAAGCCACGATGTACGAAACGATGTGCATTTTAGTGTGATGCATACCTTTTTCGACCGGCAGAATGGGCAAATGGGCCGCCGCATAATCATCAACACGATACATGCCAATGGCATAAAAGTGCGGCATCTGCCAACAAGTAAGAATCAGGAAGAGTAGCAAGGCACCGAGGTCAAAGTGCCCGACGGCAGCTACATAGCCAGCAACAATAGGTGCCGACCCGGACACGCTACCCACCAGTGTGCTCAATGTGCTATGTCGTTTGGACAGACCATACAAAATAACATAGTCAATAAATGCAACAGCACCAATATATACGACCAAAATGTTGGAGTAGGCGATAAGCAGCCCAAAGCCGGCTGCACCCAAGGTAATGGCATAGCCAAGTGCATTACGCGGCTTGATTTGGCCACTAACCAACGCGCGTTTTTTGGTACGCGCCATAGCATGGTCGATGTCACGGTCTATATAATTGTTGAGCACGCAGGCTGAGCCGATAACCAATGAGGTACCGAAGAGCATGGCAAAGAATGCTTGTGCATCAATGCGCCACTTGGATCCCAGCAAAAAACCAGCGATCGCTGTCAGAATATTGCCGTAAATAATTCCGGGCTTGGTGAGTTCGTAGTACGCCTTGACGGTGGTAAAACGCTGCACGGAAATTACAAACTATCCTGATTGCTCATATATTTATTGATCTGAGCGGGCGACATATTAGCATTAAGATTGGACATAATCCACAGCGAGCCGCCAACGATAATGCCAATAATCATGAAGGCGAATAATAACACCGCCAGATTCCAACGAGGTCGCGATTCACGACCCAAATGCAGGAAAAATATCAGCTGAACAAGCAGCTGAACAACCGCCAACGCTAAAATACCGCCAATGACCTTACCGACCGAGAAGCTATGGTGCGCCAGATGTGCCTGGACAAACGCGTAGACAATTACCGTAAGACCAACTGACAAAACGAATCCAGAAACATAGGTACGCAAAGTCCCTTGAGCCATCATAGGTATCACGGCTTGCTCGACGGGTGTTTTTTGCTGTGCCATAACTACACAACCCCCATCATATACACAATACTAAAGATAAATATCCAAACGATATCCAGGAAGTGCCAAAACAAGCTAAACAGCGTAAGGCGACGCATGGTGGAACTCGACAAGCCTTTGCTTACAATTTTTTGCAACATAACAATCATCCAAATAAGACCGGCCGTGATGTGCAAGCCGTGCGTGGCGACAATGGTGAAAAATCCGGATAAAAATCCACTGCGACGGAAGCTATTCCCCTCGGCTATAAGGTGCTGGAATTCGGTTATTTCGAGTGTCAGGAACGCCACACCAAGTGCGAAGGTAACTGCCAGCCAGAACAGCACGAGCTGCTTGCGACGAGCGTGTGCCGCAAGCATTGCCAAGCCACACGTAAAGCTACTGGTGAGCAGAATGAGCGTTTCGGCCAAGACATTCGGCAGGTTGAAGATATCGCGCCCAGACGGCCCACCAAAGGTGTTAGGACGAAGCACGACAAAGGTTGCAAACAAAGTCGCAAACAGCACGCAGTCAGTCATAATGTACACCCAGAAGCCGAACATCGTCTTGTTGTTGTTCTCGCGGTGTTGTTCTGCGGATGTTAGCGGGGTGGCAGCCGTTAGTTCAATCATGCGTATTGCTTCCTTCGCGCATCTTCAATCGCTTTTACTTCGCTCGCGGGAACAACATACTCGGTTTCATCATTGTTCATACGGATAATAATAGCAGTTATAACCCCGAGCATGCCGATAACTCCAAGCCACAAAATGTGCCAAACAACCGCAAAACCAAACAAAAATGCGAACCCTGCAATGACCATACCGGCACAGGTATTTTTGGGTAGGATGATATCCACGTACTTGTGCGGTGGCATGGGCGACTTGCTTGTTTTTTGGGCCTGTTTGGCGACCCAGAACTCGTCTCGGGATGTAACCTGAGGGATGTGTGCAAAGTTATAAAATGGTGCAGGCGAGGCAGTCGACCATTCAAGCGTACGACCATCCCATGGATCACCTGAAGTATCAAGATTCTGGCAGCGCTGCCAAATACTATCACCCAGCTGCAAAATTTGGAAACCAACGCCGACACATATAAAGA
>JBNQGE010000015.1:47885-59142 GCA_050436805.1 Candidatus Saccharimonadota bacterium
CGCACCCACTGCGGCAACAATAAACAGCTGCTGCCACCCCATAGACGGGTCATAATGGTCCAGGCGCCGCGTTGCGCCCATCAAACCAAGAATATACAGCGGTACAAATGCCAAGATAAAGCCCACAAGCCAGCACCAGAAAGCATATTTACCTAGGCGCTCGTTAAGTTTGAATCCAAAGACTTTGGGGAACCAGTAGCTTAGGCCCGCTAAATACCCGAAAAGCACCCCCGAAACAATCATGGTGTGGAAATGCGCCACCAAGAAGAGACTGTTGTGCAATTGGAAATCGGCCGGTGGCACAGCCAGCATAACGCCAGCGACGCCGCCGATCGTAAACAGCACCACAAAACCGATAAACCACAGCATCGGACTTGCCAAATGGATGCGGCCACGGTACATCGTAAAAATCCAGTTAAACATTTTAACACCGGTGGGAATAGCAATAATCATCGTCATAATGCCAAAGAACGCGTTAACATCAGCACCGGATCCCATGGTAAAGAAGTGGTGCAGCCACACAATGAATGACAAAAAGACAATTGCCCAAATAGCCCAAACCATCGACGTATACCCAAATAATCGTTTGCGAGAAAAGGTAGCCACCACTTCGGAAAAAACACCAAAAGCGGGCAATATAAGAATATATACTTCGGGATGACCCCACGCCCATATAAGGTTAACGTACATCATAGCGTTGCCACCGTTGCCTCCCGTGAAGAAATGCATACCAAGCGTACGATCCAGCGCCAGCAATGCGAGCGAAACCGTCAAGATCGGGAAGGCAAATGCCACCAATGACATGGTGCCCAGAACGCTCCAGGCAAACATTGGCATCTTCATGAGGCTCATACCGGGTGCCCGCATCTTTATAATAGTCACCAAAAAGTTTATGCCCGAAAGCAAGCTGCCAATACCAGCAATCTGTAAACTCCATATCCAATAATCGACGCCAACCCCAGGACTATACGCGAGTTCGGACAACGGCGGATAAGCCAACCACCCAGCGCCCGAAAATTCTCCGATAACAAGCGAGGAATTTGTTAACAACATTCCGGCAACGTACAGCCAAAAACTGGTCGAATTCATAAACGGAAAAGCCACGTCGCGCGATCCTAACTGCAACGGCAGAACAAGGTTGATCAATCCAAACATAAATCCCATGGCCACAAAGAAAATCATAATCGTGCCGTGCGCCGAGAATACTTGCTGAAATGTGCTCGCCGAAACAATCCCGTGAGACGCACCGACGGACGTTGCCTGTTGGGCGCGCATCATGAGCACATCCGCCAAACCGCGTAGCAACATAAGTGTGGCAACAACCAGGTACATAACGCCTATCTTCTTGGGGTCAACGGACGTAAACCATTCTTTATACAGCCATTTCCACTTTTTGAAGTAGGTCAGAGCGGCGGCGACCAAAGCTACCAGTAGCACCATCGATACCGCACCACCGGCGGTAATCGGCGTCGTGGGGAATTGGCTCCAGCTCAAGCGGCCAAGTAAGCTTGCAAATATATCCATTACATTCCCATCCCTTGCATATTCGACATGGCAGGCGCGCTCATCTGCATCGTATTTGTAGTCATGTCCTTTGGTTCTGGCATCGGCATCATATATTTCATTACTATCGTAACATACAGATTCTGCTGAACTGAGGCATAGGTCGCTGGAGCATTGTTTTGGCTGGCTTTAGCAAGTCCATCGTACATAGTTTGACTGAGCTGCAGGGGCGAATGTCGAGCAGATTCAACCCAAGTATCAAAATCACCCTCATTAACAGCGCGCGTTTTGAATTTCATGCCCGCAAAGCCAACGCCGCTAATATTAGCAGAGGAGCCGTTGTAGCTCCCAACTTTGCTAGCCATAAGCTGCAGTTGTGTGGACATACCCGGCATGGCATAAATTTGTCCACCAAGTTGGGGAATCCAGAATGAATTCATCGGTGCATCGGATGTGATTTGGAAACTAACGGGCGTGTTAACGGGTACTTCGAGGTAATTAACCGTGGCGATATTCTGGTCGGGATAAATAAAGAGCCACTTCCAGTCCAGGGCAACAACCTGCACATGGAGCGGTTTGACGTTTGAGGAAATTGCCCTGTACGGATCCAACTGGTGGCTGCTATTCCAGGTTATAACGGACAAAATAACGATCAGGCCAGTTGGCACAAGCCACCAGATCGATTCAAATAATGCATTGCGATCCCAGTCGGGCAAGTATGTAGCGTTCTTGTTGCCAGCCCGGTATCGCCACAAAATAACAAATAACAACGTAAAAACCGGAATTACAACCACTGACGACAAGGCAGCCGCAAAGATAATAAGATGGCGCTCCTTTTGGCCAATGGTGCCAGCGGGATTAAGAATTTGCACGTTAACACCTCGAAGGTACACGCCCAACAAAGCGATAGCCCCCAAGAATAGCAGAACAAAAATGGCAATCTTATATTTTTTCTTCATCTTCATTCGACATGCGGCAGTTTAAGCAACCATTACCTTTACTATACCATCTTGCTCCATCATTTTACTGAACTGCATCAGATTTTATTGACAAGTGGCCGACCGGCCCTTAGGATAGAGACATCTGGTTCACCAGAGAACATTATTGGCATAATGATGCTCCTTGAGTTTTTTGGCCGCTCCGCGCGCGGAGCTCGAATACGTGCGCGTGACTCTTAAGCCTAACCGCTTGATTGAGTAACCGCGTGCGGGAGGGATGCCACAAACACATGCCTCCTGAGGCTGCAAACTCAGAGGAATACCGTGTGTTATGGCGGCACATGCGTCGAAACGCTAGCGATGCATTGTTAGAAAGGGGTGGTAGCCTTTCTAGTCCCTCCATAAACGTGGCAGTCGGCAGGTGCTGTAATAGCCCCGACTGTCCCGGCAGAGCCGAGCGAGATGAGAATGTGCATAGGTGGCTCCTAGGTACGCACAGATCCTTTCATAGGGTACTCATTCTCGCTCGGCTCCACGCCCATTCGCTAATCAACCACCCAGCCACCACCAAAACCTCACCCATCATTATGCCAACCTTCATCCCTGTAAATTTGTATCTGATCAGTCCTTTAGCTGATCATTTTTATTTACGGATAGCTCACGTAATTATTAAATCGAGGGCGCATATATCAATTTTGACATCAAGTACGTGTAGCAAAATTACAAGATTTAATTAATTTTTAATAACTATTGTTGTAACATTTGATTAGTTAGCTGTCACATTCATGAAACTACTTATTGTCGAGGATAATTACTTACTTGCCGCTAGTTTGAAGCAACAACTTCAAACTTCCTTTATTGTTGATGCTGCCCATAATGGAGCAGAAGCTATTGAATTTGCATCTGCTTCTAACTACGGGGTTATCATGCTCGATCTGGGACTGCCCGACATGAATGGCCGAGAAGTCTGCCTTAAGCTGCGCGAACAAGGAGTCATGACGCCCATTATCATCGCTACTGGCGCCAAAGACCCGCAAACATGCATCGAACTGCTTGACTGTGGAGCCGATGATTATGTTACGAAGCCGTACAGTATCGACGTATTACGAGCTCGTGTGCACGCCTTGCTACGGAGAAGCCAAAGCCTCCACGCTGACGAATTATTGGTAGTGGGGGATCTAATCGTCGATACTTACAAGCGCCATGTTGAACGGCAAGGCAAACCAATTACCCTCAGGCGCAAGGAATTCGATATCCTGGAATACCTCATGCGTAATCGCGGTCGAGCCGTTACCCGAGCCATGATTTTTAGTCATGTATGGGAAGTTGGCAAAGATAGCTGGAATAACACAGTCGACGTGCACATAAAATATCTCCGGGACAAAATAGACAAACCATTTGGAACACATCTCATTAAAACTGCATATGGAATTGGATATATGGTCGATAATAGTGAATAATAAAACTATATAAGGGGGTTCTATGAA
Organism: Candidatus Saccharimonadota bacterium; assembly: GCA_050436805.1. Taxonomy (GTDB): domain Bacteria; phylum Patescibacteriota; class Saccharimonadia; order Saccharimonadales; family UBA4665; genus CAMLQK01. The sequence goes on from JBNQGE010000015.1 coordinate 51,814, forward strand.
ACAAACAATCTTGAAGATACTTACCGATCCACAAGCTCGCACGCAAACATCTATCAACAGCAGCCTAGACCAAGAGTTTAGCGCTGGTTCACCGTGGTTTGATGCGGCTGCCTAAAGCTTCCGAGCGTGGAGCCTCCTTGCGCCTTGATAGCCTAAGGAGGCGTCTCACGCCAAAAATCTACAACACCGAAGACGAGGACGTGAAGAATCGTTTTCTCGTGTTTAAGGTTGTATTGAATGGCACGATTGGCGTGACTGTCGCTCTCTGTGCCTTACTCCTTGTAAGTTATTTGTCCCTTCACAATACCTACGTGATTGGGCGACTGGCATGCGGCATTGGTGCGCTGCTTTTACTGCTTTGCATGAGCCGAACGGCACGTATCTATCCCCGATACTACAATGCCATGGCCTGGCTGCTCGTTATTTTTTACGGCACACTGGCGACCGGCATTGTGTGGTCGTGGGGCATTAATACGCCCTATGGGATACTCTTATTCGGGCTCGTGGTCATCTTGAGCGGCATCCTTATTAAGGCGCGGTACGTATTCCATACCGCAATTGCCACGACACTCATACTAATAGCTGTGCAAGTTGCAGCCACCACCGGGGCACACATTCCAAGTCAAGCATGGACAACCCATTCGTCTAATCTCGGCGACGTGTTTGGCTACAGTGTTGGTTTTGGGATGATCGGGATTATTTCGTGGCTCTATGGAAGCCAGATGGAGCGCTCGCTCCAAAAAGCTGCCGATGCCGAGCGCGCTTTAGAAGCCGAGAAAGATAGTCTTGCCGAAAAGGTTCGCCAGCGCACCGCCGCTCTTGAGCGCACACGGATCAAAGAGCTGGAGCAAATGTATCGTTTGACCGAGTTCGGTAGCTTGAGTACGGGACTCCTCCACGACCTTGCGAATTATCTCACTATTTTGACACTCGACATCGAAGACCTCCATAGTCGTGATAGCTCCGAAACGCTCGACCGGGCCCGGCAAACTATTCAATACATTGATGCCATGGTTGATGATGTTCGTGACCAGCTTAACGGGACAAGTGGTCCAACAAAGCTTAACGTACTTGATGCCGTGTCGGAGGTAGTTGCCATTCTCCAACACAAGGCACATCAGCAAGCAGTAGAGCTCGCTTGGCAAGCACCCAAAGGTCGTGCAGCCTACGCGATTGTCGGCGATCACACGCGACTTAATCAAATCATCACTATTCTAGTCAACAACGCCATCGACGCCTACGTTGGCAGCGCACAAAAACCCGGCGTCGTTTCTATTGTCGCAGAACGTCTTGGGGCAGATATCAAAATTAGCGTCACCGACACGGGCAAGGGGATATCCACGCACCACCGACAGAAGCTGTTTAAGCCATTCCATAGCAGCAAAACAAATGGCATGGGTATTGGGCTATTTTTAGCAAAACAGATGGCCGAGACACACTTTAAAGGGTCTGTGGAACTTGATCCATCTACCACCCATACCACATTTATCGTAACAATTCTGAGCACATCCAGTGAGCGCTGAGTCTCGTTCGCAACACGTCGAACAAGCGCTTACGTATCTCCAACAATCTGACCTTAGCACAATATCAGTTCGTGATCAGGCCTTGCTATTACGCGTGCTCGTGATGCACGATCAGCTGACAGGCATACAGCAAGATTTGGTCTCTGCGTTGCAGCAACGATGCGCCTCAGATTGGACCCAAAGCGCAAACATGACCGATGTTTTTGCCGTGTTAGATGCACTGCACTATGTCGATGCAAGTTTTGTGACCGGTAGTCACTTGGCAGCTGCGGTGCGTCGTTTGGTCAGCGCCGAGCAATCACCAGGTGGACCTTATTTTGATGAGCAGGGGGAGCTAGATTTCGGCACCAACGCTGCCATTGCTAGCTTTTGCGAATGGGCAGCCGGCCCACTTCCAAATATCACACAATATCTTCGGCGATATTTGTCATCGGTGCCATCTGCAAGCTTGCAAAGCCAACACATCGCGCAGGCACTTTTGATTCCTGAGCTTCGTGATATGTTATCTGGCGCCGCGCCGACAATCGTCACGTCGCTACACGAAGCACTTCATGTGCTCCTGGCCAGTGCAACGCCAAGCCCCGACTCGCTATCGGAGTTCAGCACTCATGACGCCCATATTATGCAACAGGTGCGGCAAGACATGCAGCAGCTTGGCGAATCAATGGCAGCACAGGCCGATGCCATGCTTTTGCGCATAGCACGCGCGAATAAAAACTACGAAATTACGCTCCTGCCGAGCTTCTTTGCGCAGGCGCTGCTCGACCACAACATACCGCCCGCGTTGCTGGAAGCGCTCGGTCAGGCAAATCTTTATTGCTGGATGGCCTATACGCTTTACGATGACATTTTCGATGAACAAGCACACACCGAACTGTTGCCGCTCGCAAATCTTGCGCTCCGTCGATCAATTGCATGGTACAAAAAACTTTTCACTACGCCAGATTGTACGGATTTTTGCGATGCTGTTTTCGATGCAATGGATGCCGCCAATACCTGGGAATCTATCCATGCCCGCTGCACGATAAAACAGGGGATGATCAACATACGGTCGCTGCCCGACTACGAACAGGGTGACATATTGGCAGCTCGATCCTTTGCCCATGCCCTCGGCCCCATATTCCTCACAACCAGTATCGGGCATCCACTCGCGTCACCCCAAAATCAGGCAATCCAGCAAGCAATGCGTCATTACCTAATCGCTCGGCAGCTTACCGACGATTTGCATGACTGGCAAGAAGATATTCGCGCCGGAAGTATCACGTTTGTGGTCAATGCCATACTGCATGAACTGGCCGTTGCGCAGGGCACATACAATATCAAGCAACTCCTCAAGCGCATGCAACAGCAATTCCGCATACACACCGTGCGGCACATATGCACAGTCATCGATGAGCATCTATGGGCAGCACATGAGCAGTTGTCGCAAAGTGGTATTGTATCCGCACAAAACCCAGTAACTGCGCTTTTGGATGCGCTAGAGCGCTCGCTCAAAGATACACAAAAGAGCGGCATCGATAGCACCGCCTTTGCTGATTCTTTTGATAGTCACGAGGCAAGATAGTAAAAAAGCGGCACACTCCGTACCGCTATTTTTGCAGATTTTAGTTTTTATACTTCGACAGCAACGTGTCCGCGTATAGGCACTTCGGCCGTGTCACTCGGCTTGCGATGGCGGATAACCAACACGGCAAGTACAAATGCAAACAGCATGAAGAACATGGCCGCCAGGAAAGCACGCGAATCACCACGAACTGATGCAGCCACGACACCAAGGTGCAGTGAAGATTTCGTAACCGACGCAGCCACACCGGACAATACTGCCAAGCCGAGCGCGCCACCCATCTGCTGTGAGGTGGTAATCAAGCCAGAGGCCAAACCGGATTGTGTTGCTGGCACGCCTGAAGTTGCGGCAATTGTCAGCGAGACCATAGTCATACTCATACCAACTGGCAGGAGAATAAAGGCAGGCAGCAGTGTCGTTATGTACGAACCATGTACAGGTATATGAGCCAACCATGCCATGCTGCTTGCGGCAAATAATGGGCCAGCAATTAGGAACGGGCGGTAACCAATCTTGGCGATAAAGCGTGGCAAGCGAGGTGCAATATTTGCAAGTACAAAGGGAATGGGCAAGAAGCTCAAGCCAGTCATAACAGGTGAATAGTGCAGCACCGTCTGAATGTAGAGTGATGTCAAGAAAAAGACACCAAGCAGACCCGCATATAATGGCGCCATCATGAGGTTAGCGCCAACGACGTTTCGTACTTTAAAGATCGACATAGGCATAAGCGGGTGCTTGGCGCGCAATTCGTTAACGACAAATCCAGCAAGCAATGCGATTGCCAGCACACCCATGCCCAAGGTTGATCGGCTCGTCCAGCCCCAAGTAGGTGCTTGGGCAAGGCCAAAGACCAATGACATTAGGCCACCAGTAACCAATATGGCACCTGGCAAATCGAGATCATTATGATCAACTTGTTTGGCGTGTTTAGGTACAAATTTCATGATCATTGTAAGTACAGCGATGCCGATAGGTACATTGATAAAGAAGTTCCAGCGCCAGCCTAAGTACTGTGTTAGTACGCCGCCAACCAATAAGCCAGTTGCCGCGCCGCCAGCCGCAACGGTACTCCAAATACTCAATGCCTTGTTGCGGTCGTTACCTTCGCTAAATGTAGTCAGCACGATTGATAATGCCGATGGTGACATCAGTGCTGCCGACAATCCCTGCAAAGCACGTAATACGACGAGCATTGTCGAGGATTGCGAGGTAGCAATCAGCAACGAAAAGAGTGTAAATCCAGTCATGCCAGTTACGAGCGTGCGGCGGCGGCCAAATAAGTCGGCAGCGCGGCCGCCCAACAGCAAAAAGCCACCAAAGGTCAGCGCATACGCCGTAATAACCCATTGCAGGGCGGATTGGTTAAAATGGAGAGCCTGCTTCATGGCAGGCAGGGCCACATTCACTACTGACACATCGAGCACGACCATAAATTGTGCCGTGGCGAGTATAGCGAGGAGGAGCCATTTCGATGTTTTCTTCATACAAGCCTTTCAGTTGAATGTTGATTCAAATTAGTTTAGAACTTCAACTATCATACCTCTCAACTATTTGATATGTCAACTATTTGACTTATAAAATTGTTTTGGTATAATAAAGGGCATGTCCGCAGAAGAGTTACAAGATAATCTGTACTGGAACTTACTCCAGGTCTCGATGCGCGCTAAACACAGCCTTATCCGTTTAGCGGAAAAGCGTGGCTTGACGGTGATGCAATTGTTTGCGCTCTGTTCAATGGAGGCTAGTCAGCCAGTCCCAATGAACTTCTTCTCATCACTTTTTTCGTGTGACGCTTCCAACGTTACCGGCATTATCGACCGCTTATTTACGGGTGGGTACATTGTTCGCGCCGAAAACCCCCAGGACCGCCGCGTTAAAGTTATTAGCCTTACGCCCGAAGGCGAAGTACTCAAAAATGAGCTTCTTGCCGAAATTCGAGTCCACGACTCAACAACACTTAGCACGTTAAGCAATGAGCAAAAAAAGCAGTTGCAGACGATTGCTATGCTTGTTCTACGGTGCCAACATATGGCAACAAAGTAATAGCCCCACAGACATACCATGGGGCTATTGAGCATGTAAGCTGAGCTATATTCTGTCGAGAACCGCTATGCGGCGATGAATAGCCGTGCGAGCCTTTTGCGCTTCGGATGATAACTTCTCTTCGGGAATAGCATCAATAGCCCAGTGTCCGAGTGTCGGTTTAACCACCTGGTCACGGAAGGCGACCACATCGTAAATTCCTGACTCGGCAATTGTTTTCTCGTACTGTGAGAAGTTGGGAATACCCGTGCCTGGCATTTTGAACTTCCGCAACTGGTGGCTGATGGCGAGTATCATAGTTGATGGATCAATTTCGAGGCCAGCCTTGGCTACATCTCGATAAAATTTATGGTGATGGCCTTCGTCACCCGCCAAGCGTGCCATAACCGTACCGCCATGGCGCAGCGTGCCGTCCAATTGGTCGATACGTTTTAATTCTTTGCCCGCGTTGCGGTGGGCAACACCAGTGGCTAGTTCCTGAAAACTGGTGTACGCCAACATCTCAGAAACGGTTTTCATGCGGGGAACTTCGGCGCCTTCGACCTGCTGCATACGGCTGTCTTCGAGCAGGACCGGATCCAAAGCACGAGTTGGGCCGAGCCATAATCGCATTGCGTTGCTATGGCTATCTTCTTCTGCCGTCCATCGACGTGCCCAGTCGTGCAACGGGTGTGACTCGTTGGTCAGGCCAGCAATCAAATGTGTATACCATGGCAAATTATCTTCTGTTAACAAGTTAACTAATAAGGCATCGCGTACACCATCCGGCATTGGGTAATCTTCGGGACTCCATGGTTGATCCTTGTAGTTTCTACCGAGCTCATATGGCACGATATCATCGATGAGCCAATCTCTGCGCGCATCCATATGTCTTTCGAAATACTGCTCGACAGGTTTTCGCAAGTCTTCCGCCAACGCCATGTCTCGTTCTGAATCAACCGGTGAATGTATCGTTTCGCCAAATGGTATACCCATCATGCCCCCTGTTTATTTTTGCTGTTGTACTCTCATCATACAGCAGAACTATTAAACTACCTTCTGGCGAATTTTCTGCTACGCTAGATAGTAGCATCAAGCATAAGCGCCCACTCGGGTGCAGACAGGAGCAAGGGACCAAAAAATGAACATTGCGATTATTCTAGGTAGCACACGACCGGGACGCTTAGGCGAGCGTGTCGCCAAATTTGTCATGCAAGAGGGCAGTAAACTTGACGGCGCAAAGGTTACGCTACTTGACCTCGCCACCTACGATATGCCGTTTTTTAATGAACTAGTGCCACCAATGAGTAATACGGCACGCGATATTAGCCCCAAAACCCAGCAATGGCTCGATGATATTGCAGCCGCTGATGGCTATGTGTTCATAACTCCTGAGTACAACAGTACGTTTCCAGCAGTGCTCAAAAATGCCATCGACATGTTGTCCGACCAAGCCGCAAGAAAACCAGCCGGAATTATTTCGTATGCCGAAACGATGTTTGGCGGTAACATCGCCGGAAGTCAGCTGCGGCTTCTCGTGAACAAACTAGGCATGTTACCACTACCCAAGAGTCCAGCGCTGCCGCACGCTGACACCTTTTTTGACCAAAACGGCGTCATTGTGGATACCTCCGAATGGGCGGCACGCGTCAAGACCATTATTCCATCATTTTTGGGCGAGGTTATGTGGTATGCCGACGCCCTCAAGACGGCTCGCGACAAAGCAGGCTCATAAGTTTGGTACAATAGGGTCATGAAGCCGCTCGAGTCGCTCTTTGGGTTTAATACTACCTGGTTATCTAAGCCATTTTCCTTGCTTGAAAAACTTGAATCAATCCGCCCTTTTACGCCTGCCGAGGCCTGGAATCTCTTTCGGTTAGCAGCTCTTGCAGAGGCTGTGGGGTGGACGCTACTCATAACTGGCATCGCCATCCAGCACTATCATCTCGCAGGCGCCGGCATTGCCGTTCCTATTGCTGGACAAATTCATGGTACTCTCTTTATCGGTTATTTTGGCGTACTTATTGCCACTTACGCAAGTCTCGGATGGTCGCGCAAAAGAGCTTTAACGGCGATCGCTGCCGGTGTACCACCATACGGAACCTTGCTCTTTGAGCTCTGGGCTGCACGTGGTCGTCGCATAGCCGAAAAGGCGTCGCATCGTCGCGTCAACGTATACGGGATCATCACGCACAAAAAGCAGGTGCTCCTTGTGCAGCC
>JBNQGE010000016.1:0-3118 GCA_050436805.1 Candidatus Saccharimonadota bacterium
TTCCTTGGTTTGCGGCATCACGCCGTCGTCGGCGGCAACCACCAGGATCACGATATCGGTCGCCTTGGCGCCGCGGGCACGCATGGCGGTGAACGCCTCGTGGCCCGGGGTGTCGAGGAAGGTGATCATGCCGCGCGGCGTTTCCACGTGGTATGCACCGATGTGCTGGGTAATGCCGCCGGCTTCGCCGGCGGCAACCTTGGCGCGGCGGATGTAATCCAGCAGCGAGGTCTTGCCGTGGTCGACGTGACCCATGACGGTGACCACCGGTGCGCGCGGCAGCAGTTCGGCGTCGGCATGCTCTTCACCGTCGACCAGCAGCGCTTCCGGATCGTCCAGTTTCGCAGCGTGCGCGGTGTGGCCCATTTCTTCGACCAGAATCATCGAAGTTTCCTGGTCCAGCACCTGGTTGATGGTGACCATCTGGCCCAGCTTCATCAAATGCTTGATGACTTCCGAAGCCTTGACCGACATCTTGTGCGCCAGCTCGGCGACAGTAATGGTTTCAGGAACATAAATGTCCTTGATGACCGCTTCTGTCGGCACCTGGAAATTGCTTTCGTGATCGTCGTTGTGCGCATTGCGACGGCCCTTCGGACCGCCACGCCAGCCATCGCGTCCGCCGCCGGTATTGCCGCGGGTCTTGATGCCGAGGCCGCGCTTCTTGGCCGCATCGTCTTGCCAGGTGGAAGAGACGTTGGCGGACTTGATCGACTTCTTGTCGACCACCACTTTCTTGTCGTCTTTCTTCTCGCCAGGCTTCTTGTCGGCAGGCTTGTGCAACGTGCCTTCGGCGGTCTTGGCCGGGGCTGCAGCAGGCGCGACCGGCTCAGGCGCCTTGATGACGCGGCGCGGCGCGTTCATCATCGCCTTGATCTGCGCCACTTCATCTTGCACAGCCTTGCGGGCGCGTTCAGTCGCTGCCGATTTCTCGGCGGCTTCCTTGGCGGCTTGCGCAACTTTTTGCTTGGCTTCTTCGTTCGCCAGGCGCTTCTTCTCTTCAGCGGCAGGATCTTCCTGCTTCTTGACGGCAGCATCGGCAGAAGCGGATGCCGGCGCCGGTGCTTCGGCAGCCGCTTTCTTGGCTTCGCTTTCCGCTTTACGGGCGTCGTTTTCCGCTTTCAGCGCAGCCTTGGCTTGCGCTTCTTTTTCAGCTTCCAGCTTGGCCAGGCGTTCCTGCTTCTCCAGCAGTTCGGCTTCCTGGCGAGCGATCAGCTCAGCCTGGCGGCGCGCCTCTTCAACCCGGCGCGCCTGTTCGGCTTCGTCGATGACCGGCGCCGCAGGCGCAGCCTGTGCTGCCGGCGCTTCCGCGACCGGTTCGTCGCGCTTGACGAAAGTACGCTTCTTGCGCACTTCAACCTGGATCGTGCGCGACTTGCCGGTGGCGTCAGCCTGCTTGATCTCGGTGGTTTCCTTGCGGGTCAGCGTGATCTTCTTCTTTTCGCTGTCTGGCACCGCACCGTGCGAACGGCGCAGGTGTTCCAGCAGGCGATCCTTGTCTTCTTTCGACAAGGCGTCGTCAGTCGAATTTTTCTGGACGCCAGCCGATTGCAGTTGTGTCAGCAGGAGATCCGCTGGCATTTTCAGCTCGGTGGCAAATTGGGCTACATTGTTACTCGCCATTCAGTCCTCTTTTTCTATGTGGCGCGGCAGACGATATCGGAACCTCTCGGATCACTGGATCACTTGGCTTCCGCTATATTCCATGCCTTGGCTTGCAGGGCCTTGGCATGATCATCGTACTTGGCATCGATGAGTTTCATCTCATCGTCGGTCACATCTTTAAACTCTTCTTCAATCAAATGACGCGCACGGTCGGCTGGCAAAGCCAGGATCGCGCCAAATTCGTCATAAGCCAAACCGGCGAACGCAGTCAATGTCTTGACTCCCGCCAAACCCAGCTTGCCGGCGGTAACCCGGTCCATGCCGTCGAAATTGACCAGGGCATCTTCCATGCCTTCCAGTCCTTCTTCCGAGGCAATCGCTTCTGTCACCAGCGCATCGCGGGCCCGGTTACGCAGTTCGTTGACGGTGTCTTCGTCAAACGAATCGATTTCCAGCATTTCGGTAATCGGCACGTAGGCGATTTCTTCCAGGCTGGCAAAACCTTCTTCCACCAGAATGTCGGCGACTTCCTGGTCGACATCCAGTTTTTCCATGAACAGGGCGCGGATCGCAGCAGTTTCCACCGCCGATTTATCCGCCGACTCTTCCGCTGTCATGATGTTGATCTGCCAGCCGGTCAATTCTGCCGCCAGGCGTACATTCTGACCGCCGCGGCCAATTGCGATAGCCAGATTTTCCTCATCTACCACGACGTCCATTGCGTGCTTTTCTTCGTCAACCATGATCGAAGAAACGTTGGCCGGAGCCAGCGCGCCGATAACGAATTGCGCCGGGTCTTCCGACCACAGCACGATATCGACACGCTCGCCGCCCAGCTCGCCGGTCACGGCCTGCACGCGCGAACCGCGCATGCCGACGCAGGTGCCGATAGGATCGATGCGCTTGTCGGCGGTGAAAACCGCGATCTTGGCGCGGACGCCCGGGTCGCGTGCCGCCGACTTGATTTCCAGCGAGCCTTGTTCGATTTCCGGCACTTCCAGCTCGAACAGCTTCATGATGAATTCCGGCGCGGTACGCGACAGAATCACTTGCGGGCCGCGTGCATTGCGGTCGATACGCAGGATGAAGGCACGGACACGGTCGCCGATACGCAGGTTTTCCTTAGGAATCGTCTGGTCGCGCGGCAGACGCGCTTCGATCTTGCCCGACTCGACGATGGCGTCGCCGCGTTCCATCCGTTTGATGGTGCCGGTAACCAGCGAATCGCCGCGCTCCAGGAAATCGGCCAGGATCTGTTCACGTTCAGCGTCGCGGATGCGTTGCAGCACGACTTGCTTGGTGTCTTGCGCAAAGCGGCGGCCGAATTCAACCGATTCGATCGGCTCTTCAATGTGGTCGTCGACTTCGACGTCGTCAATCTGTTCCTTGGCTTCGAACAGCAGGATTTCCTGGTCCGGCAGTTGCAGGCCGGCTTCATCCGGCACCACGTGCCAGCGGCGGAAGGATTCGAACTCGCCGGTTTCACGATCGATCGTGACCCGGATGTCGACGT
>JBNQGE010000017.1:0-7972 GCA_050436805.1 Candidatus Saccharimonadota bacterium
CGGTTGGGGGATTGGACTCCAAACGGCCGTGCTACTCAAAACCGGGGGGACGTCGCCCCCTATACGCAGTCCGACCTCTTGCTGGATTACAGCGACGAGGTTCTGTTCATAGCCGGAGTGCACGGCCACGATGTAATGGGTGCCTTCATGGGGTTGCTGCGCGGATCGAACTTCGACGCTATTGATGAAGTTCTGGCCCGAACCATCGCCATCTTTGGCGTCATGCCTTTCTTGACGGCGGTTGGCCCTGCAAGCGCAAATGACTTGCTGGTGATGGGCGGAGTCGAGCCGGTTCAGTCTGATGACTTTGATGTGATAGAGGCGTTCTTGAAAGCGAACCGGATCCTCAAGTGGGAGGACGACATTGGTCGCGTTCTGGATGAGCGACAGATCACCGCCGAGGAGTTAAAGAAAGCGATGCCAAGGAACCACGACCTAGCAAATCTCCTGGCATCCATTGGCAGGCGGAAGAAGAGGGCAGCCAAGGCCGGTTGATGCGAATGCCACGCCGCTGGCGTTGCCTCGGCGGGGCACCCTTTGCCTGCGCGTTGAGCGCGGCGTAGCGATCGAGGTCGGACTTGAGGCTGCAGGTTCGACACCGTTTCGGCCTTGTCGGCCGCCATTGGTTCTTGACAGGGGGGGCGCCTGAAGCATATTTCTATACAAGCAGGGCCGCTCCACGCGACGTGTAGTGCTTGGAGCGAGGGGACCTAAAAGGGACTAAAGGGGATCTCGTGTCCGGAGTGTCGTTGTTCCGACAGGAAGTCACGGAGGCCAAGCGCACGGACTGGCTGGGCTCCATCGTCGTCGCAGCGCCGCTGTCGCGCTGGCTGCTTGCCTCTTTGTTCTCGGCACTGGCTGCCGCACTGGTGCTGTTCCTCGCATTCGGCCATTACACTCGGCGGTCGACGGTGACCGGGCAACTGGTGCCCAGTGCCGGCCTGCTCAGCCTAGTCGCCCAGAGTGCCGGTACCGTCACGCGCGTGTGGGTACACGATGGCCAAGCAGTGCACCAAGGCGATCCCTTGGTTGAAATCGCCAGCCACCAAGAAAGCACAACCCTGGGCAATACCGCGGTCCTGATCGGCCAGCAACTGGAAGCTCAACAGTCGCGTCTGCAGGCAGACCTCACTACCCAGCAGGCGTTGACCGAGCAGCAAGCGAATGCCTTGCGGCAGAAAGCCTCGCTGCTGCGAGCCCAGTTGGTGCAGATCGCCGAGCAACTGGCGATCCAGCAAAAGCAGATCGACAGCGCCGACGACTTGCTGGAGCGCATCCGTCCTCTAGGCGCCAAAGGCTACGTATCGGCTTTCCAAATTCAACAGCAAGAAAGCACCGCTCTCGCAGCAAAAGATCAGTACAACTCTTTGCGCCGTCAGCAACTCGACGTGCGTCAGCAACTGGACGCCACGCAACAGCAATTCGCCCAGTTGCCGCTGAACGCGGCGACCCAACGCAATGTCACCGAGCGTCAGCTTGCCCAAGTAGCCCAGTCGCTGGCGGAGAACGCCATGCAGCGGGCAATAGTCCTACGGGCGCCGCGCGATGGCCTTGTGTCGACGGTGCTGCTCAAGCCCGGCCAAGCCGTATTGGCTGGCCAGACCGCCCTCTCCGTGTTACCGGCAGACTCGGTACTCTTGGCCCAACTGCTGGTGCCCTCGCGAGCGGTGGGCTTCATCACGACAGGAAGCCTGGTGGTGCTGCGCTATGCCGCATTCCCCTACCAGAAATTCGGCCAGCACTATGGCCGAGTCACCGATGTGTCACGCAGCGCGCTGACCCCGGCGGAGGTGCAATCGCTAAGCGGACAGACATCCCGCGAGCCGTTGTATCGCGTGCAGGTGGCGCTTGATCACCAGACCGTGATGGCCTATGGCAAGCTCGAGCCGGTCAAGCCCGGCATGGCAGTAAGCGCGGACATCCTGATGGATAGGCGCAGCCTGCTGCAGTGGGCGTTTGAACCCCTCTATGGCATGAAGAACCATCTGCTGGGAGATGCGCGTGGCTGACGGGACCACGCAAGAGGCCGTTCGGAAGGTGCCCACGCTGGTCGCGGAGCGGCTACAGTTCGGGTGGTCTCGTCGCTTGCCGATGCTGCTACAGACCGAAGCCGCCGAATGCGGCTTGGCCTGTCTCGCGATGATTGCCACCTACCACGGTCACGACGTAGATCTGGCGGGCCTGCGACGCCGCTTCTCCACTTCGCTCAAGGGCGTCACCCTCGCGCGGGTGATGAGCATGGCGGGCCAACTGGGGCTGACCTGCCGGCCCTTGAAGCTGGATCTGGATGGGCTGGGCCACTTGCGCGCGCCCTGTGTGCTGCACTGGAACCTCAACCATTTCGTTGTACTCAAGCAAACCTCCCGCTCGGGGATCATCATCCACGATCCGGCCCGTGGCATCCGCAAGCTCGGCTGGCGCGAGGTGTCTGACCATTTCACCGGTGTCGCCCTGGAATTGGCGCCCTCGGCGGATTTCCAGCCAGTGCACGAACGCGCAGCCGTGTCATTGCGTGCACTCACTGGGCGCGTGCGGGGTCTGACGTCTAGCCTTGTGCAGATCCTTCTACTGGCTCTCGCCCTGGAAGTCTTTGCCTTGACCGGGCCGTTCTACATGCAGTGGGTGCTCGACCAGGTGCTGGTCTCGGCCGATCATGACATGCTGACCTTGCTGGGCGTGGGGTTTCTCGGCATCACGATCTTCTCGGCCTTGGTCACCGCGGCGCGCTCCTGGGCGGTCACCTGGCTCAGCGCGACACTCAACGTCCAATGGGCTAGCAACCTGTTCAGCCATCTCATGCGCTTGCCGCTGGACTGGTATGAGAAGCGGCACGTGGGCGATATCGTGTCCCGGTTCGGCTCTCTCCAGACGATCCAGAAGACATTGACGACGCAGTTCATCGGCTCGCTCCTGGATGGGCTGATGTCGGCAGTCACGCTGGCGGTGATGGCGCTCTACAGCATCCGGCTGACTGCGCTCGTCGTGGGGCTGTTTCTGGCCTACGGGCTGCTTCGCTGGGTCTTCTTCACCCCGTTGCGGCGTGTCAACGAAGAGCAGATCGTCTACGGGGCGCGTCAGGAAACGGAGCTGCTCGAATCCATCCGAGGTGTCATGCCGATTAAGCTGGCGAACAAACAGGATGAGCGTCTGTGTCACTACGTCAATGCTACCGTTACCGCCGTGAACCAAGGCGTCGGCCTGCAACGGCTCAGCATCGCCTTTACACTGAGTAATCAGCTCCTGTTCGGCATCGGCCGTGTGGCGATGATCTGGATCGCAGCGGTCTTGGCCCTGAAGGACACCTTCACGGCCGGAATGCTGGTGGCTTTTATGGCCTATGCGGACCAGTTCACTCGACGCGGGGGGAGCTTGGTCGACCAGTTGGTGGAATACCGCATGCTGGAACTCCACGCCGAGCGCGTGGCGGATATTGCACTGACTGCGCCAGAGAAAACTGCCGAAGCTCCCTGGATGGGGCCTCCGCCGGAGGCCAGTGTCGAGCTGCGCCACGTCAGCTTCCGCTATGCGGATGGCGAGCCGTGGATTCTGAAGGACTGCAACCTCCGCATCGAAGCGGGTGAGTCGGTCGCGCTGGTCGGTCCCAGTGGCTGCGGCAAGACGACTCTGGCCAAAATCGTCTTAGGCCTGCTCGAACCCACCCAAGGCGAAGTACTGTTCGGCGGCATTAATATCCACCAGCTCGGCTTGGATACCTACCGGCAGTGGGTCGGTACCGTGATGCAAGACGACCACCTCTTTGCCGGTTCGATCCTCGACAACATCAGCTTCTTCGACCCGGATGCCACCTCGGCCCGGATCGAGACGGCCGCGCGCCTGGCGGCGATACACGACGACATTGTAAAAATGCCCATGGGGTACCAAACCTTGGTGGGTGATATGGGCTCAAGCCTCTCTGGCGGCCAAAAGCAGCGCGTAACTCTAGCTAGGGCGCTTTACCGAGAGCCCAAATTGCTCGTTCTGGACGAGGCTACGAGTCATCTTGATGTGGAACGCGAAAGGACAGTCAATTTGCTGATTGGAGGGCTCCGCTTGACTCGCATAATTGTGGCCCATAGACCTGAGACGATGGCTAGTGCCGACCGTATTATCGAGCTTGACAAAACATTTTGAAATGGTGGCCGTCGGGCTATGATCTGACGGGCAATCGGCGGCAGTTTGCAAGTAGTAATGATTAGTCGCAGTCTTGGAAGGAGGGGGATTTCAAGGATGTTCCATTCGGGCCGTGGAAATATCTTGCAGTAGCCTCCTAACGTTAATATCACGGGGAATCCATTGAGGGGTTTGCCGTACCAGCATCCGTGAGCGTAGTTCACGGTAGGCGTTGCCAGCAGTGGCAACAGAACACACGACGATAAAGGGAATTGACGATGAAGAATGTCAGAGCGGCAACGCTGGTTGCCCAGCTTCTTTCCAGTGAAGAAGTCAAACTGGTGAGCGGCGGAGGCGATCCGCCCCACTCTCAGAATGGAAGTTCTTACTCGCAAGATGGAACGTGTCCCTCAGGCTACGTGCAAATGGGCAACGCCGGCTCCTACAGCCAAACCTGCAAGCCAACACCAACAGGTGCGTGAGATCTAGCTAAGGGAAAAAGGCGCGTGGCGCGTGAGCGTCACGCGCCTTTCAATCACGGGTGATATATGGAAAAGACCACAATTGGCACACTTCAGGTTATTTTTAAAATCGTTGAAAGGTGTAACCTGAACTGTCAGTACTGCTACTACTATTCCGGGGCTGACCTAAAAACCGATTTGCGCCCTCCTGTAATATCACGAGATGCCGTGATTGCGGTCACCGAATTCCTGAAGCGTGGTTGTGAGGATTATTCAATTACAAATTTATCTATCATCTTTCATGGTGGCGAACCTACATTGATGAAGCACACCCTATTCGATTGGGTATGCGAATATATGAGTGCAAATCTCTCTGGGCTTTCGTTGTTATCCTTCAGCATTCAAACAAATGGCGTGCATCTAACTCAAGATTGGATTAACGTTCTTGCAAAGCACCGCGTTTCCGTCGGCGTGAGTATGGATGGTAGCAAAAAATTTAATGACATATATCGTCTGGATCACAAAGGAAATGGCTCTTATGACCGAATTCGCGGCAATATCCAGAAGTTGAATGCCGAAAACAGCGGCGGCAGGCTTCAGCCAGTTGGCTTAGTGTGCGTTCTGAACGATGAATTCGACTACACAGAGATATATCAGCATTTTACGCGAGAACTTGGCGTAAAGTATCTAAATTTTCTGCTGCCCGACCGAAATAGAGACGCCACTTCTGAGCAGAAGGAAGCCGTTCCGAAATATGGAGAGGTTCTCTGCACCTTATTCGACCAATGGCTTGAGCATGGAATGGAAGATGTGACGGTTCGGCAGTTTGCCGAGCTGCTCAGAAATTTCGTTGGAAAAGTTGAATATCGACAGGTGCCAGACAACTTTATCAGTAACCAGATCGTGGTACTGCACTCTGATGGTGATGTTGCAGTTGACGACACCCTCATGCCGGCTATGGAATGGTACCAAAGCGCCGCCACGGCCAACGTCAAAGCCGTGACATTGAAAGACTGGCTCTCACAGGATGTGTTCAAAGACCTGAGAGAAGCTCGGAGCACACTTCCTGTCGAATGCGCGGATTGTCGTTGGTCTTCAATCTGTCGAGGGGGGGATGTGGAAAATAGATTCAGCAAATCCAACGGCTTCAGAGGCAAGAGTGTCTATTGTTCTGCGATCATGAGACTATATGACCATGTTGCTGATACCCTGATTTCGGGTGGGTATCCCGGCGATCAGTTAGAACAAGCAATTAAGAACAAGCCGGTGCAAAAATTGCACGGTGTTTCATGATCCGCAATAGCGTTAGGTTATTTATGTTTCTGCTGCTGGCCGTTTCGGGTGCAGTTCAAGCTCGGGCGTGCGCTCTCAGCACAGTATCCATAGATACGGAAAATCGGACTATCAGGTGGGATCTCACTTTTCCGAAGGGCGTCAACGCGCTGAGACTTAGCCCCGGGAACAAGTCAGATCAAATAAACTGGACGGTTGATCCAGCTATCGCCAGTCTCCAGCATGGCACTCTTGTGCGCGCGTCGGCGAAGACCTCGATGGTTACCTTAACCTCAACCTTGCCCCAATATTCTAGGCATCAGGATCGCGTCTATTCACCAACAATTGTCTTCGAGGACGGTTCTGTTGCAGTGCTTTCGTCGCTATTTAATTTCTCCATGGGCGACGGGGCACCGCGGTGCACGACTTTTATCGCACCATCAAAGGGTAAGGTCGGTACTGGTGATAAGTGGAATCGGCTATCAGTCGTTAACGATGCCTTAGTTTCCGGCTACATCGTTTTTGGCAACCCTAAGATTGAGCAAACGGGCGGACTGACTCTGGTCCTGGACAAAGGAGTGCCTTCTTGGGCTAAGGAGGAAATAGTCCATACGCTTGAGTCAGCGATCGGTCTATATGCCGCTAAAATGGAGCCGCAACCCTTGCCACCCATCATTATCTACACTCAAAACACTCCGGGTGTTGCTTATCATTGGGGAGATCGGTTGCCCGGTTCCATTACACTCGGTCTATTTGGCAAAAATTGGAGGGTCCGAGGTCAATCGTTAGAAGACGATCTCAAGCGCTTCATCGCCCACGAGATATTCCACGTATGGAATGGTCGAGTAAACTTTGTTGACGATGGTAATTCATTACTTGCGGTGGAAGGCGGTGCGGAACTCGCGAGTGTGTTTGCGCGTGCCAAAACCTCCACTCAACCCAATTTGTTCGTCCTCAATAATGTTTCAGACGCACTGAATCAGTGTCAGCTCGATCTTGCTTATGGAAATTCTCTGAACCAGCTTTTACAGGCTCCGCATCCAGGCGTGGTTCCGTATCACTGCGGTATGATTCTGATGTTTGCCGCCACGGCGGCGCCTAATATTGCCGCCGCGGCCGGCGACAACTTTTTCAATTCCTGGAAATCCGTTCTCGCGGGCGGCCACGAGAAAGCGCATCGTTGGAGCGATCTTGTGGTAGAAAACCAGGACAATCAAGATAATCAGGACAATCAGAAAGTAGAGAATTTGAATCAAGCCATCTTTGTGAAAGGTAAATTTGTCGATTACATTAAAATAGTGTTAGCAATGGATGGCTACGAAGTCCTGCCGGATGGTGACTTATCGCCGACCATAAAGAATCAATTGGCTACTGTAATTATGGCTGACCTGATGCAGATCGATTGTGCAGGCGCGGTCAGCTTTTGGTCGCAAGATGGGGGATTCCTGATTGACCCCCAAATTGAGTCCTGCAGGACACTCCACCCAGGCGCGACTGTCACTAGCATTCTTGGCAAGAAGCCTTGGGACGACCCTATGGCTCTTGTTGCCAAGCTTCACTCACTATGCCAAGAGCGAAGCGCAGTATCTGTCGGATATGATCACGGCATTGAGTCTTCATTCATCGCATGCCGCAAAGAATTTCCAGACACTCCAGTACCAGTCAGAATAGTGAGAAAATAACGTCTGCCAGACGATGACTCCTAAGAGAAGGGCCTCGGCCGTGGCCTGATTTCGATGTCGGCGATCGTGTCGTTCAGCACGCCGACACGATCGACATGTGCGGTCTGCTGGTGCATGCTGTCTCGACACGCGCGATATCTATTGCCAAGAACGGATACGTCTTGATCGGCACCCATGCATCGCAGAATCGTTGCAGCACATGCTCAACTTTGGAGCCAATCCGGTATCGACGTCCCCCCGGTTTTGAGTAGCACCGCGGTTTGGAGTCCAATCCCCCATCCGAAGGAGGTTGGACGTGAAGAAGCGGTTTACCGAAGAACAGATCATCGGCTTCCTGCGTGAGGCGGACGCCGGGCTGCCGATCAAGGAGCTGTGCCGCAAGCACGGTTTCAGTGGACTGCTGCCGGTTCCGTGGACGCCATCCTAAGCTAACTGCATCTGTTGCTC
>JBNQGE010000018.1:0-4316 GCA_050436805.1 Candidatus Saccharimonadota bacterium
ACACACACACACACACACACACACACACACACACACACACACACACACACACACTTTTTTGGGGCTGTGGCTCGACTCCCGCCCACGACGTCCAGTCGTGTAGTGTATCGGTCGCACTCCTTCTTTCTGTGCAAGCTTTTGCCCAACATTTTTCCGCAGCCTAGCGCTCGGGTCTTGCTCTTGGCCCTTCTTTGGCTGTTTTTGGGCGGGCTATTTGGAGCCCAAGCCCTCCTAGCGCTCGGCTCTTTCGGGGCCCTCCAGACTGCCTCGCCCTTTGTCGGGGCCCTACAGACTGCCCCTCGAGCTTTTGAGATGCCCCGTTGCTGCGTGTGCAATCCGGGCAGTGGGAGCACCTGTGCGCAGTGTGCCTGTGCACGTAGAAACGCGCCTTGCACGAATTGCCCCTGTGGCTTCTCATTGTGTAAAAATCCTCATGGTGCGCCGCCTGCTCGCGAGCGCAAAGTGACCGCATCAATGGTTTGTCCCTTCCCTTCCTGCTCCAGTGGCAAGGGTGGCCGCCCTAAGTCGATGAGCCTAAACGCTAATTCAAACATGAGAGCTCACGTAAACTTGCACTGTGCCGAGGGCTTCGTTCCCTCCGAAGAGTGGCTCTCTCAGACACTTAGCTCCTTCTGCTCCTCCTGTCAGTTACTCTCAAGCGCAAAGATTGGTTGCGCGAAATGCAGAGCTGAGTCTTTCGAACAGAGGACACTTCCGAAACCATCTCACCTTCCAGCCAGAGATGTGAATGTGGTTGAAAAATTGGATTTGGGTCATGATCCTAGATCGGCCAAGCTGGGGCTTTCAGCCGCTAGAGTTTCTCTGCTCTCGCCTCAGCCCGCTCCTAATGTCCCTCTTGCTTCTAGTGTCGCAAACACTGATCCGAGTTTTAGCGATGCGATCAGCGTCAGTGTCTCGCTCTCTCCTAGGCCATTGCTTCGAGAGTTCGTCGAGCATTCAATCTGTACCAAGAGGCCAGACCTGGCTTGTGATTGCGGGGACACAGACTGCCAAGGGCAGCGAGGACATACTGTTTTGAGCAAAGCTTGTAGCAGCTCTGATTCGAAGAGTGTGGATGTTAACGCGGCTTCTAGTGTTTTACCGCCCAAGAGCGGAATTGTCTTTGCTGATTCTGTGAGGGTTGGTTCTTCGTGCGTGGGTGAGAAAAGAGAAGGTGTTTGTGTTGGTGTGAGTTTGGCGCCTCTGGCGGCCTTGCCTGTCAACACACACACGCTCGGAACGCGCACGCACGCTGAAACGCGCACTTCGGACACACTCACAGAAACGGGCATGCATGTAGAAGAAAGCACAGGTGGTCGTGTTGTTGCTGGTAGCGCGCTGATGGCTGGTCTTGAGCAGGGTCGATCGTCGTCATCGACTGGTTCCCAAGCGCTTGCAGGATTGGAGTCAAAAGGTGTTACCCCCTCCCTGTCCCCCCAGCCCCTCCCCGCTTCAGAGTCCAAGCATGAGCTTCCTGGGCGCCTGCCCGGGAAGCTCAGGCGTAGGATGAAGCACACCCCCAACCCGCAGGCCATTCCCCCTCGTCACTCGTCGTTGCCGCCTCGTCCGCCTCCAAACGACCCTGGGCCCCCGGAACCGCTGGTCGCCACACCACGTTCCCACTTCGTCCCCTTGATGGACATCTGCCGCCTAGACACACCACTGATGAAACGGCTACCTCAATCACAGAGAACAGCATTTGCGGGCGTCTGGGCACGGTGCTTGGAGGCAGCCTTGCGCTCGGGCTTCGAGTCAGACTGGTCGGATTTCTTCATCCTGCCACGGTGCATCTTGTGGTCGCCAGCTCGAGCGGGCAAACGAGTGGCGCAGCCATCTGAAGTTGTGAAGAGAAGACTGGCTCGCTGGCCAGCAGAGAGAGATCAACTTTGGCAGGCGGTCGTGGAGAGGTCGCAGCGTCGATCCCTGGAGGTGAAGCAGAGCCCGAGAGAGTCCAAGACTAAGGACCCAAAGAGGCTAGAAAGGTCGGTGGTGTCGGCCCTTCGTCTGGGCGACGTGAAGAAGGCCCTGCAAACGCTCATCGCAGCTCCCATCGCCCCGAGCAACGAGAAGACGCTGGAGTGCCTTAAGAAGCTGCATCCCACTGGCTCGCTCCCGGATCGACTGCCTGTCGAAACTCCCTACCTCCGAGAGGACACAGTTCGCACCGCCTTGAGCTCGTTCGGACCGACGTCAGCAGCGGGCTTGTTCGGCTATCGCCCTCGTTTGCTTAAGGAGTGCATGAGCTCGGATGCAGCGCGCTTTCCGATAGCTTTGACATCGGCGGTCAACAAGTTTGCCTCGGGTCAGGCCCCTGACTTCTTGAAGAGGTTCATCGCCGGGGGAGTGTCCATAGCCTTGGAGAAGAACGCCACCTCGGTTCGGCCACTGTGTTGCGGAGACCCGATCCGCCGCCTTGTCGCCAAGTGTTTCTGCATCGCGGGCAAGGATAAGATCTGGGAGGCCTTCCGTGGAAGGAATTATGGGGTCGGGTGTCCTGGTGGAGTAGAGGTAGTCGCGCACTCCTTGCGCGACTGCATCCAAAAGACCAAGGGCTCAGAGCTCGGCTTGCTAAAGATAGACTTCCGCAACGCCTTTAACGAGATCAATCGCGACCACTTTATCAAGTCGGCTTGCTCGATGTTCCCGCAGATGACGAACTGGACGCAGTGGTGCTACAGCGCTCCAACGATGCTGCTCTACGACCACAAGCACGTCATCGAGTCGGCGGCTGGGGTTCAGCAAGGAGACCCGCTGGGCCCCCTTTACTTTTGTTGCGGCATCAATGGCCTCGTGAACGAGATCCAGCAGCTCGGAGTCATGTACAATAAATGGTACATGGATGACGGAGGTATCATCGGCACCAAGGAGCAGCTCTTGCAGGCTTGGAACCTCATAAAGACTAGAGGGCCAGCACTAGGTCTGCACTTGAATCCTTCAAAGTGCGAGTGGACGTGGCTTGATCCGCACAGCCAGAAGCCGTGCCCCATCCAGGTTGCAGGGGCAGGAGCCGACGCCCAGGTCAAGGTGGTGCCCTTCTCGGAGATTCAGATGCTCGGAGTGCCCTTAGGCAGTGACGAGTTTGTCTCCAAGTTCGTGCGGCAGAAGCTTCTGGGTCGCCTTCAGGAGACGTTCGACCAGCTAGCGGCGTTCGAAGACGCGCAGGCAGCCTTCTACTTGCTCCGGGTATCGTTCAGCATCGTCAGAGCCGTGCACTTCATGAGGACGACTCCCTTGCGCCAGTGGAAGGCTGAAGCTGTAGAGTTCGACAAGAGGCTGCGCTCAGCGGCAGAGACCATCCTAGGCTTTCCCATGTCTAACGAGACGTATGCTCAGGCAGCCCTTACGCCCTCACTTGGAGGGATGGGTCTGCGGAAGACGGAGGAGCACGCGCCAGGCGCCTTCAGCGCAAGCTTCCACGAGTCCATGCGCACGGCGCGGGAGGACTGGCAGAGGCCCTCAGAAGTGGAGGAGTACCACGAGCAAAAGGAGGCCTCTTTCAAATTTGACCAAGCGGTGCTTGCTCACTTGATCAGCATCGCGCCTAACGATCGAGAGGCCCAACGTCTACACCGCGTCTCACAGCCCCATGCCGGAGCCTGGATCACGGCCGTTCCTTCTGACGAAGACGGGTTTCAAACAATCTTGAGACCAAAGAACTTTCGCACCGCGGCAGCCTACCGTCTAGGGGTCGAAGTGCTGAAGGGTGATATCCCTTGTCCGATGTGCACGCAAACCATCGACAAGCTTGGCGACCACGCCACCTGCTGCTCAAAGGCTGGGGATCTCATCGTTCGGCATAACAACCTTCGCAACTTGGTTGACCGTATCGCGCAGGATGGACTGTTGAACCCTGTGATGGAGAAGAAGGGTATCCTTGGCCCCACGTCAGGTCGCCGCCCTGGAGACGTCTCGTTTCGCTTGTGGACCCAGGGTAAGGGTCTCGCCATCGACATCGCAGTCACTTGCCCTTTCACAGAGAGGAACGTCCGCTTGGAAGAGCCCTGCGAGGACTATGCTGCGCTCCAGAAGCACGCGAAGTACGATGCCGACTTCAAAGACTCGGACTACTTCTTCGCTGCTCTTGTCTTCGAAACCACTGGCGCAATCAACGCGGAAGGCACTCGCGTCTTATCGCAGATCTTTCGCTTCGCGGCCAGTCGCCTAGGGCACGAGTTCAGCTCCTACTGCGGTCGTGCTTGGGCCCGCTTGTCGTGCGACTTGCAGCGTTCGGTATCGCAGGCGATCCTCACTCGCTGTGATGGTCAGGCTGGGAGTGTGAGGCGTGTGTCTCCGCGTGAGTCCCCGCGTGAGTCCCC
>JBNQGE010000019.1:0-75222 GCA_050436805.1 Candidatus Saccharimonadota bacterium
CAAGAATATCGTTTTTGGGGGAGCTGCGACCACCACCGTTTGGGGTTACGCAGTGCAAAATAACGGCAGCTTTGTTGTGCGTTGCCACAGGATAGGGGCGATTCACGAACACCACGGTGCCAGGCAGCTGGCTAATGCTTGCTGCATTTTCGAATGATATAAACGGGATATCTGGAAAATCCTTGCGGCCATCTTTGAGGCCGTGGCCAACGCTGACAACTTGTGCTGGAATACCGCGGCGAAGTAACTCGCGCACGTGCCCAGCAGTATATGTTTCCGAACCACCAGTGCCAGCCACCATGGGCTCGCCGGCTGGCCATACAAATGAAATCATGAGTGCTCCTATAATTCTGCTGAATGGAATTAAGAAGCAAGTTCGCTAAAAGAGAATTCTTAAAAAGATTGAGTACCCTAATTATACCATAGATTCGTATTATTTGCTAATACTGGCTACGCGCTGAGCGTATTGCGTAGGGGTTTCGCCCAAGACTTTTTTGAAGTCACGAATGAAATGTGACTGGTCGGTAAAACCGTATTCTTGTGCCATGGCCGCCCAATCAGTTTTGCCCGCGTGGATCGCCTCGGCAATATCCTGCAAGCGGTAGCGACTAATAATCCACTTCAAGCCAATACCAACGTACTGTTGAAATACGTGTTGCATGGTTCGTTCGCTAATTTCGTAATGCTCACTCACTGCCTGGACAGTGCGAACGTCTTTATTGTCCTGAATGTACTGAATAATACTCTCGATGGCATCAATATTGGGGTCTCGCTCGGGTTTTTTGGTACGCAAGAGTTTTTCGGCAGCCTCCACGAGTACTTCGTCTGATGCTGAAAGCTCCGCCAAAACTCGACGCAAGCGCGTCACGCTGAAGAGGGTCCCCAATTTGACGGTTTGGTTGGTCAAGCGGTCGATTGGTTTACGGTAAAATGGATAAAAACCGCCCGGCTTGAACATAACGCCGAGAACGGTGCCGTTGCCGCGTAGTGTGTAGGTGAACTTGCCGGTTACGATGCCGGTTACTTCTTGCGTGTCGGAGGTTATGGCGATATTGACGTTCGGGAAGGGCAGAATTTCGGTATCAAAACTTTCGCCGTCCTTGAGGTCCCAGCGCACAATCCAAAAACACTCAATGAAGTGTGCTAGATCTTTAGATGGTTCGTAGCGCTTGAGTGTGTAATGTCCGGTGCTTGTGCTGGCAAGGATGCCTTTGGTACTGGTGAGTTTTTGGTTCATTATGCGGATTTGTACAATATTTAAATAAGTATCTCGTCTAGTATACGACGATAATGAGGAGAATTACATGGCAGAAATAACAGCACACGCAAGTATATCTATTAAAACGTCGGCCGAGCAGGTCTGGCGAGCATTAACTGATCCTCAACTTGTTAAGCAATATATGTTCGGCGCGCAGGTCGTTTCTGACTGGAAAAAGGGTAGCCCGATTGTATATCGTGGGGAATGGGAAGGCAAACCGTACGAAGATAAAGGGATAATTCAGGATATCAAACCTGGCTCGCGACTAGTAATGACCTACTTCAGTCCATTTTCCGGCGATGCAGATGTACCCGAAAACTACATGCTCATTACCTACGAAATTAGTGAAACAGACGGTGTATCGACCCTCGATGTCCGCCAGGAAAATAACAAAACACCAGAGGCTGCCGAAAAATCTACAACCAACTGGCAGTCAATCTTATCGACCATGAAAACTATGCTGGAAACTCCGGGCGCGAAATAGCTTCCAAAACAGGGAAGGACTGCTATACTGTAAGCATAAGTGCGGATAACACCTATGGCAGAAGTACTATCTAACATCCCTGGTTCCTCAATCGACGGTCTGTCTCAATGGCGTGACCAGTCGGGCTATGCTGTGCATGTCGAGGGCGATACGTTGGCGATCGTCCGTGCACAAGACATGCAGGCGGAACCAGCCGAAACTTCTGAGCCTGCCGTGTCGATGGACTTGTCGTCATATCGTATGCCACATGTCTCTCATAATCCCGATGACCCGATGGTCGAAAAGCTTCACGCCGCTGATAAATGGTAGACGCACACCGGGTGTAGTACTATTGACATTTACGCATAAATATATTATTTTAGGCATATTGGTTTCACCAGAGTTTTGGTGATTTCATGAAGTTTCACATGATTGGAAGGAGATGTATTAAGTGCGCATTCTTGCTGCACTTGGTCAAGCTCAAGGTCAACCGACTGCTGCCATGAACTGGCAGTACGCGGCTGGTGCTGTCCCGGTTCCGTTCGCCGCGATCAACACGATTCTCGGTGCGTTCTACAACAAGGACACAGAGTCGCCGACACCGGTGCGTGGGGAATATCCCTACTTCTACCCGGTGCACGACGAGCTCAAGCGCTTCGTGGGCCTGCTGATTGGCGACATTCAAGATGTCGACGCCAACGGCAACACCACGGGCGTGGAGCTTACCGACAGCGACAAGTGGAACCTGTTCACTTCGTCCCTCAAGGACGAGGCCAGGCTCCCGCAGCCCAAGCCTTGGAAACCGGGAGACTGGCGCGAGCCAAGCTTCTGGGATCCGGTACTCGGACTCGCTGGTGTCAAATGGCAGATCCCTGACGGACTGCTGTTCCCGGACGCCGCGATCAACGAACTCCTTGGATTTTTCTACGAGGAGAACGTTCAGCCGTTCCTGTACCCGGTGTTCAGCCCTGCGCAAGCGGGTCCTGTCCACCAGATCGGCATCCTGATGTCTGGCCTCCGCAACGAAGCCAGCACCGCTCAGGAAATTGCCGCGTCAGCGCTCCGAGACTTCAAGTCTCTTGGCGACAACCCGTTCGACACAAGGGAGTACCACCTGTGAACGTGTCCAAGTTCCGTATGCGCTATGTCATCATGGCGCTCGTCGTCGCGCTCCTCGCCGGTGTGATCACGGCCTGCGGCTCCGCCGTCGGCGGTGGTGCCAGCGCCTGTGCGTCCACCACCGGCGTGTTCACCATCGCGGTGAGCAGCGGCTCGTCCACCAGCGGAAGCTCCGGCAGTCGCTTCGGCTCGTCCACCTCGGGTGGCACCACCACCAAGAAGGTCCCGGCTCCGCCGAAGACCACCACTGGCACGTCCACCTCGGGTGGTACTACGGGCGGCAGTCGCTTCGGTTCCACCCCGACCAGCAAGACCACCACGAGCAGCGGTTCGCGCTTCGGTTCCAGCGGCTCCACGGCCACGGCCACGGTTCCCGCTCCCCCGAAGGGCGGCACCACCGTCACCCTCCCGGGCGGCAAGTCGTACACGCCTCCGGCGAACAACGTCACACAGCCCCAGGGCGACCTCAACGCCGCCCAGAGTTCCGTCACGAACCGCAGCTTCCTGAGCACCTCGGCCGGCCGCTACACCAGCCCGGTGACGCGCATCACGTACCCGTACGAGCCCGCTTCGTACTTCCTCGTGCCCGGCGTCTACCAGGACCTGTACGACATGTACGACGTCCGGAATTACGCCGGCATGAACCAGACGCCCATCTCGCACCTGTCCCCGTTCTTCCACGACCACATCCACTACGTGGCCCACTGCTGAGCTCCGGCTCCGTACTAGCTAGACCCGAACGGCGTCAAACCAACCAATCAACCAAGTGAACTAAAGTATGAGGGTCTCGACAACCTTTCGGTTACCCCGAGACCCTCATACTGCACCACCCCCAGAAAATTATTCTTATCTGTTCAAACCTATAAAAAACTGCTACAATACGGGCGTTCTAAGTTAGAAATGGCGCCGTGGCGGAGTGGTTACGCAGAGGTCTGCAAAACCTTGTACACCGGTTCGAGTCCGGTCGGTGCCTCCAAGTATTATTTTGCGGTCATTTCCGTAATCAACATAAAATGATAGTTCATCCTACGGGATGGGCTATTTTTTGTTATAATAATGAATAAGTAGCTTGAGTAGAATCGAAAGTATAGTATGGATCCAAACAACCAACCCTGGACGCCACGGCCGTACGAGCCGCCAACGCCTCAGCAACTCACCCCACCTGAACCCGACTTAACGGTGCAATTGCATCATGATGCGCCGACATGGCAACCGCCGCAGCCTACGCTAGAGACGTCACCACCACCCGTGCCATCTTCTGCCGCGCCGCATCAACCCGATCCGGCCTTGTCGCTAGCTAATGCGCAATTACAGCAGCCAGTGCAATCTTGGGCGCAACCCCAACCACAACCTGCACAGCACCAGCCTTCGACTCAATTTGGTAATGTCCAGTCGTTTGGCGGTCCAATGGCGGAATTGCCACCGCTGGCTGCGCACGATCAGTTTAATACCCCAACCGCGGGCGACAAAAAACAGCGTCTTATTATGTGGATTGTTATTGCAGTGGTTGTCATTCTGCCGGCGCTCATTATCGGGACGCTCTTTTTGACCAAACAGCTCCATGACGCGAGCCAAAAGAAGGCCGCCCTAGCGCAGCCACCGATTAGCTACAACGCATCTGCGCTACAACAACTGGCCGCTAATCCGACGGCAGGTGCCGTGGGGCAACTTAACAAAGAATCGACGTTTTATACCGTCCTTAAACAGGCTGCAACGCAGTCGGTAGTGCAAACGAAGTGGGACAGTTACTACACGAACCAGCAAGGTGGTGCTCGTGGTGACCAGTATACGTTTTATGACACCGCGATCGATTATGGTACCAAAGCTTATGCATACTCAGAAGATTCGTACAGCAATCTTGGTTTGTTCCAGACTCGCTGTATTGGCACCAAACAATACAACTTCAACGGTAGTGCACTGCTGGCCGCACCGGGCTGGGCAGCAGCTAGCGACAGTACGGATTGTGGGCTTAACACCGTAACCATGCATCTTAATGATGGTTTTAATGCTGGTGGATTGACTTCTGGCCAGGCCGATACGTTCCTAAATGCGCTACACAAATCGGGTGTGGTTAAAGTTGATGCCGTGTCACTTGTTGCAAATGGCACCGCGCAATATCTCAAACTTGATGCTGATGTTATTCCCCAAGATATGGGCAATGGCATTTACTGGGGTATGCAAAAAGTAATGACCGCTTTTCAGTCTACTGGCTTGAACGCTGCCAAACAGCCGTATACATTCTTTGGGGCAAGCGGTGAAGGTGCGCATATTACCTATTACGTTGATCTTTCGACGCAATTGCCAGTCTATAGTGTCATGAACTCTACACCGTCATTCGATAAATTTGGCAAGCCACAAGTTACGACGTCGTGGAGTCACCGATTTATTGAATACACGTTCCCCAAGACTATTACGGCACCAACCTTGAACGACAATACGCCAATTAGCTTTGCACATTGGTCTGATCACTAAAATACTGGCGTTTACCAGGGTAAATCTGTTACAATAGCCGCGGACCAATGTCCCTGGGCGAGTGGCGGAATTGGTATACGCGGTGGACTTAAAATCCGCTGGCCTTACGGTCTTGAGGGTTCGAGTCCCTCCTCGCCCACCATCTAAAAAAGGTCTCAATCTGAGGCCTTTTTTAGATGGTCTGTGCTTGAGGGGACTCGATGAAGAACACGTAAAACAGCCAGTGGCAGATTTACTTCGAACCTGTTCGAGTCCCTCCTCGCCCACACACTCGGCGTTGTGGCAGGACCGGCCCCGAAGCGTAAGCTCCTTGTTGTATAACTATTTTTATGCTATAATATAGGCTGTTTTGTTGAGCACACTCTTGAGGTGGAGCTCCAAAGCACATTGACAAATAGACAGACACACAAAAGTGAAGATAATTCCATATTTCCGTGGGCTTGTCCTCACTTTTGTGTCATAGAATACACACTCTCTCTGAGAGCATTCAAAGTGGGACCCATCGAAGGGATCGACATGGAACACTCCGGTGTCCTCATCGTTGTCGGCTTGATCTTCGTGATCACGATCACGGGAGGAATTCTGGGCTGGCTCTATCAGTACAACAACCCCAAGCTCACCCCCGCGCCCGGATCCATGCGCGCGTTCTACCGGAACATGATCCGCTCGCTGCGCAAGTGGTACGAGACCGACGTGATCCCGGTGCTCATCTACATGGCGGGCTACCCGTACAAGATCGACCAGTCGTCCGCCGACGAGCCCGACACGGATCTTCCCAAGATTCTGTTCATGCGTGATCCCAAGGACTTCAACGTCCACGAGCTCTTGAACGAGCAGGACACCGGCAAACTCGCCACGATGTGCGTCTTCCTGACGTACGTCTTCGGACCCGACGGAGGCAACCTGCAACGACAGATCGAGAAGGGTCTGCTGCGCCCTGGAACCGCCCTGGAACTGATCGACTTCATGGTGCTGCACAACAGCAACGTGGGCTATCCTGGCTACACGCCGGGTGTCATCAGTGACGCGGCGCTGGAGCGTGCAGGCAAGAGCCTCATCGGCAACCGAGACTTCGTGCTCGCGTGCATCAAGCACATGCCGCTCATCAAGTTTCTCCTCGCCCACGCCGACCAACTCGTGTCACCCTTCGGTGAGCCGATCCCCGCGTACCGCATTCCCTCCCTGACCGTCATGGACCGCTTCGAGGCCCTGTACGACGAGTTCGACTGGAACATGATCAACGCCTGATCCCCGCCCAACGACCCCCACACTGAATGCCAGCCCTCCCGCCAACGGTTGAGGAACAGAGAGAAGAGCGCAGAAGTGCTCGGAAAAATGCTGTGTGGCCTCCCGCCATACTCTTTTCCTCCGTGTATCTGTGTTGTTCTGTCTGTTTCTCTCCTTCCACGAATGATCATAGTCGTGCCGACGAGTCGTAGACGACGAAAAGGAGCCTCCTAGCCTATAAAATTGTACTTATAGGCAATTTATTGTATAGTTGTAAATGTTTCGTTGAGTGATACACTCCGAAGCACTTTTACAAGCAAGTACGACATACACAAGCGAGCTGCACAAGGCGAGTAACGAGTTCATCACAGGGTGAATCCGTTACTCTTCTTGTACCGTTTGTGCCTATCAAAACACATTCTCCCTTTCTCGCGAAGGGAACGGTCCATCAAACAAGTTGAGGGGAAGGAATCATGGCAGCGCTCTTGGCTTTTCTGGTTTTCATCCTGATCGTCATGGTGGTCGCATTTGTTGCAATCATTGCGTCCACCAGTGGACATCACACCGTCAGGGCTCACGAACACCAGCACCAGGCCGATCTCACGCTCGGCGAGACCGTCAAGGACAAGATCCCGCTCACGGAGCGTGTCGCTCTGGCCCGGTTGGCGCTGGCCTTGGCGGATATCGGCTTCAGCCTGGCCATCCATGTCCCGGCAGTGCTCCACGAGCAGATCCATGACCTTCGCGTGAAGGTCATGCCTATCGCTGAGCAGTTCGACGGATGGGCCGACAACCACAGCGTCTTCCACCTGAGGGACCTCACGCCCGAGCAGCTGGCCAACACCTACAACGCGTTGGCCGACAACCCCGAATTTCTGGCGGCGATCGCCCAAGCCTCACACGCCTTGGACACCTGCTTGATGTTCTGCTACGGCGAGTCGGTTCCGGAAGACCACAAGATCCCTGAGAGGGATAGAGTCTCCTACGAGACGATCGACTACCTCAAGGGACTCACGTCCCCGGAACTGCAGCACGAGCACTGAGCCATCCAACCCAGGAACAAGCAGGGAGAATGATACAGAACCAAGAGTCTGAGATGCTGGCCTTTGCCACGCTCCTTCTCTTTTTCTGTTTTGTTCTGCTTGCTTGTTCCTCATGATTATTCCTGGAGCCGATTGGCTGCCCTCGCATAACGCATATGGTACTATGAACGTAACTATTAGCGAGGGTATAAGATGACCGAAACGTCTGGTTTTAAGAAGTGGCTACCGCTAGCGGTGCTGGCGTTGGCCTTATTTATTGTGGTACTCGATAGTACAATTTTGAGTGTTTCGATTAAGGCGATTATTGGTGATTTGCACACCAATTTGAAGGCAGTGCAGTGGGTAATTACTAGCTATACGTTGGTACTGGCAGCGTTTACGATTACGGGCGGGCGCTTAGGTGATATCTTTGGTCGCAAGCGCATGTTTATGGTAGGTGCGGTATTATTTGGTGTGGGATCATTGCTCGCGTCGCGGGCGCATTCGCAGCCTTTCTTGCTCTTTAGTGTTTCGGCAATCGAGGGCTTGGGCGCGGCAATGATGTTGCCCAGCACGGCGGCACTTATTCTGGCACAATACCGTGGCAAAGATCGCGCCTTGGCGTTTGGCGTGTATGGCGCAATTGCCGGTGCGGCGGCTACTATTGGTCCATTGCTTGGTGGTTTTTTGACCACGAACTATAGCTGGCGTTGGAATTATTTGATCAACCCAGTGGTGGTTATTGTTCTACTTGCCGGCTCGGTATTTTTGAAGGAATCACAGGAGCGTATTGCTCGTCGCCCAGATATCCTGAGTATTATTTTCTCGGCAATTGGCATGGGCGGTGTAGTGTACGGAATCGTGGAGTCGTCGACCTATGGTTGGCTTAAATCCAAGATGAATTACGAAATTGGTGGCCATCATTACCATCTTGCTGGGTTGTCAATTACCCTCTATGCGATTCTTGCTGGGTTGCTGTTTGTGGTGTGCTTTTTGTGGCGCCAATATCGCCTAGAAATTCGCAAAAAGCTGCCATTGGTGTCAATCGGCCTATTCAAAAATGGGCAGTTTATGTCGGGTACAGTGGTGCTGCTTATCGCCATCGCGGCTCAGTTTGGCTTGATTTTTGTGTTGCCAGTTTTCTTCCAGGGGTTGCTCGGCAAAGATGCGTTCCATACCGGTCTCGCCGTGTTGCCGTTTTCGGTTTCTATCGGATTGACTGCGCCGCTCTCTGGTGTGCTGGTTGGTAAATTCGATGTGTCACCGCGGCTTTTGATCCAGATTGGGCTTGCACTATCGACCTGCGGAGCGTTACTTATCCATCAAGAATTGCGTGTTACGAGCACCGAATGGTCGCTTGCGCCAGGCATGGCGTTCTTTGGTTTGGGCTTTGGTTTTACGATTTCCCAACTAGCTAACTTGACCCTGTCGGCAGTATCCGTAGAGCAAGCGGGCGAGGCTTCTGGCGTCAATAATACCTTTCGACAGCTGGGGTCGAGCCTCGGGCAAGCCCTGATCGGCGCAATTCTGATTGCATCGTTAACCACTCAGTTGAATACGGATGTCGCCAAAAGTGCAGTCTTGCCCAATGCCGCCAAGCCGGCGATTACAAAATCTATCGTGACTGCTACGCAGAGCTTGGGCACTCAGCAAAATGGAGCTGACGCGCCACTGGCCGTGACCCAGGAAATTATGCGGATAAAGAATGATGCAATTGTTACCGGAGCCAAGGCTGGCACACTAACGACTGCTAGTTTCGTATTCTTGGCATTACTATTTTCCCTACGATTACCAAAACGCGTTGAGCATGGTCAGGACGTCGATGCTCCAGCTGCACGTTAATGTTTTAAGGAGTGTACATGAGCGAAAATTGTCCATTTTGCGCAATCGAAACCCAAGCTGAACGTATATTATGGTCCGACGAATTGACGGTGACGTTTTTGTCGAATCCTCGTTTAATAGAGGGACACACGCTGGTCGTTCCGCGGCGGCACGTTGAAAAACCGTGGGATTTGACCTCGCCAGAGCTTCAGTCGATATTTACTAACCTGTGGAAGGTCGAGCAGAAGTTGATCACCGGCGGCGTAGGCGCAGGTTGTGATATTCGCCAGAACTACCGCCCATTTATGCCACAAGGCCGTGTTAAAGTCGATCACGTGCACTTTCATGCGCTACCCCGAAAACTCAACGACACGCTCTATGAAACATCGATGCGCTTTGAGGTTTTTGAGGATATGAGTCCGGCCGAGCGCGAGTGGATGGAAAAATTACTGGCTTTGTAGTATACTTTGTTTCAATGAACTATTATGTTGCCCCAGTAATGATGCGCATGATGCCCCCACGGGCATAGTTTTCTCTTCTCATTTTATTATTTTTAACATTTCCGATAAACAGGTAGACTGTAAGTATGAATTATTTTGTAGCAACTTCCATCCCGTATATGAACGGTGAGCCGCACATTGGCCATGCGCTCGAATTCGTTCAGGCAGACGTTCTCGCACGCACCGCTCGTATCCAAGGGAAACCAACTATTTTTAGCACTGGTGCCGACGAACACGGCAGTAAAATTGCCGAAAAGGCCGTAAGTTTGGGCCTAACCCCACAGCAGCTCGTTGATCAAATGAGCCAAAAGTTTCGCGATCTTGGCAAGCAGCTCAATATTAGTAACGATCGTTTTATCCGCACCACTGACAAGCCGCACGAACAGCGTGCCCAGCTTATTTGGAAAGCGCTGGAGCAAGACATCTACAAATCAAGCTATACCGGCTGGTATGATGTCAAGGAAGAGGAATTTGTGCCCGAAACTAAGGCCGATCCGGCTCGAATGAACCCGGGACACCCCCAGGCTTACCAAAAGCTAGAGGAAGAAAACTACTTCTTTAATCTCAGCAAATACACCGACCAAATTCGTGAAGCTATTGAATCGGAGATGTTCAAGATTGTACCCGAAACGCGCAAGAACGAGATTCTATCAGTGCTTCGCGAAGGCTTGGACGACATCAGCATCTCGCGCCCCAAAGATAAATTGGAGTGGGGAATCCCTGTACCCGGCGATACCACACAGGTAATGTACGTATGGTTTGAGGCGTTGATGAACTACATCACCGTGCTTGGCTACCCAGAGCACGAAGACTTCAAGAAATTCTGGCCCGCTAATGTGCAAGTTATTGGCAAGGACATCTTGCGCTTCCACGCGGCAATTTGGCCAGCAATGCTCCTGAGTTTGAATCTTCCGCTGCCAAAGCAGCTGTACGTCCACGGTTTTATTACCATGAACAATGAAAAGATGAGCAAATCCATCGGCAACGTGGTTGCACCGCAGGAAATTATTGGTAAATATGGCACTGATGCCTTCCGCTACTTCTTGTTACGCCACATTCCAAGCTATAACGATGGTGATTTTAGTTGGGAATTATTCGACAAATCCTACAATAACGAGCTAGCCAACGAACTCGGCAATGCTGTGCAGCGCACGGCGGCGATGATCCAAAAATACCAAGACGGCATTATTGGACAGATCCCCGAGGCGTCTCACGACAGTCTGCCGGTTGACCAGGCGATTGAAGACTGCCGTTTTGATAGGGCACTTGATTTCATCTGGGACCAAGTTCGCGGCCTCAATCAGTATATCGACGAGGAAAAACCGTGGATGATCGCCAAAAATAAGGACGAAGAGCACCTGCGTGAGGTTTTGGCATATCAGGCCAGCTGCTTGATCGAAATTGCCGAACTTCTCAAGCCGTTCCTGCCAGAGACCGCAGACAAGATTAAGCACGTCTTTATCGAGGGAGTTGTGCAGCCTATTGAGGGCACGTTATTCCCTAAGCAAGAAGTATTCGGCGCGGCAAAGGCCTAGCGCGTAGGCACGTATGGAATTGTTTGATACACATTGCCATATCCACGAGTCGCAAGTATCGGTGGATGATAACGATGCAACACGCAAGCTGTGGGCAAAATTAGGTAACCCGAGTGTCGACGTGCTGGTCGCAAACGCTCGGGCCCAAAATGTCACGCACATGATGTGTGTCGGCTGTACGTTAGCCGACAGCAGGCGTGCCATAGAAGTCGTAGCCGAACGCGAAAACATGTGGGCCAGCATTGGCATTCACCCTCATGAAGCTCAGGCTCACTTAGGCCAAGTCGGTGCTTTGGAGCAATTTGCCCAGCTTGCAACGGCTAAAAAGGTCAAAGCAATTGGCGAATGTGGGCTTGATTATTTTTACGAACATTCACCCAAGGAGGCACAGGTAAAAGTGCTGCGATTCCAGCTGGAATTGGCCCAAAAACAGGGTTTACCACTGATTTTTCATGTTCGTGATGCGTTTGATGATTTTTGGCCCATTTTTGATGAATATCCCGGTTTAACAGGGGTAATCCATAGTTTTACGGCAACCGAAAAAGAACTAGCTGAGGTCCTAAAACGGGGGCTGTACGTTGGTTTGAACGGTATTATGACATTTACTAAAAGCGCTGCGCAATTGGCTGCGGCAAAGGCGGTCCCGCTCGATAAATTAGTGCTCGAAACGGATGCGCCATTCTTGACACCGGAGCCTTATCGTGGTACTATTTGTGAGCCAAAGTACGTGCGAGTTACCGCTGAATTTTTAGCGAAACTGCGCAGCGAACCGCTTGCAACGCTCGCGGACGCCACCACGCATAACGCGCATGTACTGTTTGACTTATAGTAGCGAGGTAGCATGAATCTTTTTGCACACAACACTGGTCGCGAATCAATCAAGACCCAAGCAACACCTGAACCATATGTAGCTCGCCGCGCTGTCCGTTATGCTGCTGCCGACAACGCTCAAGCTGCTTTGCAACGTCAATTTCCTGGAATGTCCTTTGGGCACCAGGCTGTTTCGCACACCGTGACGCAACAACAGCAAACACCAATCAACGTGGGAGTCCCTGATGAACTTACTCAAGCTTCTTAACGGCCTTGTTAGTCCCGCATCTCAGGACGGAAGTCGTGTTGAGCAGTATCGTAGCTTGATTCGTCAGGAAGCCAAGCTTGGTGGTCAGTTATTTGGCGCAGTTGCACCCAATGGTCGCCGTGAATTTTTCTGTTTGGACGAAAACACCTGGGTCTGGCATGAAGAGTGGATTGATCAGCAAGGTCTTCGTCATGCAGTTACGACTCGCTACGATGTTCGCACCAACGGTATCCTCAAGGCGCAAGACAAACGCCCATACCAGTACATCGGCTATGATGAAGCAAAGCGCTTTTACCAGGCAGTCTCGATGTACAACAAACAAGTCGACACCGCTCTTTACGCCGCCTAGCTGCTGCGCTCTAGGATCCTTTGTCTGAGAGTTCTTAAAATGGTTGTCGGCTTGGCCGCTCAGGCCAAACGGTTACGACGTATTTTGAGATACGGGCAAAGGTCCAGAAAGCGGCGGAGAAGTGATATTATGAAGACTATGATATATCTCGATTATGCTGCCGCGACACCGATGGACGAATCGGTGTTTAATGCTATGAAGCCGTATTTTACGAGCAAGTTTTTTAATCCTTCGGCTACGTATCTGGCTTCGCAAGCTGTCAAAAAAGACCTCGAAGCCGCCCGTGTACGCGTTGCGCACTGGTTTGGATCGCGTCCAAGCGAGATTATTTTTACCGCTGGCACTACCGAAGCTAACAACTTGGTTATTAATGGTGTGATGCAGCAATTCCCGGATGCCAATCTGGTGGTCAGCGCCATCGAGCACGAATCGGTACTTGCTCCAGCACGTCGTTACGTGTGCAAAGAGGCGCCGGTTACGCCAAAGGGCTTGATCGACATCGACCAGCTTAAGCAGCTTATTGATGACAAAACAGCGCTGGTGAGCGTTATGTACGCCAACAACGAAGTTGGTACCGTGCAGCCAATTCACCAATTAGGCCAAATGATTGAAGAAATCCGAAAAGACAGACGTACTCGGAGCATTACGTTCCCGATTTATTTGCATACCGATGCGGCGCAGGCAGCTAATTATCTAGATTTGCATGCCGCCCGGCTCAAGGCTGATTTTATTTCGATTAACGGTGGCAAAATTTACGGTCCTAAACAATCTGGCGCACTATACGTAAGTGCCAAGGCACGTCTGCAGCCGCAAATTGTCGGTGGCGGCCAGGAGCGCGGCCTGCGTAGCGGCACCGAAAATGTTGCTGGGGCCATTGGCCTCAGCGTAGCGCTTGATCTGGTGCAGGCAGATCGTCACGACGAAGTTCGCCGATTACAGCAACTACAGCATCTGTTTATGCAATTGATCGAGGAGCAAATCCCCGCGGCGCGTTTAAACGGTTCGCGCACTAATCGCTTGCCAAACAATGTCCATATTACGATTCCGGGCTGTGATAACGAGCGTATCTTAATGGCGCTCGATGAAGTGGGTATTTTATGTGCCGCTGGGTCGGCGTGTAGTGCAAGCAACGAAGAACCATCTCATGTTTTGCGTGCGATGGGGCTCACAGAATCCGAAGCGCAGGCTAGTTTACGTTTTACCATGGGCCGCCAGACGGACGAAAAAATGGTCCACACTGCCGTTGAGACGCTCGCTGCAATAATAATGTAAATACGACAATACCTTTGCTACACAAGCCGGAACGGTTTCGGTGTATACTTGAGGTAATGTTCAAGCAAAAGCGCTTTATTGATTACACGCTTATCGTTGTTGGCCTGTTTTTGTTTATCTTTGTAGTTGCCAAAGCTGTTGCCCAAGATGTCACGCAGGGCTACTTAAGCGACGTGTCTTTGCAGCCGGGGATTATCGTTCAGCTTAAACCTCATGACGCTACGCGTGTGCAGCCGTTGTCTCAGGTCAACGAAACAAGCATGCTCGGCGTCGTTGTCTCGCCAAATGATTCACCGGTGGCACTTTCCAACAGTGCTAATCAGTTGCAAACGTATGTTGCCACATATGGTCAATACGACGTTCTCGTTAGTACACAAAATGGCGTCATCAAGGCAGGCGACACTATCGCCATTTCTTCGCTTGATGGGGTGGGAATGAAGTCCGATAGCAATCGCGAGGCAATTTTGGGCAAAGCAGTCGAAGGGTTTGACGGCAAAAGCAGCGCGCAGAGTACGGCAACGCTTAGCGGGTCGGGCGGTAAGCAGACGGTAGCAATTGGGCGCATCATGGTGAATATTAATGTCGCGCATAACCCAGCGTATCACCCTGTGATTGCTCAAGCTGGCGTGCCAACGTTTTTGAGTCAAGCTGCGCAGTTCGTTACCGATAAACCGGTTGGCGCTGCGCGCATTTATGCCAGCCTTACGGTGTTGATTACGTCGGTAGTTATCGCAGGCATTTTATTGTATTCCGGCGT
Source organism: Candidatus Saccharimonadota bacterium (assembly GCA_050436805.1). Taxonomy (GTDB): domain Bacteria; phylum Patescibacteriota; class Saccharimonadia; order Saccharimonadales; family UBA4665; genus CAMLQK01. The sequence continues at coordinate 14,874 of JBNQGE010000019.1, forward strand.
TCGTACGAGCATGACGGCAATTGGACGAAACCCGCTCGCCAAGAGTTCGATCATGCGTAATTTGCTGCAGATCGTTCTCATTGGCATGATAATTTTAATTATCGGCCTAATTGCGGTATATTTATTACTAAAGATATAACGCTTGAGCTTATGCATTACAGGGTGGGAACAAAATCATGACAATCTGGTGGCTCATACTCATTCTCAGCTTTATCCTGGCGGCAGGGTCTGCGTTTATATACCTTGTTATTAAACTGAGTGCTGGCGGCCGTGGTGGCCACATGCAAGCGCTGTCGGATTCAGTGCAGGCTTCCGCCGAAGAAGATGTCGACCACATCTTTAACGAAGAGTTTCGTGAAGAGCTGCGCAACCGTGGCCGTTTGCACTTCGAGAAGATTTTGGGTGAAAACGCTATGTTCCTTCAGCAAGATTTGCGTTTGACGACCTCGCAACTTAACGACTACATGAAACAAGAAATCACCAAAGAACTCAAGGAAGCTTTTGCTAATTACGAAAGTGCGATTGGTGACGCTAAACAGTTAGCCGTGGAATCGATCGAAAAGACCAAAACGGCAATCGACGAGCAGCGTCAGGCCATGGGTGACCAGTTGGAGAAAGAAATTGCCCAGGAAAAGGCTCGTCGTATCAAATTATTCGAGGATAACATGGCGCAGGTGGTCAACCATTACGTTTTGGCCTCTATTGGCAACCAGATCGACCTGAACGACCAATTGGAATACATCCTGGGCGAGCTTGAAACCAATAAACCCGCAATCGTTGAGGATATTACTAATGGCGCCTGAGCAGCAGCAAAATATGGTGTTGCCCACGCTAATTTTTGGCATGGTAGAAGTGCGCCGTTTGAAGCGCGAACTGGAATCGTTGGATGAATTTCTGCGATCTATGGCGGTTCGCCGTCAAACAAAGTTTGAAATGCCCCGAGTGAGCCGTATTTTGGACGCGTTGGCGACCGAAAATAACCTGGATTTGCTTAAGGGTGCTCACCGGGCGCAGTTGATGGACTTTCTGATTGGCATCGCGACTTCAGCACCGACGCTACACATTAGTTTTGCGGCAGATCCATCATCAGCGTTTACGGCTAAGATTGTCGGGTGGCTTCGAGCTAATGTCGACCGGTTTGCACTGGTGGATATTGGTTTGCAGCCAAATATTGCGGCGGGTTGCGTTGTCCGCACAAATAACAAAGTGTTCGACCTCAGTTTGCGCCAGCATTTTGCCGAAAAAAAGGATCTTTTGTTAGCTGCCATGCAGGGCCAGGCCGAAGAAAAGCCACGGCCGCAGAGCCCAAGTCTGGCTGAACAGACGCAAGCGCCAGTGATTCCCGCACAGCCACAAGTTGGAGCTGCCGCATGAGCGACAACAAGCACTTCGACCAGCTGGTTGCGGCCGGCAAGCCAGTAGGCGAAATCATCGCTATTGATCGCTTTTTGATTCGTGTCAAAGGTATGCAACCGGTCACGTTGCACGCATTAGTACTTTTTGAAGATGGTAGTAAGGGCTATGTGCATCACGTGTACGAAGATTACATCGTGATATTGCATTTGGGGACCGAAAACGTGCGCGTAGGCATGACAGTTGTTGTGCAGCACGATAAATTGGTTACCAAAGTTGGCAAGGACTTCATTGGACGTGTGGTATCGGTGACGGGTGAGCCGCTGGACGGCAAAGGGCCAATTGCCGCTGATGGTGTCTGGCCGGTGTTTAACGCTGCGCCGCTATTATATGAACGTGAAGAATTGGACTCGCAGCTAGAAACTGGCCTTACGGTAATAGACACGCTATTTCCACTGATGCGCGGTCAACGTATGGCGATGCTGGGTGATGGAAAATCGGGTAAGACTACTTTGGCGACGCAGATTGCCCTCAACCAAAAAGATTCTGACATTGTCGTGATTTATGTGTTGATTGCCAAACGTCGCAGTGATGTTGACACGCTGCTTACGCGTTTGGAGGCTAACGATGCCCTCAAATCTTCGATTGTGGTAGTTTCGACTATGTCTGATTCGCTTATTATGAGTTATTTGGCACCGTACGTCGCCTGTGCAATGGGCGAATACATGTGGCAGCAGGCCGACCAAGACGTTATGGTTGTGTACGACGACTTGACCGCTCACGCGCATACCTACCGCGAAATCGCGCTTTTGTCGGGCATGAGCCCGGGCCGTGATTCATACCCTGGTGACATGTTCTACGTGCACTCTAGTCTTTTGGAGCGCGCCGGCAAACTCAATCGTAATCACAAAACGCTCACCTGTGTGCCGCTAGTTTTTGCTGCGAGCGGTGATATTACGGCCTTCCTGCCAACCAACGTTATGTCAATCACCGATGGTCAGTGGATTCTCGACATGAACATTTTTCGTGACACTATGCGTCCAGCCGTAAGTGTCGGTCTGAGTGTGTCTCGTGTTGGTGGTCGTGGCCAAAGCATGCGCCAGAAGCAGTTGGGTGGCCAGATGTTCAAAGCCCTGACGACCTACGCGCAAGCACAGGAATTTGCACACTTCGGTTCTGAACTTGCCGTCAGTGCAAAGGCCGACCTCGATCGCGGTACCTTGCTGTACAAAATGCTCAACCAGATCCCGGGCGAGCGCTATTCACTCATGGCACAAACGCTGATGCTCGATATTATTTTGAATATGCAAACGGGCGAGATGATCAATGTTGAATCGCTCAAGAAAAACGTTTTGGAAGTAGCTACCACCATCAAAGAAGACAAAGATTTTGAGCCAGCCCGCGATGCACTCAAACTGAAGTCACTATTGGAGCTTAAAAAATGAGCCGTCTGCAAGAAGTCGACGGCCAGCGCCGGGCTATGAGTACCATCGTTAACCTCACGAGTGTTTTTGAGGGCTTGGCGAGCATGCGTATCTCGCAAACCAAAAACCAGGTACTGCAATCGCAGAACTTCTTCAATGAACTATGGCAAATGTATAGCCAAATTAGGGTTGATAACTTGTTCCGGTTTGGACGTGCCCAACATGAACAGGCTGTCGACAAGCAGCTGTATATTGTAGTGACTGCTGAGGGTGGATTCAGCGGTGACATCGACCAAAAACTGATCAGTTGGATGCTCACGCAGTACGATCCGGCCAAACAGGATATTATCGTGATTGGCCACCATGGCGCGTTGCAGCTTATCCAGCGAGACGTTAACTTCAAGAAATACTTTACACTGCCGGCACGCGACAAGAACATCAACGTGCAACCGCTCATTCATGAGGTTCGCCGATACAAAAGCACCGTGGTGTTTTATCAGACGTATGTGTCGCTTATGGTGCAGGATATTAAACGCATCGAACTCAATCGTGCGGTGCAAGAAAAAGGTAAGCGCGCTGGCCAGGCCGACGAAATTATTAGCGAGCAGACCTATATTTTTGAGCCATCATCATTTGACGTGATGGCACATTTGGAGCGATCGATGATGGAAATTGCACTCAGCCAGGTGATTTTGGACTCCAAGCTGGCGCAATATGCCAGCCGCTTCCGGGCCATGAGTATGGCCAATGACAAATCCGACGAATGGTACCGCGACCTAACCGCCGACTACAATCGTACCAAACGCCGCATCCAGGATGAACGCTTGAAAGAAATTATTAATGGGCTAAGGACGACAAAATCAGCATGAACCAAGGCATAATTCGATCGGTTAAAGACTTGTTGGTGACGGTTGCTTTTGACGACGTGCTGCCAGAAATTCACGAAATTATTATGGTCGATGAGACCAAAACGCCACTGCTTGTAGACAGCCTGCAGCCGGGCAATATCGCTATGTGCTTGAATATTCAATCCGACCTGGCTATCCAAAAGGGCATGCATGCCATGCGCACGCAAAAGAGTATCGAAATTCCTGTGGGCGATGCTATGATCGGCCGCGTGGTCGACGCTCTGGGCGCACCACTGGACGGATTACCACCGGTAGATGACAGCAAGATGCAGCACCGTACCATTTTCCGCAACCCGGCACGCGGTACAAACTTCAAGGCTGCAGCGCCGGAGATCCTTGAAACGGGTATTAAAGTTATCGACTTCTTTGCGCCGTTTGTTAAAGGCCGCAAGATTGGCATCGTTGGTGGCGCTGGTGTTGGTAAAACTGTGCTGACCATGGAGCTGATCCACAACGTGGCCCAAGCTGGAGCGGGCTTGAGTTTCTTCACGGGTATTGGTGAGCGTATCCGCGAAGGTCATGAACTGTATATGACACTTAAGGGCCGCGATTTGCTCGCGAGCACCTGCATGTTCTTTGGGCAGATGAATGAAAATCCGGTGCGTCGCTCGTTGATTGGTTTGAGCGCGGTTACATTGGCCGAGTACTTCCGCGACGAACAGGGCAAGGACATTTTGTTCTTTGCCGACAACATGTACCGCTACGTGCAAGCCCGGAACGAAGTCGCTACCATGCTCGGCCAAGTGCCGTCGGAGGGTGGTTATGAGCCGACAATCTTCTCGGACGTCAAGATCTTGCAAGACCGCCTTAGCTCAACCGACAAGGGGTCCATTACTGCCGTGCAGACTATTTACGTGCCGGCTGACGATATGAGTGACCCGGCCGTCCAGATGATTCAACACGAACTTGATTCGGTGATTGTTCTCAGCCGTGCCGTGGCCGAGCAGGGAATCCGCCCGGCGGTTGATTTGTTGCATACCACGTCATCACTCCTGACGCCCGAAGTGGTTGGCGAGCGCCATTACGTGCTGAGTGTGCAGGTCATGGCTTTGCTCCAAAAGTATGAATCGCTGAAGTCGATTATCGCAATTATTGGTGAAAACGAACTGTCGCCAGCTGATCGCTCCGATTATGCCAAGGCCAAGAAACTTATTGATTACTTCTCGCAGGATATGTTTGTGATGGAAGATATGAATGGCAAAAAAGGTGAGTTTGTCGCCCGCGATCAGATGCTTAAGGGTGTCGAGGAAATAATCGTTTAGGAATTTTATGGCCATCACCCATACCGACGCATCCACCGGCGAACCAATCAAGGTCCCAGACGATCAAAAGCAGCCGCCGACAAAAACTGGCTCGCAACCGACGATGCACATCAAGGTTTATTCGCCGTTCAAGACCTACTTTGACGAAGATGGCTATAGCATTTCGGCCGAAAATGCCACTGGTCCGTTTGATATTTTGCCCCACCACCATAACTTCATGACGCTCTTAAATGCTGGTGAAATGATGATTCGCCCAGTGCGCGGTGCCGAGCAAAAGATTCGCATTTCCGGCGGACTCATGCACGTCAAAGCCGACATCATCACTGTCTTTCTCGACGTGTAGCCACCACCAGAAATAATTCTTGTCATGGTCGGGCTCTAGTTTAAGATGATGTAGTCGAAGCCGAATGTCTGGCCAGCGGGCGCGGGCGTCGTGGTGCAAATGCTAAAGTTAAGTGTCGAACGGTTGACGTAATAGGTGAGGCCTGCAGCAGCCGCGCCAATAGGTGTCACGGTAACATGGGGTGTACCGTTAAAGGCCTTGGTAAAGTTAATAGTTTCGAAACAGCCAGCTCCAGGTGCGCTCCCGGTGTTAATCGCAATCGAACCAGATGTATCTGAGCCGCTTACTGAAGCGGTGCCGCCGCTGCCCAGTGCGATGCCTTGGCTTAGGCCAGGGATCGCACCACCACCTGTAATGTGGTGTGTCAAAATGAGGTCGCCGTTTAATTGCAGCGTAGCTGTGGTGACCTGTGTGGCCGAAACGTTGCCCGTAAAGCTTCCGTTGCCGTTAACGCTCAAACCGTTTCGTGCGGTCAAAATGCCGCTTACCGTTGCCGAACCAGAAAGGTTTAGGGTTGTCGCCTGAATCTGATTGAACGAGCTATTGCCCGACACAGTAATGCCCGGCAGCGCCAATGCGCCATTCACTTTAATACTACCGGCTACTTCAAGGTCTTTTTTGACCAGCACAGAACCCGAGAAAATAGCGTTGGATTCGATGTTCAAAACCTGGGATGAACTACCAATTGTTGCTTCGCTATTGGCGAGCTGTTTAAGGGTCGATTCAGACAAACTCTGAGAAGTAATTGTGTTACTGACGTTGGCCTGTTGCTTGCCCTTGACGGTTAGAGCGATGACCACAGCACTCGCGATTAACATCACGACAATGAGCAGCAGCAAATATATGTTGAGCCGTTTCCATAGCCGTTTTAAAATGCCTATCTTTGGGGTTGCGGGTAGTGGTGTCAGCGGTTGGATAGGTGCATTGCTATTGAGCGGGGAGTCGCCGTTTGGCGAGGGTGTTGGCGCTACGGCGCCCGAAGAGGGTGCAGCAACAGGGATCTGCCCGCCTTGCTCGATAACAGTATCGTTACCCTCAAGTGAGTGCACGTCATTATTAGAGTCGGATTGTAGCGAAGATGGATCCATAATGTAATTGTCTTATGTTTATAATACTAAAATCCACCGAAAAGCGTAAACGGATTTGAGTTTATTTTGCGGATATTGCACAATGGAGCTATGAAAAGGTGTTTTGGAAAGCTGGCAGGGTTTGTTGCTGTCTTTGTGATGGTATGGTGTCCGCTTGCTAGTGCCCAACAATCTTCGAGTACGAATTATCAGGTGAACGAGGTTTACTTTGGCAGCGGTGGAGATCTGAACGATTGCTCCACGAACTATTGTTCAAAGCAAGCTGCTGGTGAATTGGGTGTTGGCAATACGGCGAGCACCAACTACCAAGCTCAGGGCGGTTTTAACACCGATCGTACGCCGTACATTCAGTTTAACGTGACGGCTGGTAGCACCGATCTGGGAGTACTCTCTGTTGGTGCTGCGGCAACAGCAACGGGTACGTTTAGTGTTAAGACCTATCTAGCGGGCGGGTATGTAGTAAAGAATGCCTCTGATCCGCCGACTAACACATTGCCGTCCCACCCTGTAATGCACAACCTAACAACACCAACAGCATCAAGCCCGGGCACGGAGCAGTTTGGTATTAACCTGGTCGCGAATAGCGCCGGGTGCGGTGCTCCAACGACTTACGGCGCAAATCCCATCCAAATTCCAAATAGTACGTTCAGTTTCGGCACGGTCGCTAGTGGCTATAATACGTGTGGCTTGTTCAAATACGTAAAGGGTGACGTTATCGCGCAGTCAACTCGCAGCACTGGCGAAACGGACTACACCATATCGTATCTCTATAATATTTCGAATGTTACCTCCGCTGGCCAGTACACCTTTAACCACATACTCGTGGCAACTTCAACCTACTAGTTTATTAATATTCTGGCATTGCCAGTGGTTCTGATGGCAACATATGGTACGTAGAGAATACAGCGAATAAGGTAGCTCGGTTGTCGTTCTAGACAACGGGTGAACTGTGGATAAATTAATTGGAAATTAATCATTGCTGCCTAAGCATAAGCGTGATAATATTGCGGTATAGCTGAAAAGTATAAATAAAAAATACATCACACAGGAGATAATCCGATGAAAATCAAAAACCACAGTATACGGAGGGTCGTCTACGGATTTTCCGCGTTGGCTCTAGCGGTGGCTGCTCTGGTTCCAGCGCTTGCTGGCCACGCTAGTGCGGCACAGATAACCTCACGTAGTATCGAAATGAGTAGCTCTACCCAAGGTGCAACGGCCACATATAGTGTTACCTACACACCAAGCGGTACAACAAGTACAGCTGGTATCGTTGTGGACTTCTGTGACAACGACCCAATTATTGGTGATACTTCCTGTACATTCCCAACGGGTTTTGACGTATTAACATCGCCAACCGTAACCTTTACGTCGGGTATTACGACAACAGGTTGGACGGCGGCAGGCGTACAAGGTGGTGCTGGTGCTGGTCACTTTCAGACGCTCAAGCTATCTAACTCCGGCGCACCCACAGTTGCCGGTACAGCGATCAACTTTACCATTGCTGGCGTTATTAACCCAACCACCGTTAACCACTCGTTTTACGCACGTATCGTAACGTTCGATACGACGGCAAATATGGCTAACTATACCGTATCTACTACGACTCGTGCAGCAACCTTTACTGGTATGGTCGACTACGGTGGTATCGCCTTGAGCACTGGTTCGGTCATTAACATTACGGCACGCGTGATGGAAAGTTTGGCATTCTGTGTCTATAAGAGTGCTTGTGGCGACGACCCAAGTATGACAATCGGACATGGTGCAAACAACATCTTGGATGCTACTGCAGTAAACACTGGCAACGCACTTTTCTCGATATCTACTAATGCGCAGACTGGCGCATTTATCCGCTGGAAGGGTGCGGTTCCGACGAGTGGTGCAAATACAATACCGTCTGTTAACAGTGCATCCTCAGCTTCAGCTCCATCAACCATAACCGCTGGTACGGCAGCCTTTGGCCTAGCGGTACCAAGCGGTACGCTCGGTACTAACATAACTGTCCCTGCTGGATCTGCTGCGTATGGTGGCAATGGCACGACAACGTTTGGCATGTATACGACGGGCGTGACAAGCACGTATGGTGACATAGTTGCTCAACTTTCCGGCCCAGTTAACAACTCAGTAACAACAGTCACTTTTGGTGCTACTGCAAGTAACACCACTCCAGCTGGTATTTACACAGCAGCTGAACAATTAATCGCAACTGGTACATTCTAAAGGAACTACGCATGACGTGGCAGGGAGTATTATTGCTCAAAACGCGCATACACTCCCCAGCTACTGCTGCGATATTGGTCTCGCTTATAGTATGGGCGGGGCCTTTTGGCATCCGTGGCGTCTCGGCAGTACAAATAACCTCACGTAGTCTTGAGCTAAGTTCTGCCATTGCCGGGGACCACAATGTTATGTATAGCGCTACGTTTACCCCTGGCAGTGCTGGCCCTATAGGCTCGATTGAGTTTCAGTTTTGCTCTAACTCGGCACTTATTGAGGACCCTTGTGTGGCTCCCTATGGTTTTGATGCTCTTAACGCCAATGTCGTAAGCCAATCGGGTACAGCAGGCTTTTTTAAATCACCAAGCTCTTCTGTTAACGACATTATTGTAAGCCAAGTTCCTGCTCTGAACCTAAACACAACGCCAATTAATTTTACCTTTGATAATGTCGTGAACCCCACCGACGAGGGGTCCTATTATTTGAAAGTGTTTACCTATGCCAACTCAACTGCGACGGGCTTGCCGGTAGATTTTGGGGCTATGGCTTTCCCCATAAATCCGGGATTCAACGTTAGCGCCGAGGTGCCACCATACCTAACCTTTTGTAGTGGAGTGAGCATCGCCGACTTCGACTGCAGTACTGCCGACGGATCAACGCTCGATTTTGGCCAATTTAGCTCCGCATCCAGCAGTGATGGCCAATCGCAGATTGTAGCGGCCACTAACGGCCAGAGTGGCTACGCAATTTACGCAAACGGTATTACGATGACTTCCGGTAATAATATTATCCCTGCCATGCAAAACGAAACCTCCAAAGTAGGTACCAGTCAGTTCGGCATTAATTTGCGCGCCAATACCACACCGCAAATTGGAGAGAACCCTAGCGGGCCAGGCACGGGCACGCCCACTATTAACTACAACCAGTCTAATAAATACCGATTTACGACGGGCGAGGCAGTTGCAAAGGCTACCGTGGCCCAAGATTACAAGAAGTACACAATTAGTTACGTAGTAAATGTCAGCAAGGACCAAGCGCCAGGCGTCTATTCTACAACGCTTACCTACGTCTGTCTGGCTAATTTCTGACGAATAGTGTGCTAGTATAAACCATAAGAACTTAAAAAGGGGATAGAGATGCGACGCAATATTTTTGCTTCTATTGGAACTGTGTTGGCATCTGTTGCCATCGTGGCGACAAGTGCAATCGGCGCAAGTGCGGCTACCACCGCAACAACAAAATCAACGACAACGACGGGCAGCGGTAACGCACTTAAAGTTTCGCCGGTGCGAACCGACCTAACGATTAATCCTGGCTCTTCACAAACCATTGATGTCTATGTCCAGAATATTTCCAACAGCCAAATCGATTTACACCCAGTCGTGAACGACTTTGTAGCTGGTACTGACGAATCGGGTACGCCAAATATTCTATTGAACGAGAACCAATCAGCACCGATCCGTAGTTTCCGTAAATACGTTACACCGTTAAGCGACTTTACTGTTGCTGCCAACGACATCCATGATGTTAAGGTTACGATCACTATCCCTAAAGGCGCTGACGCGGGTGGATACTATGGGGCTGTCCGGTTTGAACCATCATCCGCTAATAGCAACAAGATGTTGAGTTTGTCCGCAAGCGTTGGTTCACTGGTATTGGTAACCGTCCCTGGCAATCTTACCGAAAAGGCAAATATCGCCAGCCTTGATGTTCGCCACGTTGACCCTAAGACCCACAAAGAACTTGCTGGATCATTCTTTACGTCCGGCAAAGAACTTGCTGGTGCGGTGCGCATTAACAACACTGGCAACATTCAGGTAGAACCATTCGGTAAGGTTCTCCTCAAGAAGTCTGGCAAAGTATTGGCGTCTTACGACATCAATAATACGGCACCGCGTGGTAACGTACTCCCTGATAGTGTCCGTAAGTTTGAATTCGATATCAGCAAAAATGTCGGTGCGTTCGGCAAATACACGCTAGAAGCTAATCTTGGCTACGGCACCAAAGGCCAATTACTAACTGCAACTGATACATTTTATGTCGTGCCTGTCCCCGTGATGATTATTATTGCAGCAGTGCTGGTCGTGGTTCTGTTTGCAATCTTTGTCCTGCCACGTATGATCAAGGGCTATAACGCTCGCGTCGTCCAAAAGGCCACGGGTGGCAAAAAGAAATAGCCTACAAAAGTAGCTATTGATACTGACACGCGTGTAATCTCTAACAGGGGTTGAGCGCGTGTCATTGCATGTTACGTATTGCTTATGGTTGGCAATCCACGCTAAAGTAAAGGAAATGAAACGCGTGCTTACTCGTATCCGTCGTATTCCAGCTTTGTTGGCTGCATTCACTGCAGTTAGTTTATTGGTTGCAGCACCTGCGTACCACGCACATGCGCTTACCAACCCACAAAGTGGTTCTACGGGTTTGACCGGGTCGATTGGTAGTGCGCCACCGTCTACTGCCGCTACAATATCTACGCCGTCTAATGGGCAAACCTTTACGACGCTACCAATCACGGTGGCGGGCTTGTGTACGACCGGCTTGCTTGTTAAGGTCTTCGATAACAACGTGTTTATGGGTTCCGTCGTGTGTGTGGGTGGTAGCTACTCTATCAAGATCGATTTGTTTAGCGGCCGCAACGATATTGTGGCTCGCGTATTCGATGCATTAGATCAGGCTGGCCCCGATTCAAACATTGTAACCGTGACATTTAATGACCAGCAGTTTAACACGACTGGCTCGACGCTCATGTATCTGACGAGCAACTATGCCCAGCGTGGTGCAAACCCTGGTGAAACGCTGACCTGGCCGATTATCCTGACAGGCGGTACCGGCCCGTATGCTATTAGTGTGGACTGGGGCGACAACAAAGCGTCCGACCTCCTAAGTCAGCAGTTTGCTGGCGTGTTTAATATTCAGCACGTCTACGATACAGCCGGAACATACACCGTAACTATCAAGGCCACCGACAAAAATGGTCTGGCGGCGTACCTACAGTTGGTGGCGATTGCCAACGGGGCGATTACGTCGTCAACAACGAGCACATCTAATAAACCATCGGTCATCACGATCACCAAAGTACTGTGGGCGCCTGCCGCCGTTATGCTGCCACTGATTTTGATTGGATTTTGGCTCGGCCGCCGTTACGAATTGGCCTCACTGCGTAAACACCTCGAAAATGTTGATTATTAAGTCCCACCGTATGGTGCATCGCCCAGTAATTTGCTAAAATATACAAGATATGTCTAAAAAAGTATTTGTTGGTATGAGTGGTGGCGTCGATAGTTCGGTGACTGCAGCGATTTTGCTAGAGCAGGGTTATGACGTCACTGGTGTGTACATGAAAAACTGGAGCCAGGATCTGCCTGGCTTTGATTGCCCATGGAAGGAAGACTACCAGGACGCCAAGCGTGTGGCCGTGCAACTGGGCATTCCGTTCAAAATGTACGATTTTGAGAAAGAATACCGTGACAAAGTTGTCGACTACATGCTTGACGGCTACAAAGCAGGCCTGACACCAAACCCCGATATTATGTGCAACCAAGAAGTGAAGTTCAAGTTGTTCTTGAATGCGGCTCTGGAAGATGGTGCGGATATGATTGCTACTGGCCACTATGCCCGCATCAAACATCACAACGGACAGACGCATCGAGGCTCCGAAAGCGTTGTCGGCTTGGCCGAAGGCCAAACGGTTACGGCGCCTTTTGGATACGATGCGTCTGGTAGTAACCAGCTGTTGACTGGGCTGGATACGAACAAAGATCAGAGCTATTTCTTGTACCGCGTGACCGAAGAGGCACTCGACAAAACACTCATGCCAATCGGTGATTACGAAAAGCCACAAATCCGGGCAATGGCCCAAAAATTGGGTTTGGCAACGGCAGAAAAGAAAGACAGCCAGGGTATTTGCTTTGTTGGCAAAGTTGGCATCAAGGAATTCCTACAGCAATTTGTAACAACCGAGCCCGGTAGCATTATCGATCAATACGGTCACAATTTGGGTGAACACGACGGCGCACTGTTTTATACCATTGGTCAGCGCCATGGCCTCAACGTTGGCGGTGGCTTGCCCTATTATGTTGTCGGCAAGGACATGGACAAGAACGAAGTGTACGTTACGACCGATTTGCAAGACGAGCGCTTGTGGAAGCAGACGCTCAATCTTACAAGCTTGCACTGGATTAACGGAGCGCCAGATCCAGAAGGCACGTACCAAGTCCGCACACGCTACCGCGCGCCACTGGTTAAAGTAACTGGTCTCCAATTTACCGGCAAAGACGTTTTGCAACTTGACTTGAGTGAGGAAGTTCGCGCAATTACACCGGGCCAATCGGCGGTAATTTACGATAGTGATCGTGTAGTTGGTGGCGGTATCGTCCGTTAACTAGCGGTGTCGTCGAGGCCATTGCGTCGCCTGCCAAACATTCCCTGAATGGCATTTTTCATTCGATACGACCAGGCACGACGGGGGTCACCCTTCATGCAATTTTTAAGTCCACGACACGCCAAGCTTAGTGAATCAATATCATTGAACGAACGTTCGATGGCGCGGTCGTAACCCTGTAGAACTTGAACCAGGCCACGCGTTTGCCTTTCGGTTCCGCGGAGCGCTCGATCAAGAATAACCAAAGCAAATCGACTTTCGTTGCGCGCCAAATCATCCTCAGAATTTTGGTACATAAGTGCATTAGTTTGTGCTTGATTGACCATTTCGCCAAGCTTTGCCTGAGTATCGGTTCTGTCGAAGGCTCTGTCGATGACAACGGCGCGCTCTTCATACAATGCATCGATATTTTCGGCACAGGTGATAACTTGCGGGCAATTGGCGCAAACACGCCGCTGATCATAGTCCATGCCTATAGTTTACTGGTATGTACTCAAAAATTGTGGAATATCTGTGGACAGGGCTTGGGCCTTGGGCATGTGTGTAAAACCAGAAAGCGTGACGGACGCGTCAGTACCGATAATCAAATTATAGTAACCGACGGGCGTGTTGGTTTTGGGGTCGAACATAAAGAAGGTGTAAGTCGCGCCCTCTTTTCTAGCAACAGGGGAATACTCGGTGATTTGGCCCTCGCCAGCGCCGCCAGATGTGCCCTGCGTAAAGGCGTATTCAGTGTTTGATGGTCCGCCACTCGGGCTCGTAATTTCGTAGTTGTATGGACCTTTCTGCACGTGCAAATGGCCGCTGAGGGCGATACTCACACAGTTATTTATAATAGATTGGTATGTGGCCTCCATACCGTGAGCCATCACAACGGGTGAGACACTGTAGGCTTCTCTGGCCTTGCAGGCGTTTGTGGCAATGCTGGCCCCTTGACGGGCGAGCGCTTTGTTCTGATCTCCTGTGTCGAGCGGTGTCATCGGCGAGCCGAACACACTCTGGCGCGGATCGTTAGCACCACTGGCAAACACAATCCCGTCAACGCGAGCGTAGGGCAGCTTATCGTCCAGCACAACAAATGGCTTGTAACTTTTGTCATCATATTTGAGGGTGAGGCGGCGCTCGTTATTGGCAGTGATTTCGGAATCGTGGTTACCCTCAACCGCTACGATAGGCACGATAGTGTCAAACGCTGGTGTTGGCGCAATCGCCTTGCCCATAACATCGGTACATTGCTGCTCCGACGGTAATTTTCCGGTGCTAACACTGGTATCGCCCATGTTGGCGATAACATCGGCGTAACCAGAACGGACAATGAGATTGAATGACTTCTGGAGCATTGCCAAGTTGCAGTGATAATCCGAAATTGCCAGCACATTAACGTAATCGGGGCTATTAAGCGGGATGTCACCTGGCTTGGTTTTGAGATTTTTGAAAGCTTGCACAAGATTTTTGTTGGCTGTGGTGTAAAAATTGTTGGTGGTCGCGATGTACTTGTCGACCTGGTTAATAGCGGTGCTAACGAGTAGCTCAGCGGCAGTGCCCGAAACAGTGGCGCCCTTGAGGAGCGGTGAATATTTGGTGATGGCAGGGCTGAGCGCCAGCGCATGTGGGTCTTGTGTGGATACTGGCTCGTGCAAATTACCAATAAGTCCTAAGGTGAGGGCCCCGGCAGCGCAAACTGCCCAAGCCCGGCGCTGTTTGTAGAGCGGTGTGTTTGTCTCGGTTTGTGGCGCCAAAGAAGCGCGCAGCGTGGCTATCAGGCGTTCGGCTTCGGGGTTTTCATTTGTAATTTCCCGCAAACGATCCAGCGATGCTTGAGCGTTCTCTTGATTTGTTTGCTCGGTAAGCCGTTCTGTATACTTGCGTTTTCGATGGCGCACATACAGCCCGCCACCAATAACTTCAGCTGCAAGCCCAACGCCTGCGCCAGTAAGGGTATTCTCGAGCATGGCACGCACCAACGGCTCCTGGATACTTCGCTTGGGGTCGTCCTTAATTGCCGCGTATGAGCCGAGCGCCTGTGGATCTTTGAGGTCGATGGAAATATCGTGGCGCACGCTCACGTCTGCGCCAATATTGCCAAAAGGTGTGTGGTAATGAATTTCCGGGAAATTTACCTTGCCTAAGAGCGGGCCGAGCTCTATGGTTGTGCCGTGCGCTTGCGCTGTGCTGCTCAGCGTCAGGCCAGGGCTAATCTCAGCGTCAGCTGGAATTTGCGAACCGATGTAAGCGCCACCACCTACCAGGCAAACGCCACTTGCCACCAAACCACCAATAACACGTGCACGATCCCATAGTGAAGGATCGGTATGTTGCTCAGGTAACGGCACGACCAATTCTTCCATTGTAGAAGCGATAATATCGTACTTTTGCCCAAAAACATATTGCTTGCGGTTGGCGCTGGGGTAGGGTGGTCGTGCGGATGGGCTTTTTGGGATTTGGGAGAGAATTGTTTGGTTGACCAAACGAAACTACTTGATGCCAAAGGAGCGTAGTCACGCACGACCTGTAGCCCGGCAGACAGGGATCATTCGCCTGGATTGGCGAGGATATGTCTGCGCTGGGGCGACAGTTGTTTCAAGTTGTGTTCAGATCGAACGAGTAGCTTGCTAGGCCGCCGGCAGGTTCATCATGCCCTGGATCACACTTACGTCGATCTGGGTGAGAACGCTGTTGACTGCGTTGTGCCAGTGGATCAGGCAGAAGACGAGTGCCAGGATCCCTGCGATGCGAATGAGCCTGTCCATGATGTGCTGCCTTTCGGTTGTCGAACCAGTGAGTGTTGCTAGTTGCCGACGGTGGGTCCGTTGACTGCTTTGCCAAGGGCTAGGAAGCCCAGGAGGACCACAATGATCAAAGTCGCTACACCCCACGACAGTCCGCCACCACCGTGGTGGGCAGGGGCCGGCGACTTTGTGGGGGCTGCGCTGTGTGACGACGTTGCGTGGTGCGTGGAAGCCGGGTTGGGCTTCTGGACGACGCCAGAGGCGTCGAGGATTATCTTCACGGTCTACTTTCTGGTGTAGTTGGGGTGGCTGTGGTTGGCAGGGTAGCGGCGAAGCTACTTGCCCTTGTTGCGCCTCTCCATCGCCTTGCGACGTGCATCGCCAGCGCGCTTTGCGCCTGACGGGTTGTAGTGTCGCTCGCGCAGTACACGTTGACGTCTTCTGCTTTCGCGGCTGGGTCTGGTGACATACCAGATAGCCCAGGCAATCGCGGCGCCAATCAACACATATGACAGGACGTTCATGGGATTCTACCTCCTCTCGGAAACTCGATCTGAATGTACAAAGCTCGAACGAACTTGATGTAATTTATACCATTTATAATGGCACTTTGTCAAATGATATGACCTCTGTTACAATGATACCTATGAATGCACAACAAATACGCGCCTCTTATCTAGAATTTCTAAAAAACCGTGGTCACGCGGTGATTCCGCGGGCGCTTTTGGTGCCACAAAACGACCCAACAACGTTGTTTACGGGTTCTGGCATGCAGCCGCTCATCCCTTATTTGTTGGGCGAGGAGCACCCCGAAGGCGTGCGCTTGACCGACTCACAGACTTGTTTGCGTGCCCAAGATATCGAAGAAGTTGGCGACAACCGCCACACGACGTTTTTTGAAATGCTTGGTAACTGGAGTTTGGGCGATTATTTTAAGCAAGATCAGCTGACGCAGTTTTTTGAATTTTTGGTCGACACCGTCAAGCTGGACCCCAGCAAAATCTACGTAACCTGTTTTATCGGTGACTCTGCCAACGACATTCCCCAAGACACCGAAAGCGCTGAAGTTTGGAAGAAATTATTTGCGGCCAAAGGTATTGACGCGGTTGAGGCCGAAATTGGCTCCGAAGCCGATGGCTACAAGCGTGGCATGAAGCCAGGCGAGCGCATCTTTTATTACGACGCCAGCAAAAACTGGTGGTGCCGCGCTGGCAAAATTGCCGACATGCCTGCGGGTGAGCCTGGTGGTGGTGACAGCGAAACCTTCTACGAGTTTGACTTTGTACCGCACAACACGGAATACGGCGAATTCTGTCACCCTAACTGCGATTGTGGTCGCTTTGTCGAAATCGGCAACAGCGTGTTCATGGAATATGTCAAAACCGAAACTGGTTTCCAAAAACTGCCAAAGCAGAACGTTGACTTTGGCGGCGGCTTGGAACGCATTGCTATGGCTGCTATCAACAGTCCTGATGCCTTCAAAATCAGCTTGCTGTGGCCCATTATCCAAAAGCTTGAAAAGCTTTCTGGCCAAACGTACGACAGCAACACCAACGCTATGCGCGTCATCGCCGACCACCTGCGTGCCGCAACTTTCTTGGCGGTGGATGGCATCGTGCCAAGTAATAAAGAACAGGGCTACGTTATGCGTCGCCTGATGCGCCGCGCCATTATGAAATCATTTAACCTGGGTATTGAACAGAATTTCTTGGAGCAAATCGTCCCAACAATTGCCGACCTGTACATCGAAGATTACCCCGAAGTTGCCGCCAAGCGCGACGAGGTTATCGCAGTATTGGTAAAAGAAGAAAAGATCTTCCGCCAAACCCTTCGCAAAGGCCTTGCCGAGCTCAACAAGTTTGTCACTCGTAACCAAACCGATGGTGCTGTAATGGTTCCTGGTGACTTCGTGTTTACTTTGTATGACACCTACGGCTATCCCATGGAACTATCCGAAGAAGTTGTCGCCATGCACGAAAATGCCGTCTTAGTAGACGATTGGAAGGCAGCGTTCGATGCCAAAATGACCGAGCAGCGTCAGCGCTCACAAACAGCAGCCAAAGGTACTTTCAAGGGTGGCTTGGGTGGCCAAACGCTGCAGCACAAAAAATACCACACTGCCACGCACCTCATGTATCAAGCACTGCGCACTATTTTGGGCGACCACGTTATTCAGCGGGGCAGCAACATCACCGAAGAACGCCTGCGGTTCGACTTTAGCCATGACGAGAAGGTCACGCCAGAGCAACTCAAACAGGTCGAAGACATGGTTAATGAGCAAATCGCCAAAGATCTGCCGGTATTCTGGAAGGAATATCCAACGCAAGAAGCGCTCGACATGGGTGCTCTGGGAGCATTCGGCGATCGCTACGGCGACACGGTCAAAATCTACCAAATGGGCGAGGGCGACAACCGCTACAGCTTCGAAATTTGTGGTGGCCCACACGTTGACCACACCGGCCAACTTGCAGAACCAGCAGAGGGATCCGACACGCCTAAGCGCTTCAAGATCCTCAAAGAAGAGGCCTCAAGCGCTGGCATCCGTCGCGTCAAGGCAGTTCTACTGTAAAAATCTGAACATACACATATAAAACACTTGTGCTTAGGTGCAAATAAAGGCATCATATCGTGGTGCCTTTATTTATTTGTGTAATTTTGCAAGGAGAATACCATGTTTGGACCGATGTTACCTGCACAAAATGAACGAGCAGCAATTATGCTGGCACCAATCGATTTAGACGATTTGCCAGAGGAAATTGACCCAGCGATTAGTGAGCATTTGACCGACACATTTGACTCGTTTTTGGGCAATTTGCCCGAGCATTACGCGTGGTTGCGTGATTCTGAAGATAATATGCACTGGGGTATTTATAACGATCAGCGAACGCGCCTCTTAGGCATAACCGGTGTGCGCAATATCGGCGCGCCAAACGAGCCAGCCATCAGCCGAATTGCTCTTTTTGACAGTGCAACAAAAGGACAGGGAATTGGTGCACTTGCCTACCAAACTCAATATGATCACCTATTAAAAACCTCGCCCGTTGACATATATGAGCATGCTGCGGCTAACGCCAATCGCGGGTCGCTTAAAATTGCGCGGCGCGTTGGTTTTGTGGCTGTCCATGATAATGGTGTGCGGACTACCATGTGCCTGCGTCGTGCTTGGCAATCTGTCGAAAAGTAGACATGGAAAAGCCGGATGGTACACTGATGAGAAGATTTCACGCAGATTGCGTGGTTCTCCTGTGTTCAGTGACACATCCGGCTCGTCCGAGGGGTTCAGCTGTGGTAGGAGATGATGCAGAGTGTCAGCCACAGGGCCAGGTAGCAGCAGTAGAAGGCGACAGAGAGCGTGCACTTGAGCTGTTCGGATGACGCTGCCAGATAGCTTGGGCTCATACGGGCCTCGATGCGGTCCAGCATGGTCCTCGGGTTTTCCGGGTCGTACTTCGGCAGGCGAAGGATCTCGCGGTTGTCCAGTCGGAACATGACCAAGAGGTAGACCCGGTTGGACAGCACGTAGATCGTGTGACCGGCAAATAGCACACTGACGAACACGCTGCCTTCCAGCTGCTGTGCGCGGTCTGTGCAGGACTGCCGGTTGACGGGCGTACAGGCGGCGAACTGGTGGTGTTGGCTGATGATCTCCAGGATCACACCGATGCCGATGACTAGCAGGGCGCCAAGCGTGAGCCAGATGGCTCGGCCGGTGATCCGGTGCGTGAGCCTGCTGATGATGCTGGGCCTTCTCGACTGCTTGGCAGCGAGGGTGGACATCATGAACTCCTTCCAAAACAACGTGGGTGTCTCGAACAACATAACTATACCATAAAAATGACAAAAAGATAGTTTTCCTGTCAAGAAGTTTGCATGGAAAAGCCGGGTCATACGTTGCAGAGAAAAGTGTTCACGACGCATCGTGAGATTCTCATGCAAGGGTGATCCCGGCTCGTCCGAGGCGGCTCCTAGCTGTTGTAGATGAGATAGGCGATGAAGGCCAGGAGTACAGCGCCTGCGAGCATGAGCTTCTGCTGGTTCCTGATCGTGGTCTTCATCCCGTTGGCGGCCTGGTGGACCCTGAGCTGCTGCTCGCTGTGCTGTTGGTCCGATCGCAGAACGAGGACGTCCTTGTTGTGGTCTTCGAATCGCGCCAGGATGAATCCGCTGAAGATAATCAGCAGCAGCAACGTGCCCAGCACGGACAGTGTCACTATGAGTCCGATGCTCATGAAGCTGCTCGCACGGAGACAGCGCTGGGGGTCGACGTTCATGCAGGCTGCCTGCATGTTGTGCTCGGCTCGTCCCACAAGGGCGTTCATGACAAAGTCATAAGGCACAAACCAGGCGATCGCGAACACGATCGTGAAGCACAGGTGCCACTTGCTCTTGGGCGGCCAGAAGTTGTACTGGTCAGGCGTCGACGGGTTTGCCACCGGTGGCTGGGTTGCCACAGCTTCTCCTATCCGATCTAAGGGGTCTCGAACTGAGTAATTATACCATAAAAATGAGTTTGTGCCATTTGTGCCAATAGCAAAACCTTCATCATATCCTCAGCATTTCGCGGTAATATACGAACAAATTACTGGCAGACTAATGAGGCCGTGCTATAATGAATTACGATTATGCTTGATCTTAATAAAGTAAAAAGTCTAGGCCAATCAATGGCAAGTAAGGTGGCCGACAAGGCTGCCGAAGTAAACGCAAAGGTTAGTCAGCGCACGCCCGCTGATGACCGGTATATTGTTGGTTTGGACATTGGTACTGAATATGTCAAGGCGCTTGTTGGGCATGTAACACCTGCAGGCATCGAGATTGTTGGTGTTGGACGCAAGCACCAAGCACTCAGTGACATGCAGGCTGGTGCAATCGCCGACATCGCCCGGGTTGTCGAAAACTGCGATAAGGCGTTGGCGATTGCTGAGCAACAGGCCGGTGTCAGTGCTCGTACTGCGGTGATTGGTATTGCCGGTGAACTCGTAAAGGGTATGACGACGACTGTTCGCGTAACCCGCAAGGACGCCGAAAAGGCTTTGGATCTTGCCGAAGTTGAACGAATTATCAAATTGGTTCAAGAGCGCGCGCAGGCCAAGGCCCGACAGCAGCTTGCCTGGGAATTGGGCGGCAAAGAAGTCGAAATTCGCTTGGTTAACAGCGCGCTTGTGGGCATCGAAATAGATGGCTATAAAGTTACTAGCCCTGTTGGCTTCCAGGGGCGCGACGTAGTCGTTCAGTTGTACACGGCGTTTGCTCCATTAATCCACATTGGTGCTTTGGAACGCACGGCGCAGCAACTTGACCTTGATTTGTTGGCGGTCGCGGCTGAGCCGTTTGCCGTTTCTCGCTCCGTTATTGGTGATGACACAAGTGCGAGTATGAGTGCCATCCTTATGGATATCGGTGGTGGAACGACTGATATCGCTGTTATCAATGATGGTGGCGTCCAGGGCACCAAGATGTTTGGCATTGGTGGACGGGCATACACGCGCGCCATTGAACGCGAATTGAACATTGAATTTGACCAGGCCGAGGATCTTAAAGTTGGTTTGGCCGAAGGAACAGTTCCGCATACCAAAGCAGTAGCCGTACAAGGTGCCATCGACAAGACACTCGATGTCTGGATTAGCGGTGTCGAAGTTGCCTTGGGTGAATTCACCAAGCTCGATCATCTGCCGCATCGGGTTCTATTGTGTGGTGGTGGTTCAAGTCTTGATAGTCTTATGGACAAGCTCGAGCAGACCGACTGGTACACGCAGCTGCCATTTACTCGCAAACCTATCGTGCACCATATTCACCCCGAACAAGTTGTCGGCATCGTTGACAAAACTGGGCAAGTAAACGACCATACTTTTATCACCGCCATGGGACTTCTGCGCGTTGGTCTTGATACGTTACAGTTCTCAGGCACTGGCGGCCAGACTGGTTCAATTCGTGAAAAACTTGATAGGATGCTTAAAACATGAGCAACAGTATACCGGCCAAAGATGTTGTGTACATCGATGTAGACGACGAAATAACCACTATAATTGACAAAGTTCGGTCGTCACAAAGCAAGATTCTTGCGCTTGTACTGCCTAAACGTTCTGCCACCTTGCAGAGCGTTGTTAACATGAAACTTCTTAAACGCAGTGCCGATACTGCCGGTAAACATTTGGTCCTCATTACCACCGAAGCTGGGCTGATGCCATTGGCCGCCAATGTTGGTTTGTACGTAGCCAAAAACCTCCAGACTAAACCCGAAGTGCCTGATATGCCTCACGCTATCGCCGAATTGCCCGATGATTTGGAAGAATCACTCATGTTAGACGATCCAGCGGCTAAGACTGTCAAGCCGTCACTCGATGGCAGTCGAGCAGTTGGTGATTTGGCACGTGGTTCAATGCCTCCTTCGGCACTTGACGACGCAATTGACCTTGATAATAGCTCACCAAATCCGATCATGCGCCACAATTCTGCCACAACGCCAGTTGTTGGTGGGGCAAGCGGATTGCAAGCGCCAAAAACCAAGAAAAACCGCAAGCTGAACGTACCCAATTTTGATAAATTCCGTATGTGGCTTATCTTTGGCGGTGGTGGCTTAGTGCTTATTATTTTCTTATGGGTTATGTGCTTTAAGGTGTTGCCAAAGGCGAGCATTCTGGTCAAAACCAATAGCACTGCGGTAGCGGCCAATTTGAATGTAACGCTCAATACCTCTACGAGCAGCGTCAACACCGATGGCGGTGTGGTTCCGGCACAATCTCAGCAAACGCAAAAGACCCTTACTGCACAGGCAGATTCGACAGGACAACAGAATAACGGCCAGAAAGCCTCGGGCATAGTTACTTTGTCATCTCAGGTATGTGGATCAATACCTAGTGGCTTACCTGCTGATGTGCCAGCTGGCACGGGTGTTACGGCTAATAATTTAACGTTTATTACCCAATCGGACACTGTATTTCAAAACGGTCCCCCTAAGCATGGATGTATCACCTTTACTGCCACGACGACCACGGCCGTAACTGCACAGAAGGGTGGCGCCCAGTATAACTTAGCGGCTGGTAACTTCACTGTCGCTGGCAGATCAGACGTTAGTGCGTCCTCAAGCGATGCGTTTACTGGTGGTACCGACCAAATTACCAAGATTTTACAGCAGTCAGATATCGACACTGCTAAGCAAAAACTTGCCGCGCAAGATACGAGCGCGGTAAAGCAACAGCTACAGAATCAGTTAACAAATATGGGCCTGTACCCGGTTGCCGCAACCTTTGTGGCAAGTACGCCAAATATTACGACCAGTGCAAACGCGGGCGACACTGTCGATAATGTTACGGTTACCGAAAACCTTACCTACACGATGCTTGGTGCTAAACAATCCGACTTTGAAAAGTTAATTGCCAGTGCGGTTAATGCTCAAATTGATACAAGTAAGCAGACGATTTTGGACTACGGCATGGCTAACGCAAGCTTCACCGCTCAAAGTGCAGATAATGGCACCGTAACAATGCATGTAACGGCCGTCGCTGGTCCTGACCTTAAGATTGCAGCTTTGCGCCAGGCCGTCGCTGGCAAAAAGACTGGTGACGCAACGTCTATCATCAAGAGCAACCCTGGTGTAACGAATGTTACGATCACCTATAGTCCGTTCTGGGTCTCGTCGATTCCGGGCAGTCAAAGTAAGATCAACATTACGATTGATAAGCCACAAACTCAAGTCAATGCCAGCAATTAATGCAGCCTCGGTTCTTTCTCTTGATGTCGGTGCTCAGCGTATCGGTGTCGCTCGTGCCAGCGTAATCGCCAAAATCGCCTCACCGCTGACTACCGTTATTAATGACGCGCAGGTGATGGAAACGATTGCTAATCTTATCAAACAAGAAGACGCTGGTATACTGGTGGTGGGGCTGCCGCGTAATCTGCAGAGTCAGGAAACGGCGCAGACTCGCACAGTACAGGAATTTATCCGGACATTGCAGCAGCATATCGCAATTCCAGTTTATTTCCAGGACGAAGCGCTAACATCAAACAAGGCTGAAGCCGAACTGGATGCTCGCCGTAAGCCCTATACCAAAGGTGATATTGATGCCTTGGCAGCAACCTATATTTTGGACGACTTTTTGCAAGAACAGGGGAGCTCACTACTATGAAATACAGCGCACAACATTCCAAACATCGCTGGCCACGTCGCCTGACGATAGTCCTTGCTATCGTGGTAGTTCTGGTCGTGGGAGCAACGATTGTGGTCCGACAAGCGTATTACGAAAAACTCAAACCAGTTAGCACGAGCCAGCATACACAGCTGGTGACGGTTGCAGCAGGTGCATCACTTGACCAGATTGCCAATCAGTTACAGCAGGATGGTCTTATCCGTAGTGCCTGGGCGTTCAAGCTGTATGTCAGTAGCAAGCAGGTTCGCGCCGACTTGCAGGCGGGTACCTATGCATTTGCACCGAGCCAGACTGTCGCACAGATTGTTTCCCAATTAACACACGGCAAAATTGCCACAAACCAAGTCACTATTTTACCGGGTCAGCGTATTGACCAAATTCAGACGTCGCTGGTTAATGACGGCTTCAAAGAGTCCGAAGTTAAACTCGCTTTAGACCCAGCCCAGTATGTCGATAACCCAGCACTTGTTGATAAACCAGCCGGTGCAAGCCTTGAGGGCTATTTGTATCCAGATACCTTCCAGAAGGACGCCAACACAACGCCGCAGGAAATCGTAACGCAGTCACTGACGTCGATGGATCAGAAGTTAACACCTGATCTTAGATCAGCATTTGCTAAACAGGGGCTCAGCACCTACCAGGGGATTGTTCTTGCCTCGATGGTTGAACAAGAGGCTAACAACGCTACCGATCGTCAGCAGGTTGCGCAGGTATTTTTATCACGCTTACACCAAAACATGACGCTGGGCTCAGACGTAACGGCATTTTATGGAGCGACGCTGGCCGGGAAGCCTCGTTCAACCACCTACGACAGTGCGTATAACACCTTGATTTATAAGGGCCTGCCACCAACGCCAATTAGCAACGTAAGCGAAGAATCGTTGCAGGCGGTTGCACACCCGGCGACTACCGATTGGTTATTCTTTGTCGCTGGAGATGACGGTGTCGTGCACTTTTCGAAGACGCTTGCAGATCATGATGCGCTTATCCAGCAGTATTGCCACAAATTGTGTGGACAGTAGACTTTTTATAGTACATGTTAACAGGGGTAAAAAGCTCATAAACCTTGAAAATAGCCCCATGCTTGATATACTTACCTTTGAAGGAGAAGCATATTAGTCATCCACTTTCACAAACGCTTGAAGCGGTCCACGCTCCAGGGGTCAGAACATCACGATTCACCCGTTTTAAGAAACGCATCGGTCGTGTAATGAGACAACGCCGCACTATACGGTATGGTTTGCTTGTTGGTAACTTTATATTGCTTGCCGGTATTCTAACGTTTACCCTCTATGGTTCCAATGCGTCGGGTGCTGCAAACCCTAGTGCACTGGCCATCGCCAACGGCACCACGAGCAATCCGCTCGACCAACTTTCATCCGCGGATATTGCCCTCAATTTATCCCGTTCGGTCAATCTTCCAGAGACGACAGCCGTCAAGAACCAGGCAGAAACCGTAAACGCCGAGATTGCCGTCACGGCTAGTTACAGTGTTGTTGATAAGCCGCAAATTGTGGCAACAACCCTTAAGACTCGCCATGATGTCAAAAGCTATCTGGTTAAGGATGGCGATACGGTCACAAGCATTGCCGCTCAATTTAACGTTACATCAGACAGTGTCCGTGGTTCCAATAATCTTACGGGCGATAGCGTAACTGTTGGTGCACATTTGTTGATTCCCCCCGTTAACGGTGTCGTTTACACCGTACAAAGTGGTGACAATGCTGCCAGTTTGGCAAACAAATTTAGTGCCAGTGCCGACCAGATCACAACCTTCAACGATGCCGAAATTACTGGCCTACAGCCCGGCGAGCAGATTGTCGTGCCCAACGGCCAAGTCAAGCAGGCGGTGTACCGCGCACTAACGGTGTCGTACGGATTTTCGTTTGGTGGTTCGCCAATTTATGGCTCTAACGGCTACGATCCAGGTTTTTGCACGTGGTATGTTGCCAACCGTGTTGCAGTGCCAAGCAACTGGGGTAATGCCAACACGTGGGATAATTTAGCTCCGTTAAGTGGATGGACGGTTAGTAGTGTTCCACGTCAGGGAGCTATTGGTCAGACGGATCGCGGTAGCGAAGGCCACGTTGCTTACGTTGAGGCTGTTTCGGCTGACGGCACGCAGATCAAATACAGCGACATGAACGGCTTGGCTGGCTTCAATCATGTTGGGTACAGTGGCTGGGTTTCTGCCTCAACATTCCCTCACTACATCTACCGCTAGGGCCATTTGCGTCTTCACTGATGTTGTTGCGTGATTTCCGATTTCATGTTTTAGGATATTTCAGGTATACTATTAACAGATTATGAGTTTCATTGATAAAGCATCAGTAATAATTTCTGCAGGCGACGGCGGTGACGGAATTGTCAGTTGGCGCCACGAAATCTACGTCGATAAGGGCGGTCCAGATGGTGGCGACGGTGGCGACGGCGGCGATGTCGTATTCGTTGCTAGTCGTAACCAAAACACGCTTGCAAGCTTCCGCTACCAGCGTGAACTAAAGGCTAAGCCTGGTGCTAAGGGCGGCCAATCACGCAAGCACGGCCGTAATGGCCTCGACCTAGAAGTTGCTGTTCCTGTTGGTACTGCAGTTATTGCTCAGGACGGCACTGTTCTTGCTGACTTAGTCGAGGATGGTCAACGCGCGATCATCGCTCATGGTGGTAAGGGCGGTTTTGGTAACGCTCACTTTATTAGCTCAGTTCGTCAAACCCCAAAGATTGCCGAAAAAGGCGAGCCCGGAAGTGTTATCCAGGCCAATCTTGAACTTAAAATGATTGCCGATGTTGGTCTTGTTGGCTTGCCAAACGCTGGCAAATCGACCTTTTTGAGTGTTGTTAGCAATGCTACTCCCGAAATTGCCGACTATCCGTTTACAACCCTAACGCCAAACCTTGGCGTGGCAACTGTCGACAAAGAAACCCATATGCTTATCGCTGATATCCCTGGTATTATTGAGGGCGCCGCCGAAGGCAAAGGCCTCGGTGTGGAATTTTTGCGTCACGTAGAGCGCACCGCTGTTCTCTTGCATCTTATCGACTCGTACGAACCTGATGTTATTGAGGCATATCAGACCATTCAAACTGAACTCAAGGCCTACAAAATTGACCTGTCAAGCAAACCGCAAGTTGTGGCCTTGACCAAAATAGAGGGCTTGGACGATGATATCATCCAGGACCAGATGGAAAAATTGCGCACCGTTATACCTGAAGGTACGCCACTGTTCGCAATTTCTGCACCCGCCCACACCAACATTAAGGAACTATTGCGCCAGCTGAGTCAGCGTGTTGCTCAAGAGCGCGCTCGTGTTATTGCTGAATTCGAAGAAGAGGGTACTATCAACGGCGTGCCTGTCTTGACGCTTAAGGAAGAGCAGTTGGCTTGGAAGGTCAAAAAAGTTGATAAGTACTTCCTGGTTACTGGCCATAAGATTGAGAAGTTTGCTTCTCGAACTGACTTTGAAAACGAGTCTGGCGTTCAGCGCTTGCGCGACATCATGAAAAAAATGGGCATTATGCACGAACTAGTTCGCCAGGGTATCAAACCTGAAGATCGTATCCTTATCGACAACAAAGGCGAGCTCGAATACTAGTCCCTATATTGCGTAATTAATACGATTATGCTATAATATAGTTTATGCAAGAAGAGATGACATGGTCGCCACTTGTTCATGAACACGGTGTTTCTATTTTGCCCGATGGCAGATTAGGCGTCGGCGAAGTTCAGGAATACAATGCACTCGTATCAGAGCAGGATGTTTTATCACTTGGTCACGGTGGTGTTGTAGAACTGGGTGACGGCGAGACATTTGAGCCATTTGAACTTACCAAGCACGACGTTATTGGTGCAATTGTACGTTCTCGACGTACAGCAAACGGTGAGTCTGAAATTACAGAGGCCTACGCCCACGTTTATGTGCAGCACCCCAATCGGGTTAGTCGTGCATTTGCTCGTTTTTTGGGGCACCAAGCACAAGCCAAGCTTAGCGTTACCTACTTCAGCGACACAGCGACATACCGCCAGTTATCCAACGATAATTAATAAGCATACTATTACGTGCTACACTGAAGAGTATGCAACCGCAATCTACTTTTTTCTTTTACGACCTCGAAACCAGTGGCATCAATGCTCGTGAATCACGCATCATGCAGTTTGCCGGCATTCGCACCGACCTTAACCTCAAGCCAATTGGTGAACCCGAAAATTTGTTTATCAAGCTGACGCCCGATATTTTGCCTGACCCTGACGCTGTGCTGCTTACGGGCATCACGCCGCAAGCAACTATGGCGGATGGTCTCACGGAAGCCGAATTCCTGAAGTATTTTGAAAACGACATTGCTACCCCAGGTACAATTTTCCTGGGCTTTAACACCGTGCGTTTTGACGATGAATTTATGCGCTGCCTGCACTATCGTAATTTTTACGATGCTTACGAGTGGCAGTGGCAGGATGGCAAATCTCGTTGGGATTTGTTGGATGTGGTACGCATGACACGCGCTTTGCGGCCCGATGGGATCGAGTGGCCATTCAGCAGCGATGGTAAACCAACCAATCGCTTGGAACTTTTGACGGCACTCAATAAATTAGAGCACGAACATGCTCATGATGCGCTTAGCGACGTCTATGCCACGATTGAAGTTGCACGCCTGATCCGCAACAAGCAACAAAAATTATTCGATTATCTATTTACTATGCGTGATAAACGCAAAGTCGCAGAATTGGTGGAGGCGGGCCAGCCGTTTGTGTACTGCAGTGGCCAATACCCAAGTGAATTTGAAAAAGCAGCCGTTGTGACGCAAGTTTGCACGCATCCAAAGCGCCAGGGATCGATGGTGTTTGATCTGCGCCACGATCCATCTGCGTACAAGGATATGAGTGCCGACCAGTTGGCCGAGGCTTGGAAGTGGAAAAAAGACAGTACCGAGGATCGTCTGCCCGTTAAGGTTCTGCAGTACAATAAATGTCCAGCAGTTGCGCCACTGGGTGTCTTGGATGAAAAAACGCGTGAGCGTTTAAACGTTGATTTGGAAGTGGTCAAAAAACACGCCAAAATCTTGGCTAGCATGCCTGATTTTGCCGATCGTCTGCAAAAGGCTGCTGATATTTTGGACCAGGCTATGCAGACCAGCTTTATGGTTGATAATCGCCACGTTGACGGCCAACTGTACGACGGATTTTTTGGCAATCAGGACAAGCAAAATATGCGCGTCGTTCGTGCGGCCAAACCAGACGAACTGGCTGATCTTAATTTGTCATTCCAGGATAATCGCCTGACAGCATTGCTGCCATTGTACAAGGCGCGCAATTACCCACGTACACTTTCCAGCGAGGAACGCGAGCAATGGGACGCATTTTGCCATGAGCAATTATTGGGCGGCGGTAAACAAAGTCGCATGGCCAAATATTTGAGCCGTCTGCAGGATATGATCAAGGATGGCAACCTGACAGATCACCAAGAATACTTGCTCGAGGAGCTCAAGCTGTACGCCGAGAGCATCATGCCCGAAGACGATATGTAACAGGCAAGATCTAGGCTTCTAATTGGTCGCGGCGCTGAGTTTCAACCATGATACTGGTTGCGATAATCCAGGCCTGGAAGAGCTTGGCGCGGGTCCCCGCACGCAAAAGCAGCGCAACGCTCAGCGTACTTGCTACAAGTAGCCATGCTACAAAAGTAATTTGAATATGAGTGCCTGGGATAAGACCCAGCACGATGATGTCGTCCATTCTCCACCTCCGAGTTTGGTTACGTTTATAAGCTAATTAAACCTATAATACCTTGTAGTTTGCCTAAGAGTCAAATATATTGTAATTAAGCTTTAGCGTGATGGCCTGGAGGGCTATTTTCGACCATTTTTGTGGTCGATTTTGAAGCTATTTCTGGCCGTGAAGTGCGCGGCTGGTAACTCCATCGTTTTAGGGGTATACTATAAGCTGTTTATGGCAGAGAAAATTGTAGTCAAAGGTGCGCGGGAGCACAACCTCAAAAACATTGATGTTGAGATCCCTCGTGAGCAACTTGTTGTTATTACAGGCTTATCCGGTTCGGGCAAGTCTTCTTTGGCGTTTGACACAATTTATGCCGAAGGTCAGCGCCGATACGTTGAGTCGCTGAGCTCGTACGCTCGCCAGTTCTTGGGGCTTATGGAAAAGCCTGACGTTGACCAGATTGACGGCCTGAGCCCGGCGATTTCTATTGACCAAAAATCTACCAGTCGCAACCCACGTTCAACCGTCGCCACTGTTACCGAAATCTATGATTATTTACGCTTGCTGTTTGCGCGCATCGGCGTGCCACATTGCCCGATTTGCGGCAAACCTGTTACGCGCCAAACAACGCAGAACATTGTCGACCAAATTGCCAGCATTGATGTCAATGCTCGCTTGATGATTCTAGCCCCGGTAATACTCGCCAAAAAAGGCGCGTTCGAGCATATCCCCGAGCAATACATGCGCGCAGGTTTTGCACGCGCTCGCGTCGACAACGTGGTCTACGCTTTAGATGAGTTCCCCGTACTCGACAAAAACTACAAGCACACGATTGAAGTCGTTATCGACCGTTTGGTCAATAACCTCGATAGTCGCACACGTTTGGCACAATCTGTTGAGCAAGCCCTGGAAGTTGCCGAAGGCAAAATACGCGTCGTTAACGCCGACAATAACGACGAAGCACAATACAGCCTGATGTATGCCTGTATTGACCACCCGGATGTAACGATTCCCGAACTCGAACCACGCACATTTAGTTTCAACAGTCCTCAGGGTGCTTGCCCTGTTTGCACCGGACTGGGATCGCGCTTGGAAGTTGACCCTGAGTTGGTTATTCCTAATGGTCGCCTCACAATCGCCGAGGGTGCTATTCGCCCATTCAACCGCGTCAATGCCGATGCTTGGTACATGAAAAAGATGCAAGCCGTCGCTGAAAAGTACACGTTTAGCCTCCACGTCCCGACGGGCGAGCTTTCTAAGCAAGATCTTGAGTACTTGTTGTATGGCACGGGCACCGAAACATACAAAATTAGCTTGGGTGGTGGCCGCAATTTCGAGACAACCTATGAAGGCGTGATTCCTAACTTGGAGCGCCGCCATAAGGAAACTGATAGCGATTTTATTCGCACTGATATCGAACGATTCATGCAGGAAAAGCCGTGCTACAAGTGTCACGGACTACGCCTGAAGCCGGAAGTTTTGGCAATCACTATTGCCGCGCATTCCATTATGGACATCTGCCAGATGTCGATCGACGATGCCATTCTATACTTTGATGCGTTAACGCTATCGGACAAAGACATGCAAATCGCCAAGCTTGTCCTTAAAGAAGTTTGTGCGCGTTTGGGATTTTTGCAGGACGTTGGCCTGAACTACCTGACGCTGCTACGGAGCGCCACGACGTTATCGGGTGGCGAGGCACAGCGCATTCGTTTGGCAACGCAAATTGGTTCTGGTTTGCAGGGTGTGTTGTATGTTTTGGACGAACCAAGCATTGGTTTGCATCAGCGCGATAACGATCGTCTTATAAAGACACTCATGCACCTAAAAGAGCTTGGTAACAGCGTACTTGTGGTTGAACACGACGAAGACACCATTCGTATGGCCGACTATTTGCTGGATATTGGTCCGGGTGCTGGTATCCATGGTGGTCACGTAATCGCCGCTGGTACACCCGCCGAAGTCGCCAAAAATCCCAACAGCATTACGGGTCAATACCTGTCCGGAACCAAAAAAATTGCAGTTCCCAAAAAGCGCCGCAAAGGCAATGGCAAGGTGCTCAAAATTGTGGGCGCACGCGAAAATAACCTGCGCAATGTTGACGTTGAAATTCCTTTGGGTGAAATGGTTGTTGTCTCTGGCGTTTCCGGTTCCGGAAAATCCAGCCTCATCAATGATATTTTAGCTAAGGAACTGCAAGCTCGTTTGATGCGCGCCAATACTGTTCCTGGCAAACACGATGACATTCAAGGCATCAAAGAACTGGATAAGGCAATCATTATCGACCAGTCAGCAATTGGCCGTACACCACGCTCTAACCCAGCAACGTACACGGGATTATTTACGCCAATCCGCGAGCTGTTTGCGCAAACCCCTGAAGCAAAACTGCGTGGCTACAACCCTGGCCGATTCAGCTTTAATGTCAAAGGCGGTCGCTGCGAAAACTGTTCCGGTGATGGCATTATCAAAATTGAAATGCACTTTTTGCCAGACGTTTACGTGCAGTGCGAAGTGTGCCATGGTAAGCGCTACAACCGCGAAGCGCTCGAAATCATGTACAAGGGCAAAACGATTAGTGATGTGCTCGACATGACCTGCGAGCAGGCCCTCGAATTTTTTGCTAACTTGCCGTCAATAGCGCGCAAACTGCAAACCTTGGTTGATGTTGGCCTGGGCTACATCAGCCTTGGTCAACCCGCAACACAGCTTTCGGGTGGTGAAGCACAACGTATCAAGCTGGCGACCGAGCTGAGCAAGCGTCCTACGGGCCGCACGCTCTACATCTTGGACGAGCCAACTACTGGACTGCATATTGCTGACGTCGATCGTTTACTCCATGTTCTTCACGCGCTTGTGGACACGGGCAATAGCATGGTGATCATTGAACATAACCTCGATGTTATCAAATCTGCAGACTGGCTCATTGATATGGGTCCCGAGGGTGGATCTGGCGGTGGTATGATAGTCGCCGAGGGGACCCCGGAACAAGTAGCCAAAGCCACTGGTAGCTATACTGGTGCATTCCTCAAAAAAATGCTGTAATTTTGATGTATTATTAACCTCAATTAGCACTTGATCTGCTATAATAATGGTAAAGTATATATTTCCAAGGGAAAGATATATAAAAGGACTCAGATGGGCAGCTTCGTAAGTACAATTATCAGTTCAGACAGTGTTGACGGACTTGTGCAACAGGGTATTCAGCATATCCTCGAATATGGTGAACGCTTTGAGGCACGTGCCGGTAAGGGGCTGCAAGCCTATGGCACTACCTACGTGCTCGAAAGTCCTCTTGCGCGCGTCCACACACTACGTGCGCCAAGTTCAGTGCAATACCTAGCCCGAGAGCTGCAGGCCTACTTTATCGGAAGCCAAGACGTCGAAGATGGGCTGGCTCAGGCTGCACCATTTTGGAAGAGTCTGTGTGATGCTGATGGAAAAATTAACTCAAATTATGGGTACTACACATTTCGCCAACGGACTGAATCAGGCGGATCACAACTTGACTGGGTACGTACTTGCTTTGTCGAAAATCGCGATACCCGTAAGGCGCTCATCACAATTAACGGCATTGAGCACAAAACCGATACAAAAGATTTTCCATGCACTGTTGGTATGCAGTTCTTTTTGCGCGGTAATACGATGAACTGTGAAGTCGCGTCACGCAGTACGGACGTCATTACGGGCTTGCCGTATGATATGGGCTTTTTCTCACTGGTTAACGAGCTTGTTACCGGCCTGGTTGCTCACGATCTTGGTGAAGATCTAGAAGTTGGCTACACTGCTATGCGAACGAACTTTACTCAAATTTACGATAAAACTGCCGCTAAGTCACAGCAAGTTCTCAAACATACGGCCGACAAAGCCCACCAACTTATGCCACCTATCACAAACGCAGTCGATACTCTGGCTGATATCATGCATATTACCAAGCGTCCGCCAACCACCGACGTGGTGCGTTGGGTTGTTAAGATGGCTGAGCTTCCAATTCGCTATGGCAAATCGTAAGACATTTGTACTATGCTCGTCGAATGTTGCTAAACAAAGTGCGGCTAATGTGGTGCTGCAAAAGCTTTATGGCGATGCATTTGAGCTCCGCTGCATTGATGCGGAGTCCGGTGTTTCGGAGACTCCCGACAGTGACGACGAGGGCATTCGCGGCGCGTTGGGCAGGATAGCTGACGCACGACAAAAAAGCCCCGATGCCGATGCCTACATTGGTCTGGAGGGGATCATTACCGCCAATAGTTATGGCACGTTTTTGTGTGGTTGGGCGGTAATAGAACTCCGTAATGGTGCGCGACACATGGGATGTAGTGCAAAAGTCCAACTGCCTGAAGAGCTTTTGAGCGACTTGAGCAGCTTTAAGAAGCTTTCCGAAATCACCGCCCACGTTTACCCAGAGCGCGCCGCGGACCTGCCTCATTTGGGTACCAACGGCGTTATTACTAACGGGCTGTATACGCGCGTTGATGAATTTGTTGATGCTATGAGGTGCGCCTTTGGTGGCATGGCTGAGCCTAATAGCTTGCATACAGATACGGTCGGGTGCGTATCAGATGACGAATAGTTGTAAACTGTAGCCGATATAGTAGCTTTTTTGCCCAAATATGGTAGGATAAAAGCAGAATTCTACAGAAGCGTAAGGTGCATTTCAGCGAAAGGAACAGTGACCAACTGTCATTGATGACAACTATGAAAGTACATTTTATAACGGCCAAACCAAATCTCGAAAACGAAATTGACGTCTTGCGTCACATTATTTCTGTTATTACTGAGAACGACCACACACTTGCACACCCATGGATCGAAGACGCTTACAAGAACGAAATCGAAGCAGGCAAGTCGGTTGATAACTGGTCCGAAATCTACAAAAAGAACCTGGCGGCAATCGCTCAGGCTGATGTTGTTATTGCCGAAACAAGCTACGAAAACTTTGCTGTTGGCTACCAAATCGCCATGGCAATTCAGCAAAAGAAGCCTGTTCTGCTTTTGCGTCACGCTAATGCCGACAAAGAAACCTTCATCACTGGTGTCGAGGACGGCTGGGTCCAGCATGGTGAGTACGAAGATTTCGACCAACTAGCGGGGATTGTACGAAAATTCCTCGAAGACAACGACATCAAGTCCAAGGATATGCGTTTTAACTTCTTTATTGACCGCAAAATCTACAACTACTTGCGCTGGGCTGCGTTCAAGACAGGTAAAACTAAGGCCGAAATTTTGCGTGATCTCGTAGAGCGTGAAATTCGAAAACAAGACTATTAATTCTCGTCTGGTGCTTTGCCGCATTCCCGGATATGGCAGAGCGTGCTATAATGAATCGTTATGATAGTCCATCTTACAGGTAGTTCACGACAAAATACGGAAGACCTGCCCTTCCTGCATAAAATCGCCGAAATCATCACGCAAAATGATGCATCGTTGGCGAGCGATTGGATGAGTAATCCAGCACCCAACGACAAAGCGGACAGTATGGCCGATATGGTTGATGCTGTGCTGCGTTCTGACGTTGTTATTGTTGAGGCAAGCAGTTATCGCCTGTCACAGGGATATCAGCTTGCAACCGCACTGCAAATGAAGCGCCCAACACTGGTGCTTTCACGCAATCCGATAGCCGACCACTCGCTTGCGAGTCTCAAAAACCGTCTGCTAACAATGGCGGAATACCAAAGCAATAGCGACCTCGAAACAATTGTCACACAGTTTATTCGCGACAACACTATTTCGACCAAAGATCTGCGTTTCAACATGTTTATAGATCGTCCTATTTACAACTATCTGCGAAGTGTTTCGTACGAATCTGGTAAGAATAAGTCCGAAATTATCCGCGAACTCATCAATCGCGAAATCAAAAAGAAAGACTAATTATCTTTGCAAATGACGCCTCTCACGGGCGTCATTTTTTATGTCGCACTCGTGGCTTGGTCATCCCGGGCTCTAGGCTCTCAACCGTCTCACGGATCTCCTTTTCGAGTGGCGATTCACATTCTGCTAGGCAATACACGATGCGATACCCACCCAAGAATTCGGTTCCGTGGGGTGTTTCCTCGGCTATGTCTATGCCGCATACGCCACAAGCTTGACCCTCGAGTTGTTTTGGATTCAGCCGCCGCTGCAATGCAAGGCGCCAGGTCCGCCAGGAGACGTCGTTGCGGAGCAGGGCATCATCAAAATGATATTGATACCACTCGGCAGTGGCGTTATCTATACTAAAGGTATACCGCCTCGTTTCCATAATCGTTTACCTCAAACATGCGTAATAATCTCCGCCTATTCGTGGAGTATATTCGCCAAAACACTAATACGAACACTAAACATGCGTCGTTATGCGTATATAGTAGGCATGAGTCATCAATAACGCAAGTACAAAATAAAAAATCCTGCCGTAGAAAGCAGGATTAGGAAGATTTAGGCTTGGCGTTTAAGCCGCAGTAAGACGCGCCGCCACTGCGCCCCTACCCAACTTCGCAGCCGCTGGTCGCGTGATAGATGCAGAATTGTCGGTGCAAAAGTGAATAATGTAGCAACGCCAATTGCTGGCAGAATGTAATGATCAATGTTGGGAATTTTGCTGCCAAGCCAGTAACCAAGCAAAATGATGCTCGTTACCCAAATGCCGCCACCAACAATGTTGTACAGCGAAAACTTTTTGCGATCCATATTGCCAACACCTGCAATGAGCGGTGCGAATGTGCGCAGCATCGGAATAAAACGTGCGATTAAAATGGTTTTACCACCGTGTTTCTCGTAAAATGCCTTCGATTTATCAACGTATTCTTTGCGGAAAATAATCCCATCTTGCTTGCGGAAGATGCGCGGACCAGTTTTTTTGCCAATAAGGTACCCAACTTCGTTGCCTAATACTGATCCGATCCAGGCGGCTAAAATAACGCCAGCTAACGGTAGTTTACCCTGAGCGGCAAAGAATCCGGCAGGGAATAGTAGAGTATCTCCAGGCAGGAAAAAGCCAATCAGTAATCCAGCTTCAGCAAAAATAATCGCGCCGACGGCAAGCAAGCCACCAACAACACCAGCACTCTGTAGTAAATGTGTTACATCCATATTATCTTTAGGTTACCGTGAAATGCCTGTTCATGTCTACTGTGGTTTTGGGCAAAGTTCAGGGTATGTTCAGGCGGGGGTGTATAATGGTGATACATGGGCAACAAACTAGGAGGGATCTACAATGCAAGAAGTGATGCTCGAACTCGAAAAACGTGAAACCGTCGGTAAGACGGTCAAAAATTTGCGCAAACTAGGCAAAGTCCCGGCTGTTATTCATGATCATGGCAAAGAGTCAATCGTTGTTATGGGAGAATACCAGGCAGTACATCAGGCCTACAAAGAAGCTGGTCGTCATCACCCAATCCAATTGACCGTGGGTGACAAAAAGTACACAGCGATTATCAAATCGGTCACACATGACCCTTTTTACAACTCCTTTACACACGTTGTTTTTAACGCAGTCAAAGCTAACGAAAAAGTTACGACAGATGCACCTATCCGCATTAAATTGGATGAAGGCAACGAAGCTACTCCTGCTGAGCGTGCCGGTCTGATGGTATTACACAACCTGACGACGGTTGAAATTGAAGCACCAGCCAATAAACTGCCAGACTTCCTGGAATTTGATGGTGAAAAACTAAAAGAAGTTGGTGACCACGCAACGGTTGCAGATCTTATTGTGCCTTCCGGTGTTGTTGTTAAGGACGATCCCAACCAGCAGGTTGCAAGCGTCTTTGAGCCAAGCGCTGTAGCTGCAGCCAACGATGCAGCTGGTGGTGATGCAGAAGCTGACCAAGAAAATGTTCCTGCTGACCACGAAAGCGGCACAACTGAGGGTACTCAGAAGGACGAAACTCGTCCTGGCGGCAAGGAAGAAAAAGAAGATAAACAGCAGAGCCAGAGCCCAACTAAGAAATAGACTATGGCTTGGTTTCACCCCAAAACACTTCTTGATAAAACCTACGAAATCGGCATCCTTATTAAGGGTGTCGATGGGTTTTTCGAGACGGTGGCTGGGCTATTTTTGCTTATCATACGTCCCGAAACCATCGGGCACTGGACGCGCCTGATTACGCAGACAGAGCTTGAGGAAAATCCACATAATCTCGTAGCTACCCATGTGCTGCACTATGGCCAAAGCCTGGCACATGGGCGCAATATTTTTGCGATTGCGTTTTTGCTGACGCACGGTATTATCAAACTTGTTTTGGTTGTATCGTTGCTGCGGGCTAAGATGTGGGCCTATCCATTTGCTTTGATCACGCTCGGACTGTTTGTGCTGTACCAGGTGTATGAACTTATTGTGCATGCTACGTTTGGCATGGGCTTTTTGACGGTGCTGGACCTGTTTATTATCTGGTTAGTATGGCGCGAATGGCAGCAAGTGCAGCGGCAAGCCCCTGCGCCAACGCAGCAGTCGTCTTAATTGTAATTTTAATTAAAATATGGTATCATATGCAAATCGTTACTAGAAGTGACGTGCCCCTTTATATTCAGATTGTTATGTGATTTTTTGGGAACCGATATGCCTATCTTCCATTGGTAGGTGTTTTGGCTCCCAAAAGGCCACTCCCAGCACCACTCCACTCCGTCCATTTTATGGACACAAGCACTTGGAGACTCCGCATGACCATCTTCGACGACACCCTCCGCACCAAGGCCGCGAGTGAGACTGTCACCCTCCGCACCTACGAGGACGTTCACGCCGCCAAGGACCGCCTGCAGCGTGTTCTCGACTGGGCACTCCAGACCGCCGACCCGACCGCAGCCGCCGACTTTGTTGGCGTGCTCGAGGAGACCATCAACACCATCGACTTCGCCGGCTACGAGACCATCCCGACCTCCATTGGCATGGGCTGGCTCCACGCCAACATCGAGGTCTTCGCGCAGATGTACTCCCGCCTGTCCGACCCCGAGCCGGTCTGGTTCTTCCGTCGGATCCTGGGCAGCGACAACGGATACCTGTTCAGCTTGCTGTACAGCGCCCAGCTGCTCAATCTCATCGGTGACGAGTACCGTGAAGGGTTCATCCGTGACCTCTTCGCCAAGCTCCCTCCCGAGGGGAACGACTGGATCAAGAACCTCCTGAAAGCTGGCATCAGCCGCGATGACATCGCCGAGATGATCCTGCAGCGGCTCGCCGACACCGAGATCGACCCGCGCTACAACTACCCGCACTTCGTGGGAAGTTTCCTGCGCTACGGCGCCGGACGGATCGAGCGGGGTTACCGTGACTACCACTACCTCCC
Source organism: Candidatus Saccharimonadota bacterium (assembly GCA_050436805.1). Lineage (GTDB taxonomy): Bacteria > Patescibacteriota > Saccharimonadia > Saccharimonadales > UBA4665 > CAMLQK01. Next base: position 53,693 of record JBNQGE010000019.1, read on the forward strand.
TGACGGGCGGTCTGCGTGGTGGTTCGAGAATTTCGCCGAGGTCACGATGTGGTCGCTGCTTTCGGACGACCAGCTCGTCGAGGCGCTCCGCATCTGCGAGGCAAAGCTTCCTGGAACGCTCTTCCACAAGCTCGACAACTCCAGCCCGGTGATCCAGCTTCAGGCTCGACTCATGGACCGCAACACCGACGACGAGCAGTTGGAGGCCGGCCGCCAGCGTATCGAGGATCTCCTCATCGCTGCCGCGGCTGCGCTGACTCCGGCTGGTTTCCGCAATGCCTCGATCGAAACGCTGGCACTTCTGCCGGTGGCCGAACAGCGCAAGCTGCTCGTTCGCCTGGAGGGTGGCTCCATCCGATTCCTGATCAGCCTGGCTTCCCAGGTCGACGACGGGCGCGAGCTGTTCGACAAGTACATCGCGAGCCTTTCGGTCACGCAGGGTGTTGGTCCTCAGTTGTACAGCTGGGTGCTGTCCTATCTCAAGGAGGTGACCAACCGCGAGTTGGCCGATCACATCGCGGACACGCTTGTCGTGAACCTCCGCCATGCCGGCTACAATTTCGGTATCGTCACCGAAGGCATTGTGCCCTCCGGAAGGCGCAAAGGATGCCGGCGGGATCAGGTCGTGATCAACGGCATGACCTACGTGCACAACTCCGCCAGCCGCGACTACTACCCCAAGGTCGGTGACCAGGTCATCTTCTACGCCAAGGGTGGCCGCGTGCTCACCCCCAGGGTGCTCGTCGTGACGTTCACGCCCGTGCCCAAGGAGGGTGCCAAATAACAACTGAATTAAGGGGCTTCCGGGTGGGAGAGATGTGACACGATCAGTGTCTACAAAAACCATCTCTCTCAACCCGGCAAGCTTCCATGATTGCGAGCAATCGCTATATTATGCTGACGAGTCTTAACAAAGACGAAAAGCTTACAATTAAAACCACCAGCTGGCCTATGCGGAAGCTGGTGGTTTGTTTTTGGTGGCACGAGAGAAGTTATTCTTCGATGAATCCGCCAGATTGGTGGGCCCAGAGTTGCGCATAGATACCTTTTTGCTTCACCAGTTCGGTATGTGAACCTTGCTCGATAACGGCACCTTGTTCCATAACCAAAATGCGGTCCATTTTTTGGATAGTGCTCAAACGGTGTGCAATGACGATCGCGGTACGCTTTTTCATCAATTCTTGCAGGGAAGCCTGGATAAGCAATTCGCTTTCGGAATCGAGTGCGCTGGTGGCTTCGTCGAGTACCAAAATTGGTGCCTGTTTGAGGATGGCCCGAGCAATGGCGATGCGTTGCCGCTGACCACCACTTAGTTTAACGCCGCGCTCACCAACGAGCGTCTCGTAACCTTCGGGCAGGAGCTCGATAAATTCGTGGGCATGCGCTTTGCGAGCGGCCGCGATGATTTCCTGCTCCGTGGCATTCGGCGCACCGTACGCAATGTTTTCGCGTAGGGAACGATGGAATAGCAATGGCTCTTGTGGCACGTAGGCGATGCTTTTACGCAGATCATCCTGAGTAATATCCATGATATTCTGCCCATCGAGCAAAATCGCACCGTTATCGATATCCGAAAAGCGAAGTAACAAACGCGTGAGGGTAGTTTTACCTGAACCAGAATGTCCAACCAAGCCAATCTTTTCACCAGGCTTAATGTCCAACGTTAGATTGTTGAATAACGCGCCATCGGCTCCATCGTGCGCAAACGTAACATTGTCAAAGCTAATTGCGCCCTTGGCGATACGTGATGGTTGTGGCTTGGCCGGGTCTTTAATTTCTGCATCGATTTGTAAAATTTTGACCATTTCCTCGGCATCACCAAGTGCGCGGTTATAGCTACGCAAACTGTTATTGCTGAACGAAAACAGTTGCCCGGTAATGCTGGCGGTGTAATTGAGAATCAAGAAAACAGTGGCAATGTTGGCGTGCCATTCCATGACACTGATCACGGCCATGGCGAGCGACATAGCCGAAATGACGTTAATCAAGGTGCCAAACGTTGCTTGCTGACGCTGTGAGGCGCGCATCATTCTTAACAGCCAGCTTTCGGTTGTTACGGTTGCTACGGCAAATTGCTTGCGCTCGAACTTGCCGCCTGAAAAGCTTTTTATGGCCATAACGTTGCTCAATGCATCAGCCAAATAGCCGGTTTGCTTGCTTTCGGCAGCTGCTTGCTGAGCACCCAATTTACGTACAGGCTTGGTAATGAAAAACGCTGCAACAATATAGAAAATCGCGAAGCTAATGAGCGCACCCACGAATACTGGTGCACGGCGGCTTAAGATTATCGTCGCAAATACCAAGCTTGAAAACAGCGGTATTACCTGGAACATAGTGGTGTCGGCAAACCGAATGTAGGATCCCATAAGCTTGTTCGTTTGGGATACGAGCGAGCCACTAAAGCGATTGGCGTGGAAATTGGCACTTTGGTCGATAAGATGGTCGAACACGCGCTGAGCAATGTCACGTTCAACTTTGCCTTCAAGGCGCCAGTTGCAGATATCAACAAGGCGCCAGGCAACAATGCCACCAAATAGCACAAGCGCAGCATAGGTCACCAAGCTTGTGCCAAAGCTGGCCCAAATGTGACCACTTTGATAGTCGTGCCTGCTTAAGCGGGTGAGGACATTTGCCAAAATAAGCGGTGGCAAAAACTGGTTAACGAGCACGGCAAATGGAATGCCGAAAAGGGCACCGATGACATATCGTGGATAATGCCACGCATGGTACCAGTACAGCTGAATAGTTTGTTTCGTTGTATTCATATAGTCTTTCTGGAGTAAATTTTTTGAGTATTATTCCTCGATAAAGCCGCCTGATTGATGGCCCCACAGTTTGGCGTAAGCACCTCCCAGTGCCAACAGCTCGGTGTGTGAGCCTTGCTCCACGACCTGTCCATTATCCATAACGACGATGCGGTCCATTTTTTGGATGGTGCTGAGGCGGTGGGCAATGACGATGGTTGTGCGGCCCTTCATCAATTTGTTAAGTGCTGATTGGATGAGTTTTTCGGACTCAGAATCGAGTGCGCTGGTGGCTTCATCGAGTACAAGAATTGGGGCATTTTTGAGAATTGCCCGGGCGATAGCGATACGCTGCCGCTGCCCTCCGCTTAGTTTAACGCCACGTTCGCCAACCAGAGTTTCATAGCCGTTTGGTAGCTGGTCGATAAACTCGGTCGCATGTGCCTTGGCGGCTGCGGCACGGACTACGTCATCGCCGATGTCGGGATCGGCGTAGGCGATATTATCGCGTAGGCTGCGGTGAAATAGCACAGGTTCTTGTGGCACGTAGGCGATGTATTTGCGCAGGTCGGATTGCGCAAGTTTGGCGATGTTCTGGCCGTCGATGGTAATGGCGCCGCCATCGATATCCGAGAATCGTAGCAATAAGCGGGTCAATGTTGTCTTGCCAGATCCGGAATGTCCGACCAAGCCGATTTTCTCGCCAGGCTTGATAGCAAGATCAAAATTGGCAAACAGCGTGTTGTTTGCTCCATCGTGCGCAAACGTAACATTGTCAAAGCTAATTGCGCCCTTGGCGATACGGGCTTTTTGGGGCTTGGCGATATCTTTGACATCCGGTTCGACCTCAAAAGTATCGATCATTTCCTCGGCATCGGTAACAGCTTGTTCGATGGTACGCGACATGTTGCTGAGGCCCCACAACTCGTTGATAATCTGCGTGATGTATACCTGAATCAAAAGCAGTGTGCCGAGCGAGATAGTGTGGTTCAGGACGGCTCGGATCGACAACGCCAGCGCACCGAATTGCAACAATGTCATCATAAGTCCCAGGTAGTTGTCGTTTTTGATTGCCGACACCCAGGCTTGGAATTTTTTGTTAGTACGGTCGTAAGCTTTGGCGCTATGCGTCGCTTCCTCTGAGGACTCGTTACCAAAGGCTTTGACTGCAGAAATATTACCCATAGCATCGGCTAGGTGTGCAGTAAGTACCGTGTCTGCCTCCGCTGCGGCTCGTGAATATACCAAGCGGCGCTTAACGAGCTTAAAGTTGAGACCAACGAATGCCACGACCCACATCGCCATCGCTAGGGCAATTGGTACAGAAAAGAACGAAATGACGATAATTGCGATGACCACATTGGTGAACATACGCAAGAACATCAGAGTAAATGTATCGGTTAAGGTGACATATGCCGCGGTGAATTTATTGACCTGGTTAACGATAGCACCGCTGAAGGTGTTGGCATGGAACGCCAAACTTTGAGCCATGATCCATGTGAAAGCGCGCATTTGCAGAACAGGTCGGACAATTGTCTCGAGTCTGGTCAGGCCGTGCAGCCCTAGTTGAATAAATACCTGTGCTAGTAGGCCAATGACCAAGAATCCGAATAAATACGGCCCAAATTCGTGCCAGTAATTCACGTGAGCTTGTGTGTGAACAGCGATAAGGCGATTAAGAGCTTTGGATGCTAGCAATGTCAAGAACAACCGCTGCAATGTCATGCCGGTAAGCCAACTTGCACAAGTCCCCAAAAATAATAAGGGGTGTCGCATGTTCTCGCGCCAAAACAGCACAAGCGTTTTTTGAGAGCTATTCATAGGGATCCTTAACTATGGTTAGGCTTTTGTATATTTTTGGGAGTTGGCTGTAGCGAGATATAGATCTCGGCAGGTAATGCGATTGCTCCAGGCTCGTTTTATTACGAGTGGTCTGTGATTGAAAGAGCCGCGGAAGAGAGTCTAAAGGCGATCAAGGACCGGCAGAACGACCATCTTCTGTGCTGTAATTGTTGCGAACATGGCGTCCTTTCCTTTAGTTTGTATAAAATCAATATAAGTATAGCATATGTATTATTACTGACAAATTGGATTTATTTTGCTAAAATGGACAAAGCATGCAAAAGATTTTACTCTACTATAAATTTGCGCCTCTGGCCGACCCTGAAGCAGTTCGGCTCTGGCAAAGAGCGCTCTGTGAACGACTCAATCTTAAGGGCCGCATTCTGATCTCCAAACATGGGCTTAATGGCACGGTCGGTGGCGATATTGATGACCTCAAGGCGTACGCCAAAGAAACCAAGAGCTTTGCACCGTTTAAGGGCCTGACATTCAAATGGTCAGATGGGTCGCGTAACCATTTCCCTAAGCTCAGTATTAAGGTTCGCGACGAAATCGTTGCTTTTGGTGCAGCTGATGAACTGCAGGTTGATGAGCACGGCGTCGTTGGTGGTGGCACACACCTCAAACCCGAAGAAGTGCATAAGCTCGTCGAAGAACGGGGCGAGGATGTTATATTTTTTGATGGCCGCAACGCTTATGAAGCTAACGTTGGTAAGTTCAAAAATGCCGTGGTGCCTGACGTCACTACGAGTAAGGATTTCCTGAAGGAGCTCGATAGCGACAAGTACGATGACATCAAAGATAAGCCGGTAGTCACGTACTGCACCGGTGGTATTCGCTGCGAAATTCTCAGCTCACTCATGAAAAACCGTGGATTTAAAGAAGTCTATCAAATGGACGGCGGCATCGTAAAATATGGTGAAAAATACGCAGACGAAGGCCTGTGGGAAGGTTCCCTGTATGTTTTTGACGATCGAATGGGTGTTAAGTTTAGCGATAAGGCCAAAGATATTGGTGAATGCATCCATTGCGCTGGCAAAACGAGCAATTACGAAAACTGTGCCAACAAAGCCTGTAACAAGCTCGTAGTAATGTGTGAAAATTGTGTCACCAAAAAAGACACGTGCTCACCAACGTGTGCTCAAACCGTGGCTGTTCAGCCCGCCTAAGCGGTTCGTGTCTGGCGTGTCGACGTTCGCGACTCGTCAATTGTAGAAGGAAATGGCTCCTCTAATAGGGTGTGTGCGGCGTCACCTTCGACCGCCAAATGACCTGCGATGGCAGCGAGCGTAGTCTCAATTGCTGCGTCTTGGACAATTTCGTATCGCCTGCGAACAATTGGTGGATTGGTAGTCGTTTCAAAATCGGGCTGCTGCCAATGATAAATTTCGCGGGGATACATCCCCACTGGAACTGAATTTGATTTTTCCATAGTGGTCAAGTTGTACCATGCCAAAAGCATAAGCGGCAAGTAAAAAATTCACAAGTCAGCGTATAACGTGTGTAGCGGTGTGCGGATGCGCCACAAAATATCACGAGAAACGGGTATACTATAAAGGTGACCAAAGAACTAGAGACAAAACTCAAAACGCTGCCCAATCAGCCCGGTGTTTATTTTCATAAGGATAAAACGGGGCAGATTATTTATGTGGGCAAGGCCGCAATCCTCAAGAACCGCGTGCGGCAGTATTTTCAAAAATCGCGTCGTCGTGATCCTAAAACCGATGCCTTGATTGCCGAAATTTACGATACCGATTGGATTACGGTTGATTCAGAGTTGGATGCTTTGTTTGTCGAGGCCGAGATGGTTCGTCGCTACATGCCACGCTATAATATTTTGCTGCGAGATGACAAAAGTAGCATCTATGTGCGCATTAATTACGATGATGCATACCCGTCGATTAGTTTTACACATCGACCGCTCGACGACAAAGCAACCTATTTTGGGCCGTTTTTTAATGGTGGTGAAGTTAAACGCGCACTGCGATATCTGCGCCGTGTTTTCCCGTATTCTACGCACACCGGCGTTATACCCAAGCGAGCGTGTTTGCAATTCCATTTGGGTCTGTGCCCAGGGATCGAGGAGCACAAAACACCCCTCAACGACTACCGCGCAAACTTGCGCAAACTAATGCAATACTTGCGTGGCGAAAGCGACAAAGTTATAGCGAAAATCGAATCTGATATGCAAAAAGCTGCCAAAAAGCAGGACTTTGAAAAGGCTGCCGAATCTCGCAATCAGTATTATGCGCTGCGCGCTTTGTCCAAGCAGATTGTGTTTTCCGACAAAGAATTCCTGGATATTAGTAAAGATCGTGGGCTGCAAGGCTTGGCTGATTTGTTGGGGCTCGATAAAGTTCCGCGACGAATTGAAGGCTATGATATCAGCCACATGCAAGGTACGGACAATGTCGCCAGCATGGTGGTTTTTACGAACGGCATGCCAGACAAAGCCAACTATCGGAAGTTCAAAATGCGCATTCCGGGCAATGATGACTTTGCGCACATGCATGAGGCAATTAGCCGCCGCACGAGCGAAAAAAACGTCAAAGCGTGGGGCCTGCCAGACTTGTTTTTGATTGATGGTGGAAAGGGGCAGGTAGCCGCTGCTATTCGCGCCCGTGATGAACTGGGTATCGACCGGCCGATGGTAGGCCTCGCCAAGCGCGAAGAAGAAATCGTCGTGCACTTGGAAAAATCACGAGTCAACGTGTCCAAAATCGAATTGCACAAACACAATGCATTCGTAAACGAGAGCGATGACTTTGTGATGATTTTGTTGCCCAAAAATTCCGACATCGTAAAATTGTTGCAGCGTATCCGCGATGAATCACACCGGTTTGCGGTGAGCTACCATTCAGTTTTGAAGGGCAAACGCCAGACTGCAAGTTTGTTGGATGAAATCCCGGGTGTTGGGCCAGTAACGCGCAAAAAGCTCATACGTACCTTTGGTAGTTTGCGAGGTGTTCGCCAGGCAAGTCAGGCCGACATTGCTGCTGTGGTTGGTGAAGCACTTGCCGCAACGTTGTACACCCAGCTGAGCGACAAAAAACCACCAAAGCCTTCTTAAAATAAGGAGTTTCTATAGCTATATTTGTAGCAGCAAGCAGCAGCGTGGTAAGCTACGGCTATGTTTACGAGCGACTTTTTTGCAGGTAACCGTGAGCGCCTGCGTCAACTTTTTACTGGTACGGCTCCGATTGTTATTACGGCTCACGGATCGCTGCAGCGTGGCAGCGACGAAGCCTATCCGTTCCAGCAGGACACCAATTTTTGGTATTTAACGGGGTTGAACGATCCTGACCTTATCCTGGTGATGGACAAGGGGCGTGAATATATAATTACGCCGCAACTCAGCCGTGTGCAAGAGATTTTTGATGGGTCTACCGATGTTAACGAGATGACTCGTATTTCGGGAATCGCAACGATTTATCCGGAAAAAGAAGGTCTGAAGCAGCTCGAAGCACGTATTAAACGCGTGCAGCACGTGGCAACATTGGCGGCACCTGCGCCATATATCGATGTGTGGGGTATGTACACGAATCCAGCGCGGGCTGGGCTGGCCAAGCGTCTGCGAGCTATAAACGCCGAGATAGAATTATTGGATTTACGGCCGCATTTATCGCGCATGCGCATGATAAAACAAGAGCCGGAGCTAGCGGCTCTGCAGCAGGCGATTGATATTACGATTGATACGCTCAAAGAAGTTACCAAGCCCAAACAACTCGCTAAATATGCTTATGAATACGAGCTTGAGGCTGACATTACGCGTGGATTTCGTTCGCGTGGCGCAGGCGGTTTGAACGGACACGCGTTTACGCCAATTGTTGCCGGTGGGCCGCGCGCTTGCACCATGCATCACGTCCAAAACGATGGCGCGCTGGCAAGCGATGAGCTGATCGTGCTGGATGTGGGGGCCGATTTTGGCCAGTATTCGGCAGATATTACTCGTACGGTTATTGCTGGCGAGCCAACGCGTCGCCAGCGGGCGGTGCATGAAGCCGTCTTGAGCGTCCAACAGTTTGGTTTTTCGCTTCTAAAACCGGGTGTTGTGTTCGAAGAATATGAGCAGCAAATTGTTAAGTACATGGGCGAAAAACTGCGAGAGCTGGGGCTGATTAAATCGATTACCGATGAATCGGTGCGCACGTATTTCCCCCACGCAACATCGCACTTTTTGGGCTTGAATACGCACGATGCGGGTGATTATGAACGTTCACTGGAGCCGGGTGTTGTTATGACCGTGGAGCCGGGGATCTATATCCCCGAAGAGGGGATTGGCATACGTATCGAGGACGACGTGCTTATAACCGCTACGGGCATTACGATATTGACCAATCGTTTGCCACGGAATTTGCCTTAATTTCTCGGGTCAACATGGTATAATGATTACAAGATAATGAAAAACCAAAGTTTTATATATCGGTTTTTAGTGCGATGGCTCGTCAGCAGTCTTGGCCTATGGATCGCCGCTGGTTTCCTCAGCGCCCACATTTCATATAACGGTAATTTCAAAGTTATCATCTGGGCGGGCTTTATTTTAGCGATTATTAACGCTATTTTGCGCCCAATTGTGGTGATTTTTTCGCTTCCTGCTATTTTGGTGACGTTGGGATTATTTATGGTCGTTATTAACGGCTTTATGGTGTTCTTGGTCAGTAAGCTTTATACTAGTCTACAGATTAATAATTTTTGGGCCGCAATCCTTGCCGGTATGATCATCGGCTTGGTAAACTATCTTGTAACCGCTATTTTGGAGAACCGTGAACGATGAACATCTATAACTACATTACAATTGGCTCAATGCTCCTCATGGTGCTATTGATTTTGATCCAGACTCGTGGCGCTAGTCTTGGTGCAGGCTTGGGCGGTGGTGGCGAAGTGCACACCGAGCGCCGAGGTACCGACAAGACTATCTTCCAGATCACGATTATTACCGCAATTATTTTTGGTGCGTCACTGATTTTGGGAATTGTAATCGCCTAAGGCAAACGGGAGGGCTTTTGGCCATATGGTGAGTCGTGCCTTCAAACTTCGTGTCCGCCGTCGTTTTCGTATCCGAAAGCGCCAGGTAGAGGCCTTTGGTGTTCAAACCGAAGAACAATTAGAGCGAAATTTTTTCCGCCGTTTGGAGCGCCTGCGCGAAGTTCGCCGGTTTGTTGCCGGCTGGCTTTTGCTCGTTATTATGGTGGGCACCTTAACTATTGTGCAGATTCGGGCACTTGGCGGCTATTACCAAACCCTACAGCCTGTTCCTGGCGGTATTCTTAACGAGGGTATTGTCGGATCTTTTACGAATGCTAATCCCGTATACGCAACGTCATCAGTCGATCAAGCTGTTTCGAAACTTATTTTTGCTGGTTTGTACACCTATGATGACCACAACCAGCTGGTTGGTGATTTGGCCGACGGTCCCTTGCAAGTTAATGCTGACGATACGGTGTACACGGCACATTTACGTCCGAATTTGACCTGGCAAGACGGTGCGCCGCTAACGGCAGCTGATGTCGTATATACATTTAACGTTATCCAAAACCCTGATGCACAGTCGCCGCTAGCCGCTAGCTGGCAGGGTATTAAGGTTGCCGCGCTCAACGCAACAACAGTTACCTTCACACTGCCAGATCCACTTGCGTCATTTCCATACTCACTGACTACCGGAATTATCCCAAAGCACATCCTTGGCACCACCCCGATGGATGAGATGCGCACCGTGCCATTCAACACTAGTAGCCCTGTGGGTGCGGGTCCATTTGTGTGGCGTGCTATCGAAGTTACCGGTGATTCTGCCGATAACCGCAACGAACGGATCGCGCTCGACCCATTCCAGCGATATCATGCTGGCTCACCGAAGTTGGGTAGTTTTGTGGTCCATTCGTACCGAGCCGACAGCGATATGGTGACGGCCTTCGAACACCAAGAGATTAACGCTATGGCGGGCCTGGATGAAGTTCCCGCAAAACTTCGTGGCGATGCAGATGTGCATAGCTATAGCTTGCCACTAACGGCCTCCGTAATGACCTTTTTCCGAACAACTGACGGTATTTTGAGCGATACGGCTGTTCGTAAGGCCTTGGTGCAATCCGCAAACGTTCCGGCAATTATTACATCGCTTGGGTATCCCGCCAAAGCAGTGACGGAACCACTGTTGCAAGGTCAATTGGGCTATGATGCTAGCTTCGCACAGCCTGGATTTGATCTTGCGGCTGCGAATGTGGCGCTCGATGCCGATGGCTGGAAACTGGGGACTGACGGCATTCGCTCCAAGGCAAATCAACCACTCACGTTTAAGCTCTATGCTCAAGATACGACCGAATACGCCAAAGTTGCTGCTGCACTCAAGCAACAGTGGCGCAAGGCGGGAGTCGATCTTGACGTGCAATTGCAGGGAACGGCTGATTTCCAAAGTACGCTAACGTTCCATAACTACGATGCGTTACTGTATGGCATTTCTATCGGCGCCGACCCAGATGTGTATGCTTATTGGAGCAGTACGCAGATCGATGGTTTAGGCGCCACGCGCTTGAACTTTTCGGAGTACAAATCTGGTGCGGTTGATGCGTCACTGCAGGCTGGGCGCACTCGTACCGATCCAGCCCTGCGAGCTATTAAATATCGCTCATTCTTGCAATCGTGGCAGGGTGACGCTCCGGCACTTGGCATGTATCAGCCGCGCTTTTTGTACATCACTCGTGGCCCACTGTTTGGCCTCAAGGAACATTACATGAACGTGCCCGCCGATCGGTACGATAGCGTTAGTCAATGGATGATTCGCCAGGTTCCGGTATCGCAAGCCGATACAACCGATAATTAAGTCGCGGATGAGCGTTTTAGAGCATTGTCTGCAGCTGAGCAGTAAAAGCGGCGAGTTGCGCTTCGTAAGGTTCGGCGCCCGAGATTCGCAGTACTTTCTCATTGCAGCCTGGGGCCTCAAATACCGCAAGGTATCTGTCAAATAGGCTGTCTGGGATCATCCTGAAGTAATTTTCGGCAAATTCGCTAATGCGAATTTTACCAGCCCGCTTTCGAGCGATGTCTTGGGGTGTATCGATCCAAATCCCAATGGCTTGTCGGTTGCCTGCAAGCAGGCGAAGTTTATCTCTCTGGTGAACTGTGCTGTTCAGACAATCGTACAGTACAGATGTATTTTGTGCTAAATGGTAGCTTGCCAGTGCGCTCATTTTGCTGTGCACCAGTTCGATTTGATTCGCTGAGAAATTGGGCCGACCAAATAATTCGTAGCCCACTTTGTCGCCATAAAGATGGATAAGTTTTAGCTCGCACGAAAGTTTTCGAGCAAAGGTTGTTTTACCGGCGCCGGGGTAGCCGACGGTATAGAATAATGTAGGTCGTACTTGCAGCATAAGTACTCTTATTCCTTGGGTGCATATTATGTGCTAAACACAAGCGTACCGCTGTAAGCTGAATATAAGCACAAGAATAACTGAAAATAGAGAGTCAGAGAGGAATTGACTGCAGGAAGACGCCGCGGGGGGACTTGATTCTGGCAGAAAAGATGACGACCATAGAACTCTAGTCGATCTGAAAGGTGTTATTTTGTAGAAAATCATGCCGCCTTCGATGTGGACGAAGATGAATACATCCCACGGTAGAAGATGTACCCCAAAAGCTATAACATCCCAACGAATGGTGCTGTAGAAGGAAGTTGTGGGTTGCAACTATAGTAACGAAAAATATCGCCCTCGTTCCTATATCCCATATGTAGCCAGGTGTCACCCATATTGAGAGTTGAGGACACGCTTGTAGCTAGGCATAATCCACGGACACATGCGTATACTTCATCCCACTCAGTTGCCACTACAAGCTCTGATACTTTACGATCTCTGACATTCTCGGCAAAAGTTTCCAAAGGCGTCCAGCTAATATTCCTATAATCCTCACTTTCCGAGGGAAAAGTAAGCGGAAGTATACCCGCAGACGATATAGTACCGAGCATAATAATCGGCTCATACTGTGGCTCACCATCTGCCGTATCGCTGACATAGCTAGATCCGCCAATCATCCGGGTTGCAGAGACACCAAATCCGCCTAGATAACCAATTATTTGAGTGCCGGAGTTATCTATACGTGTGTCTTTAAGCTTAGACCCAGTCGAGTACATATCCAGTTTAGCTTCAGCCAAATCTCGTACCGACTCGTGCAGGGTCAAATGTAGCAATAACCTGTGGTTGTGCTGGATCTACTTCCGTCAGTTTGAACGACTGGCCTTGGGGCGTATTACAGTATGGGGCCTTGCTGGCAATAATCCCCAGAATAGATGCCGTTGTCATACGACGTGTCGGTGTGCTTACGACATCTGCATGAGTCTCATTTGTCTCGCGTTTACGTATAGCGGTAAGGACATGTAGCTGCGCCTGACGTGACATGGGTTCAGCGCCCATAGGAGATATATGGGTAAATGCAACATTTAGAACCGGCTGCCATGCTGTGCCATCGAATAATTCAGGATCATACGTTGCGCTCTCGAGAAAACCAGGTAAACGACCAGATTCGGCAAGTGTTACAAGTTCAGGTTCTGTATAGCGGCTACGGTCTATGCCATTTCTATCACTTGTTATCTCGCTCATGAAGCAAATTGTAAAATAGAATGTATATTCTTGCTAGGGACGACTTGGTGCCGCAGAGAGGGCTTGTTCTCTGCTGGAAGAAATAGCGTCACTGGCGCTATTCCAAATTCACCATCAAGCCCTCAATCTTTAACAGGAATCTAAAAGACCAGACAAAAGCCTGGTCTTTTAGATTGGTGCACCACATCGGTCTGTCGTGGAACACTTTGGAGCCTAGTTTAGTTTTGATGTATCAAAAGCTAGTTGGTCTAGGCTGGATTTTCTACGACCAGCAGATTCATACCATTGAACCTGAGACTGAGAAGTGTGAACATCATGCTTAATGCAAGTAATCTCTACGTTCAAGTTTAACTCTTAGCTCCGAAGCGAAATAGGGACGTCCCGCCTGTAGCAAAGCCTGTTACAGCTCATTTGCCAGCTTTACATTTCGGACGGTGTTGATCGCCTGATCGACAACCTGTTGACTTGATTTTATAGCCAGTGATGAATGAGACAATTTAGGAACTACTAGCATATCCACATTATCAAGAGCCGCTTCGGCAAGCGCCTGTTTGATCTCGTGAGCAGGAAAGATCTTGTCCTCGGCACCAATTAGAAGTGAAACATGTCGTTTATATTTTTCCTGAGTGGCAATCAGCGACTCAAAATCCGCTAGTAAGTCTTGCGAGATGCCCGCGGTATATTTATTAACTGTCGACCCGCTTGGGATACCAGCCACAACTATCTTGGTCAGCAGCGCCGCAATATAAATATTTCGAAAATCATGAAACGGCGACTGACCAGGCTGCAATAGGGTTTGAATGCTTCTCTTACGCAATTCCTTAAATCTTTCCCTGTCCGTACTGCCCAAAATATTTGTCGTTAAACCCATAGGTAGCACCAGGGCCACATTTTTGATATTTTCCGACATACTATTTGCTAACCAAACAGTACCCGGCGTAGCTTGAGAAACTCCGATTATATGCATACGTGTAGTTCTAAATTTATCTAATACGTCTCGGAAGACACTTTCTGTATATAGCTGAGTGAACTCTTTTAGGTCTTCGCCACTTGGATCACTATGCCAATGCGGCAAACCCTCAACCACTACAACGCCGAACGGAGTTTTACCTGCAATCCATTTGGGAATTTTGCCAACTTGACCGGTTCCTAGAAAAAGTACAGTATCTGGAGTAGTTCCTGGTGTGTCATTTGACCAAAAACTACACTGTATCTCTTTTCCTGCATAAAGAAAGGAGGCCGAATGTCTCACTAATTTACTAGATTTTATAGGCATATTCTACTATTATATCAATTTATGAAAATTGATACAGGATTAAAAAAGTACGTAGCCCAAGCAGGGGTCGGGTTTTTTCTAATCTATAATTCTAGCTTGGCAACCTCACCACTAGATAAAGGCTAGAGCTGCTCATAAAGCTGAATCTAACTTTGGTCATGGCTAGTTTGCGGCACCCATACGCCCCAGGCATCTCTGTAGGCCTGATCTATACAGTTGCTAATTATAGCTCTCTATCTTCACAAGAATCTAAAAGTGTTCCACATTGATGCTCATTGGTTTGAGCCGTGGAACACTTTTATATCTGTAATTCTATCTTGGTGCGGACGAGAGGACTTGAACCTCCACAACCTTTCGGCCACTACCACCTCAAGGTAGCGCGTCTACCAATTCCGCCACGTCCGCAAAACTAGCCTTCATATGATACGATTTTTGACCCTAAAATTCAAGGGGTAAACAAAATTATCGCACAACCGCCAGATTAAGAGCGCGGCAAGTGGTCGGACAAATGCTCGATGGTGTAGCTAGAACGCATCATGCGCTTAACATCATCGAGCTCAACATCAATTTTAACGCCGGGGTTCAAAATGTTATATGGGTCGCATATCTGCTTTATTTTCTGGAACAAGCCGTATACTTCATCGCCATAAAGTTTACGCAAATAGGGCGCACGCAAGCGTCCGTCGCCGTGCTCTGCGCTGGTGCTACCACCAAGCTCGATAAGCATCGTGTAGTAGTCATCAATCAAGCGAAACGCTGTCTGCCGATCACCAACCTGGCTCAAATCCAAAAATGGCTGCACGTGCAGATTACCGTCGCCGGCATGACCCCATACCGCAACTTGCAGATGATTACGCGCAAACAACTTATATATTTCTTCGAGATACTCAGCCCAACGCTGCGGCGGAACAACACCATCTTCGATGATCGGTAACGCCTTGACACGACCTTCGGTATGGCTCGTAACAACTGCGGAGCTATGACGAATTGCCCACAATTCATCTTGCGCTGCTGGGTTCATTTCCAGGGTAACCTTCGATGCATATCTATCAAGAATCTTTTCGGCCTTTTTGAGGACCTTCTTTTGGGCACGTTCTGGGTTGTCGAATTCCACAAACAACATGACGGGCGGGAATGGCTTTTCGAGATCGTGAATTTGGTTTGGATTGATTTTATCAACAAGATTTAAAAGATGATCATCAACCATTTCGATGGCGCTAGGCCCATCAGACAACCCACGCAATTCTAAAATAGCGCTTTGGGCAAGATCAATCGTGCTGAAATGCGCCACAAACAATGCAGGACGTGCATTGTACAATTCGGTGTCCATAATGGCTTCAGTCACAATGCCGAGCGTGCCCTGCGACCCAACAAACAACGGCGTTAGGTCAAATGAGCCATCGCGCTGACGAACTTGGCTCAGTGCATATCCGGCAGTATTTTTGGTAACTTCCAACTCCATTTTATCGATAAGCTCGGTGTTCTCTTCGATTAGAGCGTCGATGGCGCGATACATTTCGCCCTCAAACGACGTAAGCCCCAGTTTCTTTGCAAGATCACGCTTAGCCAAACGTCCTGTTTCGATTACTTCACCGTTTGCGAGTACCACGCGCAAACCGCGCACGTAATCACGGGTGGCGCCATATTTGAAGCTCTTTTCGCCGCTGGCGTTGTTGGCAACTGCACCACCAATGGTGGAATATTCGAGGCTGGCTGGGTATGGCGGCAAGAACCGGCCGTGCGTCTTAAGAGATTGCTGCAGCTTGCCATAGTTAGCGCCTGGTTCAACCGCCACGACGCCGCTTTTATCATCAAGTTCCAAAATACGATTCATGTGCGCCGGGAACGCCATAATAATGCCGGCACCAAGTGCGGCACCACCCTGGTCGGTGCCAGCGCCGCGAGCTGTAATCGGGATAACGCGACCACGCTCGGCCAATTGCCAAGCAAATCGCGCGGTCTTTCGTACATCAGCCTCGTTCCGTGGATAGACCACCATCGCTGGCGCCACAGTGAGGACACTCGTATCAGTTGCAAAATATCGGCGGGCATCCGGCGAGGTCATAACCTCACCCAATAAATGCTCTTGCAGATAGTGCGCTACTTTACTCATCTATGTCGTTACCCCTGTTTTGAATCACTAACATCAATCATAGCACAACTTACAGCGTAAGTGCCGCGGGCCACTTACGATTTGTTGAAATTCTCTGCTTGGTGTACGTGGTAGCGTTCCTCGATCGATTTTTCTAGCTCAGCCAAAAGACCATAGTAGCGTGCGATATCCAGTGCCGCACACAACACGTCCTGAACCTCCTTTACAAATTCCTGATCATCCGGAGCGCCGTGCTTTTCGAACTTAACGCCAGAGCCTTCGCGGTGATTAACCGCCTGTGCCAATTCTCCAGCCTCTTCGCACAAGCGCGTTATTTGCTGGAAAGGGTTCTCGCCCTTTGGAAATCGACGGTTCAGCGACTCGACAATTGCGAGTAGTGCGTTATATGGATTGATGGGTGGCGTATCGGTGACGTGTTTCATGTGTCTAGTATAGATCACTCGCGGCTGGGGTCTTGCGTAAAAACGCATTACCGGGTACAATTACCTCTGTTATCTGCCGCAGTGGTGAAATTGGTATACACGCTAGTTTCAGGTACTAGTGGGCGCAAGCTCGTGGAGGTTCAAGTCCTCTCTGCGGCACCATACAAAAAAGACCAGATCTTCTGGTCTTTTTTGTATCTGTAGGCAAGAAGGACTTGATGAAGAATGAGTATATTTCTGGGGGAAATATACTGCAACCAGAAGGCAAGTCCTCTCGTCCGCACCAAATTGAAACGAATTGAACCACGACAGATGTCGTGGTTTTTGTTTTGTCAAAATAAAGTTCAAGTCCTCTTTGGACTCAACAGGATTTGAAGTACTGGATGGGCCTCGCTCTGGAATACAATAAGAGCCTTCGAGTAGCTAGTCCTAGGAAAATCGAACTGCAAGGTAGGTTCTCCGTTGTCGAGCAATTCGTGCTGTGCCATTCTTCCAGGTGCTGCGCGAATTGCGATAGTTGGGTCGGGTGCATCTTCTGCAATATGCCAGTCGTAGTCTATGTTTTGGAATACACCGCCTTCGCGTGGACTTGCATGGGTAACTAAGTCAATATGATAACAGGGGTCGCGCGTGACTCCATCTCCAACCTGTAATATGGCTAGATCATGCTCAGAGACTCACGACTAAGCGACGTTGACAATTACTCACCTCATGCTCGGGCTGTTTTTGCTATACTGCTACTATGACTTCAGAATTCAACCAATCCACCAAACAAATCGCTGATGAACTTATCGCCTTGAGCGCCGTGCTCAAAGATAAAATGGAAACATGGGCCGACGTTTTCACGCGCCGCCCAGACGGCCAAGCTGATGCAGGTGCTGGCTTCATATCAACACAGTCCGAATCAGACACCCTTGAGGTAGTAATTGATGTTCAAGCGCAAGCCAACGCCAACTCGGGCGTTATGCGAACCAAGGCCATTGAAACCAAGCTTGACTCAAGTGGCAACGAACGCTTCAACGGTATTTCATTAAACTACGGCGTAGACTACGCTGCCGCGCAAAAGCTTGTTGAGAAAGCAGGAGCTATAACCCGAGAGGATATTGCCCAGCTTCTTCACGACGACACAAGCCAAGTAACCTGGATTCTAATAAGTGATGAAACAGGCAAAGACAGCGCAACACAAGAATTACTCGGCAAACGTTATGACCTAGAATCGGATGAGCTAAGCACGCTATCTGAAGACACTAGCAAGGAACTTATGCTCGCTATGGATAAAGTGCTGGGCAAGCTCAATCAAACCGCCAAACGTGAGGCAAGTGCATAAAATATCTGGCTTCTTGTGCTAACAACACTTTCATGTTAAAATAATTCTCTATGAGAATTGCGGAAGCTGCCAGCGCAAGTGCGCTGAATCCCGAGAACGCATTGAAAGATATGCAGACGCTTTACGGCGGAACGACTGAGCGCCATAGCGGCATACTAAGTCGTCAGCCTGAGCATCATTTTACTTCTCCCGATGGGCATGTGCGCGCATATACCCAGGGCGCCAGACGAACGCCCGAGTCTGGCATAGCAATCAGTAACCTACATCTTCCTGTCAATGCTGCCAGATGGACAGCACTTCAGGCATATTTAGTAAAGAGTGGCAAGACGTTTAGCGTTCTTCAGACCGAGGTTCCCGGTCTGCGTGGCCATCAGGAATGGACGAATCGCAGAGCATTAGCACAACAGACCACTGCTCAAGCTATAGAAAGCCAATATACTGCAGACCTTGAACCGTTTATTTCGGATGCTACTTTATCCGAGATCGATTACGAGCGGCAGCGGAAGGCTCTCGAGAAGCGCCGAGACTTGGCTCGCCAATCCCTGCTACGGACTCTAGAAAACCCCAAATTCTTTACGGGCACCTCTCTAGGCGCTGGGAATGATCCTCTTGATAGATTCCGCGAAACCAGCGGTGAGATTTTAGGGAGAATGGTGGGCTCGGTCAACACTATTGCAGAAACAGCTGATGCAGCAACCGCTCATCGCGCAGAGGATGACTACTTGCAGCTCCTGGCGAAGGCCGATGCTTTGCCGCTTAGTCTTTCTTCTGCCAGACCCGTTGATACGCACACGGTCTTTTATGCCCGTGGCACTGACCTGTCCTCAGCAGCTCATACTATGGCCGACCACTACAGTGAACTAATGTTTCACAGCGATGATCCCAATCAAGCTGTCGCTTTAGCGTTAGGCGCATCTAATCTTGATATTATTGATAATGTTTGGGCTGAGGCAATGGCCACCGATACTCCGTTGGCGGCCGGCCAAATCGTCTTGCGTTCCTTAATCTCCGCGGCATAAGGGCTTCTTGTAATAGACATGTCAGGATAGTAGGCTATTCACCGTCTTTGCCCTCGTTGATTTCCACATACAGATTTACAACACTAACACCTTCAAGTTCAGCTAAAGTTCTATAATCGTCCTGTATGGTGCACCATACAAAAAAGACCAGATCTTCTGGTCTTTTTTGTATCTGTAGGCAAGAAGGACTTGATGAAGAATGAGTATATTTCTGGGGGAAATATACTGCAACCAGAAGGCAAGTCCTCTCGTCCGCACCAAATTGAAACGAATTGAACCACGACAGATGTCGTGGTTTTTGTTTTGTCAAAATAAAGTTCAAGTCAGTTTAGTTTAACAGAGAACGAACGTCCAAAAATTTTCATCCTAAGCAGTAATCTCATACAACCCGCCTATTGCTAGAATGTCCGACACGCAAAACAGCTAGCGCTTCGTGATATATTGGGTATATGGTTATGCCAATAAAAATCGCAAATGTCACAAAATATTATGGGCATTCAAAGACTCCTGCGGTGCACAACTTGTCGCTGGCAATTCAGCCTGGGGAAGTGTACGGGTTGCTTGGCGCAAATGGTGCCGGCAAAACAACTACTATTCGCATGATTCTAGACTTTATCCGGCCGAGCTCGGGCACGATTCAACTGTTCGGTAAAGATAACTTGCAAGGTGGTGCAAGCCTCCGCGCCCGCGTCGGCTATTTAGCAGGCGACGTTGTATTACCAAAAGATGTTACTGCGCGAGAATTCTTGACTTATCTTAGTAAACTGAGTGGTAAAGTTGACCATGTCTATATGCAGCATCTCACCAGTCGATTCAGTGCCCAGTTGGACAAAAAGATGAATCAACTCTCGAAAGGTAACCGACAAAAAATAGGTATCGTTCAAGCATTTATGCATCAGCCTGATGTTCTTATCCTCGACGAGCCAACTAGCGGCCTTGATCCGCTTATGCAAGAACAATTTTACCAAGTGGTTAACGAAGTACGTGAGCGTGGTGCGGCTGTACTTTTGAGTAGTCACAGCTTTGAAGAAGTCGACCGCATGTGTGACCGCATTGGCATTGTACGCAAAGGTATGCTTGTATATGAGGGTTCGGCCACCGGCATTATTGCTACGCAAAAACCGCGATGGCGCATTACCTTAAAACATACGAAAGATACCGCCAAACTAGCAGTCAGTCCTGCACTTACGGTTATTGATACTGGCAAGGCCACGCTTACCGTTGAACCGGCGGATACCATCGAAAAGGCGCTCGCGGAAATCTCGCATTATGCCATTGTGTCTATGACAACCAGCCAACATGGGCTAGAAGACGAATTTCTACAGTTCTATGATGAGGAGACGCAATCATGAGGGCAGTTGTAGCATGGGAACTCAAGCGGCGACGTTTTTTTATTCTGTGGTGGGCAATCGGCATTTCCAGCCTGATCACCGTAACCGTGATGGCCTACAAGGCCATCGGTCATGACGCCAAGCAGCTCAACTCCACATTCGATAGCATCTCATCGTCGGCCGGCGGTTTCTTTGGGGGTAGTGATTTCTTCTCGCCCATCGGCTACATGAGCTCTCAGATTTATTACATACTACTACCTATTCTGATCATCATTATGGCTACGACATTAGCAGCTGGCCTTATGAATCACGACGAGAACGACGGCACAGTTGAATACACGTTGGCGCGAGCTGTTAGCAGACGGCGGCTACTGTGCTCCAAAGCAATCGTCTGGCTGATCGTGATGGCTACAGTCTGTATGCTTACCTACGTCGTTACCATGGCAACGGTTCATTTTGCTGGTATTAAGATTAGCCAGATTGATCTACTGATGACGCATCTGTTGTCATTCGCCTTCTCGGCATCGTTCGGGGTGATCGCCTTTGCACTCATGGCTGCCAGCCAGCTGACGCGCAAGATTGCTACCAGCATCGCAATTGTACTGGCATTTGGCGGCTACACAATTTCGTCGCTGGCCGGACTGGTGCATTGGCTGGAAATTCCCGCAAAGTTCATGCCGTATCACTATTACGATACGGTTGGGCTATTAAGCGGCCATGTTAAGCTGGGGCTGCTTGTATACCTCCTCGGCACTACTATCTTGGGCGCTGCCGCTGCTCTTATTGGCTATTCGCGACGGGATATTGGATAGTTGTTTCTCTCCTCGCTTAACGGCGCATTGCTAAAATAATCAAAATATGTTATGCT
>JBNQGE010000020.1:0-135225 GCA_050436805.1 Candidatus Saccharimonadota bacterium
CAGAACCTGCGCCTTGGGGCTCAACCAGCTGGTTGGCACAACTTGGGCCGCTACTGCGCCCTGCACTTCCAATGCAATGGCAGCTCCCCCGCCATGTTCATAATAATCAACGACAATTGGTACCGTCTGGCCCGCTGTAAGGCTGATGGATCCGCCCCAGTTTTCCAGATTGGGTGTATCTTGCCAGTTATTGAGCAACTGCGTACCATTGACCGTAACGCGACTGCCGTCATCTGCCTTTGTACCAAACTGGTAATTACCATTCACCGGAGCAGTGAAGTAGCCACTCCAACGGGTCATAAAGTTATCGGTTGGACCACCGGGCACTGCCGACCCCAGACCCCAATCAAAGCTCACATTTTGATCTACACGCTGCATGTACATGCTTTTGGTGGTGCTATCCAAGTTGTGTGTGCCGTCATCGTTGTAATAGCGTCCTGTTAAGCCGTGTTGGTTAGCGATATCCCGGACGCCACTTTGCAGCCAGGCATTTGGTACAACCTGTTCGGCAACCGGACCTTTGACGTACAGGTGCATGTAATCTGCGCCCGTGGCCTGTTCGTACAGTACGCTCAGCGGGATAACCTGACCGGCCTGCAGCGTAACGCCAGATCCGTAACAGATAGTCGTGTAACAGTTTCCGCCACTACCCGGCACAAGGTTAATATTGTTGTTATTTGCATAGATAGCTAGCGCGTCATCGAACATTCCACCGAAGTAAAATGTGCCCGAGGTGGGGGCTACAAAGAAGCCCGACCATCGGGTATAGAACCAGCTACTACTAACATTGCTTGCCGGCGATCCTGATGCCCAGTCAAAGTCGACATTCTGGTCGGGACGTGTTACAACCGCAGCGTTACTTGGTACAGTCGTCGAGAATGGTGTGTTGGCCGGAATATTCCAGTACTCACCCACCAAACCACTCCGTGAACGCAAAGCTGAATTGTAATTGAGGCTCACGCCAATCGTGCCACCCAAGGCCGCCGTACTATGGCTACTCTCGCTTGTGCTGACATTACCCGTCGCAAGGTCGGCGTTAACTGGCCCAAGCGAATCAAACGTCTGGGTGTTGTCTTTGCCGGTTCGCATATCAATCTTGAACGGAATCGAGGTACCCCAATCGCTGTAGGTCAGCGTGGACGGATCATAACTTCGAGCCTGAACATAGTAGGTTGATCCGTCCTGCAATAACCCATCTGGCACTGTCCACTGCCTGGAAGCCATTAGGCCAGAATCAATAACCGTGCCGCTGGCGCCCGGCGCATTGCTCACCAATGTCTCATATTGCAGCTGCGTAACACCATCGGGTGCTGTCATTGGGCTGATCGAGAACGATGCCTGTGGGTCAACATACACTTGGCCGCTCACTGGCGTCGTGAAGCTTGGCGCTGCTGGTTTTCCGGTGTAATTGAACGATACGTAGGTGCCCGATGGGTCAAAGTTCTTAAAGCTTGAGTCTGAATTATCAAGCGAAACGACTTGAATCCATGCACCGAAATCGTTATTAGTGATTCGATCACGATACAGATTGGTTACGTCGATATTGCCAGAGCCACCAGCTACGACGCCCTGACTCCAAATACCGTCGTAGCAATCATAGCGGGTCAAGCACGTGGCGTGCCCAACACCATAGGTGTGCGCATCCCATGTTCCCGTCCAGAAACTTTCATTAGAGCGCTGCGTTAAGTGGAGTGTCGCGGATTGCAGGGCACCACCGCTAATCTGGCCATACGGAACGTACATTGCGCCTTCCCAGTCACGCTCGTAACCATTTGAATCATAGAGCGTGCCGGCATACATGTTGCACTGGTTAGAGTAACAAACATAGCCATCACTCTTGAATGCCATGTAGGTACCGCCTGTACGATCACCTGCATAACTGGTTAAATTAGGGTCGATGACGGCCGGGAATGCCTTGGCCGGCAACGACTGCAAGTAATCCTCCTTGATGGCGGTTGTTAGCGTACCATTGCTGTAGTTTTGGCTAAAAACCGACGTGTCGCTCACAAAACCAAAATTGTTCAGAATAAGGTTGACAGGCGTAATGCCAAAGCCGTCGCCTAGGGCGCCCTTAACGTCATAGCCAGCCACCTGGCCTTGGGCAACTTTTTGCTGCTGCAAATCGGCGCCATTCAGCTTGAAACTAACCTGGTTCGTGGCATTTTTGTCTTTGATAATAATGTTTTCTTTGACTTCGTCATTGGTGACCACATAGTCGACATTCACGCCGGGCCACAGGTCATAGTAATGCACAACTTGCTTACCGTCGCCGGTTTTGCCGATAACTGGCGCAACTTGCTTGGCATTAATTGGTGTAAAACCAATTTGGCTGGTGCCCTTTTTGACACGAACCATACCCCCATCAAAATCGCTCGGACCAAAGCGCGCCTGCCAATCATTGGCCTTGACCGTAAAGTTGGTGGTGCTGCTCAGGTCTGACTCAACCTGACCAAACAAACGCGTGACGGCGTTAGTGGCATCGCCTGCGTTTGTGTCGGCGACAAGTGTAGGGTCAATGGTTGTCCACGTGCCATTATTTTTGTAAAACTGCGAGCCAAAGAACTGCTTTTTGGTGAGCGTTCCGTCAGCATTTTGCACCACAGACGTGCTAGCAGTACGTTCGTTGACCAGCTCGTGCGCGGTTATCTTAGGTGATTCGGGCTTGGGCTGCACGCCTTCTGCCGGCGCTGTCTTCTGCTTGGTCAACAGCGAAAGCACCGTATTAAGCGGCTGAGCATCTGTGGCACCTGGAGCTGACGATTGGGTAGCCGCTATCGGACCAGGATAGTTGGTTTTCATGGGTGTCGCGTCAGCAGGATTAGTTTTGGCGATATGCGTGTTGGGTTTAACCGGATCACTCGATACGGTTGGTGTAGAAGCTGTGCTAGCAGCAGCTTCGGTGGCATAAGCAGAAATCGGTGGCATCAAAATTGTGCCAAACATCAAAACTGCAATTAGAAGTGTTAAAACTCGCTCGGCACGCACGCGCGTAAACGAACGGAGCTTTTGCTTTACTGTACCCATATCAATCTCGAATGATTCCATAGCCCTAAATCCCCTCATGTATGTATAGTTAGATCAATAGTACACGAGTGTCGGGCCAGAATAAATAGGAAAACACAGCTTTTATTAAGTATATTCGAGTATAGACTTTCTGCTATTCGTCAAATCCATGGTCGGGGTGACAGGATTTGAACCCGCGACCTCAGCGTCCCGAACGCTGCGCGCTACCAAGCTGCGCCACACCCCGATAGGCAAATTCTACCATACCTAAGATCTCGTTCGCTTTTTCGTCCTTTCGGAACTCATACCTTCGGTAGGAGCTCAAAATGCTCAGGATATAATTTCTTATGTAAACATAGAAATTTCATCCTTCCGCTTTTGACTCATCAGCACGAACACACATTCGTGGAAAGCGGATGACAAACGGACAGAGGTAGAGGGGTGGATGGATGGGGGCGCGTAGGGCGCGGTGACCTTGGTGGAAGCATCACCGCGCCCGCGTTGGGTTGTTCGTACGAGCGCTAGCTCATCGTTCGCTCACGCGAAGAAGAGCGTGCTGGAGCACACCACCAGTCCGAGCACGAAGCCGAAGAGGTAGGAGGCCTTGCGGTTGGTGAGGAAGACCTCCTGATCGAAGTGGCTTACGTAGCCGAACAGGCTTCGGATCACCACGATCAGCGGAACGCCAGCCAGCACAACAGCCGCCGGGAACCAGAGGTGGGTGTTGAACAGGAGTTCGACGAAGGCGCCGCAGACCAGGAGCTCGAGCACGATGACGAAGCCGGACATCTTGTGGACCTCGGGCACGTACGGGGTCTCGGGGTCGAGCAACTTGGCCTCGACGGCGGACCTCTGGTTGGCAGCGAGCACCATGCCGACAATCACGAACACCACGAACAGGTAGATGACGATCAGAGCCAGAACGGACACGGTGACCACACTTCCTTTTTTTGCTTCCTCTAGGCGGATGCCTCCAAGCAATGCTTGGTTCATGTTCTCTCTAGAACACAAGATGAGGAATCGCCACACGGTAATGGGGCAATTTCTCATCTCGGTTCACTGTCAGTTTGTCAAGGTGCTTCAGATGTTCTGAAGTCTTGCATATTATACCATTAAAATAAGTATATGCAACCTCTGTGGCGAGTATTATTTGTGGGGACGACCGTAAAATTGTATAGTACCTATGTTCGATCCAAACGTCCTCGAGATAGGAACCTGAACCATGCGTGTACCAATCATCCCTGGCCTCACGGTCAGCGACGACATGTTCGAGCGTGCCGAGGTGGCGATCACCAAGCTGAACCTGACACCGGACTTCCTCTTCACCTGGAGGAGCTTCACCGACCCGAAGAAGTGGTTGCTCATTCCGGACCCCGAGTGCTTCGGCTACAAGGCCGAACTCACGCTGCACCAGACCGAGCAGAGCACCATCAAGGTGAACATCTGGTACGGTCCCGACCTCCGCGCCGGCGAGACGCCCAAGCCGCACAACCACCCGTGGGACTTCACGGCCCACGTACTGCTCGGCAGCTACAACGAGACCCGGTACGACAGCTCCAACAGTGGTGCGCCCCTGATCCAGGACCGCGTCCACGCCGAAGGCGGTCAGAACCACGTCCCGCTCCACGTCTTCCACGAAGTCACGGAAGTCGAGCCCGGCAAGACCATGTCGCTGATGGTCTGCGGTCGCGGCACCAAGGGCCAGTGGGGCTACATCGACCCGCACACCGGCGCGTTCGAGCTGACCGCACCGGATCCCACCTTCCGCGACCGGCTACTGCAGCTCAACCCGCAACACCGGTAACGCGTGGGCAGTGATCGTTCGAACAACTCGCCCTAAGTAGCACCTGCTACTACGAACGAGTGCCCCGCAGCGCAAAAAACACGTCACTCATGTGACAAAATGCGCTGCGGGGTTCGAAACAACTACGACACGTAATAAGCCCGAGCAGTTCGCCCGGGCTTTTGCTTTTTTAGGGATAAAGGACTCGATTCTGGTATGACTGTCAGATTGCTATCACGGCGAGCGGACTCGTTTTCTGTTCGTAGCAACGCTACCACTGGTAGCCTTGCCCATTCTTCACCGAGTCCTTTTCTGGACCAAGAAAAAACCACCTGTTTGCACATGGTGGTTTTTTCTTGGTCGGGGATAAAGGACTCGAACCTTCGACCTCGCGGTCCCAAACCGCGCGCGCTAGCCAACTGCGCCAATCCCCGAAATTCCCACAGGCGATTGCCTGGGTACGTATCAGATTATACCAGAAAGTTTACAGATTGCCATACTAATTCTTCCCTGTCCATCAGAGGTGGATTTTCCGGGTTTTGGTGGTATACTATTTATAGAGATGAAGTACGCATCAATTTTCATTACCATTGTGTTGATTTGGGTGGCAGTAATCTTTATGGCCATTACTCGTCGCGATCCGACCGATATTTTCGAGCTGTATCTTTCAGCAATTATCTCTACGGTAGCCCTGTTTCTAATCGGCTTCGGCAAACGATAGGAAGTTGTCATGTCCAAAAAGATCAAAAGCGAGCCCACGATCAACGCTCTCAAGCGCGATCGCACCAAACGCCTGGCACGCCTTGGTGCTAAAGTCTATGTCATGCGCAATCGTGGCAAAGAGCAAGAAATGTACAATTTGGTCTGCGATGAATTTGTCGATTTAGGCGGCGTATACGTTAAGTTCTTGCAGGGCGTGTTGTTCAGCACACCAATCATGAAGCGCTGGCACAGTCCAAATCGCCTCAAAATCTTCGAAAATCTGGAAAGCGAACAACTCGACGTCATCGCAATATTGCAGCAAGAGCTTACCCCTGAACAACTCGGCCAGATTGCCCTTATTCAGCCTGAACCGTTTGCAGCTGGTAGTTTTGGGCAGGTCTATCTCGGGCAGCATGTTAATGGCAAACGCGTTATTATCAAAATATTGCGCCCCATGATCCGCGAGCTTTTGCGATACGATTTACGTTTGTTGAGCATGTTTAGCAAACGTTTTGCCGCCAAGCAATACGACAATATCACCATCAAAATGAACACAGCGATCAAAGAATTCCGCCAAGCTACCCTCAGCGAAACGGATTACATTGCCGAAGCGCAGTTCGCACATGAGCTATACGTTGCCTATCAAAATAATCCGCACCTCGTAATCCCCGAAACCTACATGGATTTGTGTACGCCGCACATCATCGTCCAAGAATACCTCGATGGCATTTCTGGCGCTGAACTACTACGCCTCAAGGAAAGTCACGGTGTTAACATTTTTGAGTACGTGCACGAAAAGCTTGGGTCTAACCTTGAGCTGCAACTCGAGAAGCTCGGCACCGAGCTCCTTGCTGGTGCGTTTGACTTGCCACGGATTCAGGGTGATCCACATCCCGGAAATATTCGTTTCCTACCTAACGACCAAGTTGGTCTGATTGATTTTGGTATTTCGGCACCTTCACCCCGCAACAAAGCTGCGTTTTATGGCTTACTTAACGAGTGGGGTCAAATGTACGGACAGCACGGCTCCGTTGGTAATATGTTCGAGCAGTTTATGCGCTTTTTCGTGAACGATTTGTACCGTGCGCTCAAAAAACTCAGCACGTTTATCCCGGGCATGCAACAGATGAGCAGTACACCATCGCGCGCGTCTACAAGCGTGGGTGGCTTTGCAACACAAGCAGCCACCAAGAGCAATTCGGCTGCCGATAACGATCTTATGAAAGCCGTTGGTCACATCGTACAAAACATGTTCGACAGCGCACTTGGTACGCGCGATATGGAGCAAATTTTGGATGATGGCCGTATGTTAAGCGCCTTTAGCCAGATGGTTAACAAGGGTAATCGCCTCGGCTTAGTCGTACATTTGGAATCGTCTGAAGTTCTACGCGCCGCGCAAACGTACATTTCACTCCTTGAAACGATGGGCTGCATGCGCCAGGTATTACCTCGTATCTTGGAAGATGTCACCACACGCGTCCGTCGTGATCATCCGGAAATTGCTACCGAGACCGAACGGATGCCCAGTACTTCGCAGGCCGTAGACGTGGTTAATCGCTGGCTGGAACGCGTTGCCGTCAAAGACCCGATGCTTTTCCGCCAATTACTGCAGCGTATTGATATCAAGAAAGCCATGAATAAAGCCAAGGAGAAACCCAGCGATGCTTAAAGATTTACTGCTATTTATCAAATACCCCTACACCGCCGGTGTTATTGCCACTATCTGGATTTGTAGCGCCATTTTGATGGCCATCAGTCCTAAGCTCGATGGTATGCGCATTGTCGTCATCGATATGCTCGTTAGCGTGTTCATTGCCCTGATCGGGTTTGGCGGCAAAGAAGACTAGTCGCGTCTTAAGCTAGGTGCGCAGGATAGATTCTGCGGATATATTGTACGCGGGTCGCAAGGCCCGTGTTTTCGTCTATAGTAGCCAGCAGTCCGTTAAGCTGTAATTCACCGGTAGTCTCTATGTGATTGCGCGTTTGCTTTCCATCGCGCCAGCGTGGAATAATACTGTCGTAGGTCACACCCAGGCTCGAGTCGAGTGCGCCGCACATGCCAACATCGGTCATATGCGCCGTTCCACCTGGCAAAATGCGCGCGTCAGCGGTTGGCACGTGCCAGTGATCGCCCAGAACTATCGAAACACGGCCATCCAAATAATGGCCAATAACTATCTTTTCGCTACTAAAATCACCATGAAAATTCACAACCGTCGCTGCACGTTTGGTGTCTGCTTGCTGCTTCAAAATAGTGTCGATGAGCTGCAGAGGATTCTTAAGTGGCAAATCGGCGTCCTTGCCAACAATTTGGCCAAGCAAGCTGACCACCAGGACACTACCGGCAGATGTCTCGACGTATTTATATCCCAATCCTGGCATGTCGTCAGGGTAATTTGCCGGGCGAATAATCGGCTGATCCGGATCAGTAAGGTATGGGTAAATTTCTTCACGCCTAAAGCTATGGTTGCCACCGGTACAAAAATCTACACCGGCTTTTTGCAGGCGTTCAAAATCAGCAATCCTGATGCCTTTGCCATCTGATAAATTTTCGGACTGAGCAATAACCAGATCAACGGCTAGTTCTTGGCGCAGCGATGCTAACTCGCGTTCCAGAAGTTGCAAGCCTGGCTCCGCCATAACGTCGCCTAAGTATAAAATATTCATGATTTGCGTCTCTTTTTTTCTAAATCATCCGGCACCGGTGTAAACAGGATTTCAGGCCAGGCATCAATTTCGGCTTCGGTGACATCGTATTCTGCCTGATAGGCAATTTCGACGCTGCCATGTACTGCTACGTCCCAGTCTAGGCCTAGTAACTTAGCCGTCAGGCGTACGCTATTTTCAGTCGGACCCTCAATTTCCAAGAAAGGCTTAATCCAGGGCCATTGGTCCAGCTCAATCTGCACACCGTTTAGAGTCCAGCTCTCGCGTCGCGTTTCTTGGTAAGTATGGACGCTCAGTCCAAGAGCCTGCAGCAATTTGTCAGCCTGCTCAAACGAATCAACAATAATATTAACTTCTTTGGTGCCGTGTAGTCCGCGATCCTGGAGCTGTTTATACGTCAGCGTTATTTTGTCACCTTCATCGCGCAATCGAGCCCAAGCATGGAGGGCGTTGAGCCGCTTATCAGGAAAGTCATAGTTTTGGCGGCGCATCAAACGATCCGACCGCTCTAGGTACGCCCCAAGGCTCGTCAGTTTTGCGCGCATCGCATCATGATCAATATTCAGAAATTTGGCTTCAATTTCGGTTTGCATGGGTGTATTGTACCGCGTGTATCAGATTGTGGCCAGGGGAAGCATTCGTTCTAGGCAAGTTCGTCCCAGTGCGATAGAACCCGCACCGGCTCAAGACTCTGCAAATACTGACGTTCGTAAAGTGGCTCGTGGGACGCGGGATAGAACAAAATGCTATCGATGGCAGCGTTGCGGGCCGCGCCCAAATCTTTGTCGGTATCGCCAAGCATAACTGCCTGATCTTTGGGTGTGCCAAAGTGTTTAAGTGCACATAAAATGCCCTCGGGGTCTGGCTTATGCGCCGTGACATCATCGCCTGCGATAATCAGATCAAACAGATCCACCAGCTCATGATGTGCCAGCACTATATCGATAGCCTCGTGTTTTGAGGTCGTGATCAACGCTAACTTTTTGTTCGCCTGCTTAAGACGCGCGAGCATCGGCACAACACCCTCGTATAGCTCTGGCGATAGGTATTTCTGGTAAGCCTTGGCTTCGGCATCACTTCGGAATTTTTGCTGATTCTGCTGCGGTACACCAAGCGCCAATGTTGCTGGCCAATCACCGAGCACGGCGCCTATTTGCTTATCCGTCGGATGTATGTCATACGAGGCAAAGAGCTCACGCAAGACCGCCACCCATATGTCCAGGGTTTTAGACAGCGTGCCATCCCAGTCAAATAAGTAGGTGCTGTAGTCTTTCATGGCCTTAGTTCCCGTTTAGATTACTTATGAAGGCGCCGGACTTTTGCGCGGTATGTGCTATTTTGCGAATTCGACAGCGCGGGTTTCGCGGATAACATTCACCTTGATCGTACCCGGATATTGCATGGTCGACTCAATTTTAGTGGCGATGTCACGGGCTAGACGAATTGCGGTCAGGTCATCAACTTGGCCAGGGCGAACAAAGACGCGTACTTCGCGACCTGCAGAAATTGCATAGGATTTTTCGATTCCCTCAAAACTGTTAGCAACGTTTTCGAGTTCCTTCATACGCTCTACAAAGTTCTCGGCGGAGATGTTGCGGGCACCCGGGCGCGAAGCACTAATGGCGTCAACGACGCGGATGATCAGTGATTCGACAGTGGTAGCTTCCATGTCATCGTGATGTTGTTCGGCGGCAATAGCGACAGCCTCTGGCGCGCCGTATTTGCGAAGCATCTCACCAGATATATGGTGATGCTTACCTTCCATTTTGTGCGTGAGTGCCTTGCCAAGGTCGTGAACCAGGGCAGCATACTTGGCGATTTTAACGTTAGCGCCTAATTCTTCGGCGATAATACCCGCAATATGCGCCATTTCGGTGCTGTGTTTGAGCACATTCTGGCCATAGCTTGTGCGGAATTTGAGCTCGCCCAGCAAGTGCAGAATTTCCTTTGGAATACCAATAACACCAACTTCACGAGCTGCGTCTTCACCAGCACGAGTAACTTCTTTTTCGACGTTCTTTTGAGCTTTTTCGACAACTTCTTCGATGCGGCCAGGGTGAATACGGCCGTCTTTCATGAGCATCTCCAGTGATTGACGAGCAACTTCGCGTCGTACCGGGTCGAACGAGCTTAGAACGACATACCCTGGAGTGTCATCAACCATGATGTCCACGCCAGTGGCACGCTGCAAGGCCTGAATGTTGCGACCTTCTTTACCAATGATGCGACCCTTCATTTCATCGTCATCGAGTTTGACTGATGTGACTGTTCGCTCAGCAGTAACCTCTGAAGCCATACGCTCCATTGCGCCCACGATAATGAGCGCTGCGCGGTCCTCTGCCTCGTCCTGCGCTTCATCCTGCAATTTGTTAATAAGACCCGTTAAATCGTTGCGAATATCACGCTCGGTCATCTTCATTAGCTTTTCGGCAGCCTCTTGGCGGCTCAGCTTGGCAACTTTTTCGAGTTTATCCTGCTGCTTTTTACGAATATCGCGAATTTCATCTTTCAATTGGTCAACTTCAACTTCGCCGCGGCGCAACTTTTCGGTGCGTTTATCGAGATCGTCCAGCTTACGATCAAGGGTCTCTTCGCGGGTAACCAAGCGCTGTTCAAGATCTTTTAGTTCATTGCGTCGAGTCTTTTCATCTTTGCGTGATGCCTCGGAGATTTTTGCAGCTTCTTCACGGGCCTCATCGAGAGTTTTGTTGGCCTCGCGCCTAGCTTTTGCTAATTGCTTTTCAGCCTGGTCTTGGGCGGAGCCGACTCGTTTTTTGGTCACAACGGTGTTAGCGCCAAATCCAATAACAAGCCCAGCCACAGCGGTCACTATGGTAATTGGGTCCATTTGCGTGTCCTTTCTTTTCGCATATGTGGTCGCGAACAGGCAGCACGGTTCCTTCTGGCAATCGCTTTCACTTCTCTAGCCTACTTCGGAAGGGTGCCTATAACGGCGATCAATGTCGAATTCTGAATTTAGTAATTGATATCGATTAAGACGGATTGTTGTCGAAAATAAGACTAATCCATCCTCACTATACGCCGAATTACGCAGGTCGGTCAATGCATACACATAGGACAACTATGCTGAAGAATACAAAAATATGGACACTTTGGCGCCACGCTTGGATTATTTACGAGGTGCCGTAATGTTGGCATCGCGACCATAAAATGGCAAGGCCACTTCGTCTTGTTCGCCCGCCAGTAACCGATTGATGCCTTTTTCGATCCAATCATCACCTTGCGTAGCTACGACGGGAACCTGCAGGCCATAGGCCGCGGCATTTGCTGTCGAGAGACCAATACGTAAACCCGTGAAACTACCTGGCCCTTCATATCCCACAATACCCTGGACGTCCTGCCATTGCTTGCCCGCTTGCTGGAGTAGACCTTCTATTTTGTGATGAATTGTCTCGGCTAATTGGCGATGTGCTTCCCAAACTTCGTAGGAAACCTTGGTTTGACCATCAAAAAGACCAATTTCTGCTTCTGGTTTATCGGTACGCAACGTTAGAACAATCATGACCGAACCGCCTTTACAAGATATTCGAGTGAATCAGGGGCGCGGAACGTAAGGTCGCGGCCATCGGTCGGTGTTTTATCAATGGTAATCGTAAGACGTTTGTGTGGCAGCACGTTCTTAACGATATCCGCCCACTCTACAACCGTAACGATGTGCGGGTCATGCAGCACCTCTGCCAATTCCTCACCGATGAGCCCTGCTTCACCAAGACGATAAAAATCGAAGTGATGAATGTCCTTGGCACCTGCTTCGTAGACACGGCTAATCGTAAACGTAGGGCTAGCCACACGGTCCGGGCTACCAGCGCCACGAGCCAAGCCGCGCACAAAGGTCGTCTTGCCACCACCCAAGTCACTAATTAGCTCAATCACTTCACCGCCCCTTAGGCTGCTGCCGAGTTTCTCGGCGAGCCGTTCGGTAGCCTCGGAGCTGGTGGAACTTATTCGCCATGTCACGTCGGTACTCATATGCCCCGTATAGTAGCGCGAATCCGCCCACTACTGCAAGTGTAACCGGATGAAGCGGCGAATTTGGTTGCAGGTCGCTTGCATTGACCATGTCAGCCGTGGCAGTGGCTTTAGTGGCCGTCTTTTTCTTGGTCGTTGCAGTCTTAGTGCTTGCCGTTTTGGCGGTAGATGTCTTAGACGTGGTCGCCTTGAGCGTTTTAGTGACCGGCTGAGCTATCGCGTTCTGAGCATTTGGAGTCGGACGAGTTGTCCATTGCCAGGTGCCGTTCGCCAACGCCCAGGCTATGTTATCCTTTGCAGCGGCATAGGTTGTAGTTTGATCGAGCCGGACACCCAGCGGATCATACAAGGTTACTTGGCCACCACTATTAGACAGGCTAAGATGCGTATCTCCCGAGAAGAATGCCTTAAATGCGTGTGGCAGTAGCACTGTACCCTTTGGAAATACATATTTTTTGGTCGCACTTGTTGCCAACTCAAATCCGGACAGATCGAAACCCTGATCATTAGCGTTATACAGCTCAACAAATTCATCAGCAGCATCAGTTTGAGGTGCGCCAGGATTGGGCAGTAATTCAGTTAGTTGTGGTGATATGAGTCCTATGTCCGCTACTGGGATGGTCGGCGCTGGCGACTCACTGCTCGCCACAGCTGGTTCAGGACTGTCTGGAATGAGAATCGCCGGTGGCTGCGTTGTTGGCGGCACAATAGGACTCACGCCAGTGACATCTCCCGATCCATCGGTCGGGTCCACACTACAGGACGGGTTATCGACATCTATAGTTGTGGCCAATGGGCCGACAACGGTACTGTCGAGCAGCTGCATGGGCACAACGTCATTTGCCGTCGGACTTGGGCATGTCGAAACCAAAAACTCTGGGGTAAGTGCCGTGGTGGAGTCACTGGAAGCTAGTGAATTCGCAAAAAACCCGTCACTATCGACTGTGCGCTTAATACTCGACCCGGCAGCCAAGCTACTGTCCAGTAAAAACGTCGACCCGCCATCAATTGCCTGGGAGGTTGGTACATTGGCAGTATCGTGCGTGCTCCATTCCAGGGCGTCTATAGATTGTAAGCCCGTCGCAGGTGCCACGGCAGTTTTACCAACTCGGATGTGCCCCGATGTAGCTGTTAATCCCGCGCTAAACTGCGCACTGGCGTAATCTTGCAGGTAGCTTTTTATATCGCCGGTCGCAGTATATGTGCTCGAAAGTAACATATATGTACCTGGGTAAAAAAGGCCGCTCAGCTTTACAGCTTTGGCGCCCGACCAGGTTGTTGCCTTGGACGATGCTATCTGCACCTGCCAGCCATCGTGCGTTAGGTCGATAGTCGAAACTGACTGGTTGTATAGCTCGATAAATTCTTGGGAGGCGCTCGTGGTAGTTCCTGGTTGCATCTCGGTAATAAGGATAGGCGATGTGCTGACAGTAGGCGTAACCGAATCCGCCGAAGTATGCACCTGAGATATCAGGATAAAACAGGCGCATGCAATGGCAAGTATGTGTGACGTACAATGGTGACGATAGTTCATGGCAGGATAGTAAAAATGACTCGTCCAAAATGCAAGTACGAAGTCATTTCTGCACATACCTTTTAACAACACTCGCTCAAGCCAGCCCAAATGCTGCGGTGTTTTTGTCTCAGCAGCCAATTCGCGTTATACTAAAGGCTATGTTGCAGCTAAGCAATTCTCTTATTAACCGACCCGTTATGAGCCTGCGCACCGGCACACAAGTTGCCACTGCCTTATGGCCCATTATTAACCCCAACACCCTCAGAATTGAAGGCTTTGTTTGTCAAGATGGTTTCAAAAAGGGCAATCAACTAATTTTAGTAAACCAGGATGTTCGCGACCTCATTCCACAGGGTATTGTCATCAATGATCACGACGTGCTCACTGAACCTACCGAACTGGTGCGCCTGCAAAAAGTTATCGCCCTGCATTTCCAGCTTATTGGCAAACACGTTATCACCCAACGCAAAAGCCGTCTTGGCAAAGTCGAGGATTACGCTATTGATATTGCCAGCATGTACATCCAAAAGTTATACGTCTCACAGCCCTTATTCAAGAATTTTTCAGGCGGAAATCTCGGTATCGATCGAACACAAATTGTCGAGGTTACCGACAAAAAAATCGTGGTGCAGGACTTGCTTGAAAAAATGCCTGCGGGCGCAAAAGCCGTAGCCTAGTTTGCGGGCAGGCTACTCTTGTTCGTAACTTCCCAGTGCTGATTTTATGTCGTCGTAACTGAACCCTTGTCGAGCAAGGTACTGCATGAGCTTGGCGTCTTCCGGGTAGTGCGCTCGTTTTTTGGCGATCAATGCACGGAGCACCGTTCGTTCATCAGTTTCGTCCTCCTGTAGCACTTGGGTAATTACCGATTCGGATACTCGTTTTTGTTGTAGTTCTTGGCGCAGCTTTCGCTTGCTGGTAGCCTTGAGCAATCGACGATTTGCAACCCACGCTTCGGCAAATTTGAGGTCATTGAGCAAGTCAAGCGCCTGCAATTTTTGGATAATAACCTCGGCGACTGGTTCTTCAACTTGTTTGCGGCGCAAATATGTCTGCATTTCCCACAGGCTTCGGGGTCGCATCACCACATATCGCAATGAATTGCCATAGGCCTTGTCGGTGTTAGCCGTTGACTGTAGTGCCTTGAGATCGTGCTTGTCGATTTCCATTCCGACAAAAATCTTACTCTCAAGCAAGCCATTTTCACTCAATCCAAACGAAAACTTACCATCCACAAAAATTGAATAGCGCTCGGGGCGTTTAACCTGTTGTTTGATATCCGTAATTTTCATAATGCTAGTGCGACGCAGGCCAAGCCACCAGCCAGCCACACGATCTCAACAATGAGGCCCCACGGAGTTTCGCTCCATTGGATGCATTGGTGAAATCGTGCGTAGCGACCGTGTGGACGCGATATTTTGGTGCGCATCTCTTCAAAATAACGGGCAATCCACACCAAATCTGGGGTAAATGCAGCCGTCATAGAAGCCACAATCCAGCCCCAGGCGACCACGTTGCGACCAATGATTGGCAGAATAATAAAGGCACTCACGGCCAGAATAACGTCGCTGGTCATGACACAGCGGAAAAGCCAATGGACATTCCGCTTAAGAACATCATCTTCGTGAATGCCAAAATGTGGGATAGCGTCCAACACAAAGTGCGATATAAATGCCAGTGGTATAGCGAGCTCTGGCCGCTTGAGCGTCAGAGCTATAACAGCACCAGTTACCGCATGGTTGGTCGCCGTCACATTATTATTCCTTGTTCGCTGCTACTCGAACCTTATCTGCTACTTCCTGCATGACATCGGGATTAGTCTGAAGATATTGCTTGGCAGCCTCACGGCCCTGGCCAATTTTTTGGTCGCCGTATGCAAACCAAGCACCAGCTTTGTCTACAATATTGCGAGCCACTGCCATATCGAGCACGTCGCCGGCTCGGGAAATACCTTCGTTGTACATAATGTCGAATTCGGCTTCACGGAATGGCGGAGCAATCTTATTCTTGACCACCTTAACCCTAGTGCGGTTGCCGATGACCGCCTCCGCTTGCTTGATTTGTGAGATACGACGAATGTCCATGCGAACCGAGGCGTAGAATTTGAGCGCGTTACCACCAGTAGTCGTTTCGGGGTTACCAAACATCACACCAATCTTCATGCGAATCTGGTTAATGAAAATTACTGTGGCTTTTGATTTGTTAATAACCGCTGTTAGCTTGCGTAAAGCCTGGCTCATCAAACGAGCCTGCAAACCAGGTAGCGACGCACCCATGTCACCTTCGATTTCGGCGCGAGGGACCAGTGCAGCTACAGAGTCGACAACGATAAGGTCAACGGCGTTAGAACGAACCAAGGTTTCGACGATCTCAAGTGCCTGTTCACCGTTATCTGGCTGGCTAAGGAGCAAGTTATCCACATCCACCCCAATACGCTTGGCGTATGATGGGTCGAGCGCGTGCTCGGCATCGATAAATGCTGCCGTACCACCACGCTTTTGTACTTCCGCAATAGCGTGCAATGTAAGTGTAGTCTTACCGGAGCTTTCGGGACCGTAGATTTCGATAACACGGCCACGAGGAATACCACCACCCAGCGCAAGGTCAAGCGAAATACTACCAGTTGGGTAGCATTCGACAGCTTGGCCAGTTGCCTCGCCCAGCTTCATGATAGATCCCTTACCAAATTGCTTTTCAATCTGGTCGAGTGCCAAACCTAAGGCCTTAGTCTTACCCTCGTTTTGCGTTGAAGGGGATGCCTGGTTAAGCTGTTTAGCTTTAGCGGGCGTGCCGTTTGGGGCTTTATTCTCAGGAGCCTTTTCGTCAATCAATTTGTCATCAGTTTTTTTATCTGCCATAGCGTCGTTCCCTCCGAATTTGTTACCCCACCCGTCACTTCTGATCACCTTATAGTATACCAGAAATAAGCACATGCGTGTATATTTTTACACCTTCATGCGGCGCTATAATAGCCAAGACTCGTGCGATTTGCAACTAAATCCACAAATTCCGCAGAAAACAGTAGCGGCAAGCATAACTTCTATATATAATGAGTGCAAATGGATGGGAAGAATTCGTTTATAGAGCGCTTATTGGGGAACGCCGAGAAGTTTACGACTGAGCAAGTGGCTCAGACGATCCAGCTCCTTTTGGAGCATGGTATTCGTTGGCACGCCAGCGATATTCACATCGAACCTCACGAGCAATACGTCCAAGTTCGCTATCGTGTCGATGGCGAACTAAAAGGCGCCCACAAGATTACGCGGGCAGCCTTGGACGCGCTTATTTCCCAACTTAAAACGTCAGCCCACCTGGACGCGACCAATGTACACACGCCGCAAACCGGTCATTTTGTTGCGCAGGTAGATGAGCAGCCCTTCGAGATCAAATTGGCAACAATGCCAGTTTTGGGCGGCGAAAAAGCTGTGCTACATCTAGCGCCACGGATCCGTGACCCGCTCAAGCTTGATTCATTGGGATTCTGGGGAAGCACTCTCCAGAACATCCAAGCAACGTTGGCTCGTAGTCATGGCCTGGTAATCGTAAGCGCACCAAAGCACCACGGGCGACCAACAACCGAAGCAAGTATGCTGGCAGCCTTAAACAACCCTGCCCTCAATATCGCCACCATTGAGGAATCAATTGAGTATCGTATTCCTCATGCCAGTCAAACCGTTATTAATCCACGTGCTGGTCTGACTATGTTCAGTGGCCTGCAGGCAGCCCTCCACCAAGATCCCAACGTCTTGCTTGTCGACAACCTTCCCGACAAAGCCACCGCCGATCTTGCAGTACAAACCGCCATGGGCGGGCATTTGGTGGTCGCTGGTTTACGCAGCGATTCTAGCGCCAGCGCCCTGTTACACCTTCGTTCAATGGGTATTCCACCGTATTTGCTAGCCAGCACCATCCGGACCGTTATTGCACAGCGCTTAGTGCGCCAATTGTGCGAGCATTGCCGCGAGCGTTACGAACTAACAACTGAACAACTCGAACTATTAGAGCGTGTGTTTGGCGTCACCACAGCCAGTGCATTTCGTCGCGTTAATCAGCTCGAGCAGCAAGCAATTGCGCTCGGAATTGGCAACGATAGCCGCCCCAGCAGCACGCAAAGTCACATCACACACCTGTGGCGACCAAATCGCGAAGGCTGTGAAAAATGCCAACACACCGGTTTTAGCAGTCGCATTGCTCTTGTCGAAGTTATGCCATTGAGCGAAACGTTGCAGCAGGCACTACTGGCGCCGCAAGTTACAACTTCCGAGCTACAAGCAGCAGCCGTTCAAGAGGGCTTCGTACCCCTGGCACTCGATGGCCTGGTTAAAGCACTGCGCGGACTCGTTACCATTAAAGATGTTTTACACGTGGTTGATCGCAGTTTGCGCCACTCCGCTTGAGACTACGACTACTTACGGCTATAATCTAGGCTAGACATTAACCAAAGCAGGCCTTTTCATGCGTTTACACAAACAAAACAACGGATTTACGATCATTGAACTCCTGATCGTCACCATAGTTGTTGGCGTTTTACTAACGTTAGTACTTACTACATACAGCGGCGTCCAAGCCAAGAACCGCAATAGTACACGTCAATCACGAATCGATACACTTCAGGCACAACTCGAAACGTACTACGCCCAATACAGTAAATACCCAACACTCGCCAACGTTAACAACGCATCGTGGGTCAAAGCAAACCTCAAAGACATGGCAACCAACACATTGAGCGACCCGCATTGGAATAAAAATAACAAGAATTGTACGGCCAATGGTGCAGCAATCCTCAGTAGCAACCCTGTCGAAAACTGTTTCGCTTACCAGGTAACCGCATCCGATGGCTCACCATGCGACAACGTCAAAGAACTCTGTGCGCAGTATACTTTAACCGCAAAACTTGAGGGCGGCAGCAAGTACGTCAAAGGCAGCCTGAACTAATAGACCCTGCCAGGACAAACAAAAACACCGATCGCAGCGTGGTCGGTGTTTTTGTTTGAAGCGTAGACGAGCTAGCTCTTCCAGATAGATGGCCCAGCCGTTGGTTGTTCGGGCTGATTCGGCTGCGATGGACGCATTCCCGCTGGCGCAGAATTGGCGGGTTGCCCAGGGTATGGTGGTGGCGGAACTTGTGCATATTGCGGCCACTGAGGCTGAACGGGTTGTGGCTGGTTAGCCTGCGTTTCGTACATTGGAGGCGCGGGACTAATCGGCTGTTGTTGTGATGGCTGGGATGGTGCAGCTTGCGGGTAATTTGGTTTGTCATAGGGCGATTGCATGACCGTCACTGGATTGACCTCTTGTGGCTGGTGACGGACTTGATGCAAAAACGCTTCGTGCACTTCCAAAATCTTGCGTGCGTAGGCGTTGGGATTGGGGCACATCGGGAAAATAAATTTAGATCGCTCACCGGCAGTTTCTGCCTTGAGAGTACCAAAATTGAACATTGATTGAATCAATCCTTGCTGGTCAACTGTAATATCTTCAAGGTTTTCCATCGATAGCTGACTGACTCGCCG
Organism: Candidatus Saccharimonadota bacterium; assembly: GCA_050436805.1. Lineage (GTDB taxonomy): Bacteria > Patescibacteriota > Saccharimonadia > Saccharimonadales > UBA4665 > CAMLQK01. Next base: position 19,175 of record JBNQGE010000020.1, read on the forward strand.
GCCAAAAACACTGGCCTGAATAATTTGCGTAATGCTGTCATCGGTAACGATCCAACGGTTCTGCCAATACACCGAGCTAGCAATCCACAGCATGCAGGCAATGCCAATAACAACAATACCCGCGGCAATGGTCGCCATAGCAGTAATGTTGCCACTAAACGATAGCTGGTCGGCAAATTGTGGAGCCAAAGCTGCCAAAACCACAGCAACCACAATAGCAATGCCGCCGGAGAAATACATGCTGATGATACCGAACGGATGGCGCTTGATTTCGCAGATTACACGTTCACCAGGCTGCAACACCACCATTGGGTGCAGCTTGGATTGGTCGGGGTTCTGTGGGTTTGGTGCTTGGTCCATGATGGAGGTATTATATCAGATCTGTGCTCGTATTATCGGATGCTTGCTCTTCGGTTTGGTGTGGATAGGTGCGGCCAAGGTGTTTATACGCTTTGGGGGTAACTTTTCGACCACGAGGCGTGCGCTCGATAAGTCCGATTTGCATGAGGTACGGCTCGTAAAAATCTTCGATGGTCCCTCGTTCTTCGGCAGTCAAAGCGGCTAACGTTTCTACACCAACGGGCCCACCACGATAGCTATCGATAATCGCTGTCAGCAACATGCGGTCGGCAGGATCTAGCCCCAGTGTGTCAATTTCGAGTAACGCCAAGGCCTTGTGGCTAATTACCATGTCGATGATCCCGTCTCCGTTAACATCGGCATAATCGCGAACACGCTTTAGAAGGCGGTTAGCGATACGGGGCGTTAATCGGGCACGCGTAGCCAGTTCGCTAGCGGCTTCATCGTTAATATGGACATTAAGAATTACCGAGGCGCGTTTGATAATCTGCTGAATTTCGTCGGGTGTGTAAAATTCAAGGCGGTGCAACATGCCAAAGCGGTCACGTAGCGGTGCCGCCAAAGCACCAGTGCGCGTTGTGGCACCCAGGAGCGTAAATTTTGGCAAATCGAGGCGCATACTGCGGGCGCTCGGACCCTTGCCGATCATAATATCAAGTTTGAAATCTTCCATTGCCGAATACAGCACTTCTTCGACTTGGCGGTTTAGGCGATGAATTTCGTCGATAAACAATACATCGCCATCCTGCAAATTAGTAAGCAAGCTTGCTAGGTCGCCACCATGGGCGATCGCTGGGCCGCTGGTGATTTTAATTTGCGCACCCATTTCGTGAGCAATAACGTTTGCCATGGTTGTTTTGCCCAAGCCAGGAGGGCCATACAATAAAATATGGTCGAGTGGCTCGCCGCGTTTCTTGGCTGCATCAATTGCGAGCTGCAGGTTCTGGACTAATCGCTTTTGACCGATGTAATTTGCAAAATCTTTGGGTCGAAGCGTATTCTCGAGCTCTTGCTCCTGTTGGCCATCGTCGTCACTCACAATACCAGTATTTACAATGCGTTCAACTGCCATACGTTAGCCTTTAAGTGCTTGCTTAATACGTTCTTCGGTCGACAACGTGGTGGGAACGGTTGCCAATGCGGCTGCGGCATCCTGAGCCGAAAATCCCAGCGAAATCAGTGCTTCGGCGGCTTCGTCCTTGTGCAAAAGCATGTCAGATTGGAGCAAGCCAGTGGTCGCTAGCTCCACGCCCACTCGGCCAACTTTATCTTTAAGGTCGACTACGATACGCTCTGCAACGCGCTTTCCAACGCCCTGAGCCTGCTGAATAAATTTAACGTCTCCAGATGCTATAGCATTTCGGACCTCATCGGCCGCACCGACACTTAACACGTTAAGTGCCATTTTAGGACCGACACCATTTACGCTGAGGAGCAATTCAAAGAGTTGTTTAGTATCTAACGTCATGAATCCGAATAAGTCGTGGGATTGCTCACGGATATGCTCGTAAATATAGACTTTGGATTGGGTGCCAATGGTTAAATGCCCATAGTCTTCGCTGGTCACAAGCAAACCATACCCTACGCCTTGAACGTCGAGTACCACTATGTCAGCAATTTTTTCGGCAACTTGGCCAGTTAGTGTTGCAATCATCTTACCTCTAGTATGCCACAGGTTGGCATCAGATTGCTAGGCGAAGCGGGCGACCTGGCTGTGCGTCAAGGCAGCAGCCAGCGCGTCAGCACAGTCATCAGGCTTAGGCACCTCGGCAAGCTCCAGGTGGACACGCACCATTTCCTGCATCTGTTTTTTGTCAGCCTTGCCGTAGCCCGTAATTGCCTGCTTAATTTGCATTGGCGTGTACTCAAAGATTTGCATGCCAGCCTGCATCCCACATAATAAGACCACGCCACGTGCCTGTGCCACTGTCATGGCCGTCGTAACATTTCGGGCAAAAAAGAGCTTTTCAACCGACATCATAGTCGGTTTATTGGCAGCAATAATGTCGGTGAGTTCTTCGTAAATCGTCAGCAATCGCACGGAGTCATCTTCGTGAACGGGCGTACGAATCACACCAGCGTCTACCAACCGCGGCTTACCATTGCGCGCAATATCGATGACACCAAAGCCCAAAATGCCGGTGCCTGGATCAATACCTAAAATTCTCATGGTTATAGTATAGCAGGGGTCGTCTCTGTTTGTCTGGGTTTTGTCTGTTAGAATAGGGTCATGACTCACTTGCCGCACACCCCCACTGTCCCGGCTGGCATCTATACTTTTTTTGCAACTCGCGAATATTTTGAGCAGCTTATTCAGGACATTGCCACCACGGAGACTGGCGATCGAGTCCTTCTTGCCAGTATGGGTTTTGATGCAAATGGCACGCTAATGCAGACACTCCTGAGCGAGTTGAGCGCTGCCGCAACACGCGGCGTGGACATAACACTGCAAATTGATGCATACAACTTTTTATCTGACGGTCATTTTCGACCAGGGCCCCTGTTGTGGCGCAATACGATTCCGACCAAAATGGCGACTCCGTTCCGCAACGTTTATGAGCCACTTATGGCTCTTGAAGCCGCTGGCGTCAAGCTGGTTATCACCAATATGCCCGGGCGACGTTTCACCGTGCCATTCGCCGGGCGCTCACACATTAAATGCAGCATCATCAATGACAAAATCTATCTTGGCGGTTGCAATATCGACGAGCAGAATCTAGACTGTATGGTCAGTTGGCGCGACCATACGAGCGCCGATTGGATCTATCATTTGCTCCAAAAACGACTCGCTGAACCACGCAGCTTGCAGGCGTTTGGTACGCAAGATTTGCACCACAAGACACCCGATGCATCCGAAATTATTGTTGATGTCGGTGTTCGCAGGCAGTCCGCTATTTACGAACGAGCACTCGAAATTATCGATGGCGCCGAGGAATGGATTATAATCACCTGTCAATTCTTCCCAAACAGTCTAACCGCCAAACACCTTAGGCAAGCTCACGACCGTGGCGTCAAAGTCTACCCAATATTTAATCACTACTCGGCGCATGATACTCTTAGCCAACCACTCCAGCACGCCGTTACAGCCCGCGAGCGGCTCCATATGCCTCGCCAATTTTTTGACACAGAATTACCTGCTGGGACCACCTATCTGCATGCCAAAATACTCGCCACCGAATCACAAGCGCTCATTGGCAGCCACAACTATGTGACTGCGGGCGTAAATTTTGGGACTGCCGAGATTGCGATTCATCACAAGACAGCAGAATTTTCCCGAGCATGCGCCCAACTCATAGCAAAAGAGACCGGCCTCGATGATCGGCCTGCTTTTGGGTTTTTACGAAAGAAGTAGCTTTAGCCGAGCAGTGATTCGTCAATATCAAAGTTGACATGCGTGTTGCTTACGTCATCACAAGCATCGAGGGCGTCCATCAGGCGTATGATCTTGCCGGCGGTTGCTTCGTCAGTAACTTCAACGGTGTTGTTGGGCACAAACGTCAGTTCTGCCTCGATTAGCTCCACGCCAGCTGCGTTAAGCGCATCACGAACCTTGGCAAGTTCCTTGGGATCGGTATAGATAACAGATTCTTCACCTTCGTCCTGCATGTCCTCTGCACCAGCTTCCAAAACCTGCATCATGAGGTCGTCGCCGCCACCCTTGACCCGGATCATGCCCTTGCGATCAAACTGGAATGCGACAGCACCCTTTTCGGCAATATTACCACCGTGCTTGGAAAATGCCAGTTTAACTTCGGGGTAGGTTCGGTTGAGGTTATCGGTAGCACATTCGACCAGAATTGCCACACCACCCGGGCCGTACCCTTCGTACATAACTTCCTGAATTTGTGCACCGCCTAATTTACCTGATCCTCGGTCAATAGACCGCTGGATGTTGGCCGTAGGCATGTTTGCAGCCTTGGCTTTATCAATAGCCAAGCGCAGTGCGAAATTCATGTCAATGTCAGCGCCACCACGAGCAGCAAGAGCAATCGCGTTGCCAAGTTTGGTGAATAGTGCACCACGTGCAGCGTCCTTGGCACCTTTTTCGCGTTTAATAGTAGACCATTTTGAGTGTCCAGACATATCAATAGCTCCTTTCTGGCTGTTAGCATCATGGACCCGAACGCATCGGATCCGTCTTATCTGTTATTATAGCATATTTGCGGTGGCCCCGTCGCCACATAAGCATCAAAACGGCGCTGACAATCCCATAGCTAGTCACAAAAAGTTTTAGCGAAAAGCCAATATGTTGCAAAAATGCGTGCGGGATCCGACTCAGAATATGCGAAATATCCAACATATAAGTCAGTACCATTTTAGCCGGCCACGCCACCCAGCCAGCATATGCCGAGAACAACATTCCGCCCAGTCCTGCCACTAACGTTAAGAGCATGGCCACTGGCGTCATAGCCGCAACCAAAACGTTGGCAAGTACCCCTACTGTCGACATCTGCCCAAAAATAAATAGCACGTACGGCAGCGTCATAGCTTCTGCACATAAACTCTCCAGCATCACTGCCTGGACGAGACCTGGCTCACGATCGCCATATAGTCGCTTTGTAACTATTGGCGAAACCACCAATACGCCAAAGAACGCCAGAAATGATAAGTACCAGCTGACATTACCCCAAGCATACAATGGATTCAGGTAAGCCGTCGCACTGGCAGACACCATAAGTAGGACAATTGGTTTCACTGCGCGGCCATAATACCAAGCAGCCAGTCCCAAGCCGCAAACCGCACTAGCGCGTACGATTGACGGACTGGTACCGGCAAATAACAAAAATAGAAGTATCAGCAAAACGCTGAAGCAGAGATATTGGTACTTGGACCGTTTGCCAAGCAGTTTGCCAGCCGCACGCAACATAATCGTCAAATTATATCCTGACACCGCAATAATATGCGTGAGCCCCACCATCATTAATTGCTGAGAGATAGTCGACGGAAGGGTATTGCGCTGGCCAATCAACAAACCAAGCCCAAACGACGCAGCCGGCTCGGGTAACGCCGACTGTAGACCGGCATCAAACTTGCGTCGGATAGTATCAATCAGTGTCGTGTGATGCGCAAGCACATGCAGTTGGCCATAACTTATCAGAGCCACATTATTCCCCTGGGTGCGCCACAAACTGCCGGTTATCTGCACCGTGTCGCCCTTAAAAATAGCCGATTCACCAAACCCACTAATCGTAAGTGTTCCAAACAGATGCACCTCGTGTGGCACAATCACCGTGGCGTTTACCACGTCAAAGGTTAGTTGGTATTGCTTGCCGTAGACTGCATCGCTCTGTGCGATCCCCACGAGTGTCACCTTTTGTTTGTTGAGCTGGTCGTAGGCGACCATCTTTTGGACATACTGCGTGCCGCGCCACAATCCAAGGCCACCGCATACAACAACAAGAAGGATGAGCAATATAAACCCGTGGTTCTTCCGCCCGACCACATATACCAATGGTGCGGCCAGCCATAGCCACAGAATCGAGTGGAGTGCGTCGTGCTGAGCCAGCACAAGGCCAAGCAAAATCGCCAGACACGACGACACGATTAACACCGGTCGGCTTAGGTTATATCGGATAATCTTCTGAAGCACGGGCGCATTGTAGCAGAAGCTCCCTCAAATGTAAGCCCGTTTTACGACTAGACGCCGGGCTGGATGGCAGTAACGCTAAAACCAGGGCAATTAGCCGAGGCGAAACTGGTGTGCAGTGATGTTACCGAGCCGGGAATGTACAGGCGAAGTGTTGTAGAAACAGCGCTACAGACGCCCGGGTCAAAATTACCTGCATCGGGCAGCCCCAAAATAGTGTGTGCGGTGCCATGTGGCGCCAACGTTACCGTGACGGGCGTGTAGAGTGGGTTGGAGGCAGCGCCAGAACCCAAAACGGTGTTGTGGGTATCAAGCAAAAAAGCCGCTGGATATCCCGTTAGTTGACACTTTTTGGCGCCATTGTTAGTAATGACTGCGTGGTCATATATCGTGCCAGCCGTGCCGTCGCTTGTGCCCATGTGCAACGAGAGATTTCGTGCATCACACTGTACTGGAGTAGCGGCATTTGCGCAGTTACGCCATGTCAGAAACCAGCCAATAGCCAAAATTAAACTTATCAAAATGAGCACTATCGTACTGACATGTGAACGTGACGTGTTCGTCTCCATGACACCCTCCGAGCTTACTTAGTGATGATATGCCCAGTATACACCCGTAGCTTAAATGTCAAAAATACAGCACTTTTTACGAACGCACTGCAGGTGCAAGTCGCATAAGCGCGTGAATATTACGCTCAATAGTTGGCAGAAGAAGCGGCTGTCGACTGTACCCGCGTGGGTCGACTTGACGTAGCACCATTGGATCGGTACACGCCTGTAACGACTGTGTAAATGTATGCACTGCGGCAAGCTCCGTAAAGTCTGCGCGGACTAGAGCGCTAACTGTGCGGAATAGTACGTCATGACTAGGCAGTGCCGCAATTTGCTCACGAAGCGCAGCTTCGGCAAGCGGTTGTCCATCCTTACCAAAAAGCATGCGTAGTTGTAGTACAAAGTTGTGTGTAGCGGCACTGAATTGCTGCTGACGCTGAGATTCACGTTCAGCGATGCTCTGATTGATAGCACGGATACCGAGGTCACTACCAGCCGGAGCTTGTGGTGCGCTCGCATCAACCGTGGGAGCCAAAACCGTACGCCTTAGGCCAATTTGTGAGAGCTTACTATTGGTGCGGCCACGGCGGCCAGCAAGCATATCACGCCATATTTGAATAGAGTCACCCTGTGAGGGCGTTGCGTCCAAAATATATAGTGTTTGACTGGCTGGATCAATGAATACCGTCTGCGCGTGGCCAAGGCGACTGAGACGATTGGTTGATGAACCCATCACTAACCCGTCCAGACTATGGGCACTACCCTTGCTAAAAGCCTGCTGCAACGACAAACTCAGAAAGCGAGCTGCATGCGTGCATTGCATCGCAAGTCTGCCGTCATCAACAAGTTCTGCATATCCTGCAAGATCCTCCGGGACTGGATGCACACTACCACGCCTGGGCAATGTGTAACGATTGGTCTGGCTGATTGCCGCAGTCAGACCCGTAACAGTTAACGGTTCCTGCGCACCAATACGCGCCGCTAAATCAACGAGGCCAATATCCATATATGACTGAGCAAGTTGTCGCTGTGCCTCAGCGGGCACGAGCACATCACAAGTCACATAGGGATCAGCCTCTGCACTATACCGATACCCAAGAGTCTGAGTTTCCGCGTCACGACTAACCAGCTCGTAGCCATGCGTCGTGACATCCAGCCTATCATTCCATTCATCAAGCTTTATGACCAAATCGAGATCATCATGCGGCAGAGTTGGCAGTTCTTGATTGGCGGACGTAAAATGCAACAATCGGACGCCATCGTCGTAGGCAGGACGTTTGCGAACCACCCCCACGCGCTCTTTGGCAGCCTGAGCATACTCACGACGCGATATTACATTCTGGGATGGCGAAAGTTCTGTGCGATCACGACAAGGGATCAGCACTATACCTGCACCAACATCATGTGTCGCCTCCTGTGGCACAAGCAAAGTTGTCGCACAATAGCGGAACGACTGCGGTCTGTGGTCAAGCGTAGCAAACTTAGTCAAATCTGTTACGAGCGTAGCTGTATACTTGGCGAGTAATTCCTCGAGAGTCTGTTCATATGGCGTGCTGTTGTCTTTGGTGAATAAACGCAGGGCCATATCAGCGAGTAGCGGCTCCGAAATGCTTCGACCCACTAGCGAGTTCGGCGTAGCCATATGTTGCAATGCTGTTGCGAGCGTAAAGAAGGACGCCGGATCCCACAACACATCTTCACGTTCACATGTTAACTGTATTGTTTGGCCAAAGCTTGCACGATTAACTGTTTCAATGGCCTGAATGGTACCAAAATGTTTTTTACTAGCCGGCGTTTCGAACTCTGCGCGAGCAAGTTCCCAGAACATCTGCTTAGCTCGAAATATAGGCGTATCTTGTGGAGTAGTGACATGATCGAACCGCGTTACCTCATCAAGTTGCTGTGTGTCACGAGTTGCCTCACGCCATGCTGCGTGATTATGTCGAAGTGGCGTGTGCGCATCAATACCATGGCGCGTGCGCGTTCGGTGTTCAATCGCCTGCTCCTCGAGCATACGCTCAGCAGTTGTAAGTGGACGCTCCTGCAGTTCTGTTCGGCCAATGAACGATTCCAGCAAACGATAGGCTGGCGTATCAGCCACGATTGATCGTGCGATGAACTCAAGTCGATTATCAGCCTGCTGGGTCAGCATATCTTGGCGATGTGCAAGGAGGTTATCGAGTCCCAGGGGACTCAGGCGATCACGCACCTGGATAAATTGACGAGTATCAAGAATGTGTGGATTAAGTGTTACCGCTGGATCAGGCTGGTCATCAAACTGCGCCTTCATAAGTGCTACAGGAAATGGGGTCTGCTCGTCACCAAACCACAAATAACTAGTAACTTCACCAAAATTCCGGATACAGTCCCGCACGCCTTCTGTGTCCGAAGCACTCACAGCGTCCTCAGTTATCTGACGAAGACGGTCACGCTGCACTTGAAGGTCGTTTTCTGGGTCAGTTTGATCAATCGCACTTTCGCGCCAGGCAATATATAAAGCAGTGTGCGGTTCTTCGGCAGTCAACTCAGCCTCGGCAAAACTTGGTTGCATTGGCATCTCAAATGGCTGAATATTATGATTAGAAATTGACATACCGACCGATTATAGCATAGTAATATCGAGTTCAGTTGTTTTCGGCAAAAAGATCAGCAGCAACCTGATAACTCGTATCTTCAAGCGAATTCACAATAAGATCGGCCCGGCCAAAGTCCATTTTACGCGTGTACAGGTTGGGAATGGCGATTACTTTCATACCAGCGGCTTTTGCAGACTCAACACCCACGTCAGCATCCTCAAACACCACACATTCGCTCGGCAAAACGCCAAGGCCTTCTGCCGCAGCAAGATAGGCATCGGGCGCAGGCTTGACCTTATCGACATCATCACCAGAAATCGTGAGTGCAAAATAGCCAAGAACACCAAGTTTTTCACCGATAAGTTGAGCACGATCCCGTTTTGCTGATGTTGCAATTGCCATTACAACATCATGTTGTCGTAAATCAACGAGCAAGTCCACAAGACCTGGCATCGGCTCTAGGTTGGATTCAAGCGCCGCCATCACAGCCGCTCGCTTCCTGGTCGTTAGCTCATCTACGTCTGCTTCAAAGCCATGCTTTTGTTTCAGTATTTCCCAGGCTTCGTTGCTGGTCATTCCAGGGATGTGGACCGTGCCATGCTCAGTCTTTTCAGCAACGATACCATATTCATCACGTAAGACCGTTTCAAATCCTTGTGATTGAATAAGCTCCGAATCAACCATCGTGCCATCCATGTCGAAGATCGCCGCCTTTAACATGCCACGCCCCAAATGTTAGACATTAAAAGCCGTCGCCCAATCGGTCAGAATGCGACCATATTCACGGTGCTGCTCGTCGTTTATCAGTGAATGCGGTGCACCATGCATGACGTGATACTGTAATTTTGTTGGATCGGCAACAGCGTTGGCGTAGTTCTGACAGGCCTGTTGTGGCACTACGGTGTCTTCACTCGATTCAATAATGAGCACTTCGCCCCCAAAATCGTGAAGCACCTGGAACGCTTTGTTTTGGTGGTGATCGAGTGGTTTTTTGCGCCATTCCACCAGGCCAGCAGCATTAATTTGGGGCAATTGCGGTTTGGCAAAGCCGTCATCCGGGTAGGTTGCCGGTACGCGCAGCGACAAACAATGTACCGCACGCTCCGCCGCTAATAACACTCCCGTGTAACTACCAAAGCTACTACCGATGACGCCAATTTTGGTGCCCTGGGGTAATTGTTGCTTGAAATAATCGTACATATTCGCGGCGTCGTCCAAGAATTCAGCGCGCGAAAAATCACCCAAATCGCCCTCACTTTCGCCGTTGCCATGCATATCGTACGTCATGCTGCTAAAGCCGAGATTGGCCAGGTTCTGCGCCGCAACAACATTCTGGTGGCCTTGCCAGCCCTGGATAAACAAAAAAGCGAGCGGCTTGGGCTGACTCGCAAAAAACAGATTGCCCGCAAGCGTAGAACCCTGCGAAGTGACGCTAATTTTAGTCATGTGTACCAGTATAGCTGTTTCTGATAAAATCGACGATTTCGTTAAGGTTGGGGGCATAGCCGTTGTTGGTGTCCACGGTTATTGCCGGCTGGCCAATATCCAGCGGCTGGCTTGTTTTGTGCAAATTATTTGCATGTGCATCGGCAAGGCCAAGGAGGTGTTCGCGCCGATTGACGACGCTCGGTAGCACGCTCTTTTCGGTGCGCGCAACATAGCGCGCAATCGGATCCACACATACAGTATGGACATTAACAATAGCGGCGTGTGGCCGCAACTTATCAATAATGTCGGCTTCTGATACTCCCTTTTGCAAAACGTGATCAACAACAAAACTGATGCCTTTTTGCGCCATATCAATCATTGTCGGCACAAAGATGTTTTGCAGCGTTTGTTTTCTGTCGTGCTTTGGCTGCGAAAACGCAACTCCCCCGTGGATCAAATCACTCGATACATGGGGGATATACAGCTGTTCTGCCAGCAATTTAGCGAGTGTTGTTTTGCCGGAACCTGGTGCTCCACTAACGTATACAATAAGCGGCTTGGTCATGCGAGGCATTGTATTAGAACGCCCAAGTTCGAACTTAGCGCGAATTACCCTTTTGTTGTCGATAACTTCGATAAGATACGCTGCACGAGCCGTTTCGCGCCGTCCTGGTTCAAACACGACGCCTTGCCTCGTTGAAACGTGGGCCTTGTGACCTGCGGCGTTAAAGTCTGGATATTGGAATTCAACCGCGAGAGAGCTAAGCTTCCGGTGTAACTTATCGTGCAATGCCATTTCTGATGTACTACTGATCATGTAAGCCGTAGTTTTCTTGGGGCCAAGCTGCTCCACGCCACCAAACGTTATTGCCACAAGATTACTTTTGGCGAACACATCCTGAACGGCAGCAGCGACTTGGCGAGGAGATAGTTCTGATAAAAAACGACTCATGAGCGTTAGGTGGGAGGGCAAATCATCGTATACTTTGCCAACTTCAAGTGGCACAATTTCCAAAGTGAACAAGTATAGGTGTTGCATGACAGTCAGATTGTAACACAGCGTGATCCTAACCACTTTTTTATCCACTGGGACTCGCTCTGGTACGAATCGTGATCAACACTGTTGATCACGCTGACTTCACCCGTCTTGTTACTCGGGACTCGATTCTGCTTGATTATAAATTTGCCACTGGCAACTTTACCATGTTCGTTCTCGTCCCATAGCTGCTACAAAGAAAAAGAGACCTGTAAATGCAGATCTCTTTTTCTTGGAGGGCCCACTGGGACTCGAACCCAGGACACCCTGCTTAAAAGGCAGGTGCTCTAACCGGCTGAGCTATGGGCCCAAAAAGTGTTTGTAGCACTTTTTGTCGGACAGGGTGAACGTCTCTCAAAAAAGTGTACTGGCTTATTGGTTTTGCGGAACCTGGAAGCGCCGCGCTCAACAGGTGATATTATCCCTGTTCGAGGGCAAAAAGTCAATCCCCGGGCGAGGGTTGGCTAATCTTCGCCCTTGGCCACTGCCTTACGGCGTTGCGCCCACAGGAACAGCAAACTCACCACAGCGCTGGCGCTCACGATTAGCGCTTGCAACTTAGCAAGTTGATCCCAGAGCGATTGCGTCTCGATAGCATGTTGTGTGCCGATTGGCAGTAATGGCACAACCATCAGGGCGGTCAGCGATCCAACGCCAAGAGCTGGCAAAACGTTAAACAATAATTTTCCGCGACCACGGATGCTGAACACCATAAAAATACTGGTCAAAACTGCTGGCAATAGTAGCACGGCAATTTGTATGGTGCTGCCACCTATCGACGAAGCGTGCGGTGCAAACAACGTCAGCATAGTGTTGGCTTCGGTGGCTACAAACCGCACGAGCACTTCACCAAGGCATAAACTCAAAAAAACCATCACTGCGTTAATGCGCAGTACGGTCAGCGCAATCACGGGAAGCCCAAGCATTGCTATCAAAAAGACATCATGAGGCATATACCTTCATAATAGCATGAGCGGTTTAAAAGTTGAGAATCTGCCCAACGTGGATACGGGCCTGCGCCACCTGGCCACTCTGCAATTCAATAACGTACTGAGCTGGTCGGTTGGCGCAGAATGTCTGTGGATAACTACTCGGCGAGACGTTCTGTGCAAGATGAATCACCTGATGTTCGCTGTTAAGCCAGATCATATCAAGCGAAAAGTGCATGTCACGCATCCAAAAACAGCGAATATCCTGGTTGGAGTAGCTAAATAGCATGCCCGCCCGCGGCGCCATAGAGCTGCGCCCACCGAGCCCCTTGGTGCGCAAAGCCAGCGTATCAGCAACCGCCAATGTGTACGTGCTGCCACCAACGCGCATCGTCGTCTGCGCCACCGAGTGATGAGCAAAAATAATACCGCCGCCAAGCACTGCTAAAAACAGCAGCGCAATTATGGATCTAGGCGCCGACTTTATCTTTGCGATGGCGCTGCTTGGCATTCTTTTCGATGTATTCTATTATCTTGCCTGCAACATTGCGGCCCGTAAGAAGCTCAGGTGTTTTAATACTTGCGGATGAATTAACTTCCAGTACCAATGGACCACGGTCGGAGCGCATCATGTCCACACCACAAATCGGCAGGCCCATAGCCTTGGCTGCTTTAATAGCAGTGCGCTCTTCTTCGGGGGTTAACTTGACCGGCTTGCCAACACCACCCTGGTGGGTGTTAGAACGAAAATCATCGTCCAAACTTTGGCGTTTAACGCTGGCAACAACCTGGCTACCAACAACTAATGCACGAATATCAACACCGGCAGATTCTTTGACAAATTCCTGCACCAAAAAGCTTACACCTTCCACATAGAAAGCCTGCATTACCGCCTTAGCGGCTTTGTTAGTTTCGGCCAATACCACACCGTTGCCGTGTGTGCCGCGAGCGACCTTCACGATCAAAGGTGCACCATCAACTTTTTGAATAACGTCGTCGAGATCGGCTGTTTCGTAGGCAAAGACGGTCTTTGGGATACCCACATCGGCTTTGGCCAGCAACTGATACGAACGCAACTTGTTGCGAGAACGGTCAATCGCAATTGATTTTGCTGTTGTGTAGACGTCCTTCATCTCAAACTGACGGACCACTGCACAACCATATTTGGTGTAACTTTGCGCAATACGTGGAATAATTGCGTCAAAACCTTCGAGCGGCTTACCCTTGTAATACACAATAGGATTGCCCTTTTCGATAGCCATATAGCACTTAGAATAGCTAATTACTTTGACTTCGTGACCACGCGCTAGTGCCTCTTCCTTGAGTCGCTTGGTGGTGTAGTTAGCAGAACCACGAGATAAAATTGCAATGCGCATATGCGTTATCTTCCTTCCTCTTCATCAATAGGGAACGAAATTCCATATTTCTGTTTGAGTTCAATTCGGTTGATCTGTGCCTCACTGGTGTCCACCAGGAAACGATTATTAAGCATCTTGCGACCGAGAAGTATAGGGTAGATCTTTTTGCCTCGATCCGCAAGTGAAAATGTTGCAGTAAAAATCTTTGGACCAAGTTTTGCTTTGAGCTTTACCTCGTAGCGCTCTTCGGTATGACCAAAGGAGTTGGCAATGCGCACAACCTTGAAATCTTCAGTAGTCATTTCGGTGGCCAATGCGCCACAAACCGGATGGCCGCCCAGCAAACGAAAATGCAGCGTCTTGCCATCTTCTGACACACTAATATTGTCAGCGTGCACTGCTGAGCGATACGCGCCAGTGTCGACCTTTGCAGGAATATCCGCCATTGCGTAATCCATAAAATGCAACGATTCGGAGCGGCCAATAATAACTTTGTGGAAATCGGTTCGTGCCATGATTCTATACTATCAAAAAGCTTTCGGTTTTAGCTTGAAAATACAAATTAACTGTGGTAATTTTATTATAAAATAACAATTTTGTCAAGGTACACTTCTTATGCTTACACCACATATTCTTATTATCGGCAATAGCTTTACAGGTTTGCGTAGCTACCTTGCAGATCACGGCTATGCCTACACGACCCTCAAGGAAAAGACACTCACAAAGTTCCCCGATAAGAAGTTAAAGCACCGCGTAGTAGCTGACTTTTCATCGATGGATGCCGTGCTGGAAGCCGTGGATGCGTTGCACGCCAAGCAGCCAATTGACGGCGTGCTCGTGACCTACGAACGCTTCATTTTGCCGGCCGCACATATCGCCCAACATCTGGGTTTGCCAGGCATCCCACTGGACACGGCCATAGCCTGCACCGACAAGTTTATTATGCGTCAGAAGTTTGCTGTAGCTCCCGAAAAAATCAGCCCTGATTTTGCCGTGGTAACGTCTGAGGAAGAAGTCGGTGCCTTTGCAGACAGCCACGCTTTTCCACTGATTCTCAAGCCGGCAAACTTATCCAAAAGCCTGCTCGTCAGCAAGTGTAACGACCATGCAGAGCTGCTGGCTAATTACCAAAAAACCATGGCAACAATCGACAATGTTTACGCTAAATATGCACCGCACACCACGCCAAAACTCTTGATCGAAGAGTTCATGCAAGGCCCCGTTCACTCGGTTGACGCATTCGTGGATAGTGCTGGGGTGCCTCACGTCTTGGACGCGGTTGTGGACTACCAAACCGGTCATGACATTGGATACGACGATAACTTCCACTACAGCCGTATTTTGCCATCGGCACTGCCCAAAGAAATAACTGAACAAATCCGACATACCGCCGTCGTCGGCTGCCAAGCATTGGGAATCAAAAACTCGCCTGCCCACGTTGAAATTATCTTAACTTCCGAGGGACCACGAATTGTCGAGATTGGTGCGCGCAACGGTGGCTACCGCGAACGCATGCACATGCTGGCAAACGGCATCGACATCACCGCTAACGCGATTCGTCTTGCACTTGGCGAACAGCCCCACATTACTGCCGATCGTAACGAATCGGTTGGCGTATTTGAGCTGTTTCCAAAAACTCCCGGCACATTTACCGGCCTGGCTCACGAGGACGAATTACGCGAGCTGCCATCCCTCACGTACCTAAGTATTAAGGCTAAGCTTGGTAACTTTGTGGGCAGTTCATCAGACGGCTACAAAATGTGTGCCGTGGTGATGCTACACAACAAAGATCACGAACAATTTGCTCGTGACACTGCTTATTTAGGCGATGAGGTGAGCGTTCAGACAACACCCCGTGGCTAGCGTTTTTGCCGAAACGGGTGGCACAAATCTTGCTAGATTTTTGCCAAGTAATCGACGTACATTGCCGTCACTGGGTGCCCTGCACCATGCATTGGCTGCTCGTGGATAAATAGTGATGGGCACTTATTAACCTCGGTGATTGACGGCTGTAATTCTGCGACCGTAGCCGTTGGTCGAGGTGACGCTGTCACCAAAAAATCAACGCCGCACACTGGCAAACCCAGTGCGTGGGCGGCCTGTTCGGCCATCGTTACGAGCCATGCAGGCACGTCATCGGTTACATCGTGGCCTTCACCACCGGTGCCCATATTTGCAGTCCCAAGTACCTGGATTACCTCACCACTAGCAAGCACATCGTTAATTGCACCACCAAAAAAGGCCTCAGCGCGATCGAGTGGTATGGTGCTCAGATCGGATGTATATTGCGTGCCACGTTGTTTATTTTCGAGCGTTATGAGTTCGGCAATAGTGTGTGTGCCATCCCCCGTAACCCGGGCCGGAATTCGCTCCAATACTGCAGCAACTTTGTAATCGATGCAGAGTACACGTAAATCAATGGGTTGCGCCTGGTACGCCTGTATAATAGTTGTCGGCGAAAATCGATTGGCATAGGCCAGAGCCACTGGCAGCTGTTCGAGCGTTTGCATTCCAACGGTAATACCGTTACCATGGCTGGCATCAAGCGGCTTAATAACATAGCCCTTGCCAGAATCAATAATTTTCTGTACAGCCAGCGTTGCCTCGGCTTCTGTCTGGCAGCGATAGGTTGCGAGCAATGGCAAACCAGCATCTTCCAGCACGAGATGCGTTAGATACTTGTCGTCACTAATGCGAGCACCCACGTAGGGCGTTGCTGGCGGACAGGACGAATATATCGACAGCTCTTTGCCGTCTGGTCGAATAAGCACAGCGTGCGAGCCGTTGAGCGCATAGGTGAAAGCTTGCCAGTTGCGACTGAGCGCTTCTTGCAGAATCATGCGAATCGTTAAACGCTCTGGCAGGTTTTGTGGTGTTATTGCGATCATGGTGTTGCTTCGATCCAGGTTGTTAGGAATGTATTAAGGGCGGCGGTTTTGGCCTCAACCAAACTACCGGTACTGAGCTGCGGCATGTTGTTCGCCTCCAAAAAATAGTGTTTACCAGTTGTCTTGTCGACAATCATGTCCACGCCAGTAATCTCGCGGTGGAGCACCTTGGCTATGGCGACAGATTGGTCAAGCATTGCCGCGGGCAGTGAGTCAATTGCTATTTCGTGAGCCTCGCCACCTTGTGACGTGTTGTTGAGATGCGAATCAGTTTGCGACTTGCGATGCATAACAAATTTCACGGTATCACCCATGACAATAACTCGATAGTCGCCATCATTTGGAACAAAAGCCTGTACGATAAATGGCACATCTGGATTTTCGGTGATAATCTTCTGGAGCTCGGTGCGCGAGCCAACCAAATAGTTGTCGTTACCGCGTGATGCACGAACCGATTTTGCGATTAGCGGATACGTAAGGTTGGATTGGTCAACACCTTGCAGCAGCCGAACACCATCTTGGGCAAATACAAATGGCGTCGTCTGGACATCATGCAGTACTGCAGCCACGCATTGACTTAACTTAGAGTTCGAGCGCGTCCGTCCTGCTTCGGAATTCAAAAAAGACATGCCGTGCGCTTGCGCGTACATAGTGACGGCCAATGCTTCGTCTTCCAACATCTTTTCCTTGAACCAGCCAATCAAAAATATACCATCGTGCCGGGAAAGATCTTGATTTTCGTCATCCAATACACGCAATTTTGAGCCGTCGTATACAAACAGTAATTGTTCTAAAATAGCCTGGCTATAGATTGTCCTGGACGACCTTTTATTGAGTTCGCGAGCCATCGATTGCGGCGTATCATACGATGCGCGATCGTCATGCCTTCCCACAACGACTATCTGTTTTGGTGCATGAGAATCAGCGCTTTTTTGAGTTTTGGAGATGTGCTGCATAATGCTGGCAGTATAGCCCGTTTCGGTATACTTTGCAATACTAATGCTTATATTGTATAATATTTGTATGCGCATTGCTGCAATTGGCGGTGGTGATCGGCGACCAGTCCTGGAGCCAATCATTGCCCAACTCGAAACACCTCAAGCAGTCATTATTCCGACGGCTTGTTCGACCGAAACCTCGTACAACAAAAAAGTGCCGGCCTGTGCTGCATCTCTCGGCGAGCTAGGTTTGCAAACAGCCGTTTTGCATGAATATGGCGAACAACCTTCGGCTGATAAAATTGCTGAATTACTCGGCAGCGCAAGCCTGGCGTACGTTATTGGCGGCAACACACCGTATCTGCTCAAAAACCTCGCGCTTCAGGGTAGCAACCAAGCGCTTATTGAATTTGCAGAGCGTGACGGCTGGCTTACTGGCTTGAGCGCTGGTGCTTTATTGCCGTTTGCTCGTGGCATGAGTTGCCCCGCCGCAAAACCGGCAGAAACTCCTTGGGAATATGAGTACGTCCACGGCCTAGGCGTTATTCCTGCTGCCGTAACAGCACATGCCAATCAGATAGACCCGCACCCTTCGCGGCAGGAACAGGCCACCCGCATGGATTATTTCGAGCGGACATTGCCCGCGGATACGCCCATCGGCTTTGCCCTAGAAAACAACGCCGCATTAGTGATTGACGGTAGCCGCGCACATGTCGCACGCGCGCTACCTGAAGCCGCGCTGCATGTCGTGCGATATGGCGAAACGCTCACTGATTTACGTGATGACGAACAGTTGAGCGCCATCGTTAATCAGCTATTTGCTGAGGCTTCGTAGACGAGCGTCTGGTGTTATTTCCAGAAACCTTTTTTGTGGCCGGTTTCGGCAAATTCCTGTAGTAGTTCTTGCTGCTTTTTAGATAGCTTAGTCGGCGTATCAACCACCAAGGTTACGATATGCGCACCCCGTGTAGTTCCCCGCAAATGGGTTACACCATGGTTCGCCAGCTTGAAGTCAGTGCCGCTCTGCGTGCCAGCCGGAACCTTCATGCGCACTTTGCCGTCAACAGTATCGACGTCAGTTTCGGTACCAAGCGCTGCTTCAACCATTTCAATATGTTGTTCGCTGAGGATTAAATCACCTTCACGGGTGAACTTTTTGTGTGGCTTAACACGAATATTGACATACAGATCACCCTTGGGACCGTTGGCGATAGCTTCACCATGCTCACGCAGGCGAATCGTAGCACCATCATCAACGCCCGCTGGAATCTTGAGCGAAATATCCTGAGCTTTTCGCTGCGTGCCCTTGCCGTGGCAAACCGTACAAACCTTTTCCGGGACTTTGCCGCTGCCCTTGCAAGTTGGACAAATCGCAGCCTGCTGGATGTTGCCAAAAATCGTGCGCACTTCGCTAACTACTTGGCCAGCACCCTTACAAGTTTCGCAGGTCTTGAGTTCACTGCCCGGTTCGGTTGTCGTGCCTTTACAATGCTCACAGGTATCATCCAAATTAAGATGGACCGAAACTTCGGTGCCAAATACCGCATCTTCAAAGCTGATATCGACTTTGGTTTCGACATCACGACCACGTGTAGCTCGGCCCTGCCCACCGCGTTGGCCGCCGCCAGCACCGCCACCAAAAAAGCTCTCAAAGATATCACCAAGTCCCAAATCACCGAAGTCAAAGTGCACATTTTGGCCGCCCTGACCGCCAAAGCCACCAAAACCTTCGTACGGATTTCCGCCACCGCCCGAAGCGCCACCAACCCCAGCATGACCAAATTGGTCGTAGCGCTGACGCTTAGATGGGTCTTTTAGAACCTCGTAGGCCTCGTTAACTTCCTTGAACTTTTCTTCATCACCACCTTGTTTATCGGGGTGATATTGAATAGCAGCCTTACGAAATGCTTTTTTGATTTCGTCGGCGCTTGCGCCCTTGGGTATGCCTAGTGCTTCGTAATAATCTCGTTTAGCCATAATTGTGTCGTGCCGGGAGTTCCGCGGCGAATCAATCTCTCGTTATGCTTGTTTATCAATTGGTAATGTTGCCGGGGTGGTCAGGAGTGCGTCAAGCACCTTGTTAACATATGCCGCATCACCACTTGTTCCAAAATTATTGGATGGTGTTACCACATACACGTCAGCAAAGCGCGTGCCGTTTTCGTGCCAGCTCAGAATCAGCTCAAAGGAGTCTTCACGGCCCTGGTCACGTTCAAACCAAACGGCCTGGCCTGCCTGAACTAGTCCAAACCGCAGAAATTCCTTACGGATGGTGGGCTCCAACCGGACAGCGCGTGTGTTTTCTTGCCACAGTTTTTGAGCCATGGCGAACGTGTCGCTATTTTGGACAACTTGTACCAATACTGGCAGTTTGTCGTCTAAATCTTTTCGATTGTTACCCAGTCCAAACATAATTTTGTTTACCTTTTATGGGCCGAGGTCCCTCTGTTTTATTCGCAGAGGGACCATTTCAGGCTTTTGTTACTTCTTTTCGTCGTCGACAACTTCACCTTCGATAGGATCATCGCCGTCTTTTTTGCTGGCCTCAGTAGCAGCATCTTCGGAAGTCTCCGCGTTTTCAGCATCAGCCGTTTCGTACATCTTGGCGCCAATTGGCATCAGGACATCGTTTATTTTTTTGGCTGCGCTTTCAATTGCTTCTTTATCGCTTCCTTCAGTAATTTCTTTAGCACCATTGATAGCCTCCTCTAATGACTTCTTGTCATCATCACTCATTTTATCACCATAATCGCTTTTCATCTTTTCGGCCTGGTAGATTGTGCTGTCCAGAACATTGCGAGCTTCAACAGCTTCACGCTTTTGCTTGTCTTCTTCAGCGTGAGCTTCGGCTTCTTTGGCCATCTTTTCGACATCGGTCTTGTCCAGGTTACCCGAGCCAGAGATCGTAATAGATTGTTCCTTGCCAGTGCCCTTATCCTTGGCAGTTACGTTCAAGATACCGTTGGCGTCGATATTAAAGGTAACCTCGATTTGTGGTACGCCACGAGGCGCTGACGGAATGCCATCGAGTACAAAGCGACCAAGTGATTTGTTGTCGCCCGCCATGCCGCGCTCACCCTGGAGCACGTGCACCTCAACCTGGGGTTGATTATCGGCAGCAGTCGAGAAAGTTTCGGATTTGCTAGTAGGAATGGTCGTATTGCGCTCGATGAGCTTGGTCATCACGCCACCCATTGTTTCGATACCGAGTGACAATGGTGTTACGTCGAGGAGCAGTACGTCTTTGACGTCACCCTGCAAAACTCCACCCTGGATTGCGGCACCAACAGCTACAACTTCGTCAGGGTTCACACCCTTCATAGGATCTTGGCCGAAGATGTTCTTGACCTTTTCCTGAACCGCAGGCATGCGCGTCATACCACCAACCAACACGACAGCGTTAATGTCGCTTGC
Organism: Candidatus Saccharimonadota bacterium; assembly: GCA_050436805.1. Taxonomy (GTDB): domain Bacteria; phylum Patescibacteriota; class Saccharimonadia; order Saccharimonadales; family UBA4665; genus CAMLQK01. The sequence continues at coordinate 40,240 of JBNQGE010000020.1, forward strand.
CTTGAGGCCAGCATCCTTCAGGGCCTTTTCACATGGGTCAGCAGTTTTACTGATGAGCTCAGCAACCAACTGCTCGAGCTTAGCGCGCGTTAGTTTGTGCTCGAAGTGCTTTGGACCATCTGCGTCAGCGGTCAAGAATGGCAAGTTAATGTCGACTTCCTGGGCAGTTGAAAGCTCAATCTTAGCTTTTTCAGCTTCGTCACGCAGGCGCTGCATGGCAGCTTTGTCATCGCTAATGTCGAGACCGTGCTCTTTTTTGAATTCATCAACAAAGTAATTCACAATAGTGCGGTCGAAGTCGGCACCACCAAGGTGGGTGTCACCGTTGGTTGACTTAACTTCGAACACGCCGTCGCCGAGTTCCAGAATGGAAACGTCGAAGGTACCACCACCAAGGTCGTATACGGCGATCTTTTCGTCTTTTTTATCGGCTTTGTCGAGACCATATGCCAAGGCAGCGGCAGTAGGCTCGTTGATAATACGCTTAACTTCCAAACCGGCAATTTTACCGGCGTCTTTGGTTGCCTGGCGCTGAGAGTCGTCAAAATAAGCAGGAACGGTAATAACTGCCTCGGTAACTGGTTCGCCCAAGAAACCTTCGGCGTCAGCCTTCAGCTTAGCCAAAATCATGGCGCTGATCTCTTCAGGGCTATATTCCTTGTCGCCCATCGTTACTTTAACGCCGTTGCCAGACTTGACGATCTCGTAACCCATAAGTTTAAGGTCACGCTGAACTTCTTTGTCGTTGAAGTTGCGGCCAATGAGACGCTTAACTTCGTAGATAGTGTTCTTGGAGTTGGTTACCTGCTGGCGACGAGCCACCTGGCCCACCAAGCGCTCACCGTTCTTGTTGATAGCCACAACAGAAGGTGTCGTGCGGTTGCCTTCGGAGTTTGCAATAATCTCCGGTTTGCCAGACTGCATAACAGCCATCGCCGAGTTTGTCGTACCGAGGTCGATTCCAATAATTTTTCCCATATAGATATGCCCTTTCCTTGAGTTATCAAGCATGTTCATGTGCTAATACTATTCTAGCATAGAAAATTGGCACTCATGTGTCAAGAGTGCCAAATAACAATACGCGAATATTTTGCTGGAACTTTTGGTACGATAGAATTTATAGCAGTGTAACAAGGAGATTATGATGGTGAATGTAAATCAATGCGACCTACGCTGTCCCGCAAAAGAAATGCTCAATTACGACTTTCAACAAAAAAAGGGCTTTGCTCGGGCAACCGCAGCCGTGCAAGTCGGTATACAAGGAGCCAAACTAGCCCTCCGTGCTTCTACCGAGTGCCCAAGCCGCCAGGATCCTGAAGCTACCTGGGAGCCATCAGGCGTTTGCAGCGCCCGGGCGCAAGAAATTGCCACCAAGCTAGGACCAATTACTGTCGAAAACACCACCGAGCATCAGCAGCGCGTATTTACTGACGCACACATCCCCGTACAGGGCCTCGAGACCCCACCAACTGACACACCAGAAGCTTAGACTTCTTCAAACTGCTCGAATTCTTCGACCGGGTCAGTTTGGCTGTCTTCTTCTGCGTCCGTCCAAAGTGGCGACGCCCACACAACACCACAAAATAACGCACAGGATTTCCAAATGTGTTGCAGGATTCCTGTGCGTTTCATTACTCTTAATTGTAATAGGCGTTGTAAAAAACGCAAGTGCTTATTAGCGCATTGTGACGCGGACCATAGCGTGGCGAATTACCTCGTCACCGATGGTATAGCCAGCTTGTAGTTCTTCGCTAACTACTTCTTGAGTGCCCTCGCCATCTTCCATAGCCACAGCTTCGTGCCATTTAGGGTCAAACGGCTCACCAGCAGTCTTGATGCGCTGCACCCCAAGGTCGCTCAGCGTCTTTTCGAACTGCTTAACGACACCTTGCACGCCCTTGATGTAATCATTGTGTTTCAGTTCTTCAGGTACGTGTTTGAGGGCACGCTCAAAGTTGTCAATAACGGGCAAAAGGTCGCGCACAACACCCGCCTTCACCACAGTTTTGAGTCCAGCAATTTGCTCGTCGTGTCGGCGACGAATATTAATCGTGTCGGCACGTTCGCGCTGTAATGCTTCGGTCAATTCGGCAACTTGCTGTTCCAGTGCGACGGTGTCAACGTGCAAATGGCTGGTCGGATGGTGGAGCACCTGATCTTCATCGTCGTTCATGATGTCTTGTTGTGGTTTTTTAGTCATTGTATTTTCTCCTCTGTTTGAACAAATCTCGTAGGCTATATAGTACGTCGGCAAGTATTAGCATCAGATCACTCATATAAAACCTCTTCGAGTGATTGGCCAGCAAAACGGACCAGCTGCATGACATCGCGGTAGCTTTGCCGCGTCGGACCGAGCACGCCAATATAGCTTTGGTCCGAATAAGAACTTCTGAACTTGCTAATAATGAGTGAGCAACCAGCGCTACGGCCAATGGGATTTTCCTGGCCGATATATACGCTCAGTGGTTCGTTGGGCGCTGCCTCGTGCAGCCATGGCTCGAGATTATCGAGCAGCTGCGCAACTTGGCGCACCTGATCAGCTTGCATGAATTCTGGCTGACCAAACAGGTTAGACAGGCCACTCATGTACAGCTGGTTACCAATAGTCGCCAGCCCCAAGTTGTGCGTCAATTCCACTAAGGTGTCGACGGCGTTGCGAATAGTACGCTCGGGCACGGCACCCGTTTGGACGCGAGCAGTTAGGGCTCGCTCGGCGCGACGGTCAGATACCGCCTCGGCAGCGGTGGCAGTCGCCAGATTATTTACGTAATAACGGTAGCCCTTGTCGGTTGGCACACGCCCGGCGCTGGTATGCGGCTGCATGATAAAACCACCGCGCTCCAGTTCGGCCATTTCGGCGCGAATGGTCGCCGAACTGACGCTAAAAACTTTAGCGAGCAAGCTTGAACCTACCGGGCTAGCAACTTCGGCATATTGTTCTACGATTGAGCATAGGATTTGCTTCTGACGATCAGTCATATACAACTATGATAGTGCGTTTAGCACTCTGTCGTCAAGAGTGCCAGGGGTAGTAATTGCTCGTAGCATTATTTTATGGTATAAATATATCAATCGCGGGTAATCCTGCGGTTTTTTCTTTAACAAGCAGACAGTTTTGAATAGGTGAGCTATGCGCGCTTTTACTACCAAGCGTGGATACCTCATCTATTCATCTAAATGTGTGATGAATTCGATAGCCCCAGGGCTATCGGTGGCAGCCGCCGCAATGAGGAGAAAGTACCCATCATGGGTCTCTTCGACGAGGTTGAGGGTGCAGTCGAGCGCCAGGGCGAACAGTTCGCGGTCCGTGAGGGCGAGCAGCTCCTCGAGCAGGAGTTCGGCAACGGCCAGCCCCAGCGGCAGACCGAGAACTACTCGCAGGAGCAGCGCCAGGACAGCAGCTACCCGGAGAACCAGCAGGGTCAGCAGGACTTCTCGCAGCAGCCCCAGTTCGACGAGAACACCGGCGACAGCCAGGGTTACCCCAACGGCAGCTTCGGTCAGACCGGCGGCTACAACGAGAACAACACCGGCGAGCAGTCGAACTTCGAGCAGCCGCAGGGCAACCAGCAGTACGGCGAGCCGGACTACAACCAGCCCCAGGGTGGCGACAACGGCTACGGCGAGAGCTACAACGACCAGGCCTGACCTTCGCAGCCAACTCCAGCACTAACCCCAAGCACACATCACCCATCTAAAAAATCACCCCGGAGGTGAACCCTGAACTAAACTTGCGAATATAACAAGCAGTCAGTGGATCCTTCCGGATCATTTTTTACCCCCACTGTCTGCTTGTTATATCGCTTCCACGAATCGCAATTACATCAATTGCCCAGTCGTGCTGACGAGTCTTATCCAAGACGAAAAGCGACGTAAACCAATTGAGATCAGACGCTCAAAGCGTCATTGATACCGTTCAAAATATCTTTGGCGGCAGCTATTGCCGTCTCTGCGCGGTGGTCATGCTCTTTGCCATGCGCAATTTCGTCAATTTCGACGACTGTCGCCTGCAAATCGTCGTTGACCACAAAATAGAAATAATCGGTCGCCAAGGCGTGTTCAATTTCTGACCGTGCTGTTAGCATACGATTGCGCCAATCCGTCTGGTCAATCTCATGACCTTCGTAGCGTTTCAGGAGTCGATGCTGCCAGGTTTGGTAATCGGGTGGTAATATAAAAACCGGCTTAACATTGAGTCCTAGCTGGAAAACGTGGGTTGCGCCGTTAACATCAATGTCACCTGTTGCAATACGGCCTTCTCGCTTGGCGGCTTCGATTTCAGTAACGCTCATGCCATAGATGTTGTTGCTATAGATGTTTGCTTCGATATAATCGTGCGCATCAAGCATTACACTTGAAGTTGCGTAATCTATAAAGTGGTAGTCAACGTCATTCTGTTCGAGTACGCCATGATTTTTGCGTGGCGCACGAGTAGTATGCGTAATAAATTCATGGTATTCAGTGGCGTGCTTGCCGAGTAGCTCATTCATGATGGCGTTCTTGCCCGCGCCGGAAATACCCACCATAAAAAGCAGCGGTACATCCTTAAGTTCTGCCAAGCGTTCCTGCGATGGCTGGTAGTGCGTGACTTTATCGATGAGCGCTTGGTCTAATTCCATGTATGTACTATAGCGTAAACTGCTCCAGCAGACTATGATTAAAGGGTTGTAAAAGTTATTTTGATTACGCAGTTAACAATAATCCTTGGAGATTTTTTATGAAAGCACCCGATTTTTCGCTTATTGACCAGGACGGTATTGTCCATAGCCTTAAAGACTACGCCGGCAAATGGGTCGTTTTGTATTTTTACCCTAAAGACGGCACCTCTGGTTGTACAACAGAGGCCTGTAGCTTTCGTGATGAGCGATCTGCTATTGCCGAAATGGGCAACGCAGAGATCATCGGCGTAAGCAAAGACTCTGTCGCAAGTCACAAAAAGTTTGCCGAAAAGCATGGCCTAGATTTTGCGCTGTTGAGCGACCCTGATCACACCACGATTGAGGCCTACGGAGCATGGGGCCCGCGCACATTTATGGGGCGTGAGTACTTTGGCACCCACCGCAACACATATATTATCGACGATAAAGGCAACATCGTTAAAAAGTATGAAGGTGTTGACCCAAAAAAACACGCACTGGAAATTATCAAGGACCTGCGGCAGTTACAAGCAAAATAGCCTGTAAAAATACCATAGTGTCACAGCCAACTTTGGTAAGATGCGGCACCAAAGTCTTCGGCTGTGACACTCGCATTATCAAAAAACTTGCTCCTAAAAAGCAAGTTTTCTTCATATCTGTTAACTGTTGTATTTTTTAAGAAATTAGCCGCTAATCACGCTTGAGCATGACCGTAAAAGCCTCGGCTGGAATATCAATTTTTCCGAAGCGCTTCATGCGTGCCTTACCTTTTTTCTGTTTAGCAAGAACCTTCTTTTTGCGCGAAACGTCACCACCGTACAAACCAGTCGTAACATCTTTACGGAAAGCACTGATATCTTCGCGGGCGATAAACCGCCCACCGATAGCTGCCTGCAGAGCAACAGAAAACTGCTGGCGTGGAATAACTTCCTTGAGTTTGGTGACAATTTCGCGGCCCAAACGATCAGCTTCGGTGCGATGCACCATGATCGCCAAAGCATCAACACGCTCACCGGCAACATAAAAATCAAGACGAACCAAATCTTCGGCACGGTAATCAGACAATTCGTAGTTAAACGAGCCGTAGCCACTCGTCAAACTCTTGAGCTGATCATAAAAATCGGTCAACAAATTGGCCAGTGGTGCCTCAAAGCTGACAAGTGTACGTTCATCAATGTAACTGAGGTTTTTCTGCAAACCACGCTTGTTCGATATAAGTTGAATAACTGCGCCAACGTATTCCTGTGGCACAACAATTTCACCCTTAATCCACGGTTCTCGGATTTCGATGATCTTGGCAACGTCCGGCAGGTCCGCCGCACTTTTAATGTCGATTTCTTCGCCGGTTGTTAGCGTAATCTGGTAATCAGTTGAGGGGTTAGTGACAACCAAATCGAGGTTGTACTCGCGCTCCAGGCGCTCCCGGACAATGTCCATATGGAGCAAGCCCAGGAAGCCAATGCGCACGCCAAAACCAAGCACTGGGGAATTTTCTGGCTCAAATTGCAACGCAGAATCACTCAGGCTGAGCTTTTCGACCGCGTCCTTTAATTCTTGGTAATGTTCATTGCTTTCAGGGAAGAATCCGGCGTATACAAAGGGTCTGACATCCTGGTAACCTGGCAGGGCTGCCGCTGGTGAGTCACTTAACGTGTTAAGCGTCACGGTGTCCCCCACCTTTGCCTCGCGAGTGCTGCGCAGGTTGGTCACAATGTAGCCAATTTCGCCAGTTTCTAGATTAGTGTTGGGCGTCATATCTGGTTTAAGCGCGCCAACTTCAAGTGCAATACCTGTGGCATCGGTTGCCATCATTTTAATATGAGCACTCTTCTTGATTTCGCCGTCCACGATACGCACATACAAAATTACACCGCGATAATCATCGTAGTAACTGTCAAAAATAAGGGCTCGCGTTGGTGCATCGTGCTTGCCAGTTGGCGCCGGCACATCCTTAACAATACGCTCCAGAACTTTATCCACACCCTGCCCGGTTTTGGCAGAAATGTGCAAAATATCCTCGGCCGTACAGCCAAGCAAACTAATAATTTCTTTGCTGACACGTTCGACATCGGCCGCTGGCAGGTCGATTTTGTTCAGTACAGGGATAATGGTCAGGTCGGCAGCCATTGCCAAGTAAACGTTGGCAAGTGTTTGCGCCTGCATACCCTGGGTGGCATCAACAACCAAAATCGCGCCCTCGCAGGCCTCAAGACTGCGTGAAACTTCGTAGCTAAAGTCGACGTGTCCTGGCGTGTCGATTAGGTTGAGCTGATGCCCCTGGTAGTCCATGCGCACCGGCTGCAACTTGATAGTAATACCACGCTCACGCTCCAAATCCATGCGGTCGAGCAGCTGCGCTTTCATGTCGCGCTTTTGGACAGTGCCAGTGATCTCCAACAAACGATCAGCCAGCGTGCTCTTGCCGTGATCGATGTGAGCAATAATACAGAAGTTACGAATCATGTCTTGTGTCATTTACACACCATTATAACAGAGGTCGCACCAAATTGGGAGACCCTAGCATACTTTGTGATATCATGATCCGACTACGATTCGGATCCTCTCTAATCTATGTCAGGGCGCATAACTATAGTAAGACCTTCCTCGTCTGGGGTCATCGTAGATTGCAGTACCTTAAAGCCGTTTTCCTTGGCTTCTTCGATAGCCTCACGTTCTGTACGGTGCCAACATCTAAGGAGTATTACGCACTGACCCTTTTTAAAACCTACCCGACGGCTTACGCCGCTCGTCTCAAAGTCTATCGAGATATCAAACTTAAGCCTGATTTGTATGAATCTAGAGTTGCTAATCTCGTTATATAGCTGCTCGACTTCGTAGAAAGACTCATCGATGCCCAAAAGATCGACAGCAACTTTTCTCTTTGGATCAAGTAATTGATTCTGGAAAGAAGGACTAAAGTCAAAATAATTGCGTGATTTCGACGTGTCAAGCTTGGTAGAGGTAATAAATATATCATCTTTGCCTAAGCTCTGTTGAATATTTCGTAAAACGTAATCTGGGCGCAAGAGATTATATAGCGTGCCACCTACGAAGAAGACGAGGTTAGCCACCCGGGCGTTATCATTCGAGGAATTGTCAAAAAGAATTTCGTTAAATCCATCTCGACTAATATCTCGCACATAAGCTTCTACCTCTATGTTACCCTGGAACCACTCATGAATGTTATTTTTATTCTTGGCTATCATGTCCTGGCTAATATCTATGTTTATATATTTATTAAGCCAGTCCCGAGAGTTTACTTCGCGTAAAATTTCTCTGATAGGCAAACCAGTTCGACCACCAATGTCTACGATATTGACCTTGTCAAAATCTTTCATAAGATCTTGTAAATAGTCCATATTTTGGAGTACGACATCTACGAAAAAGCTTTGAGCATTAAATATTCCCTCGCCCCATAGTCTTTTGTAGTAAGCTTCACACAAGTCAGCCCCATAACCGACGTGGCAGTATTGGAAAGGGAATTCGTTGTATTTCTCCAGGTGGCCAATGATGTCGATGATCTGCCCCTTGCTGTACAGACTATAAAACTCGTCAGTAGGTTGCACTATCTTATGCGTGCGACTGTTGACATACTTCTTGCCTTCTTGGACCAGGGCTTGAATGGCCAGAGCATTTTTGGTGGTATCGGCAATGTATGCTTTTCCTTTTTCGTCGACGTAAAATTCCAAGTCCGATTTCTCTGCCTGTGCCGATTTGACCCAGTTGCGGACCGTTTTCTCCGAGACGTTATAGAGACGAGCAAGTTCAGAATTCTTGAAGTATTTCATAATGGCTATAAAGTTATTGACATGTTCCGATTATGGGATGTATCATTCCGTTAAGTACTCATCGTTCCTAGGACGCGTAGTCACAACGATAATACCATTTTTCACTCTTAATATCAATGTTTACAGGGAAGCTGCACCATGGACATACACACAAAAACTATTAGCCCAGATGAATATGATCCGATATTTGACGATGGTTCCGATTCAGAAATTATAGGACGAGCCCGTGTTGAGCCAGGGGAAATGAGCAGTCTCGTACTTGGAGTTTACGAAAATGACTTTCCGCAGCCCGAATTTCATTTAGAGGTTAGCCCTAGAAATGCCAGCGTAAGCGCGTCACTTATTCGCATTGATGATGGCGGCGAATACAAGCTCAGCTACCATTTCCAAAATTTCCAAAGCATAGCCTGCACAGTCACCGTGCGCAAATGCCTCGCGGCCTAGGTGGCTTGGCCGACCTTAACCTTGCTTATTGCTAAAAGATACTCTTTATCCTCAGTCAAACTTGTCTGCATTAGGTCAAAGCCACTTTGGTCGAATTGCTTCACTACGTCCATCGCGCCCTGGTGCCAATAACGCCAAACTAAGATCGTCTCACCTTTGCTTAGCGAAAGATGGCGCTCGGTGTCCCTTACAATAAAATTAATCGTCACGTCAAACTTTAGGCGAAGGCGCGCAAATCGGGCTCGTTGCTTCTCGTCATAATATTGCTCAATCTCATAGAAAGACTCATCAAGATTCAATAGTCCTGGTACAAGAGATTGATTCTTAGGTAATATTCTGGCATCAGCCTCGACATTAAAATCAAAATATCTACGAGATGACTCTGTATCCAATTTCAATCCATAAATGAAGTAGTCATTTTTCCCTAAACTAGCATTAATGACACGAATGGCGTGCTCTGGGTCCCTGAAATTAGTAAGAGTTCCACCGATAAGTACGACGACATTGATAACATCTTTGTCGCCTTCAAAAATCCGTTCGCGCAGGATGTCATCAAAGCGATCATACCCAATATCACAGACATGGCCCTCGAATGGAACGCTGTCACCAAACCATGCCTTTATATTGTTTTCAGCTAAGGTCAACATATCACTACTGAAATCAACTCCAATGTAGCGGTTCAGTTTACCCTTTTTTTGTATGTGGGTAAGAAGTTTTCGCATTGGAGATGCGTCACCAACGCCGAGGTCAATAATATTGACTCTGCCGTATGCTGCTATCATTGCATCGATATAGCCTTCGTTGACATCAAAGAGCTTCATAATACTCGTAAGCATATTAGGAACTTTTTCCTTCAGTAATTTCTGTGAGTATTCGCTCCAGTATTTTGCTCCACCATCGAAATAGCTGTACTGCAACGGAATCTCTCGGTGGACGTCAATATTAGTCATAATGTCGAGGATTTGCTTATCGTTGTATAGCTCGTAGAACTCCGACTTAGGGCTGACGATCTTATGGCCGCGGGTATTCTTGAATTTTTTGCGGCGCTCGACAAGCTCCTCGATTATGTGGAGGTTTTTGGTCGTATTCGCTATCAAAAAACGACCGCTCTTTTCGTAGAGTTCTAGGTCAAGTTTGCCGGCGCTTGCAGCGTCGATCCAATTACGTACTGACTTTTCTGAAACGTGGTATAGCTCGGCAAGTTCGGTGTTCTTATAATATTTCATAACTAATTAACGTGATTAGCGTTGCATGTTCCGATTCTGAGATGTATCATCAGAATGAGCAGCTGCATTGATCACTACCATTTGTAATTCTAGTTTATAGTTACGTAGAGTAACAGGTTATTTCTTTTATTACAACGTTGACATACACAACAACTACACACGTGGATGCCACTCGTTTTGTAGAACCTTCGCCAGCGTGCTATTGATCCCTTTTTTATCTTTAACCTATAGAAAGGTGCATATGAGCAAAACTCCACTCATGTCGCGCACGTCTCATAAACCTAACGTTGACGAGGATTTCGTTGGCAGCATCACTGTTGTGCCAGGCCAAACGAGTAGCCTCATCGTCGGCATTTTTGAAGATGGCATTCCCGAGCCAGACCTTGCGCTGGAGATAGAACCCCAGAACTGTTCGATTACCTCTAAGCTGGAGCGAGCACGTGAGCGTGGTGAATATCACCTCATTTACCATTTCCGCAGTCTGCAGAATATACCGTGCCAAATTACGGTACGTCAACAAGCGACAGCCTAAACACTAATAGCCCCGAGGGGCTATTTTTTATGCCCTATGCTGCCCCTATAGGCAGTGGAAACTAGTATTGAATACGCACAGGGCGCAGTATAAAGCGTTTGAGCGCTACAAATATAGGCCGAGCTTCTTCTAGCCCGAATAGCCCAGAAACGCCAATGTGCACGACAATAGTCGAACCTGCAATAAATAATAATTTAGTACCGAGCGTGATGATACCACGGTCGCCTGCCCCCAGCGGGAAGAACGACACCGCCACAAACGCGGTCAACACACTAAAGCCCGAGGCCGAAACGATGCGCACCAGGCCACCCCAGAACTGAGTATCAAACAACTTGTTGTCGCGGATTAGCATAATAACGCTAAGGATTACAACCTCCACGCCAGCTACAATAGATTGCGCCATGGCCAAACCCGAAGCTCCATAGGATTTAGGCCGAGCAAGCATAGCTACCAAGGTAATGTTGAGCGCGATCGTAAATATAGATACGAACAGTGGTGTGCGGGTGTCTTTCTGGGCATAAAACCAGCGAGAAATAATGGTATAGACGACACGGAAAAAGATTGCCACTGTCAGGAAGCCAAAGATCAGCGAAATCTGCTGGGCATCTTTGGCAAAAATCAAACGAGCAAGGTAACCACGACAGAAGAAACACACCACCACAACAGGAATAGTAAGCCAGACCATCATGCGTAAAATGCGTAAGAAATCTTTTCGAAAAAGGTCCGGTCTCCCCTGCGACAACCGCTTGTTAAGGCGCGGAAATGCGGCCGTTGAAATGGCAGTTCCCAGCAGTAAAATAGGCGCTGTCTGCAATGTATAGGCATTGTTGTAGTAGCTTATGTAGCCTTCGCCCAAGTTACGCGCGTAGTGTGTTTCGACAATGCTTTGCACTTGGTCGATACCCTGGTCGAGCGAGCGCGGTGGCAGGTTACGCAGAATAGTACGGAAGTTATGGTCGCGCCACGCAATATGATGATTCCAACGGAATTTCGTGCCGAATAATCCAACACATACTACAATCAGCTGCAGCACCGCACCAACACAAGCACCGATACCGAGTCCGATTAGACCGGTCTTGGTATTGCGGAAAATATAGATACTGGCGATGATTGAAGCGTTATAAAACAGGGGTGCAATGGCATAAAAGAAGAATCGGCCCATGGCCTGCTGGGCACTAGTAAGAATTCCCGAGAGGGTAAAGAGCAGTGGGTTGAGCGCCAACCATCGCATAATAGTTGCCGCATTGTGGAGTTGCCGCGGGTCCTGCTTGAGCGCTGGCGCCACAATGTGGGCGATGAGCGGTTCCGCAAACACAAAGATAATAATCGCCACAAAGAACATAACGATACTTAGCAAGTTAAGTAAACTCGAGCAAAGCTCCCACATGCCCTTGCGATCACCCTTGATTATTTTGTCGGTGAGCACCGGCATAAAAGCCACACCCAGTGCACCGGCAGATAGTGTGTAGAAGAAAAAGTCAGGAATGTTGAAGGCAGCGAAGTAGGCATCGGTGCTCTGCGGACCATGCGAATAGAAGTTAGCGTTTACTAAACGAGTGCGCATAAAACCGAGTAGCTGGCCCAGGAATGTCGCCACGATGAGCAACATTGCCACACCACCTAGCGTTACCCGTTTTTTTGTCGTAATACGTTTCGGTTTTTCTTCCATAAATGTGTAGTTAGTTGCTCTTAGTATACCCGTTCGAGTAGCGTAAGACCACCGCCGGGGGCATATTTTACAGCAGAAACCAGGCTTTTATTCAGCTGTTGAGCCAGGAGCCTTGGATCGGCGACGGCGACGGCGCTTTTTCTTGGGAGCGTCAGGATCATCGGGGTTTGCAGATGCGTCCGTAGCCTGGACGCGAGGCTCAGATCGGGGTAATTCGGGGGTATCAGGGCGTCTTGCTCGAGGCGCACGTTCCACAGGCTGCCCTCGGTCAGGAGCTGGTGCTGGTGTTGTATCACGCAGGTCTATGACTGTCGTTCGGGCACCTTCATCGTGACGCGAAAATACCGTGACCTCTTGCGGTTCGGCGGGCAGAGTTGGGGCTTGAGGAACAGGAGCTGGCGCAGCCTGCTGACGAGCTGGCTGCGGTACACGCTCTGGGCGTGGCGCCGCTGGAGCAGCTGGTTCAGGCACTTGCCGTGAAGATTCAGTACGAGCCATGGCCTGGGGTCGCAGCGACGGTGGCAGCAATGCTAAACGCGAAATGGTACGCAAAATGGCATCACGCTGTCCTTCGGAAAATACTCGAGGTGCACGAATCGAGGGCGAAGCTTGGCGCTCAGGGCTGCGCTCACCTCGTTCTGGGCGATCATTTGCCTGCCGTGCAGGAGTTTTTGGTTTATCACGATTGTCACGATCTGGACGGTCATTGCGTTCTGGGCGATCAGTACGAGCTGGACGGTCATCGCGCTGATCATCACGTCGGTCGTTCCGCTCGGGACGGTCATTCTTGAAATCTTTTTTCTTCTGCAACGTTTGGTTCGGGCCAGGGCCCGCTTGCGGCGTGCTATTCTTGCTCAAATATTGGTCGTTAACAACTTTTTCGACGGTCGCCAAATCGCGCGCGTAACGGCGGCGACTTTCGGCGATAATAAAGTCCGTGTTGTCGGCTTCAAGCGGCGGCAAGTTTAAGCTGATTGCTGAGAAAGCTCCAGCCTTTTCACCCTCGATGGCCATGCTAATTACAAAGTGGCGGTTGTGCATATGCACCAGGTCGTGATCGGTAAACTGCGGCTCAAAGTAGCGCATCATCACCTTGGAGTCGTCGGCACTCATACGGAACGCAATAATCGAACCAACGTTACCAAATACTGCATCTTTAACCTGCGGTAACATCTGAGCCGTATACTGGTTGGCCACCGTGAGGTTCAGGCCATATTTACGGGCCTCGGACAAAATCGTCGCAAACGAGTCAGTAGCAAAGTTCTGGAATTCGTCCACGTACAGATAGAACGGCGTGCGCTCTTCAACCGAAATATCGGCGCGCGACATGGCTGCCATCTGGATTTTGGTAACAATCAGGGCGCCCAGGAGTGAAGCGTTGTCTTCACCGACCAAACCGCGACTCAAGTTGATAATCAAAATTTTGCGCTCGTCCATAATCTGACGAATGTTGAAGCTGCTTTTTGGCTGGCCAATAATGTTACGGACCAGTGGGTTGGCCGTAAATGCACCTACTTTGTTTAGTACTGGAGCAACAGCTTCGGCAGCGAACTTGTCGTTCCAGCTGGCGAACTCGACGTTCCAGAAGTTCAACACCACAGGGTCTTGTACGTAAACCAACACCGACTTGCGGAATGCTTTGTCGGTTAGGATACGTGTAATGTCCAGCATAGTGGCGTTTGGGTAGTCCAAAAGCGCCAAGATACCATAGCGCAAGATGTATTCCAAGCGTGGTCCCCATGATTCGAACATGCGCTTGAGCACACCAATAAGCTCCGAACAGGTGTGGTTTTTGAGTTTAGGGTCAGAAACCTCCATCGGGTTGAAAGCAATCGGGAAATCGGTGTCAGCGGCATTAAAGTAGATAACGTCCTTGGCTCGTTCTGGCGGAATACGCGTCAGGATGTTTTGAGCATAGTCACCATGCGGGTCGATAACGGCGAAACCAAACGGACTATAGACATCCGAAATAGTCAGAAGTTCCAAAAGACCAGACTTACCCACACCTGTCTGACCAATGATATACAGGTGTCGCCCACGGTCAGAGCGCGGCAAACCAAACGCCGTGTCATGGCCACGGAAGTGGGTCATGGCAATCGGACTGATATCTATGCGTCCTGGGGTCGCGATTGGCAGGTTGGCCGGTGGTTCAGCGGTTTGGCTGGCCGCCCACAAAATAAACGGCGTCTCGACGTTGGTGTGTGGCAAGTGATACAGCGTGGCCACTTCTTCGATGTTCATGGTATAGCGAACTTTGCCGAATTCACGGTCTTGGAACCAGTCGGGCAATTCATCCACATTTTGCAGTCTTCCCTGCTCAAATCCGTTCAGATAGGTCGTGTTGAACTGCTTGTAGCTAGCGATAATAGATTGCATGCGCAGGCGAGCCTGCGTGTCTGAGCTATCGCCACGATATACCACACGCAGCACTGCCTCAAATGCCAGCTTCTGACTCTTTTCTTGAGCGCCGGTAGCACGAGTTTGCTCATATTCAGTAAGTTGCTTGGCAGTCGTCGAAACCTCTGGTGGTGCCCACAGCGCTTGCAACATACCGGTTGTTTTGGTTTTACCGCTCTTGATGCCCTTAAGATACGCTTCACTCTTTTTTTGCCATGAGCTAGATGCCGGACGCATGATGAGCTGCACCCAGGCCTCTTCGTTATCTTCGAACTTGGCGAGCGTTGCAGTGATGGCCGCCAAGGGGTCGACGTCAAAGTTCTGGAACATCTTAATTGGCAAAACATCACTGCCAGTAAGCTGCAAGTCAGTCGTGAGCGTTATGGGGTGGTCGTGCTTGGCACTGTAGTCTTCAACTTCGGAAATCTGAACACTTGGATACTGCGCATAGACCTGCTCGGTAACAAAATCCTTGAGGTACTTAGGTGCCCACACATAAAAACCGATGCGCTTGTTGATAACAGCAATTTCGAAACTAATGCGCTCGCGGGTGCCTTCCGAAAAGGCGCTCGTAGATGGCAGGGTGAGCAAACCGTGAAGACTCGCCAGCATCTGTTCAGCAGCCAAAGCCTTTTTGTCGTTAGTACGCGGTACCTGCAACAACAGCAAACAGCCCTCAGTAGGGGCCGTGGTTTTTGGCTGAAGAACATTGAATTTCATGAGAGGAGGTATACCTTGACCTGATTTATATAAATTATACCAGATTAATCTAAAGTCAGCAAATATATTCCGGCTATGCTTACTACTGTAATGGTACTACTAATAGACCCCAAATGTACAGCGAACAGCGTGCAGAAAGCGTACCCCCGGGGCATGTTTTTTTGGGAAATATACGCGTTACGTAGATGCCAGACGCCTACCGCGTCATCGCATGTTATTCTGTGTCTCTGTAAAACGTAAAATAATAATATAGTGCTACAAATGGGTGAAAAACAAGCATGGCGACGGTCCACAAAACCTTGGCCTCGCCACTTAGTTTTTCACTCTGCCATATCGCCATAAGCATCCACAATTCAAATGCCAGAATCGCAGACAGAACGATCAGAATAACAATTTCAGGGAATCCGAGCGCTAGCATAAGCTGTATTTTACGGTAACCTCATTAATTAAACAATGTGTTGCGCGGGGTGGAAGAAAAAGACAAATTGTCCTTATTGGTTTCTTCCACCCCTGTTATCACTCTCCCAATTTTGTGAAGCCAGATGGCCTCAATGACTAGCTAACACCGACACACTTCTGTGCGATCAGGTCGTTCCAGTAGTTCTCGTAGAACTTGGCGCAGACCAGCGTACCGCTCGGGAATGAGCGATCCACTGGCTGGTTGAGCCAGACCCGCAGAAGACCACAGCCCGCCCGTTGCTGAGTGCCCAGACTGTATGCCCCACCTGTTGGTGGCATGTAGAAGAACCAGGCACTGTAGTTACAGACGGCCGTAGGGGCCTTTCCGCGGCTGACGCCCATGTCGCTGACATACGTGCCGCTACCGTATGTCATCGCGCAGACATATCCGCCCGATGCGCTGATGCACGTTTGTGCGGTTGCGCTGGCGGGCGTCGCCAGGGCGACCGGAATGCCGATGAGGAGCATGAGTCCAATCAGTACTCGGACGATGCGAGCGTGAACCTTAGGGGCCATGATGTTCTCCTGGGAGAGTTGAGTTGATGAGCGACTAGCTCACGCAGAGTGTACACAAGGTTCCCCCCAATGTCGAGATGATTTTTTAAAAAGCAAAAGACACGCTCCGGGGCGTGTCTTTTGCATGAACTTGTAGTTCGCTTCTGGTCTAGTACAGGGCGGCGGCTTGAGGCATTTTGGCACCTTCAAGCACTTCTTTTACTTCTGCAGCGTCAACGGTCTCTTTGACGAGCAGACGATCTTTAAGGTCGGTTAGCTTGTCGACGTTTGCCTTGATGACAGCGCGGGCGCGATCGGCGGCTTCGGTGATCAAAGCTTCCACTTCGTCATCAATAACCTTGGCAGTTTCGTCGGAGTATTCACGCTCATGAACCATGCGCTCGATCATCATACCGTCTTCGATATGGAAGACTTGGTCGCGTAATTTCTTACCCATACCCTGGTTGATAACCATGTCACGAGCCAGTTCAGCAGCTTTTTGGAGGTCGCTGCCGGCGCCAGTCGTTACGTGGTCGCGGCCAAGAATGACTTCTTCGGCAATACGGCCGCCTAACATGCGGGCCAGAACGTCTTTGTATTCAACAATGGAGTGGTAGCTCTTGTCTTCTGGTGGAATAAACCAGGTGACGCCACCGGTGCCGCCACGAGGGATAATCGTAACCTTGTGGACAACGTCGCTGTCGGGCAGCACGTGGCCTACAATAGCGTGACCAGCTTCGTGGAAGGCGGTAATTTCCTTTTCTTTGTCGCTCATCACCTTGCTCTTGCGCTCTGGGCCAATAGCAACCTTTTCGAAAGCACCAGTAACATCGTCGTTGGTGATTTCTTTGTGATTCAAACGGGCGGCAATAATTGCAGCTTCGTTAGCGATGTTTGCCAGGTCTGCACCAGATGAACCGGCAGACTTAGCGGCCAACGCGTCAAGGTCAACACTGTGTGCAGTTGGCTTCTTTTTGAAGTGAACCTTAAGAATTGCTTCGCGGTCTTTGCGGTCAGGCAAGCCAATGTCAACGCGACGGTCAAAACGACCGGGGCGCAACAACGCTGGGTCAAGTACATCAGCACGGTTGGTTGCAGCCAAAACAATAACGTTCTGGCCTTGGTCAAAGCCGTCCATTTCAACCAAGATCTGGTTAAGGGTTTGTTCGCGTTCATCGTGACCACCACCCATGCCAGAACCACGGCGACGGCCGACGGCATCAATTTCGTCAACAAAGATGATACATGGTGCATTTTTCTTGGCCTTGGCGAACAAATCACGTACGCGTGATGCACCAACACCGACAAACATTTCAACAAATTCGGAACCAGAAATGCTAAAGAACGGTACGTTTGCCTCGCCGGCTACAGCGCGAGCAAGCATCGTTTTACCGGTACCTGGAGGGCCAACAAGGAGCACACCCTTAGGAATGCGGGCACCAACATTCGAGAACTTCTTAGGGTATTTAAGAAACTCGACAACTTCTTGTAAGTCTTGCTTGGCTTCGGCAGAACCAGCGATGTCTGTAAAGACCACTTTGTCCTTTTCGTTGCCGTACAAACGAGCACGACTTTTGCCAAAACTCATGGCTTGGTTGCCCTGACCTTGGGCGCTACGCAGCATAATAAACAATATGATGCTGATCACGATAACGGGCAAAATCGAAAATGCCACGTTTTCCCACAATGAGCCAGACGATGAAGACTGCTTGTAAGAAATTTCTTCTTGGCTAGCCTTAAAACCCTGATCTTTCAGGCTGGCATTAGGGTCTGAATATGTTTTGAG
Source organism: Candidatus Saccharimonadota bacterium (assembly GCA_050436805.1). Lineage (GTDB taxonomy): Bacteria > Patescibacteriota > Saccharimonadia > Saccharimonadales > UBA4665 > CAMLQK01. The sequence continues at coordinate 58,393 of JBNQGE010000020.1, forward strand.
CGTTGGGTGGTCGGCGCCTTTTTTCGTAATGGTAAGCTGATTACCATCTACTTCAATTTTCTGATATTGACCACTGTTTGCTTCAGACACGGCTTGCGACACAGGGATGGTCTTAAGCGTGCTTGGCTGCCCGTACGCTGCAAAAATGATTAGACCGAATAGGATGAGTAACGCAACAAAACCGGCATTGCGGAAACCGCGCCGTCCGTTACCCCCCTTAGAATTACTTGAGCGAAAACCTTTTTTATTATCCATACGAGAGCATTATACACCTATATATCGCTATTACGAGCTTTGCGGGACGTTATTTGCAGGAATTTCCGGCTGATATTCATAATTGTGCGCTTATCGATGTCGTGCACGGTGCCCGGTTGCGCTGTTTTCGCGGCCGTAACTAACCGTTCAATCTGGCGTGCAGTGATATCTTGGACACTATGCGCGCGCAACCAGGTTGCCATAACTTCTCGAGAGACGGCATGTGGCAACTGGATGAATTGCTGACGGTTAAGCTGATCGGGACCGCCAAGGACCACCAAGACGTCACCCAGTAACAGATCAATTTCATGGTTGTCTACCGCGGCGCGCTGATTGATAGCCAGCAGCGCGGCCCGCTGCTCTGTCGTCAGCCTGGGCATACTATATGCGCGCAAGTGGTTGCGCAGGTAGCGCGTATCAGTATTTGTGCTGTCTTCGTGCCACTCAATCGCGTGCGTTTTGGCGTAATTGCGCATGTCAGCTTTCGTAAGGTGGAGTAACGGCCGTAGTAATTCACCGTGCGATTGCAGGGATGACAAACCTTTGCGATTAGTACCCCTGAGCATATTAAGGATCATCGTTTCGAGCACGTCATCTTGGTGATGGGCGACGATAATCGCCTGGGCTTGTTGTGCGGTACGTGCGCGGTGCAGAAAAGCGTATCGAGCATTACGTGCCGCCTGTTCGCTGGCACCACGGCCCAAATTACCTTCTTCGTATACATACGGCAAATTGTAACGAGCGGCGGCGGCACCAACCAGCGCACGGTCTTGCGCAGAATCCGTCCGGATGCCGTGGTCAAAATGCGCCACAACCAACTCCAGTCCCGGCGTGTGTGCTAGCATATCCAAAAGCACCATCGAATCCACGCCGCCAGATACGGCAACAACATATTTTCCGGGCAAGATTTCGAGGTCCATGATGTACAATTGTACCAGGTATGCAAAAACTGAACTTCGTAACAGGAAATGATATTAAATTTCACCTCGCAGAAAAGATCTGCGACACATTTGACGTATCTCTGGAACAAGTTGAACTCGATATTCCCGAAATTCAGTCCGAAACCGGTGAACCAGTAGCCCGTGACAAAGCCCAAAAAGCTTTCGACCAGCTCGGCACACCATTGGTTGTCACTGATGACAGCTGGGTTATTCCGGGACTTAACGGCTTCCCTGGCCCCTACATGAAATCGATGAACCACTGGTTTACACCAGAAGACTGGATTAATCTGACGGCTGAACTTGAAGATCGGGAAATTATTCTCCGCCAAATCGCCGTCTACCAAGATGAGCACGAACAAGTGCTATTTGCCGTCGATATCAAAGCGACACTCCTCAAGGAAGTTCGGGGCGTCAGTAAATTTCCGCACAATACTATAATTTCGTTCGATGGCGGCGATCACAGTTTCGCCGAATTAGAAGTTCAAGGAAAAACCATCGACAACCACCACACAGCCTGGCACGAACTCGCTGCTTGGCTCAAAGCACGGGAATCCTAAGCCGTGAAAGCGCTTTACTTTGTTCGTCATGGAGAGAGTGAAGCGAATGCCCAGCGCGTCTGGAGCCCCGTTGGCGCACGGCTAACCGACATCGGTAAATGGCAAGCCACGGCTGCCGGTTGTAACGCCCGCGAACGTGACCTCAGTTTTGGTAAAATTATCAGCTCACCCCTGCCCCGCGCCTACGAAACAGCACGCCTGATAGCCGACGAACTCGACTACGATGTGGACGCCATCGAGCAGCTCGATTTGCTTGCCGAACGCACCTGGGGCGAGCTAGCGGGCGTATCTGGCCATGACTTCTTCGCGACCGGCAAAACCCGGCATCACATGGACGACGTTCCGGGTGTAGAAAAGCTCGAAAGCTTGCAAATGCGCGCCGCCAACGCGCTTAATGTCTTGTACGGATACCCCGAGGACTGTATTTTGGTGGTTAGCCACAACACTTTTGGCCGAGCACTCCGGCGGGCGATCAACGGCCTGCCACACACCGCCGAATACGACAAATCCATGGATGAACAACGCATCCCACACGCCCAAATTATTCGATTAATCTGACTTCCTAGACGCTGGTGATATACTGGGGCCATGAATATTATGTACTCCAACATCAGCGGCGGCTTGATTTTTGCCGGCGACACCTACGGCGAAATGCTGTTTAGTAAAGTATCCGTCGAGCAATATGCCGATTATTTTAAGGGCAAAGACCTCGACATTTTGAGCCTCAGCGAGGTGCATCTGGAAGACAAAACCGACAGCGAGATGGTCGAACGGCTGGCACACGAGCTTGGCTTTGAGCATCACGCGTCATTGGCGCTGAGCGAATCACATCTCGACACCAGCAAAAAACTGGGCATGGCAGTTTTGAGTCGCTACCCCATAATCGACCAGGAAGAATTCATCATTCCCAGCCCCAAGCTTGAGGTCGACCGACCAAACGGCGATCATTGGGTAATGTTCGACAAGGGTGGCCAGCGCGTGTATATCGATGTCGATGGCACGACCATGGCGTTGGTTAACTTTTCGTACTTTCCGTTTCACCACTTTAAACGCAGCGTTGACGAGCCAGAATTTGCCAAACTTCGCACACAACTAGTGGACGTACTGGTCCAAAACTCCAAGAATGCACCGACGATTATCACCGGTGATTTCAACAATAAGGGCCATGATGTGCGCGTTGCATTTAGCGAATTATTTGCTGGCGGCGCGCTTGAACAAGCCGTTACCGTGCCCTCCACCGTGATCGGATACGACGAGCAGCTCGACCACATATTGTATCAGCCCGGCGTCTTTACGGCGCATGGTGGCTTTGCCGAGCTGAATGGTTCCGACCATCTGGCAATCAGTGCCGAGCTGCGCTTTACCGATCATTAATCGGTCTAGCCAACAGATGCGGAGTATGGTATATTAGGCTTTGTATTTGCGAGACATTGTTTTGCAACAAATGGCGGCGTAGCTCAGCTGGTTAGAGCACCGGACTCATAAGCCGGGGGTCACAAGTTCAAGTCTTGTCGCCGCTACCATAAAAAAGACCTCACCTCGTGTGGGGTCTTTTTTATGGCCGTGGTTATGAACAAGACTTGACGAAAAACGCGGAAAGATCACCAGTGGTGGTCTTTCTTCATGCAGAGCAAGTCTTGTCAAAGATAAATTGCCGTCCAGAAACCAAGTCTTGTCGCCGCTCTTTATAAACGTCAACACCACATCGCCCACTGTTTCTTGTTCGAAAAAACAGCCTAGGCAGGAAGATTAGCGACAAGCTGGCAGAAATCTGCCGGATATTTGACAGCCAAAAGTTCGGCAGCTTGGGCAGGCTCAAACCACACGCGTGCAATGTGCTCGTCAGATAGCTTAATTTCTGCGTCAACCGGCAATTGGCAGGCGTCTACGCTTAACAGTAAACCGACAGAATCGTCACCAATCGGGATACGAATATTCGACAAGACAATGCCGATGTGGCTGGTAGCGCGCATATCTTGCAGGCCAGTTTCTTCAAAAACCTCGCGCGTCAAAGTTTGGGGAATAGTTTCGCCTTTTTGCACACGGCCACCGGGCAAATCCCAGTAGTCGGTGCGATCGGTGCCGTGCAGCCGTGCTGGATTGACTTGCAGGAGCAATATCTCGCCGCTGGCGTTACACAACAATGCTTTTACGCCCAAGTGGAAGCTATCTTCGCTCATTACTTGTCGGCCAAAAGTTCGATCACATTATCCGTTTCGGGCGAAAGTTTGGTGCGCATAAAGTCCACATACAAATGTTCGTCGTATGATTTTACATACTCGACCGCAAAGCCTGCGTCAGCAACATAGGTACTGATTGATTCTTGCGAATGAAAATAGCGCGCGTACGTGTACGGTTTGCTTGTTTTGTCGTCGGTGACGGTGCAGGTTGTCAGACACGTTTCAGGGTCAAAATGGGCCTCGGGACGTGTTGCATCCGGACATTTGGTAGATCGCACCACGACGAATAATCGGCCACCTGGCTTGAGCACGCGGTGCAGTTCGGTCAAAGCCTCAATAAGCTTATTTTTGGGCAAATAGTGCAGCACGAGCCGCGCATAAACGTAGTCGAACGTTTCGTCCCCATATGGTAGTGGTTCGGAAGCATCTTCTAGCTTAGTTTCAATTTGACCGCTCAGGCCAGCTTCAGCAATACGCTGTGCGGCAAAATCAACGCCCTTTTGGTCGATTGTTGTGGCGATAATATGACGCTGCGGATTCGATTGAGCCATGCGCATTTCGGCCACACCCCCGGTCGAAATCCCTACGCTGTAAACGTTTAGGTCTTGGTCGGCAAGCAGTGCGATCCCGTTGTTTTCACTGGTTGATGCTGGTATATCCATGCAGCCAGTATACCAGCCTCGGGCACATTTCAAGCACGACCCCTGTTCTAGGCGCCGCAAATTAGGATATCGAGGCAATGCGGTGTATAATACAAGATAATAAGACTCGATATGAGTCAAACGGAGTACACATGTCCAAAGGTGAGAACAAGCGTAAGGCAGTAAAAAAGCCTAAGAAAGTTGCATAGCATGGCGACGGTCAAAAAACGTCCACAATTTCTGGACTCTGAAGTAGGCATTGAAGTGGAGCGCAAGCTCTATCTTATGACACAAGACGTCGCCTTTAATACCGGCTCAAGCTACAGTCCGGATGGCGAACTTTATCCTGACAATCTTATCCCTTTTGTGGATAAGCACATGAACTACCTCTGCAAGCACCCAGCGATTGATCCTGCCCATTATTTGGCAAATCTTCGCCTGATGACTCGCGTCCGCTAAATATACTGGCTTACAGCCAGCTCGCAACACCCCCGTGGTGCGAACAGGTGCCGCTTCGGTGTTGGCTATAGCTGTAGCTGCCATCCACACATTGTGCCGTGGCGCCCGTAGGGTCACTCGAAGGTGAATGGATACAGTTTCCGTCGCTATTAAGGTAGTAGCCACTGCCGCAACTTGCTGGAGCAGGCGCTGCCGCAACGGGTGCTGGGGCTATATAGGTGCCATGCGCGATAACCTCATTGATTGGTTGCGTTGTTACTGATTGGGATTTAACAACCCTGCCCGTTTCGGCGCCGTTTTTGTACGTAACCGCGTAAACAATCGTCGTTTGGCCAGTATGCCCCGTCTGCAAAACTTTGGTTTGGCCAGCGGCCAAGCTACTGTCGTCCTGTGTAGATGACGTGAACGCCACATCCTGTATTGCAGTAACATCCTTGGTTGTAATCTGATCGGCCTGAGCCTTCGGTTTTGCATTTGATCCGCTACTATGCTGCTGAGAATTTGCAGTATTGCTCGCATTTTGTACATCCAGTGTCTTGGGCGCAGGATTAGAGTTAGCGCCAATGATCAGTAAGATTCCGACGATTACCAAAGCGCCAACACCACGTTTGTGACGCATAAAGGACAGTTTACCCATGGCCGCATCTCCTTGGACTTATGTATTTAAGCCTTAGTATAGGCTTAAAGCACAACGAAGCAATATACACCTATAATGTAATAAGGACTATTCGTAGTGGAGAGCATCGACTGGATTGAGTCGAGCAGCACGACGTGCTGGATACAGACCAGCAAGCAAGCCGATAAGCGTCGTAATAACAATAACGCCAACGATCAGCCACAGTGGCAGCGTCACAATGTTGGTACTTTGGACGTTGTTGGCGCGCAACTGCTTATTAATGAGCGGGTTTGCAATCAAGATTAGCCCGTAGCCAACACCCAAACCAATAACGCCACCCATAAATCCAAGAAGTGATGCCTCGAAGGTGAATAGTCGGCTCACAACCGAGCGTCGAGCGCCTACGGCACGCATCACGCCGATTTCGCGTGTGCGTTCCATAATCGCCATAACCATGGTGTTAACAACGCCAACGGCGGCCACAGCCAAGGCGATGCCACCAATGCCACCAAGCACCGCACCCAAGATATTAAAGACTGCCAGTTGCTGTTTGATTTCGGTTTGGGCATCGGCCGCACCAACTTTAAAGGTATTGCGGATGTCTTTGGCGACACCGGCAGCATTAGAAGTTTGGTCAGCTTTGACGATCAACGAGGAATAGCCGTTTTTGGCCAATTCGTCACTCGTTACGAGCACTGGTGTTCGAGAGTTTGGTTGGCCCTGATAATTCTGAGTTTGTTGGATGTCACGCGCCCATTGCATCGGCACACGAACAGTATATGAACTTTTGAGTGCATCAGTAATGCCAACAACTTGAGCTGGCAGCAGGGTTGGTGCGGGCTGATAGTCTTGGCCACTCGCGCCGGGATGACTTGCAAACCAGGCCTGTTGCGCCTGAAACGCCTTGAGCGGGTCAGACCCTACGCCAGAATAGAAATTTTGTGTATATAATTCGATAGTTTTGCCGATTAGAGCCTGGTAATTGTGCTTGAACCCCAGCTTGTCGGCATAATCCGACGTTATGGTTACGACCCCTGTTTTATCGGCACTCGTGAGGTCACGCCCAGCGATAACATTGCTGCTAATAACACCGTTTGCGTCGTATGCAACCATTTGTTGCGTCCGCAATTTCTGATTGCCGTATACCAGCGCCTGGAATTGCCACATATTCGTCTGGCGGGCCACACCGGCGACGTGCGGACGTGCCGCAATTTTGGAAACTAAATCGTCAGTCAGTTTGACACAGCTCGCATCGCTACATTGACCACCAGAATTTTGATTCTGCCAGGTAATATCGGTTTGGGGCGACACCGCGACCTGCTGAAACACACCGTTTTGTTCAAACTGATCATTGATAAAACTCTTGAGGCTAAAGACGAGCGCCAGCATTATCGTCACGCTGGTAGCGCCGATGACCACCGCAAAAATCGTTAAACTACTTCGTAACTTCTGGCGACGTATGTTGCGGAAGGCCAAAACGATGTAATCGATGAATCTCATGATTGGCTACGCTCCATAATATGACCGTCTTTGATCTGGACAACGCGACTTGCCTGGCGAGCAACATTGGCATCGTGCGTAATGACAATCAATGTAATTCCTTTGGCGTTTAAATCGTGGAGCAGCTTCATAATTTCCTGGCCACGAGCAGTATCAAGGTTGCCCGTTGGTTCATCGGCGATAATAATACTTGGCTTTGTGGCTAATGCGCGGGCAATTGCCACCCGCTGTCGCTGCCCACCCGACAGTTGACTTGGCTTGTGCTTGAGCCGGTCACCAAGCCCCACAGCCTGCAGACAAGCAATGGCCTGTGCTTTGCGAGCACGAGGTTTCATACGAGCAAATATCAGTGGTAGCATGACGTTTTCCAGCGCAGTTTGCGTACCCTGCAGATTAAACGACTGGAACACAAATCCAATGTGCTGATTGCGGTAATCAGACAGTTTGCGGTCGCGAATGTGCGACAAATCGTTGCCATCGACAACAACAGTGCCGGAAGTTGGCCGGTCCAAACCACCGATAATATTAGCAAGGGTAGATTTTCCTGATCCCGAAGGGCCCATGATTGCCACAAATTCACCGGCATTAACCGAAAAACTAACCTTATCGAGCGCGTTCAATACTTCATCACCTAAATGATATGTACGCGTTACCGATTGCAGGCTAATAATCGCTGGCATATGCTCACCATTGTAGACTAATTACCATAAGCAACAAGCACGATATTGCAAGATGGGTACAAAACTTCCAATGAATTTGCAGGCCCAGGGGTGTTGGCCGTATGCTATATATATGCACCCACGATATTCCGATCGCCGCACCGTCTACAGCCACGCTTCGCGCCCTGCGAGCCCGCGCAAATCGGGCAAGCGTCGGCTGCTGATATTAGTGATTTTTGCGGTGCTTATTGGCGTAGGCGTCTGGCATTTTATGGGCGCAAGTGCCGCTCGTACACCCGTTGCAGTAGCCAAAGCATCGGCTAAAAAGGTGGTGGCAGTAACGCAGCCGATTGCGACCAGTACAGCCAAGTCCGCCGCCAAGGCACCAGCTGCAACGAGCACGCCATGTGATAGTAACCAACTCGACAAAGCAATCATTATTAGCATATCCAAGCGCCACTTGTGGGCATGTGAAACCGGGAATTCGGCGTATGATTCCGCAGTGGTCACTGGCATGGAAAACATCGCGGCCGACCTTACGCCAACCGGAACCTACCATATTTACGGCAAGCAAACCAATTTATACCTCAATGGGTCAGATAGCACTGGTAGCTGGCACGATTACGTGTACTACTGGATGCCATTTTTGAATAATCAGTACGGCACCTACGGATTCCACGATGCCACCTGGCGCGCGCCAACCGATTTTGGCAACATCGACCCTTATTCCGACAAAGGCTCGCACGGTTGCGTGGAATTGCCGCTGGCAACCGCCAAATGGCTCTTCAACTGGGCGGCAGTTGGCACGACAGTCATCATCCAAAGCTAAGTATCAGGAAGTTGCCCTTTAAGTATCAACCCTTTTCGGTATATACTGGAGTTATACTATGTCACCGAATCAATCGGGGCCTTCATTGCTGCAAATCTTGCAGCAGCAATTGGAAGTTGCCCATCAGCACAACCAAACTGGAATAACCCACAACGGCACCGGAGCACGTATCCAGGTACCTGGTCTTGGCAAGACGTTCGCGAGTGCCTACGAACAGTTGCGCAACGCCGCCGAATACACCGAAGAGCATTTGCTTTTGCAGCGAGCTATTCGCCGTTTTTATAACCGTTCGTTGTCGCTTGCGTCTCGCAAAGCTCTTGGCAATGTTGGCGAAGAATTGATCGTGGAGCTTACCCAAGCCGGCTATGTGCAAAATAACACCTTCGGCGTGCACGTCAGTAGCCAACTCAACCAATTAACTGATGGATGGCTCAATGTCTATTGGCAGCTCCGTGACGCCAACATATCGCGCGAAACTGCCTCTGAATGGATTTTGGATATCCTATCGGTAAGCACCGAGGAATTACTCAATCCGCACTACCATCTAAACGCAATTGCCACTTTCGCCTACAATCACTACCTGCAGTCTATGCCGCGCGAAACGTTCCTCAGCAAAGGCTACGATGCAGCACACTATGAGCTGTGTTTGTATATCGCCGCGCACAAGGCGCTGCTCAAATCAGATATCGCTTTGGTTCGACATGATTTGATGAACATGTACCAGCAAAATCCGGCGCAAGTTCCGGCATTTATCGAGTTCAACAAGCAGGTTGATGCGCTGTTTAATGCGCCACTCACGCAAATAATCGAACGTAGCGTCAGCAAATATGGCGCGCCGATTCGCGTACTTAAAAGCTTGATCGAAGCACATCCAGAGGCGGGTCAGTTGCTGAACGACCCCGACCAATTCTTGGCAGTTTACGAGCGCACAACACTTCAGGATTACAAAGATGTCGGTCGGCGTCTCAACAAGGGTATTATCAAAAGTATTACCTTCATTTTTATCACCAAGATTATTATTGGTGTGGGTGTGGAAGTTCCGTACGATTTGATCGTCGTAGGGACCGTTTCGTTCTTGCCGCTCGGCATCAACCTGCTTGTTCCACCTCTGTACATGGCGGGTCTTAAGCTTGGTTTGCGAGCACCATCGCCAGCCAATGCCCAAGCTCTGCGCAACTACATGGGTGGTGTTTTGTACCCATCCGAAACCATGCCGGCGCCCGTTTTGAGCGTCAGCACCAAAACAGCATCGCTGCAGGCCAAAGTACTCTACACTATATTCTTCTTTGTGCCATTTGCGATTACGCTCTACGGACTTTCACTGCTGCATTTCAACGTGATCCAGGCGATTATTTTCTTCGCGTTCTTGTCCACCGCTAGTTTCCTAGGGTTCCGTTTGAGCCGCATGATTCGCGAAATGGAGCTTATCGCCAAGCAACAAGGATTGCTCAGTGTCCTTCGCGATTTCTTTTACTTGCCGTTTATCATCGTCGGGCAGTGGTTGTCGCGCAAATATGCGCGCGTTAATGTGGTTGCATTTATTTTGGACATGGCCATCGAGTTGCCACTCAAAACTATTCTACGTTTGGTGCGCCAATGGACTCGATTCCTCAACGAAAAACATGAAGAAATGTACTAAATACAGGCAATTGCTTGTCAATAGCTCCACAATATACGTACAATGATAGTAGATGAAAAGCGAACAGCAGCCCTGCAGTAATGGCTGGCATGACTCACACGAAAAGCGCGAGCTTGACGCGCTGCTTGCATCGCATTTCGGGGGAATAGCTCTCAAACTCTCGGGCGCGGCGCTTACGATGCTGCGTCCCTATAATTACAAGTTGTTTAAACAGTCAAGAATTGGCCGAGACGGCCTTCCCTTCGATATGTACAAAATACAAACTATGGATTCAACAACCGAAGACCTACTGGGGGAAAAGCACATTTTGCCCGTGGCCCGGATGATCCGCGACCTGGCATTTGATGAACTGGTGCAAATTTGCCATGTCAGTACCGATCCAGATCGCCCTGGTTTGATGTCGATTACCGGGCCCCGGCCCCAACTTCCCGAAGAAATTTGCCACATGCGCGCCACCATGACGAGCGCGGGCAGGGAGCAGCAATTTGAGCAATGGCTGAACGCCTACCACGCAATGCGGCCTGGCTTGTTCAGCCTAGAAACTATTGTGACCGCCGGCTATGAGCCCAATACACTTGAGTTCTACGAAGCACGCGCCAGCGCCACGCTGTGGTACTACGAGAATGCTGACCGAGCTATGGATTTGCTGACATTTGGAGCAAATCTGGCCCTCGGCAACATGCGCTATCAAAACATGCGCCTAACCGAGATGGTATCATAAAAGGATGAAGGACATCACGAAGCATATATCTCCGGCAAGCTGGTTCGCCATTATCGCGGCGTTTATGTATTGTTCGTGGCCGCTGGCATTCTTTTTGAACCCGAGTGTGGGCAAGCATGATCTCGCCAGTCAACTCGAAGCACCTCATCAGCCCTATAACTGGGTGTTTATTGCCATGGATGTCCTGACAGGGTGTGCTTTAATTATTGCCGGCTTTTTGCAATATCGAGCGAATCGCCACCAGCCCAACCGTCGATCAAGCATTGCGGTCTGGAATTATATTGCCTTTGGTTCAATGGTGGCAATTGCCGCGCTCGTTCCGCTTACCTGCGATCCCGAACAAGATGCTTGCGGCTCAATCTGGCGCAATCCGCACATTATTATCCATGGGTTTTGCAGCATCGCCTCGGTGATATGCCTGCTTGTCGGGCTGATCGTGATCGCCCACGGCCACTATATGCAGCGCGCGTCGCGTCGTCACCTCGTGCTTCTCAGCAGTGTGCTTGTGCTGTGGCTATTGTTTGGCATCGGCTCGTTGGTGGAAATGGCGCTGCACATTTCGGGCAACCTGCTGCAATATTTCTTCATCACCGTGTGCAGCATATCAGTCATCGTTTTGGTGTACTATGTCGAGCGGTTAGCGGGAGTCCTGGCTCGCAATACCGTACTCAATCCAGTTCCCGATTCGGTAAAATCAAAGCCATAAACTACTTGAATCGAATGTCGATTTCTTCTTTGGGGATGTAGCGGTCAACGTGGGCGTACAGTTCGTAAGCGTGAAGATCTTGCGGCGTTGGCTTATCGTTCTGGATGGCGCGAGGCCACAGTTTAAGGTGTCGTACACTGTCGATTTCAGCGGCATAGACTACAACTTGAGCCAATAGATAAATCCAGAACAACATACCCAGCACAATGGCAAAGGTACCATACAACGTATCGAAGTTTTTGAGCTGGCGGGCAATGAGCACGCTGCCAAATGTTAACAAAAACTGGATGATCGCCGCCGCAGAGCCGGTGCCAAGCAACATATCTTTGTAGGGGACCTTGCGTGAAGAAGCTGTACGAAATACGAACAACAATACACCAAATAGCACGGCAAAACCAATGACGTTTGCTGCAATCTTCACCCACTGGGCATGACCAAGCACGGCACTAAAGCTCGATACAGCAACGGTAGCCGCAAAACCTATAGTGGCCGCGGCCATAATAAGCAAACTTTGTAGCATGCCTTTTGGAAATCCGGTACGACGCATGCGTGGCACCTGCCAGATGTCATTGATAGTGTGGCGCAAAACATCGGCGACACCCCGAGAACCATATATCGTCACCAGTAAGCCAATCGCCAAGCCGACGCCCGTACCGCCTTTGGTATGAACACTGCTTTGCAGGGCCGATCCAATTCCTGGGAAAAAGTGTCCAATACTTTGCGACACTTCGTCTCGAACATGTGGATTGTTGTGAAAAACCAACTGGATCACCGTCAGAATAACCAACAAAAGAGGGAAGATCGACAGGAATCCGTAATAGGTAATCAGCGCCGCTTGGTAGCCGCCATCGTCATCACCAAACTTTTTGATGATAGCGTACGGCAATCCGACAAACGGATGTCGCTGCTGAAAGCGATCCAAAGTATCCACTATGTTCGTAATTTGCATACTTTTGGCTACTTGTTTTTGTGGTGGCTGGCCATGTCCTGAGCCTTGTGGAAGAGTGCTTCCCCGACCTGAGCCACCTCTGATAAAGACTGGAATTTTTCCTCAATTCGGCGATGGATTGCGTTGACCTTTGCCTTGATCGCAAACACTGCAATCACCAGAGCCAAAATAATAATGGTTATTAAGCTCATGCAGATAATGCCTACGACGTAGAATGTATTTTGTAAATCCATATCAGTCCCCTCGCTAATGCTAATGTTCCCTCCATTGTACCGCGTTTGGCGTGGAACTTCGCGCAAAATATTCGAGAAACCGGGGGTCGCGATATCTAGCGGTCAAATAGCCAGAATGGAATATGTTCGGTGTTCAGCTGGTTCACGAAGTCGGTGATAACAGGGGTTGATTCGGATGCAAATGGACCCCCTGCCCCCCAATATGACCAGTCGGTTTCTTCGGAATCGTTCGATTTGTTCTGGGCAAAAATGTTCACTGCAACGTTGTAGCCTTCTTTTTTGAGGGCCAAAGCCTGGTCGTTAACGGTGGCCAGAACTGCTTTGCGGCGTTGGGCCGTCATAGTAACTATCTGTTGTGGGTCAAGCGCGTATTTGGTAGTAAATGTACCCGTGTTAAACCAGACATTTTTGGTACCAAGGCTATCGGCCATTTCGCTGAGTAAATCGGGACTCAAGAACTCTGCAGCGTTAACAATTGCACCGGTGCCACCAGCTTGGGCGAGCCATGGGAATCCTTGCACGCCAGCGTAGTTTATGAGGCCTGGTGTAATGCCCTTAACATAGGGGAGCAAGCTGTCGTATTCGCCGTTTTGCCAGTTGAAGTCGGTGGTACTGTAGGTTGCCGAGTTGAGCATCACGCTGGTTGCAGCGGTTGGGAAGACACTGCGGAGTGCACCTACATAGATGTTAATGTTGGGCGCAAAATATTCAGGTAGATTGTTCTTCCAGTAGGGCAAGTTGGCCTCGGGGAATGGGTTCCAAATACCCATTTGCTTGTCGGTTATGCCCGCAGCCTTGATGGTCGCAAAGTAGGTGTTGATTGCAGCGGTATCGTTACCGGCAGCAAACCAACCAAAGTCGATGTTGTTGCCCTGCTGGTCGGTTGGCTCGGCAATAATTAACGGGCGAACGCCGTACTGTGCATATTGTTTGAGGATGGCTGCGTCCTGCTTACCATACGCAACAGCAGTGGCTTGGTCAACGGGCATAGATACGAATATCATCTCTGTGCCAGTCACAAAGGAGTGACAAGCCTGTTGATATATTGCCAGCTTCTTGAGGCCGGGATCAGTGGCGTTGCCGAGTGGCAACGCTTTTTGGGTGTCACAGCTCGTGGTTTTAACAACAACTGCTTTGTTGCCGTGGTGTCCAAGTGAAGCAAGAATCGAAAGCGGTTTGGTACCCGTCATAAACTGATACACAGTACCGGCAGAAAAGCACATCAAACCAATGAAAATAAGGTTGATAAGAATCATGTGTCGACGCTTCATAGCCCTAGATCCCTTCCCGCTTCCACTGCTGCCACTCTAAGCTATCGCCGCGGAGTACCATGTGAGCTCCCCGAAGCAGCGCGTGGAATTCAATCCACACCACAACGTAGAAGAGCGGCCAGGTAATTGGCCACAGCAACAGTAGGCTGACACGCTGGCGCCAGCTAATGTTCATGCCAAAAATGGCGACCACAAAGTACGAAATACCGACGAATAGCATACTCAAGGCAAGTGATACAAACTCGCCAGAAACCAGGCTGTAGGTAATGAGCAGCGTGGCGCCAATTGGCTCCAACAATAATTGCATTTCGGCCAAAACCGCAAACGGCAACACGAACCAACCGAGCATTTTGTTGTGATTTTTATCGAGCGAGAAGAACATGCGACGGTAGTGCAAGAAGGTGTCAAAACGCCCCTTCTTCCAACGCAGACGCTGGTTGATAAGCCCGGTATAGCTCGATGCACCTTCGGTGTAACAGATGACATCCTCAGCGTAGATCGAACGCATGCCATGGAATTTGGTGCGCATCGACATCTCGATGTCTTCGGTTTTGTTCTTTTCGTCAAAGTAACCAAAGTATTCAAAGGTTGCTGAGCGGCGGAATGCGGCACAGGCGCCACCGTAGATATATTCGGCGCCCATCATGCAGTGCGCGCGCTTGAAGTAAAAGCCAAACAAGTATTCCAGCTGCTGCATGCGGCCCACAATGCGTCCATGCACGTTACCCACGCGCACCTGTCCAACCACGGCTGCAACGGAGGCATCGCGGAAATGCTCGATCAATTTTTCGATAGCGTCTGGAGCCAATGCCGAATCGGCGTCCATCGTTAAAATAATCGAGCCTTTGCTCTTTTTGATACCATAGTTTAGCGCTCGGCCCTTACCACCGTTACTGATGTAGTACTGGTGCAAATGTTGATGCTTGTGCGTGCGGCGGTAACGCATCATGTAGTCGTTGACCACCTTGCGCGAGTTGTCAGTCGAGCCATCGTTAACCACGATAATCTCGGTGTAGCGATACTTGTTGGCTAGCACAGAATCCAGGGTTTTAATGACACCAACTTCTTCGTTCCAGGCAGGAATAATCACCGATACAACAGGGTGATAGTCACGAACGTCACCATACAATTTAACATCTTTTTTGAGAAGTTTGAGGCGGCGGAACGGTTGCTGGAATGAGTAGGTTGCCGCAAGCATCAAGAATAGGAAATATTTGACAAGCATGACGGTCGCCAGCAGAATGGTCAGATTTCGGAACAATCCAAAGAGTGCTTCGTTAGTCATTACTGGTCAACTCCTTGTACCGAAAGCAAATTTGCCTCGACCACCATGTTGGTGTGCGCTGCCTTGTCGTTGCAGGTAATAATAAGCTTGGTATTACCGCCAGTATCGCTGGCCACATACGGAATCGCGTCGGAAAACACCTTGGCAGAGCTAATTTTGAATACGTAGCGCCACTCTTTGTCGGTGTCCATGAATACGTTGCTACCAACAGCGGGCAGGTTTTGGTCGTTGAGTGTGCGGAAACTCGCACGGCAATATAATAGTGCGATGCCGATATTACCATTACGGGGTGAGCTGGGCAAAAGCAGGTGCATGGCGTTGGCACGAGCCAGCCATTCCCCGCCCTGTTGCAGTGGCGCCACAATACTAAAGCGCTCGGAGTGTGCTGGCAATTTGATGGTCGTTGGCTTACCAAAACTACCATACAAACTGGTTCTACTGTAAGATGACGCGTCCAGATTGTACGATGATGCGTAAGCGCTCATGTTGACACTATCCAGCGTGTGTACGAGTGGCAACGAGCGGTTGTAGACCGATTCGTAACCAGACATCAGCAAAAAGACGCTAATGGCGCCACACATCGCGAATACGCAAATACGAACGACCCAGCCCGCAAAAAATTTGAGGCGCTTCATGATGTTTCCACCTTCTTGTGTGTCTTAAGCAACACACGGATACGCCACGAGATAATCAAGCGAATAAGCTGTGCTATGCAATTAACAGCAATGACCACGCCAAAAAACAGTAGGTATAAATACCATAGCACAAGGTAAGGACTGTCACTGGAATGAAGTATAATCACCGCGATGATCTCCGGGTTGTGAATAATTTCACAACGTTATGCTGGCATTCTACCAGAAAACAAAGACATATTCAACCACATTTTTGTGTTTTTGTCATATTTGTTAAATATTAACAGTGTTGCCGGAACGTTCCACATGTTCCCAGCTGCCGGCGTGTGCCTCGCGGCTGAGCAATTGTCGTCCCTTATATAATGATTGTACCAGGGCCACGAATTCTACGGCAGTTAAAATGTACATTAAAATATACGCCAGAGGTAACGCGATGACCAAGCCAACTTTGGTACGGAACTTTTCACTTTCCTCTCCCATGAGCATCAGGAAAATAAACGTCGAAACAATGATATACACGCTGATCAGCGAAGTTAAGTCGGCATAACGGATTACCACGTAGCCGATATAGCCAACCAAGATAGGCTCCACGAGCAATACGAGTTCACCGACGATAGCGTACGGCAATTGATACCAGGTAAGGCGGCGATCGTAGCGCTTGTCGGAGTTAAAGAACATCGCCTGATTCTTGAGCAATGTCTGCATACGGCCATACTTCCAGCGGAATCGCTGCTTGATCAACGATTTAAACGACAGCACGTGCTCGGTATAGGCCAGCGAATCGGCAGCATAGTGGATCTTATAGCGTTTGTTGCCGTACAGGCGGATTAGTTTGACAGTCATGTCGATGTCCTCGGTCATGGTGTCGGTATCAAACAAGCCAGACTTGATAAGCACCGAACGGCGGAACGTCGACCCCACACCACCAACAATATATTCCATGTTGTAGGTGGTCAACGCGCGCTTCATGCGGTAAGAAATGAGATACTCAAAGCGCTGTGCCAAACCGATCAGCTTATTGGTTGGGATGATTTTGACGTTCGAGGCAGCGGCAAGCACATAGCGGTCGCGGAAATGTTCAACCATATTGCCAACCGCTGATTTGTCCAGCAGCGAATCGGCATCAACGACCATTACCAACGTGCCCTTGGCCCAATAGCGCACCGCGCGGTTTATTGCCCGTGCCTTGCCACCATTTGCCTGATTGACCACAGTAATGCTGCCAGGGTATTTGCGTCGGTAGGCCTTTAGCATGGCAAGCGTTTTGTCGCTTGAACCATCGTTTACCACGATGATCTGCACCTTTTTGTAGGTGTTGGCTAGCACCGAATTAACCGTACGCAGCACACCGGCTTCTTCGTTATATGCAGGAATAATCACCGATACCAGCGGCTTGTATGGGCGCAGCGACTGTCGGTGCTTGCGCATGATTTGACGGATGTCGTAAACATCGGACCCGACCAGCATAATAAGCACGCGAATAAAATTGAGCAAGCTCAAGAACGCGATGATGTCGTACATGCTACGCGAGATCTGCATGATTGTCCTTTCGGAGTGTCGCCACGTTTTGCTGACCAACGAGCGTGAATTGCAGCACACGGCGCTTTTCAAAGTGCGTGCCAGTGCAGGTCATCAACAAAATACTGTTGGGAATCTTGGCATTGAGCACGCGGGTATCTTGCGGCGCTACGGCGACATCGCCTACGTACTTCAGTACATAGGTTGTGCCATCCTTTTGAGTGACGGTTAGGATTTCGTTGGCAGCAACGCCGTTCAGGTGTTCAAAAACTGATGGAATGTCGTGCCCATAGATAATCGGCATGGTAGTGCCGGGCATAATAAATGCGTGCGTGCGGTCGAGCAACCAGGTCTGGGTCTTGGGATAGTACACACCCTGATCGATCTGAAGTGTGATGTTCAGCCGTGGGAGCGATAGCTGTACCGGTTCGGTAAGCGTGAAATTATTATTGATGGCGACTGTTTGTCTGGATGCTTTTTGCAGTAGCTGCGCGTTCTGGTGATTACCCTGCTGGCGATGTTGCCAAGCCTGAAATGCAGGCACGCCAAGATAGAGCCCGCCGCTGATAATCAGCAGCGCGGCTCCAGCAGCAATAATCTTCTGCCACGAAAAGTGCACCCGTACCTTGCCTCTCATGATCTTGTCCAAACAGGAGTTAGGCGGTGTACTTGCGGCGCATAACGCGAACCGTAAGCTGGCTCATCAGTGCCAAAACACCGATGCTAATCGCGCTATATGCCAAAATTGAGCCCAATGTGTTGCCACTTGTGCTTGGGAGCATGACTACGCCTGCACCCGTTACTGTCGTACTACTAAGAATAGGACCTGCACCTTTTCCGTACATTGCATCTACCTCCGTAATGGCAAAAAGGGCCGCCCGCAATTGCAGGAGACCCTCTAAACCTTTTGTATTACTGTCAGACTACCACACCTGTGGATAAATGTAAACAAAAACACAACAAACTTATGGTTACTTGTGGAGTAGGCAATAAATACAACACCTCTATCTGTTAAATGGGGCTTGTTGTTTGGGAGGACGGGTGCGTATTATTCGACTCAATAGGAAACCACAAGAACTATGACACGATTACCACAACCAGGCAAAGACGATGGCGATTGGGGAGATATTCTCAATACCTTTCTTCAAGTTGAACACAATAGCGACGGCACATTGCGCCGTGGCAACGATATCGATAGCGCACTTGTTGCAGCCGATAGCAAATACACACTGCCTGGCGGGGGCATCCCGGCCAGCGATCTTGCCTCGTCCATCCAAACTTCCCTCTCAAAGGCCAATTCCGCGCCCACTGCACTTGCCCAGTTGCAAGATGTTAGCGTGGCATCACCCAGCGACACCCAAGTCTTAACGTACAACGCCGGTAGTCACCTATGGACAGCCCGTACTGTCATTTCCACCCCGGTCAGTGACGCAACGTCAGGTGCCAAGGGTATCGTACAGCTTAGCGGTGATTTGGGTGGTAATGCAAGCACGCCCCTCGTTAAAAGTAGGACTGTCACCCGCACGGTCGGGCCGAGCGGTTCCGTGGCTGATTTTGTATGCAGCGGCACTGCTGATGACGTCCAAATCAATGCTGCTATTGCTGCTGTTTCGAGCCTTGGTGGCGGTACTGTTCATATTACGGCCGGCGTCTACGCTATCAGTGCGCACATCATATTAGCAAGCAATGTAACCATACGTGGCGAAGGTACATCTACAAAGTTAATCATGGCTGATGCCCGATCGTTCAAGAGCACTGCCCAAAACAACATCGTCATCAAAGGTCTCTATCTTGACCTTAATGCACACACTGGTAGCAACACCTACGGCATGTACATAGATCAGTCTAACGACATCACCGTGGATAGTTGCTACATTCTTAACTGCAAAAATTATGGAATATTCACCACAAATTCGGCAGTCGGCACAGTGGCAAGCCGTTTTCGATACACCAATAATCACATTACCGGCAAGTGTGGCAACGACCTCATCGGTGGTGGACCCGGCACTGCAACGAGCGACGTGACAGATATTTTGGTGCAAGGCAACTTCGTCATGCAAGACGCTACCCTTAGCGGTGCTGGCACCTACCTCAATGCGCTCGATATTGTGTCGCAGAAAAAGACCATCATAAGTGGCAACATATTTTATGGTGGATGCTTACTCGGTGGCGAGAAAATCCCCCATCTTAATGCCACAATTGCCAATAACGTAATCATGCCGCCCAACGGCATAGCCTCAGGCCTGGCCGTTGGGCAAATCGCTGTGCTTACCGCCAGCAATGCCAGCCAAACTGCAAGTTCTTACAACATTAGTATCGTTGGCAATCAAATTACCAGCGGAAATATTTACATACAAGGCCAAAGCTCCACTGCATCCCGAACGCAAAAAGTAATCATTGCCAACAATAATATCACCGGCACTAACGTGGCAACCTATAACCAGCATACCTATGGTATCAACCTCAACTATCTGGCAAATGTGCAACTTACCGGCAACATTGTCGACGGCAGCGTTTATGGTGTCTACCTCAACAATATTCAAGAAATCAGCCTGTCCGATAACAAAATCCTGAACTGCACAAGCAATCTGGTCACCAACAGCACCATCACGCAAATGAGCGGTCGTAATAACCTAGGTATGAATCCCGACGTTCTGTATGCTGGCGGAATCGTTACCGGTGCGGTCACCATTGACCGTATAAATGGAAAAACGCAAACTTTCACTCTCAGTGGCGATATCAATCCCACATTTAATAATGCTTTGTTCCC
Organism: Candidatus Saccharimonadota bacterium; assembly: GCA_050436805.1. Taxonomy (GTDB): domain Bacteria; phylum Patescibacteriota; class Saccharimonadia; order Saccharimonadales; family UBA4665; genus CAMLQK01. The sequence goes on from JBNQGE010000020.1 coordinate 78,754, forward strand.
TGGTGACACGCTTAGTTTGGTCATTACTCAGGACAGTACTGGGGGCCATGCTATTACCTGGCCTGCCAACGTCAAATTCAGTAGCAGCAGTGCATTCTATCTATCAAGCACAGCTGGAAGCGTCGACGTTATAAGCTTCTACTGGGACGGAGCTAACTGGCGCGAACACACCAGAGCTTTCCGTGCACAGCAAACCATACAAACACTAGCAGACGCCAATAATAATCCTTATCTTACTGTGGTAAGTACAGCAAGCGCAGTCAACTACGCCAAGATTACCAATGCTGCGACTGGTTCAGGGGTTCGGTTTGCTTCTGCAGGAAGCGATACAAATGTCGCCCTTATTATAGCCTCGCAGGCCGGCGGCATCATTACTATGCGGCCTGGTTCAAATTCAGCAGATATCGTGCGTATCCAGAACGCCAATGGGACCACCAACATTTTAGCGGCTGATACACAGAATAACAGATTGGCAATTGGTGGAATTACGCCTCAGTCAACATTAGATATTCGTGGTTCCATTAGCTACAGCCGGACTGCGGTCGCCGACGTCAGTTACACAATTCTCGCCACCGACTATATCGTAGCTTACACTTCGTTGAGCGCAAGTCGCACCGTTATCCTCCCCCTTGCCACAAGCGTTCCAGGCAGATCATATGTCATTAAGGATGAGGCTAATGGTGCAGGAAGTTTTAATCTGATCATAACGCCAAGCGGCGGACAAACCATCGATGGCGCAGCTAGCTATGCCATTAGCGTTAACAACGGGGCTGTTGCTGTATACTCTGACGGTGGCAACTGGCAGATTATATCCAAACCACCCGTCGTCGGTGGTACCGCCACGGCCCTGGTTGACAGTAATGGCGCCAATGCACTGGCCACTGTCGCCACGGCCAGTGCGGTCGCATACCTACAAATTACCAATAACGTATCAGGTGGTGCAGTTACGTTAGCAAACGTAGGTGGTAGCAATTCACCAACTATATTCAAGGGTAATGGCAGCGGGCTCATGACCATGCGCCCCGGTAGCGATTCGACCGATGCGGTGCGTATTCAAAATGCTGCTGGCACCAAGAACGTTTACTCAGCTGATACCACAAATACGCGTTTGGCAGTGGGTGGTGTTACGCCGCTATCTACGCTCGACGTACGCGGTTCAATTACCTACAATCGCACGACGGTTTCGGATGTTGCCTATACTGTCCTAGCTACCGACTATATCATTGCATATACCACACTAACCGCAGCCCGCACAGTTACACTACCGACCGCAATTGGCGTAGTGGGTAGGCTCTACATTATCAAAGATGAGGCAGGAACTGCTGGCACGAATAACATAACGCTGGCTACGACCGCCAGTCAGACAATCGACGGATCGGCGAGTAAGGTAATAAATAATAACTACGGCACAGCAAAGGTGTACTCAAATGGCACAAATTGGCTTAGCCTGTAATATAAAAAGAGACCACCCTAGGGCGGCCTCTTTTTGGGTTGATGGTTTTAACGGAGGCCTAGTACCACTCGTTAGGGTCACCTGCGTAACCACTACCACCGTGCTGGACTACCCAAGCTACACACTGGCCGCGGCTATTAAAGCCAAATACGTACCAGTAACCAGTGTTGCAGTCTGACTTAGCCTTTGGGGCTGGAGTCGAGACATAACGCAAGCAGTTGTCGAGGTCCTTGAAACCAAGAGCTTTCCAGCCTGCACCACCATATTGTGTGTAACAAACCTTCTGCTTAGTTGGTTTAGGGACGCTGAAGTAGCTAGGAGCCGCTGCGGCAACACTAGAGGTAGCAACTACCGCCACTGAAGCAACAACTACAAACCCGGCAACGAGCTTTGCAGAGCTAACTGATTTGATCAATGAACTTAAGAACTGTTTCATCTGCATCTCCTTAGTTTTTTAGCAATACAGTATTAATTCTACTTGAGAATACCTGAAACACCAAGGCTTTCAGGCTTTTCGGTCATGGATATAAAATTCTACAACAGATCCCAGGAATCCAAACAATAAAAGCAAAAAAGCATACTGCGCAAAATAGCCTGCAAGCGTCGCGTTCTTAATCACCATAAGCACGATAATATAGCCCAGCATTACGAGTGCCATTTTCATTAAATCGCCACTTGGCGCACGACTTACCAGGGCGAATATGCCATAAATGACTATGAGGATATTTCCAGTTGCAGCATCCTTTAGTAGCGTACCTATCAGCACAAGTACCACGAAAGCAGCGCTATACAGCACTAGGCGTGTTACCTGCGACATTTTTTGCTTGCGTCCACGGCCTTTTGCAAGGTCCTGTGGTTTCTGCCGGGCTTGGACGGGTGCTATGATCTTTTTTGAACGTGGCGCACGGGATACAGTCGTCTTGGATTTAGTCATTTTTTTACCTCATACAATCGCAGTGTTGGCCTGTCAAAAACCATCTGCAATGTTTTATCTTTATCTAGGTAACCATACCGATGATAATCATTCTCTTTGGCAAGCAAAATGTAACGAATATGGTACGTATTCAGCAGCTCACCAAATTGTGCGCTATTCGTGCTGGCCGCTGGCAGTATCTGGTCTTGAACCGCTCGCTGGATAGTCGTCATATCATACGAAGATGCCTGCTTGATTTCAGGGTTATCACTCGCAATAATCTTCGCTGTAAAGAAACGTGGTGTGGGGTCGCCGATGATACGACCGGCAAAATCATAGCGCATATATAGATGCCATGGCAGATACAATATTTGGCAATTACCAGTGCACGCCGCATGCAGACGGTCATTCATCGCGTCCCATTCTACCGGGTACTCACTTGCCTTAAGCTGTCCATGAAAACCCCAGGTCATCATAGGCGCTGTCAGAATTGGTATCAAAAATAGTAGAAACCCGAGGGTCACAACATGTTGTTTGAGTTGTTTATTCTTTTGCAAACTCGCAACAATCGCCGCAAAACCCTCACCCGCGAACCAGGCAAAGCCCAATGCAATAAGTACCACGAATTTCTGCGGCTCACGATACCCAATAAATAATGGCACATGGAGCGCTATCCATCTGTTAAATGGGGCAAAAATCGTTCCAGCCGAACCGATAGCAAGGATCGTAGACGTGCCGATCAAAGCCAAAAATACACTTGTGATACTGCGTTCACGCCGCCACGAACGCACTATACCCACACAAATCACACCCCAAAGCAACACAATTGGCAGCCACCACCAGACAAATGTTTCGCGGGGCAACGAATACAAATTCTGCGCATCGCCCCAAAACCCCTGCAGACTCAAGACGTTGCCAATCAATCCCCAGCCACGTCCGCCTGTTGCGAACGCCTGCAAGTCGCTCGCATTAAATGATCTAACAGCATGGAGCGTTTGGCTCTTACCGACAAGGACAGGTACAATCCAATACAGCGATACAGCCACCATAATTCCCAGCACTGCGCTGCCCCATCGCAGCATGTTTCGGCGCCAACGAGCATCTTTGCTCTGCGCGACTGCTTGCCACATATATACGGTAGCACCAGCCAACATAGCAAGGCCGCCAATATGCAGTGATGCGACATTAATCAGCAGGAGCCATACGCAGACCCAAAACCCTGATCGGCGTTCGGGGTCACGACAAAACTGGATAACTGCTCGAATAAAAAATGGCAGCAACATGTAGCCCAGCAGCAACGCAAATTGCCCTGCCATAAAGCGTGAATACACAAATGGATTGAAAACGTACGTCACACCAGCAAAGCAAGCAGCCCACTGGATTTCGGTAGTCTGGGAATCGGACTGCAAGAACGCTACGAGCCTGTATGCGCCTAGCGCGGACCCAAACAGAATTGCAAAAAGCATCACTTTCTGCACTATCATAATGGGCATTATGACGCTCAAAAAATGGAGCAAAGCGTAGAGTGGGTAGCTTGATTCAATCGAAGTTGGCATGGGCATTTTTGGCGTAAAAACCATATCCAAGGTCAACACAAAACCGGGGTTTAGAAGTGGCAGCAACACGGCTAACGCCAGCGTCGCAAAGATTGCCAGCGGTACAAATTTCTTACTTCCTTGCATGTATCCTCCACGGCTTGTACGTGCTTCGGCCAGCGTGAACAACATATCCAACCGAGCCCACGATACTCACAATACTCACCACAATTGCTATGTCGAAGTAACGCTGTGGCGTAAAGCTCGCTGTAAGTACAAAGGTGTATGATCCATCGGGATTGTGAGCGCAGGCCTTGGTATTGTTTGCGCACAAAACTGCCGGGTCCACATACCATCCGTTGGCGTAATTGCTGAGCATAAAGTGATTCTTGCCAGGAACCGCCTTACCACCGTTTAGGGCCAGACGCCACATACTGTGATAGCTTTCACTCAGGCTCACATAGAATGGTGTCGTGGCACCTTGCACCGAAATGGTCCGACGGGTGATGCTATTAGTTTTGAACTTCACCTGTTTTGGAGTCTTAAGAATCGTAGTTGGGGCATTAACCAAGAAAAATCGCTGAGTCAGTGGTGGCAAGTTAATGAGCGAGACATTGTCAAAACCAACTGTTGTCGTTTTGGTGTTGCCCGGCTCTTGCACATACAGGTACAATTTAACGCCCGTACTACCAGCTGGCACACTAATCGTCTGCTCAAAAGTATGCCATTTTCCATCTAAGTCGCCTGGAATGACAGCGCTATGCACTGTGCCACTTTCGTCGTCAAACTTAACCTTATAGCCAAATTGCTTGCTATTTACGCTCTTGTAATCAAACGATATCAGATAGTTTTGGCCAGCAGTCACGGGTGCCGTTGCGTAGGTACAGGCCGTGTGATGCGTAGAGCTCAGGCTAATCGACTGCTTGCCATCACTTGCTGATTTTGTGTCAATAAACATCGCTATGTTGGCGGCATCATCATAGTTTGCACAGTCTGTCACAATCGGCTGCCAGGGTCCATTTTCGAATGATCCATTAGTAATCAAATTCTGGTAGTTATCGCTCGGACTCGTATAACTTAGTGTCGTGTCACCCGTCGTCGGCAAGTCGACCTTATTGTATGAGTAGCTGCTGGGGTTCGGCAACACCACATCGTTAAGCTGCTGGACTTGGGTAATATTAAAGTTATCGTACAAGTCGGTGGCCGTCGTGGTAATGTCCGCATTTGGATCAGCATGTACAAAAATCTGTGCCGATTTAGCGTTGGCCGGCGATGTAAAAATGCTGCTCGCGGTGTGCCAATTGGCGTCGGTAATCGTTTGCGAACCTCGGACGTTAAGACTATTCAGGTTGTTGAATGGGATGAAATAGCTGGCACTCGATGCATTAATTCCCTTATAGTCGTAGCGCAAGAAGTACGTGCTACTAGGACTAACGCTAAAGCTTGTTGAAGTACAGGCAATGTGGCGAGCGGCGGTCAGCGACAGCGCCTTCTTGCCATCAGTGGCATCGCTTGTATTTAATTTCATGTGGATATCAGGTGAGTTGTCGTAGTTGTTGCAGTCGCTCACCTTGTTTTGCCACAGACCGTCTTCGAACGAACCGTTTTTTACCAAGTTATCACTACTGCTAGCGAATACCTTGACGTCTTTACCTTGATCAATCGTGCCAATAGTTGCACTCGTATCCGGTGAAAGCTGCGTGACAATACTATTCAATTGCACGAAATACGTGCGACTGCTATCCATAGGAATTTGCAATAGTTGTTGCTTAGTTTGCGTATCTTGGTCCAATGCCAAAACACCGTTTGCATACAACTTACCGGAATTATCGGCATAGATTGTTAGTTGCCCGTCTTGGGTGCTGTACGAAATTTCGGTTGGCGCCGCGCTAGCGTATAAGGTGGTTTTGCTGGTGGCACCGTTCACATGCACTGCTTGCGATAGCGTTGTTTGATTGCTCGCACCATAGTTCCCAGAACCTTCGTTGAAGGCGGGAACCACACTAGTCGCATTGGGTTGGGGCTTGGTATCTGTTGCGTAATAGGCTTGGCCATTGGGCGCCAAACCTTGCACAAATGCCAGAGCACTCTGGGCTGCAGCCACCGAATTAAATGCAAACAAATTGCTATCGGCAGTTAGACGCGATCCGTAATGAGTAATTTCTAAAATGTGTGGACTGACACGTTTTAGCTTGCCGGGGTTTGCTGCTAGCAGCTGGTTAAAGAAATCCTTATTGTTTTTGATGAGTGATAGGTCGTTGTTGTACGTCAAAGTCGGCACATAGCGATCATAATTTGACTGGTAGACACTGGTAAAATCGTACAGATAACGAATGTTATACGGCTTGAGAATATCAACATTCTTGGTTTCTAGCAGTTGATATTGCAGCGAGGTCTGGAAATCTTGCGGCTTAACCGCAGTCTTCACGAACTGCTGATTAGAAAATGCCGAATAGCTATCGTGGCCAGTATTACTTGAGGGCAATCCGGCTTCCGGAGACTGTGCCCCTTGTGCCTGCAAACTATACTGGTCAAAAAACGGATATTCTAGCACGCGATAATTGTTAGCGGGATGCGCATTACCAAATTGCTGGAACTCATTGAGCTGCCGACGCAAACCAGCAAAGTCTACCTTCTGCGGATGCGCCTGGAATTTGCTGCCCGCAATACCCAGTGACACGAGCATGATCACTGCCGCAGATGCTAGATAAAATCCATCCGAAAGAAATTGCATACGTTTTGGTAATAGCCAGCCCACCATCAGCACAATACCCAAGACCATAATTGGTGCGAAGTGCCCTACTTCACGGAACATTGGGTACAGCGTTGTAATTGGGCCAAGATTAGCACGTTGGAATAAACCTGTTCCCAGAAATGCCATGACAACAATCAGGCCAAGGAGTAGCAAGGCGTTGGCATCTTTTTGTTTGCGCCACGTGCGGGCGAACAACGCAACCGCCAAACTCAAAAGTGCCGTATAGATCAGGAGTTGGTGCGTACCAAAAAACCGACTGATAAGCGTTGCTGTCGAGAACCGGAAATTAAATACGTTCAGAAAATCCGTAGAACTTGTTGTTGCAAAGGCGCCTTTAGTAGCAGTACCACTTATGCTCGCCACACTTGCTGCGCGGTCGGCAAAGTTAGCCAACCAGATCAAATTCACAGCAATCGGCAGGCCAGCCACAACCGCCACATATCGAAGTTGCCATTGCTTACGGTTAATCACAAAATATAAGGCAAGTAGTATAGCCGTGAACGCAAAAAACTGAATCTGTGCGCCCACAAATGCAAAAAACAGCCCGACAACCACTGCACTCCGCAGGTCTGGTTTGAACTTGTAAAACAAATAATAAATGAGGTAAATAAACACTGCGTACGATACAAAATAGTCAAAGTGTCCGGCCGTATATTTGTAAAACATGGTTGGATTTACCAGCGCCACAAAGCCCAATAGCACCGCAATCCAGCGATTAGTTCGAGGTCGCACAATTTTGTAAACACCGTAGGCGCTTACCGCAAACAACAAAACGATCAAACCATACAGCAGGGTCTCTGGCTGCAGAAAACGAATCATCGACACCACAAGTCGCACAAAATAGTCCGATACGTAACCAAGCGGCGAGCCCATCTGCCCCGACGTCCAACTCATGTCGGAACGTGCAAACAGATTGCCAATTTGGCCTCTAAATATTGGGAATGACCAATCCCAATACTGTCCTACGCCGCCAGCAATCTTCAGGAAGAATACCGCAAAGGTGGCAATGTACAACCAGAACACGCGGTGCGGTCCGTGAAATGCTTTCGCCACAGATGCTCGTAGTTTATTTACAGGCTTCATCAACAAACTCCTGGTATCGTTTGTGTTGCGCTACATTGCTTGCACTAACCTCGTGGAATTTCTGGGCAACTTGGTCGTAATGGTTGTACATATCCCAGAAGGTCGCTTCCAGCTCATCGAGTTGGTCGAGTGTAATGCAATAATCACTGAGATCATTATCCGCAAAGAACGACGCTACCTTTGGCCGATAGGCGATGCCCAAACATGGCGTGGCGCTAAAACTACCCAAAATATTAGCGTGCAAGCGTGTACCGATCAACAAATCCATTGTACCCAACACGCGCACAGCGTCTTCCAATGTTTCGGGATGCAAAATTTCGACCGAGTTTTTGGTCAATGCCGTGGCAAGCCGCTCCGACGCCCACAAATCATCGTTAGGTACCTGCTGCGTTACGAGCATAGGATACAAAACAACCCGGAATTTGTCCTGTGGCAAGGATTTAACCAGTGTCGCAAGGCGCTCGATAAGCTTCGGAAAATTAATCTCTGGATCGGGCAAATAATACAGCAGCGAGATACCGACTGTAAACTTTTTACCCTTGGCTGGCAGCGCGTGTAGCGTGCGATTATAATATGGCAAATTGACGGCCAAATCAGGAAATACTGTTATGTTACCGGTGTTCAAAAGCTTAGCCGAACGTTGTTCACGAGCTACAATTCGATTAGCCAATCGTGCCGAAGTTCGTGCCAAAAATAGCGAATAGCCGCTGAGCTTACCAATACCGGTACCAACGTAATAGACTTTTTTACCCATCAGCCGGGCCGCCAGATTGATGACAATCATCTTGTACAAAAGCTGGCGTGGGAATCGATCACCGTACCATTTTACCCAGGTATCACCACCCCAGTAAACAACGTGTTTAATGTCGCGTAGCGCTTTAATTTTGCTCTTCCAGCCCCCATTAGTCGCGAGTGTTTTAACCCGCCCCCGTGCAGCCGCCGGTAGCAATTCGTCATCCGACGAGTTGATATAGATCGTACGATCGCCCAAGAGCTCCAAGGCTGCCAATAAAAATATGTCATCCCCAATGTTGCCACGGCCATACGAACCAAGCAATAATACTGGTGGTTTTGCGCGCTTACTCATATGCAGGCTCCATTACAAAATCAAATTCTTTTTGAATAACCGTTCCCCGTTGGAAGGCCTTAGCAAAAGTTACAATAGCTTGTTGTTCCTGGACGTAGTCCGCAGGATTTTTGCGATAGCCGTGCAGAAGCTGTGCGGCCGATTCGACCAAAGCGGCCGTGTCTTTGAGGGGCACCACGTGCATGTGCGTGCCAAAAATATCACGGTACACCGGCAAATCATACGCTAAAACCGGCGTACCGCTGCTGAGCGCTTCGGCCACCACAATCCCCCAACCTTCTTCAATACTCGGAAACACAAATAATTTACTCCGTGCGTGCATATCAAACTTTTGAGCTTCTTCTACGCGGCCCAGCACCTCGATGCTCAAATGTTTAGTCGCAACCTGCTCGCGGACATCGTCCAGTCGTGGTCCTACGCCCATCATGGCTGCACGGAAATTAGGATTATTTGTCTGTAGTTTTTCACAGACTGCCAAGAAATCAAAAATACCTTTTTGTTCTACGAATCGACCACAGAATGTAAGGTCAATATCTTTGTCGACATAGGCTTTAGGCGCACTGGTATTGTCGTTTACAAAATTGCTTGATACCAAGATATCTTGCTTGAATCCTCGCTTGCGCAGACTTGCCACAACTTCTTCGTTTACGGTAATAATCTTGTCGTAGCGGCGCTTGATTAACCAAAAACAAATCTTTTCGTGCCAGTTGGCAGCAAGCGTATTAAAGCCCTTGGCGCGCGGCATGTCTTGAACAACATGATGAATGTATACCATGCGCTTAACATTTTTGCGGCGGGCGCCCTGCTTATATACGGGCCAAACATCGGCGATAAGATGTGATCCAGCCACCAGTAGAGTAGGCTCATCTGCCAGCGGTAAAGATATCTTCGCTCCCAAACGAGCACGCAACAACCATTTGGCAATTAAGTTTCCGGCCGTGGTATCTTGGTAGGTTATGTTATCGAGACTGGCTGTTTCGGCGTAAAACTTTTCTTGGCCATCACCAGCGGGATGCACCAGAGATAGTGCTATTTCGGGATGTTGTTCGTGTACCCATTTGCAAAAGCCGCCGGTATGCATGTCGCCACCAGAGATATCACCCGAAAAACAGTTACGGTATACAAATAGCTGAGCCACTATGCAACTACCTTTTGTTTTCGAAGTCTAGACTTAGCTAAGCCAGCGGCGCCAGCGGCGAACTCGCCGGTTTTGAGCGTCAGGGCGCCAAGGCCGTAGAAGGGGTTGCGGAACAACTTACCAGGCTGCGACAAAAATAATTGGTAGCGGGCCAGTGGGCCGGATTTGTCGGTTAACGCCGATTGGTCGTCGTTGACGGCAAAGTAGGCGCCGGCGTTGCTGGCGTAATAATACATTTTGCGCATGGTTTTACCGAAGTAAATATGACCTTCGTTGTGGTAGATAAACGCCTTGGATCGGCCTACACTAACGGCGCGGCGCATGCGGCGCGTAAAGTCCCAATCTTCGCCACCAGTCATGTTCTCGTTGTAGCCGCCAACTTCCAGGTAGGTTTTTTTGTCGAAAAATCGTGCAGCTTCGATCCAGTCCACGCCAACGTAAAACGAACGCTCCAATTTCTTACACTGCGCCCAAAAGCCAACACCAAATGATTCTTCGGGAATAATCAGCGCCCTCAAATCAGCGTCGGCTGCCACTGTTTCTGCACAGCTGGCAATAACGTCGCTGCTCAAAACCATGTCGGAATCGATAATACACACGTAATCGCCCGTAGCTTTTTGCACGGCATAGTTGCGCTGAGCTGAGCGCTCTGGACCTTTGTTGTACACATGTTTGGTAAACCGGTGCGCAATGTCTTTGGTATCGTCGGATGAGTTATTGTCCACGACAATCAGCTCGATCATGTCATACGATTGGTCAGCAATCGATTGCAAACAAGCCTCCAGAGTTTCGTGGTTATTCCGGGTGGTAACAATAACAGATATCAATGGGTGTTTCATGCGATCTCCAGTGCTTTCTTGAGGTCTTTATAACTTTGGTCAAAGGTAATTGTTTTGCTCCACTGCCAGCCATTCTTGCGCATTGGCTCATAGGCTTGCTCATTGTGCAGCAAGGTCACGATTCCATCGGCAAGCGCTGCAGGGTTTTCGGCAGTTACGATACCCGTTTCGGCGTGCTTCACGCTGTCACGCAAACCGGCAACATCATACACAATTGCTGGCGTCCCTTGGCTGTTGGCCTCGGTTACAATTAAGCCCCAGCCTTCTTCAACTGATGTTACTAAGATAGCATGACTGCGCTGCATCAGCTCAATTTTCTGTTCGTCGGTGGTGCGACCAAGGTACTCAATGTCGCTTTTGTAGGGTGATTTTGCAATGTACGACATGACCTTTTTGCCGTAGGCACCACTGGAGCTACCAGAAACTTTAAGCTGTAAATCAGGCATCGTTTTTTTGGCAATTTCGAAGGCCTTGATCTGGTCAATGGTGCGTTTCATGGCTCGCATACCGCCGTGGCTAAGCACTGTTGGCCTATCGAACTTCTGGACTTTACTGAGGTCAGTAATCGGGTCAATTTTGATGCCTTCCGACAAAATATACGTTTTGGCAGGGTCAAAACCAAATGCACGTAGTACATTTTTACTGCTCTCCGAAACGGTAATCAGCGGTGTTCGCGCCCACGCAGCAATCCGAGTGGCAATTGGCACAACAAGGTAATAGCCGATGTAACTAAACGGCTTGGGAATTTCGTACAACCAGTTAACACGTGCCAACTGATGGTACAACATGTATCGCGGCGCCTGGCGGCCAAAAAAGACCGTAAAGTATGGTGCGCCACCATTCACTTCCTCGATAACGGCATCATATTTATTGCGCAAGTGACAGATGTAGAACCACAGCGCTTGCATGGGATGAGTGTAACGACTACTGCCAACACGAATAACTTCCACACCTGGCGTTGGACTAGTACTACTAGCACCCGGGTAGTCGGTCGTCAGCATCATAACGTGATTCCCTTCCTCGACCAAACGACGACACAATTCGTCGGCAACAACTTCAGCCCCACCTGCCTCCGGGTGCGCCATGTCTTTCCAGGTGACCCAGAGGACGTTCATGCTTTTGCCGTCTCGTGGCTAGAAAATATGTCCTCAGTTTCTTTGTGCAACGCCTCAACCGTTAACTCCTCATCAGGCTGATCAGCATTTTGTACGGCAATCGTTGGCGTGCGGCGAACAACATACAGCGGACGATTCACGACTTCGGTGTGAATATGCGCAATGTACAACGAGATCAATCCCAGACATGCCAAGACCACACCAACCAAGAACAGCGTCAGAATTGCTAGGAATGTAATGCCGTGAATGCCCCAATGGTATGGATCGTGGAATACAAACCGGAGGACAAACAAGACCACACCAAGTGGAATCGTGAGGACCAGCATCAGCACGCCAAGGTACCCAGCAAATTTAAGTGGCAGCAAGCTGTACGCTACAAAACTGTTCATAGCCAGTTCCACCAACTTTTTGAAGCTGTAGGTTGGGTCGCCGTTGCGGCGTGGTGCTTGCTTGAAGTAAATGTAGTCGCGCGTAAAACCGAGCCAGTCGATAAGACCGCGCGTAATACGGTTGCGCTCTGTCAGATCGTTGAATACATCCACCACTTCGCGATCCAGCAAGCGATAGTCGGTTGCGTTTGGTGTGATTTTGGTGTGACCAATCTTTTGCATCATGCGGTAAAAGCTGTGAGCACCAATTGCACGAAGCTTGCTCATGTTGCGCTCCGCAAACACACCGACTACTACTTCGGCGCCCTGCTCCCACTTTTCGATAAATTCGCCCATTAGTTCTGGTGGCATCTGCAAATCGGCGTCCATAATAATTACGGCATCACCCTTGGCCTGGGACAACCCAGCGCTCACCGCAGGCTCTTTGCCGAAGTTTCGAGCAAGCTGCACAATTTTAATGCGGCTGTCTTGTGCGGCACATTCCTGAATCATTTCGACCGAATTATCTCGACTACCATCGTCTACCAGCAGGAATTCAAACTGGTATGGAAGTTTGTCTGCGTGCTCCGCCAGTTCGCGGGCAAGCAGCGGAATATTCGCCGATTCATTGTACACCGGCACGACAATTGAAATAAGATTTTGATCTTTGCGGTTTATGTGTCTTTTGGAGGTTTTTGGGTTGGGTCGGATAGTGGACTTAGAGCTCATGACCTTCTCGCATCTTATTAGTTGATAAAAACAGGGACCATATAGCAAACATGCCAAGCATGGTTGCACTACCATAAAGCAAACTTGTAATAACTGCCTCCAACGTCTGGTGACGGACGGCGAGCAACACGAACGTTATCAAACCACCCACAATCACAATGCCCGCCATCTGGTACCGACGCAGCGCAATAGAATAAGAGATGATAAGATTCAGTACAGATAACACGAGCATCACAAGGCTCAGGCGTCCCAATAAGTGGGAATATGCCAAATAATGCCGACCCATTAAAATCGTGATTACTAATCTGGGAAATAGCGCAAATATTAGCGTAGCCGTGCCGCCTAAGGCCAAAACTAAGGCCAAGGACTTCACGAACAGTTGGCGATTCTCCTGCGCAGTTTGGTGGATACGCACTGAAGGCAATAGCACCTGTGATACTGATGCTGTCAAAAAGAACACAATACGCGCAACCGTTGAAACACCAGCGTAGCGTCCAGCGATGGTTGCGTTAAAGAAGTGTTTAACGACAAAGATGTCGGCGCCAGACAGCACCGTAATAATCAGTGACCCACACAGTACCAGACCGCCATATCTAAGCTCAGGCGCCAAAAGCTTAACATTTGGTAACGTGAGCAGTGAAACGTCAGACGGACGAGAAAAATTAGTTTGGCGTGCTACTCGAACAATATATAAGAAGGCTATTAGTTGTGCGAGTACTAAACCCAGAATTGCCCCTACCGTGCTCCAACCAATCCATACCAAAACAATCGAGAAGATAATATCCGACGATGCCCCTAGCATATTTCCAAGTGATACGTTTAGAAATTTCTTGTGAGCACGCAGGAATGCACTGCGGAAAGCTAGCGGCACACTCATGACAATAGATAACATTAGAATGATGAACGGCCAAACCGACACGAAATGGAAGAAACTCTTAAGTTTCCAGCTGCACAGAGCCACGATAACAAACAGGATGAGACTTATGAGCAACGCCAACTTTTCCAGCTCGTATACCACCTTTTGCTTCTGGTCCTCATCTTGATAGTTTGCTACCACATTGACTGTAACTTGGCCAAGTACTGTTAGAAAGATTAGTAGCTGCACAAACGAAGACATTAACGTCTGGACTTCACCATAGGCCTGGACCGTTAATAAGCGAGCAAGAATTGGATAATATGCGTAATTTAGGGCGCCAACTAATAATGATCCAATAAAAAGGATTGCATTGTGCCTCAGGAAGGCGCTAGTGCTGACATGCCGCATCAAATGTCTCACCATACCTATATACCCTAGCAAATAAAATAGATAATCTCCAGGAAATATCCAACAAAACCTACACATGGCATATGCATAAGCATTAAAAAGACCCGGTCAGATGTCTGTCCGGGTCGTTGAGTCTAAGCGGCTCGTTTAAAATCTATGATTCAAGATTTCCGCAAGATTGTATCAAGTTTGAGTATGTCTTGATTTGTGGTTGCCGAAAATTCGAAGTCTAATCCACTCTTCGTGTTTACCGTCATAATGGTGCCCTTTGTTTATGAGTTTTTGTTGTATTTTTGATAGTTTTTGTTTGTGATCACTAACACCCATAATTATACACGTTTTTAGTGTTTTGTCAATGAGGTGCAGTCTTACCACTTACCTTAATAGTAGTCTTCTGGAACGCCATGCGCAACTACATTCCTAGCAAAATCAAGGGACTTATCCACAGATTTTCTGTATGGTCTCGGACAGCGGTAGCGTACAATGTCAGCATGTCAGAACGCTATCGAATGTTTCGGTACCCAGACCGAATGGAATACGAATACGAACCCCCTTATGCCGCAGATACTCAAGATCTACGCGAATTGGCGCACGCAGTAGGTGAAGGAGCTGTGGACGCCCAGAGTGTGGCGCGCGTAGCTGTTTGCGCCGGATTTCTTTTAATCGGCACAACTGTTCCCAAAATACGCCACTACCCCGTGAGCGCAAAACAACATCGCTACCGTGATTTGCGCGCCGGATACGACAAACAATTTGTGCCCGATGGAGTTAAAATGCTCGAGGCAGGCACCAACGCCGACGTTGCGATTTTGTGCGGCTTGTTTGGAGACTACAACGACGAAAGGCAAAGATCCGAGCGCTGCTCCTCAATACTCGGACACGACGATCCTAAGCGTATAGGCTGGGGAAATGATATCTACAAAACCTTTAGCCACGGAATGCTAGCAGGAGAAGACGGGCATATGCGACCCCATGCCCGGCCAGAGCTTATTAATGCTGCGCTCGATACCAAAAATCCCCTTACGGGATATATCGATTGCGTCTACGGTCATCCACTGTTTAGAAAAGTAGTCCACGACCGCGGACAGCTTGTAGCCCCCGTCATACGCCGAACAGTCTTTAGCATACCGCTTGTTGGATGCCTCGATCTCCCCCCCGATATTATCGCAACCGACTACATCGATACGACCGATCAGGCGCTACTACCCGACGATGAAAAGTTCTGATGTTCCTCCTGTAGCATGCTAATAAGCTGTCGACTAGGATTGCCAGGAAGATAATATGGCACCTCTACTTTATTACGCTGGAGATTACTTCTTATGTCACTCAAAACCGACTGCTCGTGCATCCTGCCGTAAATATGGGAAATAATATACGCTAAGTCTTGGCAATATATCGAGCGATTTGCGAAGCGTTTTTCGCGGCTGTAGCGGTGCGGTGCATACCCACTGCCACACTGTTCCACAATTGGGCACGTCTGACATTCTTGGGCAAGCGTCAAAACGCCAAGCTGGCGTTCCCTCTTAGTCATAAAACGATTGGCTTCGTTGATACTATGCTTAAACACATTGAGACCCGTTTTTGACACGCGACCGGGGGTAGATTTAAGCGTGTCCACCAATTCGTACGACCCATCTGTCTCCACAACCACCAGATTACCCAAAGCCTCGCCACCGATACTTTCAACCGTACTTCGATCGCCACCAAGCGTGTGCATAATCGAGTCAAAGGTGCGGATACGTGTTGTAAAAGCCTCGTCGGGAAACCACCAATCGAATATAGTAGCGAGCCACTTGCCATAGGGTGTGCTTTCTCTGCCTTCATCCGTCTCAAGGCCCGGGGGTGGTGTTTCCCAGTTGCCGTGCGGCAGCAGTAAATCAATTTTAGTTGCAAGCGTACTGTACAATGTTTCAATCGTTTCGATTGGATCATTCTCTATGTCCACAACGGCCAAAACACCTTCAAAAAGACGCCCGTAGCGAGAAGACTTGAGCAATTCAATACCCGCCATAGTTTTGTCGTACGAGGATTTGCCTGCATGATTTACTCGGTGACGATCGTTGGCTTCGCGCGAGCCATCGATGCTAATACCCAGCTTAATCTGGTTTCGACGAAATACATCAAGATATTCGCTGTTAAGCAGTGTGGCATTGGTTTGCATACCGAGTTGTAAAACCGTGCGCGGACCAGCTGCCTGTCGCAACTTGTAAGCTGTTTCGTCATAAAATTCCGGAGGTGCTAACAGCGGCTCGCCACCGTGGAACGTAATGGCAAATCCAAATGGATGTCGCGGCTCAAGGTATTCGTGCAGGCGCTCCGCAAATACATCTACCGTGCTATCGGACATCAGTGGAGGCTGCTCTTTCCAACTGGAATCGCCCAAGTTGTAGACGTAACAGTAGTCGCAGTCCAAGTTGCAACGACTGTGAACTTTCAAGATGGCTTGGTTAACAATGGGAAGTAATTCTGGTTCAAGATTTTCTTCAAAATCGGGTTTGAATGCAATAGTTTCTGACATACAATAACTATATAGCATAAATAGTATGCTAACTCATAATCAAGGAGTGGTAATTATGTCAGAATTAGTAGCAGAACTTCCTTTGTTGGACGACATGGAAGCAGATTTTGCGGCAGAGCAGGACCTCGCTCCTGTAGCTGAAGCACATGAATTCCCTGAATTCGCAGGCATCGCACAAGAAGTTGGTCGCGTAACCCTTAAGCCTCTTTCGGGCGATTTGGGCAACCTGTCTCGTCAGTTTATTCCACCAACTGGCAAGGCTACACCAGCAGCTTTTAACAGCGTGTTCGAAGAAACTCCAGCAGCTTTCCAAAGTTTCGTTTAGGATTTTATACCCTTACACAAGAAAGCCCTCCTAACGGAGGGCTTTTCTAATAGCGCGGGGTCGTGAGCCGTGCTGGATCGTCAGATTGCCGCTGGCAACCTTCCACTATTCATTCTCGCCCTTCGACACAGAAGCCAAAGAAAAAGCCCAAAACGTTGTTTGGACTCTTTCTTTGGTTGCGGGACCAGGACTCGAACCTGGGACCTCGTGGTTATGAGCCACGCGAGCTGCCGCTGCTCCATCCCGCGATATCTGTAAGAACCGTATTATTGTATAAAACATTCCGTCTTTTGTCAACCGCCGCCCGATTGGTCCGCAATCTCTAGCTATTGCTAAGATCCTGGCGATGCAAGAAAAAGTTCATCCAAGACTGGAAGTGTCGCTGGTATGCCGGCTGTTTAGCCTTGGTTTGCGTGGTTTGAACGTCCTCGGGATTTTTAACGTCAACCGTATGTGCCATAGCCACGCTCGTCGGTACGAGCAGCTCAGTTTCGCCTGGCATTGCCAAGCCAAAGTTCTGGCGCGCTGCAAGTTCCAGGTACTGATTATTATTAAAATATTCGTTCTGCAATGTGAGGTTATTGTTGGACAGCTCGGAAACGTCGTTTTGCTGTTGCAACTGGGAAATCTGCTTCTGCAAGCGATAGTTAGTGTCGATGGCTTTTACGCCACTCCAACTGATCAGCAAAATCATCAAAGCGAACGTCAAAAGCCCCACCACACGGACATCGTGCAGCTGGTCGGCGTACGCTTCAATTTTTTCTTGATAGATTTTTAGTTTTTCTTGCATGCCCTGCATATAGTATATAACGTTCCGCCCTAAGTCGCCACGCTAGGTATTATCCCAAGAAAGCCATGGCAAAAACGCGTACAAAGCTGTATACTCATCTCTGTTAATTCTGTGCTCGATGTAGTACTATTACCACATGTGCGGGGGCATAGCTCAGTGGTTAGAGCAGTCGGCTCATAACCGATTGGTCGCTGGTTCAAGTCCAGCTGCCCCCACCAAAGAAAGAACCCAGTACTCCTGGGTTTTTTCTTTGGTGGGGGAATTTACCGTGCGTTAGCACACCTTATGACACCAATATATGTGGAAAATTTCCTGTGGCAATTTGACAGTCAAGGAGAGGCAAGTCCAGCTACCTTAGTGTGGCTGACGCTCCAGGTAATCTCGAAACTTAGGAGCAGTATACTCATATTGACCTTGGCGCACGCGATATAACACACCAGCTTCTACGAGACGACCAATTAGCACGTTAATGTTGCCGGGGGATTTACTACCAGTATCTTTCATCTCCGACGCAGTTAGTGGCGGATAGGAACATTTGGTCGAATCAAGTAGCACATCCTGCTCAGATGGAGTTAATGTCTTCACCCGCGGCTCATAAAAATCGAGATCAAGTCTGCGATAAATATCGTCGCGAATGGCATCAAGTAGATTTGGAGTAAATTCACTAACCCCAGCAATCGTGGCAGCGTCCCAGAGTTCAGCACCCCACAACTGAATAAAATATGGGTAGCCCTCAACCTCTTTCACAACACCATCAATGAGCTCATTTGTCGCCGTGAAATTAGTTGTATCGAGTGGGCCCCTTAAGGCTTGTCGGGCCTCCACTTCCTTGAGTGAGGCGATCTCCTCACCTCGAAACATTCGTTCTGAATACGAACGGGCACGTAGTAAATTGCTAGTTAATGTTGGCAGTCCGCAGACGACCAGCCCAAGAGGTACTCCGCTCCGTTGCAGGCCAGCTACACATGCTATCAACATTGATAACGGGTGTTCGCCACGATTATTAGCATCATCTTTGATAACCTGGGCCTCATCCAGAAGCAAGACAAGACCCTTGAAGCCATTCTCGGTTGCAAGTTTCGTAGTATCAAACAGGTCTTTTGCGAGATCGTTATTATGGCCTGATGTGGGGTCAAAAGCCAATGTGATATCCTGCCACGTCACACTTAAGCTCGTCGCATTCTTAACCACATTGCCGACCGCCTGTTTCAGGCGCTCACTTGTCGATATTTGTGCACGTATATCTGTCAATAAGCCTTGAAGTACCGCCATTAGCGAGGCTTCAGTATTATGCCCCGGCTGTAACTCCATCAGTTTGGGATACCAGCCAGCCACAGTTGCTTCTTCAGAAAATTTATGCAGTAGTACTGTTTTGCCAACTCCGCGCAGACCAGTCAGACGCATATTAGCCGGCAGTTCGGGCGCCGCACGCAACACTGCGCTAAATCGCTGAATTGCCTTGTCACGACCAGCGAGCACGAGAGGTGGTGTACCTACGCCTGGTCTGTAGGGATTTTTTGCCGAACTTTGACTCATAACAATGTTTCCTTTTCTACTTGAGATAATAAAGATATATGTGCATTATTTTGTTATTTATGACAATAATAACACTTTTTCGCTAAAAAATGAATGGCCGACTTTCAAGTATTTGTATTATTATCATTTTATCGTATAGTAATCACCAGTGTTTCTCAATCAGAGAGGCTTGTCCCGAGGGAGTTGAGACGTTCATGCCGAGCGAAATCACCAAGGCAACCGTTGATGGAAAGCCGCAGACGTTTCGCGAGTTCATGTTCAATGCCGCGCCCCACTCGATGTCAATGTTCAAGATTCTGGAAGGCGGAGAGCTGCCCGAAGAGTTCGTGGTCGAACCGCACCTGATCGAAGGGCTCACGCAAGCGCGGAAGAACCTCGAGGTGCTCCAGGGTCTCACGATCCAAGAGTGGGAGTCCCAGCGGCTGGCCAAGTGCGAGCAGCACGAGCGGCAGCGAAAGGTCGAACTCGACAAGATCACGGTCAACAGGAAGCGCCTTGAGGCGCGACTGGACCAGGTGATGGCCTGGGAGGCACCCAAGAGTCACCAGGACTTCAAGAACATCGTCATCCGGCAGCTGGAGGCTTCGATCGCCTTCGACTGCAGCACCACCCACTGGGAAAACCCGCTTGCGCAAACCATGACGACGGAAGAGTTCATGCGAGCGACGCTCGAAACAGCCGAACAGGCCGTCGCGAGCTGCACCAAGCGATACAAGGACGCTCAAAAAGCAGCAGCCTACCGAAACCGGTGGGTTCAAGAGCTCCGAGCAAGCCTGCCCGAGTAACCAGGTCTGAACTGCATCCACCAACCCCTGACGAGAGGCACAAAAACTAGAACGCCCATGTGCGTTGCAACAGTGGAGTCTGGTCCACGGCGAGCGAAAAAAGGTTGTCACCTCCAGTGACGAATACTTCTCCTCGCCCCGGCTAGCTCTCCACAAAATCGCTCCACGAATGTGTATTCGTGCTGATGAGCACATTTCGAAGGAGTGTCAGAGTAAATGTGTTTACATATTTATCTGAACAATCCGAGAAATGTAACTCCTACCGATAGGTACGAGTTTGGAAACAGCGAAAGCGATTACAAAACTTAGTTAGCGTCGCGGCGCAAGAATAGCACCCAGGTTATCACGACCGTGATGGCCAAATATGCACAGAATAAGCCCGCCGAGCCAGCGTAGGATGGCGAGGTAATTGGGTTAGTGTCCACCACACGAGTCAAGTCGGTAAATGGCAGGTACTTGGCGTTTTCTTTGAGCATCAGGCCGATGAGCTGCTCGATGGTGCCCGGCAATAGCAAAATGACCACGATGGCACCGACCACTTGGCGAGTTAGCAACCCCAGCAGCAAGCCAGCCATGCTGTATGCCCAAACATAGAACAAACTGCGCCAGATAACACTAAACCAGGCAACCTGCTGCGGGATAAGGTTCAGGTGTTTAACAGTCAACCCCAAATACATCGAGCCTACGGCAATTGCTACACCCAACACCGTTAAGATAAGTACGTGACCAGTAAGTGCGATAATTTTGGCAACCAGCACTTTGCCGCGGCGGTTGAGGCTCGTTAAGGTGTACATAATTGTCGTGTAGCGATATTCGTGCGTCGCAAGGAGCGTAGCTACGATGGCACCACCAAATATTGGTAAAAATGCACCGGCGGTAAGCATGGCATTCTGCAATGTGTTGGGCTGGATCACCCCGTCATGCCCCTTGATACCTTCGACATAAAAAGCAAATACGGCTGCCAGCAAAATCGACACAAAGGTCAAAATGTAGGTCGAACGAATAGTGTACAGCTTGCGGAATTCAGATTTGAGTGCGGCGAACATTATTTGCTCCCTTTCTTAATGGCATGGGATTGGTATTCCTGAGAATCGGCAGTCAGTTCTAGGAAGGCATCCTCGAGTGATGCCGCGTGATTGGCGAGCTCCAGAATCGTGAGGCCAGCATCGAATGCCAGGTGACCAATTTCGTCGGTCTTCATGCCCTGCACCGTGATTCCGCCGCCATCTGCTTCGCTAAATGCTTGATTGTGCTGCTTGAGCACTGAGCGCAGGCTGCTCATATTGTTCGTGCGAACAAAAACGCTCGAATGCGAGCTACCGCTGATCAATTTCTTCATGGAGGTGCTGGCAATGAGCTTGCCCTTGCCGATAACCACGATGTTGTCGGCCATTTGCGACATTTCGCTGAGCAAGTGACTCGAAACGAACACGGCATTACCCTTGGCGGCATAATCTTTGAGAAATTCACGCAACCAAGCGATACCCTCTGGGTCCAAACCGTTGGCTGGCTCATCTAACATCAAGTATTTTGGCTGACCTAAAATAGCCGCAGCAATACCAAGACGCTGGCTCATGCCAAGGCTAAATTTGCCTGGACCCTTCTGGGCAACGTCGCTCAGGCCCACAATATCAAGCACTTCATCAACACGTTCGTCGACAATGCCACCAGCTGCCGCCAGAACTCGGAGGTGATTACGTGCGGTTCGCGTAGGGTGGAACGCCTTTGCTTCAAGCAAAATGCCAATTTGTTGTGATGGTCGCTCGTACTCGTGCAGTTTTTTGCCATCAAAGGTTGTGGTACCCTGGCCGTTGTCGAGGCCAAGCATCAAGCGCATGGTGGTAGATTTACCGGCGCCGTTTGGCCCCAAAAATCCTGTTACTTTTCCTGTTTCAACTTCAAAAGAAATATCGTCAACAGCGAGCTTCTTACGGTATCGCTTGCTGAGGTGTTCGGCTTTAATCATAAAACCATTATACCCTATCCGTAATTAAGCAGCCGCAAGAATACGCAGCAGTTCTTCAGCCGACTGCGCGTTCATAAGGTGTTCACGCAGTTCTTTGGCACCATCAAAATGATTAATATAAATTTTGCAGAATTTGTTGAGCGTAACAATGGCGTGGTCACTCTTCTGCCACGTTTTCTGAAACAGCTCGACGTGGCGTTTGAAGAGATCAATGCGCTGCTCGCGCGTGCAATCCAGCCATGGACTTTGCTCGGCGAATGCGTAAGGGTCGTGGAAAATGCCACGGCCAATCATAATACCGTCAAGCTTATACTGCTCGATCAATGTGAGGCCATGGGCACGGTTCATAACATCGCCATTGCCGACCATCAGCGTGTTGGGCGCAAGTTTGTCACGCAGCTTGACAACTTCGCCAATAAGGTCCCAATGGGCAGGAACAGCGCTCATCTCGCGCTGAGTGCGACCATGGACAGTCAGCATGTCTAGGTTTTGCTGGAGCAATAATTCGTGCCAGGTAAGGTCGACCTGCCGGAAGCCAAGCCGTGTTTTAACGCTAACGGGAACCTTCCCGCCGGCCCCTTCCTGCGTGGCTTTGATGATTTCTAGAGCCAGGGGGCGGTTTTCGATCAGCGCGCTACAGCAGCCGTTCTTGATAACTGGTTTGGCCGGGCACCCCATATTAATATCGATGCCAGCAAAACCCATTTCGACCAATTCTTTGGCAGTCTTGTAGTATTTTTCGGGATCTTTGCCCCAAATTTGCGCTACTATTGGGCGTTCCGTTTGGCTATCGACGCGGATTTTCTTCATCAAGTGTGGGCGGCCGGGGCTCTGCAAGCCATCAACATTTACGAATTCGGTAAAAAACAAATCAGGCCGCGCGGTGGTGGCAATAATTTGGCGAAAAACAGTGTCGGTGACATCGTCCATCGGGGCCAAAACAAAAAATGGTCGGGGGAGTTGGCTGTACGGCTTCATACTTAGCCAATATTATGTCATATTTCGTGCCGATTATCTAGTAATCACAGCACCAATGCATATAAAATGTCCGAGGATTTCTCCCCGGACATTTTGCGGCAATAGTAAGGGTGTTACTACTTGATAACACTCGCGAAAGCGGTTGGTGTAATAGGATCAACGAAGCTACCAAAGGCAGCAACTGTCTCGTCACGAGGAGCCATTTGAGTGAGGGCGTCTTCGAAGCCAGTCATGTCGATCTCGTCAGAAACTGCCAAGCTACCGATGTCGCTTGGGTCAACGAGAGTAACGCTACCAAGCTCTTCGAGCAATGTTGGTGCCGCATTAGGATTAAATGTCATATGTCCCCCCTGTTTTAAATACTTACGCATATTACGTGTATCACGTATAGTTATTGTATGTCAGAATTCGCCACCCACCAACAAGATTCTTTAGAGTTATCCACAGTCGAACCCACCGTCCTGCCTATTGGTGAAGCCGTGCTCAAGATTCACAGTCGATGCAATCTTAACTGTGATTATTGCTATGTCTACAACCTCGGTGACCAGAGCTATCTGGAGCAGCCCAAGGAAATGTCCAATGACACCGTCGACCGGTTTGCTGACCGCCTTGCAGAATATCTTGAACTCCAGCGACCACGAGTGTTTGCTGTCACCTTCCACGGTGGCGAACCGCTGCTACGCTCGCCCAAGTTTATCGACCGGACCGTGCGAACATTGCGCGCTGCGAATACTACCAATACCGTCTTGCAGTTTGGCATGCAAACCAATGGCGCGCTGCTGAGCGATGCACATATGGAGACCATTCGCCGCAATGCCATCAGCGTCGGTATTAGCCTCGATGGCAATCAGTTAGCAAACGACCGCCACCGCCTCACTCGTGGTGGAAAATCGTCATTCGACGACGTTGTCCGGGGTATTCGGCAGTTTGACGACGACCGATACAGCGACAATTTTGGCGGCATCCTATCAGTAGTTGACATCAAAAACAATCCTGTTGAGACCTACAATACACTCCGCGCATTTGCACCGCCTTCGATTGATTTCCTCTTGCCCCACGGCAACTGGCGGACGCCACCCCCAGGGCTTGAAACACGAGAGCAGCGCGAAGACGCGCCATATGCCGACTGGATGTGCGCGGTATTTGACGAGTGGTGGCCAGGCGACACAACGCTCACCAGCATTCGCTATTTTGAGTCGATCATACGAACGCTAACCGGTAACTCCAGCCTGGTCGAAAGCATTGGCGGGCTGGCAAGCGGTGGTTTGGTGGTTTTGGAATCCGACGGATCATACGAGCTGGTGGATACTCTAAAATCGGCACCCGAACTAACGTACAAAACAGGCCTCAACGTCCGCAAACATAGCCTTGAACAAGCTAACCAATATATGGCTCGTCACGCGCAAAAAATGGGCGCCACGACATTAGCTCATATATGTGAAGTATGCCCCGTGGTGCGCCAATGTGGTGGCGGCTACACGCCGCATCGATACAACACTCAGACCAAGTTCACTGAACGATCAGTTTACTGCCTAGACCTCATGCAAATTATCCACCATATTCGTGGGCGACTAGAGTTCAGATCACGCGAGCTAAAAGGCAGAGCCATGATAAAAAGCATTCCAGAACCTATCGAGCAACCACGACAGACCTCGATCAGCGGCGGTCGAACCGTTTTGCCAATCATCGGCTAGTAAACGTTACATGGCTAAATTGTCCATGGTGTCGAAGGGCGAAGCAATAACCTTGGTTGGCAAATCAGGACCACGGAGCGGAATGCTAAATATAGTTTGAGCGGTCACTGGCCCAATAAACTGGGCGACATCAAGAGCCGTGCGGCTAAATTGCGGATGGTCATAGATGCAGTCGATACTACCCTGCAGCCTATCTTCATACGCCGCGTTTATAAGCTCACCGCGAGCGAAAAGTCCCACGGGGCTAATTTCCTGAGCGTAGTATGCTTTGCGCCAAGAGCTAGAACGCTCAGCGTGTGCATCGTTACCCCAGCCAAAGTTGTGGTCGTTGTGGCCCGTGAACGGCGCGCAGGTTTGCATACGTTCTTCGCGACTGTTGTAGTCACCAAATAGTCCACACATAATCGCAATGTCGGCTTGCATGCCCGCACGCAGATATTTTTGGTGAGCTGGGAGTGGCAGATAGGCCTCGCGGCGCAAGCGGTGCTCTTTGTGCTTGCCACCATCGCGGATATCGTAATGCCGGTGCTCTTTGATGTCCACCGGATAGTGCACTGGCTTTGACTTCACGGTTCCGATCAGTAGCATGCCACCCAAAACCGCCCCGCGCGCCACTTCGCGCGCTGAAATTTCTCCGGATGGCACAAGAGCAGCCAGTTCTTTAAGCTGCTCGACATACTTCGGACCTGGAATGATCGGCTCGCCGGCATATGGATTACCTGGGTCTAACTCTAACTTCATACGATACTTTTGTACGATCCACGCTCTGGCGCAATGCTCCGGAAATGAATTGTTGAAGCTTGGGGCATACCGGCAGTCGATCCATCGTGCACAATATTTTCGGTAGGCGCAAGATACGCCTCACCGCGTTGCAACAAGACCCATAGACATCGCAGCGGTTCCACATGGTTGGGGTGCGCCTCCTGCTGAGCGACGTACTGTCGAACATCAGAGGTTATTGGCTTATGTGTGTCGTCATATCCCAGCGTACTCGTGACTCCGAATGCGTCCACGCTGCCCACCAGTAAAAAGCGCATGCCCGGGCCAGTATTGAGCCCGATACGGCGCTTACTCAATAGGCGCTCGGCCAGTGGTCGATGCTCCAAACTATCAAAATGCATCCCTGGGCGCATGTTTACATTTCTGGTATTTTCGGTAGTTGTTAGCTGATTTGGGGCGCACTTTGTGGGCG
Organism: Candidatus Saccharimonadota bacterium; assembly: GCA_050436805.1. Classification (GTDB taxonomy): domain Bacteria; phylum Patescibacteriota; class Saccharimonadia; order Saccharimonadales; family UBA4665; genus CAMLQK01. The sequence goes on from JBNQGE010000020.1 coordinate 104,817, forward strand.
GAAGCCAATGCTCAACATTGTCGTCCATGAACGTACGGAGCTTTTCGGAGTAAGCCACAAGTTCGATAGTGCCATTATCTGGCGTGCTGTCGGTTGCGCAAAATAATTTGAGTTGATCGGTAGTCGGTTTCCAGAGCTTCGGTTCGGGCACAATGGCACCCTCTTCGTAAAAATGCTGGTCAGCTATGGTAATATCAGACATCCACACTCTTTCGCGGAGAGCGTCAACATCGTTGCAAACAAAGCCGGTAAATTCTGCGTTCATCGAAATATCCCTGTTGATGCTCTGTATTGTACGGTTTTTGTAGGATAGTGAAAAGCCTATTGTTTAGGGAAGAGGTAGCGCACCGCGACATACAGCATTGTCGTAATTTGCCCGATGGTAGCCGTAATCACCAATTTAAAGCTCCAATCTTCCAGGTGGAAGTGCCAGGGCCAGTGAATTGCCTGGAAGAATGCCAAGATAAACACCACTGTTGTTTCGGTAATCAAAAATCGGAATAGCCGGTACCAAGTATTACGCTTGAGGGTTATATCTTGTTCGGCGTTGTCATTTTTGATTTTCTCGGCACGGGCGATTTCCTGATTAATATCTACCTGGCGTGAACCATTTGAGCTCAGTGGCGGCACCACAATCTGACGATGTGTCAGTGTTGGCAGCGACTTGTACAGGCGCGTTGATTCAATTGGTTGCAGCTTTCGATCGGCCATGGATTAGGTGTTTACCAATCCTAATTCCGCCAGACGGATGCTCATTGCAACGGGCGAAACTTTAAAAATCCGGGCAGTTTTCTGGATACTATTCGTGGCAGCAAATGCCTTAAACACCAGCTGGGCAGGCATCAGCAAACTGGATGCAAAGGCGTTGGCCTCCGTTTCGATTCGCTGTGTTGTTGCGTTATCGAGCCGAAACAGTACATTGCCATCGAGCACATCTTCGCCGTCCATAATTCCCTTTTCACGCTTGAGGATTTCTTGGTGCAAAAAGTAATGACCCAGCTCATGGCCCAGTGTAAAATGTTGGCGCGTTGGGTGATTATTGATATTTATTAAAATGATGAATTTTTCGTCTTTGTAGAGGGTTGCACCCGACACGTCGGGGTCTTCCAACTCTGCAAAATAAATTTCCAGGTCAGGGAATTTTTCTTCGATATTTTGATGAGGAAAAGGTGCGACAGAATCAGGATTGAACTGTCGAGCATACTCTTCTGCTAAAGCACGGATTTGTGATAACGTCATAATTTACCTTCTAGTATATTGCTTTCTAAGCCGCATTGGATAGCATTTTGCGTCCGTAATGCCTAAGAAGCATGTTGCCCAAGCTTTTTAGCAAAAAGAGCCACTCGGCGGAGCGGCTCTTTGCGTAATCTGCTAAGGTGACAATGCTACATACGGGAGTCTAAGCAATATAGGCTCCATACGTAGTGTAGCACTTTTTGCATCAATACCCGCGAATACTATTCCCAACGGAAGGTACGGAATGCAATCGCGTAAATAACGATCATCCACAACACAATCAGGCCAAGTTGCTGGTCGATGCCAACCAAGCTCTTGCCTTCGGTGGCGATCAAACGCACGCCATCAATAACCGGAGTCAGCGGCAAGAATGTCGTAACGTGCTGCAGCCATTGTGGCATCAAAAATCGTGGGAAAAACGTGCCGCTCAGGAACATCATCGGGAATACTACGATGTTCGCAAGGGGCGCTGCTTGGCGCTCATTCTTGGCCCAGCCACCAATAGCCAAACCGACACCAAGAATCATCATAATACCCAGTGACAAGAAGATCGCCAGTTCAATATAGTTGCCTACGACTTCCAGATGGAAGACGCTGATAGCTACAGCAAACATTACAGCCATAGTAATCAAGCCGATAAGTGCCTGGGAAACCATGGTCGACAGGAAGTACTGCCAAACACGCAGCGGCGTGGTGTGCAAACGGCGCAAAATACCTTGCTTTTTGAGTTCAGGGAACACGTTAACCGGACCAAAGATACCAAGACCGATAATCGAGAATCCCAACAAACCAGCAAAAGTGTAGTCGAAGCTCGACAGGCTGCGTTCGTTATTTTGGGTTGCCTTTACTGTGAATGGTGTTTTAGTGTTTACGAGTTTGCTATTAATAGCACCAAGTTGTGCTTGCAGAACAGATTCAAATGTCTGGGCAGCCTGGGCGTTATTCTGAGTATAGAGAATGTGTGCTTGACCCGATGGGTAGGTCTCGCCCTTTTGTATTGCGCCAAAGCTTGGTGGCAATACAAGTGTTGCGTCCAATTCGCCACGGCCCATTTTTTCGTTGGCTTGCGCAAGTGTCGTTATGGAATTATCAACTTTGAACAACTTGCTGTCGGCCTTTGTTTCCTTGACATATTCCTTGGAGAAACTTGTTTTGGACTGGTTGATAAGCGCCAGCTTGAACGAAGCACTCGATGAGTTCTTACCAAAGATACCACCGAAGACAAAGAGGAAAATTAGTGGGAAAAGAATCGTAAAGAAGATCGCGGTTTTGTCGCGGAAAAAGCGACGCGTACTAATTTTTACGAATATTCGTACTGTGTATAATTTGCGGCTCATGTTCATAGCTAACCCTTTAGTTCCTTACCGGTGAGGTCAATAAATACGTCTTCAAGGTTAGCTTGTTCGACGTGCTGTTTTTTGGTGAATCCGCGTTTGAGGAGCGCTTGAATTAGGTTGTGTGGCGTATCGAGGGCAACGATGTTGCCGTTGTCCATGACTGCAATACGGTCACAAAGTACTTCAGCTTCGTCCATATAATGTGTTGTTAAAATAACACTAATGCCACGACTACGCACTTCCTCGACTAAGTCCCAAAGGTTGCGGCGCGCCTGTGGATCCAGCCCGGTGGTTGGTTCATCCATAAAGAAGACTTTAGGGCTGTGGACAAGTGCGGCAGCAATGCTAAAACGCTGCTTCTGACCACCTGATAAATCTTCTACAAAGCTACTAGCTTTCTCGAGTAAGTTAACCTCTTCGAGGAATTTCTTGGCGTCGACTTTTTCGCCGTACGCCGAGGCGAACATCTCGATAAGTTCTGATAATTTGGTCTTGTCCTGGAAGGCAGGACTTTGCGGCTGCACGCCAATCATTGCACGAATGTCGTACGGATGATCAGCGACGTTAACACCGTCAATCGTGACAGTTCCGCCGTCAATAGGACGAAGAGCTTCGATCATCTCGAGCGTGGTAGTTTTACCAGCACCGTTAGGACCCAAAATGCCGAAAATCTCGCCTTTTTTGACCTCAAAGCTTATGCCGTTAACGACTTTTTTGTCGTTATACGACTTCTGTAAATTGTGGACTTTTAGGATAGGTTGTTGCATATGTAACGATTATACCAGATGCGAAAAGAGATTGAGAGAGAAAACATAAAAACACCTTGGCGATAGCCGCCAAGGTGTCAGAAGACCGTAGCGGACTATTTGTCGCGCTTGATGGTTAGGAAACCATTGCGTGGGTTTTCGTTAACTGAATAGCCAGCTGGCAAGTCAGTTGCTTCTGGACGCTCGTCCTTGCTGAAGTAGTAAATAGTCTGTTCTTTACCACCGCGCAGAACGACGGCCTTTGAATTCAAGTAGTAGGTAACGCCCTTTGAGTTTGTGTGCTTGTAAGCCATTTCTAGTTTTTCCCTCTCTTATGGATTAGTTATGGTACCCCTACCATAACGCGAGCATTTTTCTTTTGTCAACAGTTTTTGACTTGGGGTAGTTGCAACGCATAGTGCTTATGTATTACACTTAGATCCATAAACACTCATAAAATGGGCGGGAGAATGAAATGGATTTTATGAACCGTAATGGGCAAAGCCAACAACCGGGCCGCGTAGCAGCGCCAGGGGCACCGATGCAGCAGCAAGCACATGTTCCTGCTCCTGTGCAACAACAGCACAGTCAAGGTCAGGGCCAAGGCCACGATGGTAACGGTAATTTCGGCAGGAAGAACTTTAACTGGAATCGAGTACCGGGCTGGCTTCGTATTGCCAACGTTGTTTTACTGTTTTCGATTACTATCTTAGCTTTGTCGATGGTATTGCTGTTCCGCAATAGTAATCCCAACGAAAATCGCTTCGTTCTAAGTGACAAGTACCAGGCAGTTTTCTTGAACAATGGTCAAGTTTACTTCGGTAAAGTTACAGGACTTAATAGTAGGTACTTCAACTTGCAGAACGTATTCTACCTCAATTCGCAAAACCAGAGCGGTAGCTCTACGAGCACGACATCGAATGCATCATCAAACAACTTCACCCTCGTAAAGCTTGGTTGTGAATTGCACGGTCCATACGACCAGATGATCATCAACCGCGACCAAGTTACTTTCTGGGAAAACCTCAAAGACAGCGGACAAGTTGTTAAGACCATTAACGAATGGATCAAGCAAAATCCAAGTGGCCAAACATGTAGCACAAGCACTGGCAGTTCAAGCCAGAGTAGCAACGCGGCAAGCACCACGCAAACAGGCGCGAGCGACACCAGCGGAACCGCAACTGGTACTGGCACCGGTACAAGCACAACTTCTACCACAAAGAAGCCATAGTAGCCATTCTCTCCCGTACACGAAAACAGCCCAAACTTCTGGGCTGTTTTTAATTCCCCATCCACCTTCCCTCCGAATACTTGCGGGTCCTGTCGCTTCCGCTTCACATCCCAGGCATTTTGCTGGTACAGCTTCCTTTCTTTGCTCTCGGGTCACCGGGTTCACTATGCGTGCTCTTTATGTAGCACACCTCGTGCATTCTGATGCAATTGCACGAAGACATGCAGCTACCGCGGCTTAGCGGACAACCCGCACCGAGGTTCCAAAACCGTTGTCGGCTTGGCCGAAGGCCAAACAGTTACGGCGTGTTTTGGATACCGGGCGGTTGGGAGCGAAGAAGCTTGGAGATGCGGATGAAGGGTCCAGAAAGTGGCGGGGGCGGTGTTAGCGGGTGAGGAGTTTGAAGATCCAGCCCAGTATCAATCGGGCAAGAAGAAGCACGGCGAACAAAATCGTCAAGATCACCATCCAGCCGGCAAAATCAGGGGACCAGCGTGGCGTGGCAAATGCAAACTTGTACATGCTATCCGGGATTGTCTGTGCCTTCTGGCCGCCGTGATCAGCGACATATTGCTCGATACATGGCACACGGTTGCGCCCCGAAAAGTCAGTCGAGTCCTGCGCTTGGCAATATTCCTGCGCCAACGTATACAACTGGCTATTGGCAGTTGTGGCCGCTGTTTGGGCAGCATCCGTCAGCCGTTGATAGGTGTACTTGAGCTGAATCGGTGGATACACCGTACTACCGGCAGTCAGGTCGGTGTTCATGTGCGTTGTCACATATTTTTGCAGATTCTGGAGTGCCAACACAACGTTGGTATTGTTCTTGTCGGCTGTGTATACATCCTGTCGCAAACGGCCCATCATCTGGTTGTTACTGCGCAAAGCAGCGACACAAATCACCAAACTAAGCGCCGTCAAAACAACCAGATATGAAATCTTGACCGGACGAATGTAGGTTGTCCAAATAAAATGCCAATATCGTTTGTTCATAGTTATTATTACCTAAGGCTTTTTACAGTGTACCACAGTTAGCGTGCTACACTGTGTACATGCATATCTTTTTCTCTGGCATCGGCGGAACAGCCATCGGTCCATTGGCACTGATCGCGCGCCAGGCCGGCTTTACCGTTTCTGGATCCGACAAACAAGACTCTCAATACATCGCTTACTTGCGCAAACATGGCATTACCGACATTCATATTGGTCAGGACCGTGAAGCAATTACAACGTTGCACGACCACGATCCAATCGACTGGTATGTCTACTCTTCTGCTGTCATGATCGAAAATCCGCATGCACCTGAACTGGAGTTTTGTCACGAGCAAAGTATCCACATGAGCAAGCGTGACGAGCTACTCAACGAAATTATCAAAACCAAGAACTTACAGATGATTGCCATTGCCGGCACACATGGCAAAACAACAACTACTGCGATGGTTATTTGGCTTTTCAAGGAGTTAGGCTTGCCGCTCAGCTATTCAGTCGGTGCCAAAATTAGCTTTGGTGACATGGGCCAATACGTGCAAGGTTCGACCTATTTTGCATACGAGTGCGACGAATTTGACCGAAACTTCTTGGCATTCACACCAGAACATAGTCTTATTACCGGTGTAACATGGGATCATCACGAAATCTTCCCTACACGCGAGGATTACCAGCAAGCATTCGTGGAATTTATTTCGCAAAGTAAGAATACCGTGTTGTGGCAAGAAGATGCCGAGTACTTGAGCCTGACGAGCGGCGAAAGTGTTGGCGACGATCAGCTCGTGATCGAGCAAAGTAATAATCCAAGTATTGATACGCTCACCCTTTTGGGTAAATATAACCGACTCGATGCCTGGCTGGCAATACAAACGGTGCACAAGGCCACCAAAACACCTATTGCTCAATTAATACCACTCATGAACACATTCCCAGGTCTGCAGCGACGTATGGAAATGATCGCGCCTAGTTTGTTTAGCGACTACGCACACACGCCCGAAAAAATTCGGGGTGCAATGAGTGCTGCACTCGAATATGCGGCCGCGCATGATCAATCATTGGTTGTTGTGTACGAACCGCTGACCAATCGCCGCCAGCACTTCATGTTGGATGAGTATAAAGATTGTTTTGCTGGGGCCGAGCATGTGTACTGGCTACCGAGCTATCTGGCTCGCGAAGATCCCGACCAACCTATTTTGACACCCGAAGAATTAGTCACTCACTTGAGCGATCCATCGATTGCTACACCTACCGCGCGCGATGAACACCTCGTACAAATTATCAAAAAACACCTTGCTGCTGGCAGTATGGTTGTTGGCATGGCCGGTGGTGGTGGTAGCAGTTTGGACGAATGGCTACGCGCCAATTTCGCGCAGCCGCAACAAAACTAGAGCGAACCCGAGAAATACAAAATCATCAGGATACCAACAGCAAGCCACACCCATGGGCTGCGCAGGTACGTGCTGATGTGTTTTCTGGCCATCGGTAGCAAGTGCTGCGCGTCTATGCGTGTCGGCTTGCCCATAGGCAACGCCTGTTCCTGGGATTCGGGCGAAGGCGGCAACATTGGCATGGCTGTGGGCTGTGCGAATGACGGATTAACGGCGCCTGTTAGTGGAGTTTGTGGCGAACCGTACATTTGCGGACCATTGAATGGCATAGGCGACGGATACGCTGGTTGTACGGGCTGCCCTGCGGCAAGCAATGGTTCGGGGATTAACGGCTGTGCGACTGGTTGTACGGGTACAGCTGCCGGTGCTTGTGACAACGTATTGATTGGCTGTGGCTGGTCTGCCTGTAACGGGTGCGCCATAGCGTTATAAATAGGATTGCTCGCTGTGAGCGGGGTCGTGAGCTGCGGCACGGGGACGACTGGGGCAGCATATGCCGGTGTGGTTGGAGCTGGAGCGGCCGGTGCAGTGACGGGCTGTGACTGCAGCGGATTCACGGCTGCTGGCGAGACTGGCTGGCCTGGGATTGCAACCGTCGAAACGCGGGCGCCATCGTCATTGCCTACCTGCTCAGCCCGCTGTTCCTGATGGAAAGCCTGCCCGTATTCTTGCTCGACGACCTGACCAATAGCGTTAAACTTCACGTTATACCAAGCTGGCACTTCTGTGCGCGCCACTTGCTGTGATGGATCCAGCGGTTGTTCATCGCCGAGTGATATTTCACCGCCATGGGGAGATTCGTGTAACAAAATGTGTCCCGCCTGGCGCGAAACCTCACCGCGATTGGGTACGGCTCCAGCATCACCTTCCATGGGCGCGTTCATGTCAAACTGGTTACGTCGCAGCGGTTGTTCCATACGTAAAATCAACTACTATTGAATCATGATTTCGGTATAATTTCAATTTTCGTCAGATGTATCATGCTCGTTTTAGCGGTTATCTCCCTGCCCTTTTATAACATTGCGCGCTTTGCGACTCGCCAATTTGTCTGCATTTAATTGAGCAATGGTGCTCATCGACAAACCAAGTTCGTGTGCAAAAACAGCAATATACCACAACACGTCGCCCAGTTCTTTGCTTAGTTCAGCCAAATCTTCATCAGTAATTTTACCTTCGCGGTAGGCAATGATCTTCTTCCATTTTTCGATTACTTCACCCGCCTCGCCTGCAATGCCAAGCGCAAAAATGGTTTTGTCCATTTCTGGATTAGCGTGGTGTACAGCAGTTGTCAGCGCCTGTTTTTGGTAGTCATCAAATGTCATAGTTTTCCTTCTGTTATATTAGCGGCGCCGGCGCGCAAAACATGCAAGCCATCCGCGTCCAGGCGTGCAATGGTGGACGGTGGACGGTCGCCAACATCTCCACCATCGACATAAAAATCAACGTGATCGCCAAAATAACTTCTGGCCTCTTGCAAATTGCGAGCCGGCGGCTCACCCGGCTGATTGGCGCTGCTTGTTACGAGTGGGCCAGTCTGCTCAAGAAGCATACGCACATTTTCATCGGCGACTACTCGGAATGGACTCGTGCCGACCCCTTGGTGCAAGTACTCCAACGCAAATCCAGTTGGCAAGACAACACTGAGCGGCGCCGGCCAATACGGCCGCAATTGGTCAAGCAAGTTCTTGTCAATGCCTAATTCGGCAAGCTGCTCAATACTGGCGGCGATAGTTGTGCCTGGTTTTTGTTCCCGGTGCTTGAGTGCGTACAGCCGTTCGACAGCTTCGGGATTGGCAACACGCGCTACGAGGCCGTAAAGCGTATCGGTTGCCAGCACACCAACATCGCCCGCACGCAGGCGGTCAACAAGTGCTGGATCGGATAATGAATGAAAAATCTGCATGAAAAATCCCTGAAGTTAGTCGCCTTAGTTATTTTTGACCGTTGAGGTAGACCATGATGGCCACACTCGACAGCACAATCATACCAATTACCGTCAAGACAATAACACCAACAGGCGCGTGCGGACCCGTATTTTTGGGAACCGTTGCGTGAGCCACAGGTGTTTCTTCGGTAGCTGGAGCGTCTTTTTTGTGATCTTTGGAAGTGTTGGCCGAAACATCGTTGTTAGCGATTTTGCTGGGAGCTGCATCACCGTCAAGCGGTGCCTGACGAACCTCGAGTTGAGGGTGGGCTGGGCCTGCCGGCGTGGTGGAAACAGCTGGTTTTGGCGCAGGAGGCGGTGTAGCTGCGGGTGAAGTTGGCGTACTACTGGCCGTAGGAGTTAGAGAAACTGCAGGCGTGGCTGGCACAGGTTCACTAGTGGCCGGTGGGCGAAGCGGCGTGGTTGGTACCGCCGATTTTTGAGGTCGTGCAATATCCATAACAGGCTTCGTTGGTGGAGGCGTCGTTTGTTCCATAATGTCTTTAGAATTGTATCACGCTGCGCGACAGATGGTAACTCTTATGTTTGTAGCTGATGAACTCTTCTTGGAGCAAATCAGCCAGGACCTGGTCGAGCCGTTCATCGGTAATTTCCAGGCGTAACGCAGCAAGGGAATATTCATGCGCCCCGAGCAAACGCAGAATTTGGCCACGAATCTGACGTTTGGAACCTTGGAAGGTCGATTGCTTGGCGTAGGTTTTACTTCGGCGGCTGGCGTTGCCAACGGTTTGCTTGAGGTGCGTACCGTAATCCATCAGTGCCCAATACCAGGTACGTGGCGTTCGCCCGGGATACTGTGCTGCGAGTATGTCATCCATGGCTTGTTGCAAAAGTGGCGCCAATTGCTTGTCATGCACATCATCGGTATCGGCAAAAAAGTGGTGGATAAACACGGTACGGATGTTGGTTTCGATAAAAATAACCGGGCGATCGAAAGCGTATGCAGCGATTGCGCCAGCCGTATTAACACCAATGCCCGGCAACGCCACGAGCTCGTCAACTGTTTGGGGGAAGGTATCGGCATAGTCTGCGTGTAACATGCCAGCCGCCTGCCACAAAAACTTCGCACGGCGGTTGTAGCCCAAGCCGCTCCAAGCCTTGAGCACGTCCGCCAGAGGGGCCTGCGCAAGACTGGCCACTGTTGGAAATAACGCCAAAAATTCGTGATACTTTGCAATAACCCGCGCAACTTGCGTTTGCTGAAGCATAATTTCGGAAACCATAATATAGTAGGCGTTGAACGATCCGTCAGTATCAGAATTGCGCCATGGCAAATCGTGACGACCGTGCGTCTCAAAATATTCCCAGATATGCTCCTCGAGAGTTTGCAGGCCCTGATTCATTGCTAGTTATTATACGCGTAGGTGTTGGTAACGTCAGCTATCTTCTTGGGGGCACCGCCCTGAGTACTCACCACGTAATCGGCACTCTCGCCACCACTTGAAACCCTGTAGCTAATCGTCGTGTCATTAAGCCATCGCACTGGGTATGACAACCCGTCTTGGGCAGCGATTTTGGTGTCCTTGTTAGCGTTGGCATCGTGCACGTACAAGGTACTTTGGCCATTTTCGTTCCCGATCCACAGGCTCTGACTACCAGCACCACTAACGAATGCATAGTTGGGTGTCGTGCTTGGTGTGGTGATTTGCTGTGGCGTACCCTTGGGCGAATAGTTATACCAGCCATCTGGAGTCTGCAAGTCGAGCGTGTTGTAATCGGTGCGGAACACCGACCAGACTTCTTTATTCAAGATTACCTGGCGGCCCGTGCCATCGGTGTTAATACGGTAGTAAATCGCCTGAGCCGCTGGGTCGCTGCTGGATACGGCATAGTAAACCTGACCCTGCATACTCAGTACGTTATTGAATTGAGCAGCACTGCTTAGATCGTAACGGCGACTCGTGGAATAATCATATGCTACCACATGGTATTTATTGGCACCGGTGCCTTCGGTTGTTTCCTGGAAGATCAGACTGGTACCAATCCAATCGACTAGCTGCACATGTTCAGCATGGTCAATAGTCGTTGCGGTGCCTTGAGCGGTGTCGATAAGCGTCAGGGTGCTCAGTAAATCACCAGCCGCATCGCGCTGATTATCACGAGTCGAAACTAATGCCGCCATGCCACCGGAGTTATCCACGGCAAGGCTGATATTATTATTTTCGGTGCCAGTACCCCTAAGCAGCGTACTGCTGCCCGTACCGTCAACATACGAGCTCATCACGTCGTACGTGCCGCTTTGTTTGCTTACATAAATATCTTTAGTCGATGGTACTAATGTTACCTGGGTTGCTTTGGTAGTAGCCGCATTAATAGTAATGTGCGTAGCAAGATACCCACTTGCCGAAACATCAACAGCGATGTCATTGCCCGGGTCGCTATCGAGCGTCAGTGTAATAACACCGTTGCCGTCTGCGACCGCGTCAGCGCCACCACTTGTAGCATGGGCACCAGCTATCGGCTTACCCGATACATAATCAGCCGGCTTTATGATGTACTTTACCCCGGTTGGATTAAGTGTAAAATCGCCAAGTGGATTGCTTCCCCAGCCCAGCGTAACTTTTTGGGCAATCGTTGCAAATGCAATGCGAGCAATACTCAGGTTATGTGGGCCAAGCGTAAGGTGCGTAATGCGAGCCACACCCTTGTCGTCAGTGGCAACGTTTTGATTATCGAGCGTAACGTGCACGTTTTTGAGTGGCAATTGCGTGCTTTGATCAATCACACGGAGCGACATACTACTCCGAACGCCCGCTTTGTTTAGCACATAATAGCGCGAGGTCGGTATGGCTGCGGTTGCTGCGATGCCCGCAAAAATAAGCAGCAACACGATGTTCCGCAACCACCGACGATGCCAAAATCCACGCTTTTTGGGGGTTTCGGGCTCGTCATTTACATCGTCCTGATCGGCCTGACCGTCTTCTGCATCAAGTACCGTATCACTTTCTTCTTTGAGGATCTCATCGACCGCTTCATCGGTTTGCGGATTATCGAGAATTGGGTCCTCGCTGTCGGCAACAACCTGATCAGCTACGATACTGCTAGACTGCACTGCACCATCGGCAGGCTGTTTTTCGTTTGGAGTTGTGGTGGCAGGTTTTTCACTCGGTTTTGGCTGCTTGGCAATATGAACTGTCAGTTGCTTTGCCAAATCAGCAGGTAAATCGGGAGCCGAAGTTGGCACGTCCAGCGGAGAGCCGTGTGATAGAGAAGTTTTCTTAGCCATATTGTTCTAGTGTAGCAAGGAATGGTGTCGTTCGACTAGCTGCTACAAACCGCCATATCCGTAGCCGTAGCCCGTAAAGTTAACATTAGGCTTGTAGTAGTCCGATACTTTGGTCGCTGCACCGCCGCCAACTGGCATAATGTACAATTCGCTGGCATTCTTTGTCACCAAAATATAGCTATCGGTGTACCAGCCGTATCCGCTATAGTCGGTTCCACTGGCAATTTGCTTGGCGTTTTGGGCATCTTTGTCACCGATAAATAGGCTCTGCTTGCCGTCGCGCTGATCGGACCACAAGGTGTTATTGCCAGATGGCGAGTACAAGTAGGTGTCGTAGGTTGTATTGTCGAACTGTTGCTGGTTCAGGTTTGTCGTCGTAACGGCTCCACCTTCGTACTTATAAATCGTGTATGCATTGGTGCTATTGCTGTAGATTGCGAAGTAGACACCCTGTGGATCATACGCGTGTGCCGTCATGTAACCGTTGGTTATAGAATCAAACGTTTTAACGTCTTTTTTGTTTTTGCCGTCCACTGTTATCGTACGAATACTGTTCGTTTTGCCTGCCAAAAGCGCAGAAGTACTGTAGAACGGATAGGCGTCCCAGGTGGTGCTATATACCAATCCATCGTCAGTAATATAGAAATTACCAAAAGACTGGTCGGTATAGCTAGCCTGGTCACCGCTTGCTTGCGTCTGATCAAGGGTCAATAGCGTGCTGCTATCGGCGTTGTAGCTTTTGACGGCCTCGTAATTTGGCTGCCAGACTTTTTGCTGATCGCGTGTTACTGAATAAGCCAGGGTGTGGTCGTGCCAGCCTATCAGGCTAAACGTCGCTTGCCCTTCGTCCATGGTCGTCAGTTTATCGGTGCTGGTGTCAATCAAGAAAAGTTTGGCATAGTCGCCACCATCCCGCTTTGATAGCAGTGTCAAATACTTCCAGTCGCGTGATGCCAAAAGCACTGTGCCGTGAAGATCCTCGGAACCAGTACCCGCCAAAACAGTCTGGCGGTTGGTACCGTCAAGATTGGTCTTAACGACGTCAATTTTGCCAGATTTGTTCGACAAAAAGTACACCATGCCAGCTGGTGTCATAGTGATAGAATTTGCCGCCACCGCTTGTGTTGTCACCTGGATGGTTGCCGTTGTAGTGTTGTAGTCATTGGCCTTAATGGTTACCGTAACCGTTGCAGGCACTGTTGGCAGCACCATGGTTGCCTTACCGTCGCTAGTTGTTTTGGCTTCCGCACTGCCTGATGTAACGACAGCATTGTCGATAGGCTTGCCTGTTAGTTTGTTAATGACCACGACGGGCACTTGGCGACCAGTTGCCTTAAAATTAACCATAATGGCAGTTTTTGGTGCTTTCAGTGGCACGGTCACCGATGTTTTAGCGGTTTGATAGTATGTTTTCTGGACCGTTATAGTTGCTGGGCCGATTGGGATACGAAGGTGCGTCTGCCCCTTGTTATCAGTTTTAGCAGTTACATTTTTGGCGCTCACTATGGCGCTTGTTACTGCCTGATGCGTTTGGCTATCCGTAACATCTACTGCAATGGTTTGCTTGATGAACAAACCGCCAATTTTGTAGCGAGTCCATGGCACCCCAGCCAGTAAAATGACAACAAGCACGAACGCGATAATGCCGCACACAACTTTATGTTGGCAACACCATCCCCAAAAACCACCACGTTTGTGGACAGAAACAACGGCTGTGCTTGGCGCCGATTCCGCAGTTTTTGGTGCTGATGTTTCTGGTGGCGTAGTCTCTTCGGCAGCTACATCCGGCGTCTTAAAATCTTCGGTCTCTGGTGAAACCGGTTCTTCTGCTGGCGCACTCTTGGGAACATCGTGATAGTGATCGGCTTTGTGCGCGGCTGCGCGAGACTTTTCTGCCATACTTGTTATCCTTATATAATCTTTCCCGAATTCTACCAGAATTTGGTGCTGTGAAATAGCCATATTTTTGCTGAACCATGGCTGACCTCAAGGAGTACGCTATACTAAAAGGATGTCAGATATGCATCTCATTACGAGCGACACCAAAATAACCGCTATGCAATACTTGAGCGACCACGATCCACGACTAGCAAGTGCTATCACTCGGGCTGGTTTGTGTAGTATCAAGCCGCATCACGATTACTACCGTGCGCTTGGTGATTCAATTATCGGCCAGCAGCTCAGCGTTAAGGCTGCCGCCACGATTAAGCAGCGGTTTCGTGACCTATTTGGTGGTGAATTCCCAAGTCCGGAAGCTATTTTGCAAAAATCTATCGAGGAGTTGCGCACCGCAGGACTCAGCGCGTCAAAGGCCGGCTACATACAAGATCTGGCGCAGCATATTTTGGACGGCCGGATCGATTTTTCGGATATCGACTCCTTGAGTAATCAAGAGATTATTACCAAGCTCACCGACGTTAAGGGTATCGGCGAATGGACGGTGCACATGTTTCTGATGTTCTGTGTTGGTCGCAGCGATGTGCTGGCAACCGGAGATTTGGGTGTTCGTAACGGCATTCAGGCACTCTATAGTTTAGAGAAGTTACCGACACCTCAGCAGGTTACCGATATCGCAGTAGCCAACCATTGGCATCCTTTTGAGAGTTTTGCCTGCTGGTACGTCTGGCATTCGCTCGATAACAAACCAGCGTGACCTACAGCAGCATGTCGGTCACTGCCATGCGGACATGCAATCCATACTCCACCTGGTCAAAGTAGACTGCACGCGGGTCGGCATCAACCTCATGTTCAATTTCACCTACTCGCGGTAGTGGATGCATGATTATTGAGTCCTCTGGCAGACACCTGAGAGCTGTTTGGCCAATAGTAAAGCCTGCCTCCAAAGCGGGATCAGTCAGGCGTTCTTTTTGCAATCGCGTCCAGTACACCACATCAGCATCTTTGAGCGCTTGGTGCAAATCATCTGTTTCGTCGTAGGTTGTGCCGTGACTCTTGAGGTGATCTTTGATGTCTCTGCCCATGCCCAATTCCGGCGTCGACACAAAGGTGATGCCATTATTGGGATACATGCTCAGCATTTGCGCCAGCGACCGCGCCGTGCGACCGTGCTTGAGGTCACCACCAATTACCACGTGCAAATCCTCGAGTCGGCCCTTTTGCGTCTGGATTGTTCGCATGTCGAGTAGCGCCTGCGTGGGATGTTCACCTTTGCCATCGCCAGCATTGATAATTGGCACCCGGCTAACTTTTGCGGCCTCTGCGGCTGCGCCCGTTTCGTGGTGACGGAGCACGATCAAATCAGCGTATTTATCCACCGTTCGGATGGTGTCCTGAAGCGTTTCCCCTTTGGTAGCCGACGAAAACTCTCGGGCATTTTCGGTACTAATTACGCCAGCACCAACACGTTGTGCAGCCGACTCAAAACTAAGACGCGTGCGGGTCGATGGCTCGTAAAACAGCGTTGCCACTATCTGTCCTGCATGCCTGCTTGCCAATTTATACCGAGCACCACGATTTTCGAGCGACCGTGCCATGTGATCAGTTCGCCTAAAAATACGATCGAGCTGATCTGGATCGTACTGTTTTGCTGATAGTATGTGCTTTGCTTCCGCCATAATTCCCCTTTGGTTAGTAATAACAAAAGTCCCCTAAGAATTTCTTAAGGGACTGATAGACGAGGCTTTTTGGATGGTCATTTTCCGGTGCCATTCGTCATATTGGACTCAAGTATACCGGGATGACACCCACCTGTCTAGCACGTTTTGGATGGGGTGCACTATGTTAGGGGGCGAGGCGGTTGATGTCGCGTGGGAAGAGGATGGCTTCTTTGACGTTGCCGAGGCCAATTGCCTTTTCGACCAAGCGGTCGACACCAAAGCCAAAGCCACCGTGCGCTGGCAAACCGTGCTTGAAGGCTGACAAGTAGGCAGCAAAAGCGGGCGCTTCGATGTCCACGCCAGCTGCTTGCATTTGCTCAATCAGTTTATCGTAGCGATGCTCGCGCTGTGGAACGGTGGAAATTTCGATACCACGGAATAATAGGTCAGCCGAGCGAGCCGTGCCGTTTTCGCCCTTCATGTGGTAAAACTTCATTTTGCTCTCTGGCAAACCGGTGGCAAATACCGCCTCACAGCCATCATGCTTTTTGCTGTACTCACAGATCCATTTTTCTTCTTCGGGAGTGAGATCAAGTTCCTGGGACATGTCCTTGCCGGTGGCTTTTTGGTACATTTCGTGAATTTCGCTCATTGCATAGCGAGGGAATTCTGGCTTGAGAACCAGTTCTGGGGCGTTAAGGCTCTTGAGGTCGGCTGCGTGCTCATCGTACAAACGAGTCATGACGTTGTACACCAAATCTTGCAGCATGTTCAGAACATCATCGTGGCCATCGATAAAGCCGAATTCGACATCCAGCATGGTTACTTCGGATACGTGTCGGGTTGTGGCAGAAAGTTCAGCACGAAAGGCTGGGCCGATTTCGAATACACGGTCAAACACGCCGACCATCATCTGCTTGTAAAGTTGTGGGCTCTGCGCCAACGTTGCCTCTTTACCAAAGTAATCTAGTTTAAAGACAGCAGCGCCACCTTCGGCGTCACCAGCAACGATTTTAGGTGTGTTCATTTCGGTAAAATCTTGGGCGTACAAAAAGTCGCGGATATAGTGGAGTAGTTCGGAGCGAATCTTGAATATTTTGGTTTCCTGTAAGTTACGCAAGCCAATCGCGCGGTGTTCGAACAATGTGTCCAAGTTTTCGGGCTTGTGACTGAGCGGCTTGTCGATTTCCACTGGTGGTTCTTCGGTTACGGGCACCAAAACCTCCAGGCTCACATCGTGTAGTTCAGCACCACCGGGCGCGCGAGGCTCCTCAGTAGCAAGCCCTTCAACGCGCAGCACCGTACCAATTTGCAGTCCGCGCAGCTTTTCGACTTCGTCTTTATCTTTGATAACAATCTGCACCAAGCCGCCGCGGTCACGAACGTTAATAAACGTTAAACCGCCGAGCAAACGCTTTTTGTGCAACCAACCTTCGACTGTTACTTTTTCGCCAATATGTGTGGCAACTTCTTTACTGAGCATTTTCATACGTATCTCCTGAGTGTAATGATTCAGGCTGACTCGCGGGTCATTACAAAGCGACGTCCGCCTGTTTTAGGCGTCGCTTCCGACCCGAGGATTCATATTTGATTTTGCGCAAATCATGTTACCAAATAGTATATCACCCCTGATGGAAAATACAAAATAGCACGTGCGCGACTATTTTGTGGCGTGCGAGTTTGTTTCGGCGACTGTTTCGCCAGCCTTTTTGTGAGCGTTATGCTCTTTTTCGGCCTGGTAGGCGGCCACGGCGCGCATGTCGTCGTAGTGGTCAAATTCGTCAATAATCTTGTGGCCAATCACCTGCTCCAAGATGTCTTCAATGCTAAGAATCCCGACGAATTCCTCGAAGTTATTAATCACAATGAACATATGGCGCTTGGTTTTTAGGAACGCATGTAGCGCTTGTTCGAGCGTGTAGTCTTCGTGCACGTAAAATACCGAGGCGTCCATGATTCCTCGTACGTGGCCGCCCTTACGGGCGTTAACCAAATCACGCAAGAACAGCGTACCGACGATATGGTCCTCGTCACCCTCATACACCGGGAAACGCGAATGGCCGCTGTCGTGCAATTCACCCATCATAATGGGCCCGATAGCATCGTCAACCTTGACCAAACGTACGGCGCGGCGCGGCACCATAACGTCGCTGACAACTTTTTGGCTGTACTGCAAAGCGTGCGACAACAGCGATAATTCGTCACTCGAAAATCGTGAATCAGGCTGGGTTTTTTGTCGTTCCAACAAAGCAAGTAAGTCTTCACGCTCGTACAAGCCCGTGTGTACGGTGACGGGGCGATGCGATGCCGCAAACGTAGCAATGCGCCCAATGATTGGCTGCAAGTGCGATAGGAGCCATGCAATAACCGGCGTCAACCACACCACAATGCGCACACCAATTTGCGTGACGTCACCACTGGGCATCCAGGCAAATCCGTAGCCAATGATCAAAACTTCAAGCACAAATACCAAAAATGGCGGCACCACTGTCGACATAATGACAAAGCTAGCTGCCACCGAACAAATAGTTATGATCCACAACAATAACGAAAGACTAGCGCCATACGCCACTGCCCGATACAGTACCTTGGCAAGGGCATCACCAGCCCGCGCTTGGCGTTTTAACTCCTTGGGCGGCACGATGCCGTACGTCTTCCTAAGAGCGATGGCCAGGAGAGCCAGACCGGCAGCCGCAAGCGAGACGAGAAAA
This sequence comes from Candidatus Saccharimonadota bacterium, assembly GCA_050436805.1. Lineage (GTDB taxonomy): Bacteria > Patescibacteriota > Saccharimonadia > Saccharimonadales > UBA4665 > CAMLQK01. The sequence goes on from JBNQGE010000020.1 coordinate 123,181, forward strand.
CTAATCATATGTACATCTTACGATTGACTGGACATTTTTCAAAACAAAGCACGCCCAAAAAGTACTATCCGTTGTATACTAAGGTCATCAATCAGGAGTGTTTTCTACATGGACAAGCGATTTATGGGAATCATTGCCGCCATCATTCTTATTTTCGGCGGTGTGATCATCCTTTCCAACCACAAAAATAACGGCAGCATCGGCCAGCCGTCTAATCACACAACGGGCAAAAATGCCAAAAGCGTCGCGCTTATTGAATATGGTGACTACGAATGCCCAGCCTGCGAATCCTACTACCCTGTCGTCAAGCAGGTAGTTGCGCAGTACCAAAATGACATCTCATTCCAGTTCCGTAACTTGCCACTAACCCAAATTCACCCCAACGCTTTTGCTGGCGCACGCGCTGCCGAAGCTGCCTCTTTGCAGAGCAAATTCTGGGAAATGCACGATGCTTTGTACGACAACCAGAACACTTGGTCTACTTCGAGTGATCCAACGACATTCTTCTGGCAATACGCCCAGCAGCTCGGCCTGAATGTCACCAAGTTCAAGACAGACTACGCCAGCAGCCAAGTCAATGGCACCATTAACGCTGACATCGATGCCTTTAATAAGACTGGTGCAGCGACACAGACCCCCACTTTCTTCCTGGATGGCAAGCGCATCGATACTACCGCCACACTTGCCAGTTTCCAAAAGGTTCTTGACGCCGAGATTGCTCAAAAAAGCACCGCTAAATAGGTAGAATTTCGGCTCTCCTCCCAAATTTTTGGTTCAAAAATGCCCGCTCATTTCAGGCGGGCATTTCTGGTTAGTACTGGATAAATTCTTGCCACTCGGGGCGGCGAATAACCACGTCCACCCGCGCAGGGCGGGTGTGGATAACCTTGATCTTAACCGGCATCAGGAACCTCCAAAGCAAACTCGCCAAACACAGTTGGCAGCCTCTACTTTTCTTTGTTTTAAATGTTTGTTTGTCTCTCGCAATGCAAGCTCACACACTTGCAGACATACGGCTAATAGTACTCGAACCGTTTATGCTTGTCAAGCGGCGAGCGCAAATGATTCTTTCGCAGGCTTGGGGCGAGTTTTAAATTTGGTTGGGTCAATGCCCTTGTCGAAGATGCCTTGGCATCGGCGACAAACGTCACAGGGCCCGATATCGGTGTTACCAGGGCGCGTTGGGCAAGATTCTACACGACACACACCCTTTTTCCATTTCCAATTTTCGGCATTTGTTTCCCCATTAGCTAGTTCGCCCTCTGCACCACTTTTGTCCAAACTCTTATCCACGCCAGAACCACCGCCACATGCTGTTGTAACGGCGACTTCCTGGGCAAGCGTCGATAGCATTGCAAACATATGCTGATCACCATTTTGGTATGCTACGCGGGCACGCTCAATGAGTGGTGCAGCTTTACCACCAAATACCGTTGCATCGATGGACGTATCGCGGTAAGCACGCTCAAGTGCGTGTTTTTTGGCCAAAGCGTACAGTTTGTTAACGGCTTGGGCTGGTGATTTGAACGACCCTGATTGGTCCAGAAGATCGTGCACGACACGATCAGTAATTTGTTGGTATCGTGCAGTTTTTTGCTCACAAACATTGGCAAATGTTGCATAGTTTTGCTTTGGCTGCGGCAAGCCAAAGAACGTATTGCCTACCAGCTGGTCATATTGCTCCACAATATTTGCGATGCCATTAGGCATAGTTTCTTTAGGAATTAGCAGTGGTGTTGCTAGTAGGTCTTCGGTAGACATCGTAGTCGCGTTGGCGATTCCCCATTCCGCATACAACGCTCGGATTGTGGCAATGTCGTAGCGCTGCTTCGCCTGCTGCGCTACCCTCGCATTGTTTTCGGCGTCAGACAGCGTGGCGTCTTCGGCAACTGCTGGCATGCCCGCCACAAATGCTGATTCAGTTCTTACGGTATTATTTTCGAGCGTCGTAGCCTGCATAACTGCCGTCATGGTGTGTGCAAAGAATCCATCTTTTTTGAGATTGGCCACCGACTCATTTTCCGGGGGCAACGAAAACACAACAAACCAATGGTCTTCCAAGTGCCCGGCATGAATTGCGGCCTCAGTCCGCTGCCAGTTAAGTGCCTCGATAGCTGAGCGGCGCTCGCTGCTTGCCGATCGATTATGCGCGGCCTGCAGAGCATTGCGATGAATCGCCTCGTAGCTGTGGGTATGCTGCTCCAAATTTCCCCGGTCGTTGAGTTGGGCCGATATACGCATGATATTACCGGTTTTTAGGAGCGTCTCTATAACTGTGGTGTGGGCGTTTAAGCGGACTGCCGATAGCGCCTGTGAGTCGCCAGCTCGCGCCTCCTTCAATAAATCTACGATGGTAACGGTGTCATTTTGTTCGGGTGCAGTAGTGGCCACATCGCCCAGGGCTATTGATCCAAGCCAACGCTCGTGTCTCTTGCGAACAAATGCCTCGTGCGCAAGGTCCGGTACCGCTACAACATCAAAAATCGGCGCCGATTCCTCGGCCCGCCAATCAAGTTGTCGTGCAGCTTCCCCCATATAAAAACACCCCGCGTCTTACCGAGCAGGGTGTCCTAAAACAGCCGCATTGTTTTTGCAATGCCACCTAGGTCCTGCTCGGGAATAACCATTTCACGAGCGTAACCGGACTTCTGATTACTCAGTTACCGTTGCGGCACAGTGTACGATTCGCACGTACTTCCCGCTTGTGAAAGGTTAGATTGTTAACTAGTGCTATTGTAGCATTCCGGTGCACTAGATGTGTGGTGTTATTTTAGCTACGACCTTACTCAACAGACGGGGTTCTTTGCTCGTGCGAAGTTGCTACGACACGCTGTTTGATACTGCTCAGACGTGACACAAAGCTCTGCGCGGCGCCATCCAAACCGAGTACTTTAAGCGCCTCGATTAACGTATGGAGTTCCTGAAGTCTGGCACGCTCAATAACGTGCGCCTCGGCCTGCTCTAGTTCGATAAAAAATGCATCGATTTTGCCGATGAGCCATTTTTCGTCGCCAGGGTCCGCCGAACTTGTGGGACCATCCTGATTAATACTCGGTCGCGCTACTTCCAGGGACCGAGCTTTACCATCGCGGCGCAACAGGTGCCCTCGTTTTATAAGACTATTCACGTGGAGTGCCACCGTCGCTACCGATGTGTAATTGAGACCAGTCATGATCTCTCGATAGCTTGGGCTGTAGCCATGCTCAGCAATAAATGCTTCGATAAACGCAAGCAATTCGCGTTGTTTCTTGGTTGGTCGTACTTGTTCTGTGCTCATAGTATCGTCCTTTTGTCCTTAGTATAATCCTAATCATGTATTTTTAACACCAACTATGATGTTACGGCAAGTGTGAGGAGTGTTGCGTTACTGGCGAAGATGGTACAATCGAGGTATCTCATGAAGAACAATGCCTCCTTGGTCTACAACGCTTGTCTTATCGTCGGTGATTTCCTGGCCCTCGTTGCCGCCTTTGTGGCTGCCTACATTCTGCGCGTTAAACTTGACCCACGACCCCTTATAGAACCGATCCATGCCCTCTCTTATTTGGGCATTTTCCTCACCGTTTTGCCGTTCTGGATTCTTATTTTTGCCTGGCTCGGCCTATACAATAGCAATATATACGAGAAGCGATTCGTTGAATTTGGACGCCTGGTCGTTGGTTCGTTTATCGGCCTATTGTTCTTGGTTTTCTGGAATTTTGTGTCAAAAACACCAATTTTCCCTGCCCGCCTGGTGCCAATTTATGGATTCACCATCGCCTTTGCGCTCCTTATTGTCTACCGTAACTTACTGCGCTACGTGCGCACGACCCTCTTCAAATACAGTGTCGGTTTGACGCGTGTCGTAATCGTTGGCGATACAGCCATTACTGGGGAAATTGTCGAGTCGTTGCTTCATAATCGTAGCGGCTACCACATCGTGGCCATCATTAGTAACAAGCAGTTTGCTCAACACGCATTAATACCTAGTTTCAAGACATTCAAAGAATTTCTAAAGACCGAACCGCTTGGGTTGCATGGCATCATCCAAACAGAGTTATTTAGTAACGAAGGGCGCAATGCCGAAATCCTCACCTACGCCCAGAAAAATCATATTACCTACCGGTTTGTGCCCGGCAACACCGAGTTGTTTGTGGGTAATATCGAGGTTGAGCTCTTTCGTTCATCACTGCCAGTTATTGTGGTTCGGCAGACGGCTATTTTTGGCTGGGGACGCATCGTAAAACGAATTTCCGACCTTATCTTGGGTGGAATTTTGCTACTCCTTGCCTCGCCCTTTATGCTGATTATTGCCGCGTTCGTTAAAGCTTCGGATGGTGGTGATATTTTCTTCCGCCAAAAACGCCTCACTCGTTATAACCAAACGTTTGGTGTGTATAAGTTTCGCACGTTAATCACCAAGTATAACGGCCTCGACCCGGAAGAAGCTTTTGTCAAAATGGGTCGGCCAGAACTCGTCAAAGAATACCGCGACAATGGTGATCAGATTCCTAACGACCCACGTTTTAGTCGCATCGGACGATTCCTGCGAGCCACTAGTCTCGACGAAGTACCGCAACTTATTAACGTGGTAAAAGGTGATATTAGCCTGGTTGGACCACGCGCACTCATCCCTCGTGAACTGGCGGAATACAGCAAGCGGCACACTATATTGAGTGTTAAGTCGGGCATTACCGGGCTGGCGCAAGTTTCGGGCCGACGTGACATTAGCTTTGACGAACGCCGCAAATTGGATTTATATTACGTACAAAACTGGAGTTTATGGCTTGATATTGTCATCCTAGCCAAAACGTTACGATCGGTATTTGCGCGGCAAGGAGCTCGCTAATGTCCGAGTCTACCCAGGCAAACAAGGCGCCACAAAAGGTGGCAATTGTGCATGACTGGTTGGTGGGTGGTGGTGCCGAACGCGTTGTGTACGAGCTGCACAAGCTCTATCCCGATGCCCCCATCTACACGTCGTACTGTACGGATGAGTGGCGCGCACGACTCGACAACAAAGTTGTTACCGGATTCTTGCAACACCGGCCATTCGGTGCACTCCGCAAGTTTGTCGGCGTCCTGCGTATCTGGTGGTTTACCCATCTCGATCTTAGCCAATACGATCTCGTTATTAGTAGTTCTGGCAACGGTGAAGCCTTTTCGGTCCACACACCAAAAGCCACCACCCATGTATGCTATTGCCACACACCGACGCACTACTATTGGCGCCATTACGATTTGTACATGCGTGAACCGGGCTTCGGCGCATTCAATGGCCTCGCCCGTTTGGGTTTGCGATTGCTGGTGGGCCCGTTGCGCAAATGGGATCTAAAAGCCAGCAAACGACCTGATTATTACATTGCCAACTCCACACATATCCAGGCTGATATCAAAAAATATTATGGTCGTGATTCGGTTGTTATTAACCCGCCCGTGGATATCGACCGTTTTACAGGCACCGCATCTGGCACCCGCCACGGGTTTGTTATTGTTGGTCGCCAGGTACCACACAAGCAAATCGCCTTGGCCGTGCAGGCTTGCACCAAGCTCGATCTTGATCTTAAGGTCATTGGGCGAGGCCCAGAACACGCCAACCTTATGGCAATCGCCGGCCCAACAGTCACCTTCCTCGACAATGTACGTGACGAAGAAATGGCTGCACATATGGCTGGCGCTGAGGCCTTTTTGTTCCCATCATACGAAGATTTTGGCGTGACACCTGTTGAGGCCATGGCAGCCGGAACACCGGTAATCGCGTTTAATGAGGGTGGCGCGCGTGACTACGTTATTGAAGGCAAAACCGGTCTGTTTATGACCGAACAAACCGTCGATGCCTTGTGCGATGTACTCCAGAAATTTCCCAAATATACGTTCGACCATGCGGCAATTGCGGCATCGGCTGAACAATTTTCCCCTGCCCGTTTTGACAGCAAATTTACGCAGTTTATTTCCACCATTCAACACTAATTCAAGGGAGTCATATGTGCGGCATAGTCGGCTATATCGGTGACAAGAATAACGGAATTGAAGCGGTGCTTGGCGGCCTGCAAACATTAGAATATCGTGGCTACGATTCGGCTGGAATTGCGTTCCTGGACCCTGCCAAACAGGCGCATATTATAAAGCAAGTTGGCCAGGTCAAAAACTTGCGTGATTGCGACGAGCCGCTGCCAGAATCAGGCGTTTCGTTGGCCATTGGCCACACACGCTGGGCAACGCATGGTTTGCCAAACATCAAAAATGCACACCCGCATTTTAATGCCGACAAAACGATTTTCGTGGTACATAACGGCATCATCGAAAATGCTTCGGAGCTTCGTGATTTATTGACCGCAGAGGGTTATACATTTATTTCGCAGACAGATACCGAGGTCATTCCCCACCTTATTGATTTTTATGTGAGGAGCAGCAAAACGTTTGCCGCGGCGTTCGAAAAAACTCTCCAAAAACTGCAGGGCGCTTACGCGATTGCCGTCATGACCACGCTTGAGCCCAAAACGTTGTTTGCGGCACGCCTATCTAGTCCACTGGTCGTAGGTGTTGGTGACGGCGAATTTATCGTCGCCTCCGACCCATCGGCCATCGTGGAGCACATGCGCCAGGTAGTTTATTTGGAAGACCACGAAATGGTAATCGTGAATACCCAAGGCTACACCATCAAAAATGTTCATAAAGCAAAGGCTGTGGAGCGCAAAGCGGAACTGATAGAAAGCGGACCCGAAACGGGTGGTCGTGGCGACTTTGAACACTTTATGCTCAAAGAAATGCATGAGGTACCGGATACGCTTCGCTCGGCAATCCAGGGCCGTGTACGCGTGGAGACCAATACCGTTAAACTAGGTGGCCTCGGAGCCGTGGAAGAACGTCTCAAAGAGATCGATCGTATTATTATCGTGGCCTGCGGGACATCGTATTACGCTGGCCTGGTTGGTGAATATCTTATCGAGCAAATCGCTGGTATTCCGGTAGAAGTGCAACTGGCAAGCGAGTTTAAATACCGCGACGAGCCACTAACCCAACACACCGCCGTGCTGGCTATTTCGCAGTCTGGCGAAACCGCCGACACCATTGCCGCTCTCAAAAAAGTTGAAGATTATGGCATTTTGCGCTTGGGCGTCGTAAACGCTGTGGGTTCGACCATTGCCCGCCTAACTGATGCGGGTGTGTACTGCCATGCCGGACCAGAGCAAGCAGTCGCTTCTACCAAAGCGTTTGTGTCACAAGTAACTGTTTTGAACCTTATCGCCCTCGATTTAGTGCGCGTCGCCAGCAAACATTTTACACCGGTTTTGCGCGAACTTGCCGAACTCCCCGCCAAAGCCGAAGCAATTTTGAGCGACACCAAGGCCATCCAAAAAGCCGCAAAAAAATACGCTGGCGAGCGAGACTTTTTGTACATTGGACGCGGCTATGGATTCCCTTGCGCACTAGAAGGTGCGCTCAAACTTAAAGAAATTTCCTACATCCATGCCGAGGGCTATGCCGCTGGCGAAATGAAACACGGTCCACTTGCTATGATCGACAGAAACTTCCCAACGTTTGCTATCGCCACCGATTCACCGTTGCTCGAAAAAACCTATTCAAATATCGAAGAAATTCGCGCCCGCAAAGGTCGCGTTATCGCCATTGCCACGATCGGCAATACGCACATCAAAAAATTGGTCGACGATGTGCTATACATTCCCAAAACACTCGAACAAACCCAGCCGCAACTCGTGGCATTGGTTATGCAGCTGTTTTCATACTATGTGGCAGTCGAAAAAGGTTTTAACGTTGACCGCCCGCGCAACTTGGCTAAATCCGTTACGGTAGAATAAGCTATGTTCCAAAAAGACCCCATAAAACTCACACCACTCACGAAACCTTTGCGCATTCATTTTACGGGGGATCAGGTAGTATTGCCACCTCAGGTAACGAAGAAAATCGCCGACCACTGGGAACGGCTGACAAAAAAGAACCCTCACCTTTTTAACGGCGACGCCTTTACTGTCACTGCGTATGCGGACAATCCTGATGCCATAGAGGTAGAACTTGCCGAGACCAAATACGCCCATAATCTCTATAGCGAAACATTCGACGCTGGCGAGCATGCCTTCCGTGTTATTCATTCCGCATGTCTTGTTATTACAAGTGATAATACGTTCGTCGTTGGCCAAATGGCACAGTCTACAGCCCGGGCTGGCAAGGTTTGTTGCAGTGGAGGTGGCATCGACCGTGGCGATATTCGTGGCGACAGTATCGACCTCGAATACAGCACCGCACATGAGTTGCGGGAAGAGCTTGGCATTGATCCTTACGGCAGTCATGTCGAAAGCTTTAAGCCAGTCTACGTAAAAACCGGCGGACCCCTTGGGAAAATAACCGTACTTTATGAATTGCGCACCAAACTAACCAGCGCAGATATTGCCAAAAGCTACAAAAAATTCGTTTCGAGCCTTGTTGCCGAGGGCAAAGAAATTGAATTTGACCAGATATTTCTGGTCAACAATACCAGCGATGCAATCGAAAGCTTTGTTTCGGATCATCAAAGCAACCTAGACGAATACATCACTCTTCTATTCCAGGCAGAAAATAAGTATACGTTGTAGGGTTATGCTGTAGCTGGTTTTTGGGCCAAAACGAGCGTCCATGGTAGTGGTGTTCGGCTTTGCAGCACCTGGCCAAAGTTGCCTTCGATAAACATGCGCAACGTGTGCTGACCCCAGTGATTCAGGTGGCCTGGCGTGTTACCAAAATGACGCAAATACTTACCGCGAGCCATGTTTAGCATGCACCACAGCGGTTCGCGCGGCACGCCCAAAATCAGGTAGCCACCGGGCTTAAGCACGCGCTTAATCTCGGCCAATGCTTTGTCTGGGAAATCCAAGTGCTCCAATACTTCCAACAAGAAAACAACGTCAAAACTGTTGTCGGCGTGTGTCAGTTCGTAAATACTCTCCTGCACCACACTAACGTCAGGGTTGTTAGCCTGAGCCTTTGGCACCAAGGCATCTACATATTCAGATGCCGTAAACGCCGCTTGCTTAGGCAATATTTTGCTCAAGCGCTGCGTCGAAAACCCTTCGCCGCAACCCAATTCAATCGCTGTAAACTTTGGCATCTTTTGCAAGTCGCTAGCCGCAAACAGCTCTCCCACTGCTTCAAAATAATGGTCAATAAGTTTGCCGCCTATTTTGCCGCTACCCTCTTCGGTATATTTATGCGCAAAATCTTCCACTTCTGGCGTTGCCCGCAAGTCCCCGGGCTGTATAGGATCTGTCGATGGCATGAAAGCCTCCTTTATCAACCCTTATCATATCATTGATAGCTGAGAACTACCTGGCGGTTAGATGACACCATTACATGTACAGTGCATAGTAGACAGTGAATCAAAAACACAGCTGGGCCGTAGATAACCGCATTACCATCGTTGTAAGGAGTACAATCACATTTTTCTGAAGAGACGCTGTACATAAAAAGAGCGCCTAGAATGACGCTCTTTTAGGGGTTGGTCTGGGTTACGAGACGTAGAGGACGCCCTGGATAGTGCGAGCGGTGTCTTCCCAGTGGCTGACTTCGACGCAGTCAATGCCCATAGCCTTAACGGGGTAGTCGTTACCGCCTTCCTGGATGCGGTCGCCCATGAACAGAATTTCTTCCTTGCTGATTTCGAGCATGCTCATGAGTTTTTTCATGCCATAAGCCTTGTCGATGCCTGGCTTTGTAATGTCAATGGAGGTTACGCCACCGACGCGAACTTCAAATTCTGACAAAAGCTCAGCTGCTTCGTTGCGTACCGCGTTCTTCTTGGCGTTGTCGACATCCCAAGCTTCTTTGATCTCAACACCTTTGGCGCCAAGCTCAGAAGCGATGTCCTGACCAAGTGCCGACCAGGTAATCTGGCTACCGCGATCTTCGTAGTTCGGGCCATACGATTTCTCGTTATCAAAGCCCAATTTCTTGACCGCGGTCTTTAGGGCAGCGATGATCTTTTCTTTTTCGGCTTCAGTGAAATCTTCAGCGTAGACGGTTTCCCAGTCTTTTTTTGCAAGATCGTATTTGTAGTAGCGAGTGCCGCAGGTTGGCATGAGGTGTAGGTTAGCAAGCTGCATTGGGTCAGCCTTGAGACCGGTCAAAAGCTGCTTTTCAAACTGGCCAAATTTACCACCAGAAATGACACAAACCTGATATTTTTGCAAAAGCTGATCGAGCAATTCGGCAATACGGTCAGGCAATGGGGATTTACTTGGTGCTAGGGTGCCATCAAGGTCAAATGCGATTAGTTTTTTGGTAGACATCAAATTCTCCTTCTTATTTTTGGAAGCGCTTACTAACGTCACCAACTTTTTGGGAGAGGTCTTTGCGGGCGACAAGAATGCCATCGGGTGTGTTTACCACGACCACGTTGTCGAGGCCGATAACGGCCACCGGCTTGTCCTCTTGGTTCTGTACGAATGAGTTTTCAACTTCTTCCAGCTCCACCAAACCAGTCGCGTTGTTGCCATGCTCGTCCAGGTCTGCTGCTTTGTGCATGTCTGCAAATGAGCCCAAGTCCATCCAGTCAAAACTAGCCGGAACAACCAACAAATTATGAACTTTTTCGATTAAGGCATAGTCGATAGAAATACTTTCAAAAGCTAAATAGGTGCTTTCGTAGGTGTCGGCGTTTGCGTCAACCAGCTTCTGGTAATTTTCGAGCAACGCTGGAGCGTCAGTTTGCATAGCATTCTTAAAAGTATTAATAGACCCGACAAAATAGCCGCAGTTCCAAAGATAATTGCCACTGTGAACGTAGGATTTGGCAGTTTCGTAGTCTGGTTTTTCCTTGAAAGAGTGCACATTAAAAACAAACTTTGCCTCGTCGAGAATGTCATCTTTTTGGATGTAGCCAAAACCAGTAGCAGGATGGTCTGGCTCAACACCAACCAGCACAATGCGTCCCTGCTCCTTAGATGTGTCGGCGGCGACATTAAACGAGTGCACAAATCCGGCCACGTCACGGATGTAGTGATCGGCCGACAACACAGCAATTGGCTCGTCGGCATCATGGTTTTTAGCGATATGCGCGAGCGCTGCAATGATACAGCTCGACGTACCGCGGCGAGCTGGCTCAACCACGAAGTTCTCATCCGAAAACTCCGGCAACTGCTCTTTGACATGTGGCATCAGGCTGATTTCTGGAACGACATAAATCGAATCAGCATCGGTTAGTTGGCGTGCGCGGTCATAGGTATTTTGCAAAAGCGAACGGCTGTCACCGTTAACTTTTAGTAACTGTTTGGGGAATGTAGGAGTAGACAGAGGCCACAATCGTGATCCCGACCCTCCGGCGATAATTACGACAATCATTCGTTTATAATAGCAAATTCCTGAGAATTCGTATGTTGTTCTTTTAATTGGCCTCTGTAACCCCTGGTACAAACGTAGCAATTTACACAGCTGTTGGCCCGCTACGCCGCCATTATTTGGCAAAATATTAAGACCAATAGATGTGCATACGATGGAGACGAGTGTTCGGGGCTAAATGCCTCGAAATCTTCTCGTCTCCACCGACAGATCCAACCTTCATCACACGCTCATGTGTGGAGTGTCAGATCTTGCACCGTTCATTCATTTTCTCAGGCCTCAACAGCTCTACTGCGCCTGCGCCAGTCGGAGGTTTCCGTCGGCGATATCGTAGTAGAATGCGTCCAGCGTGCCGCCAAAACTGGTCAGCAGCGGGAACGACCCAACGTCCGTATTGATGCGTCCAGCAGGACCGCCACCAAGGCCATCAAGGTTCTCGAAGTGCCAACCGGTACTGTCGGTCCAGGCGTGACGCAGGTTCGTCCAGTTGTTGTCGAAGTAGATCAACTGGATATTCGTCCCATCCGTAGACGTGGCGGACGAATACAGGCCAACGGCGTAGCGATTCGGGCCGATGGACGAGTTAGACCCATCCAATTCCTCGAAGTGCCAACCGGTACTGTCGGTCCAGGCGTGACGCAAACTGCCACACGGCGCGTAGTAATAGAACAGCTGCAGCGAACCGGTGAAGGCCACCGAGGACTTCTCACCGAAACTATAGGTGTACCCCGAAATTGC
>JBNQGE010000021.1:0-2872 GCA_050436805.1 Candidatus Saccharimonadota bacterium
GGAGCCGACCGGGCCGCCGATGCCGACGCGGAGTGGATTGGATGTTGAGGAAGTGCTCATTTTGAGAGTCTCTTAAAAAGAATGTTCGAAGAAAGTTCGGTTTCAGGATCGATACAGGCGGCTGTACTGTTCTTCATGCTGCATCGACAGCAGCGACAGGCCAGGCGCCCAGTTCGACAATTCATGGTCGGCCAGTCCTTGCGCTTGCTGTGCAGCCAGCTGCAGTTCTGTCTGCAAGGACAGCAGCAGGCGCTGGCCGGCGACCTGGCCCAGCGGTATCGATTTGACGCATACCAGCACCTGGTTTTCCGCCCAGGAAAACAGCATGCCCAGCAGCGCCGCTTCAGGCGGCACCTGCAGCGCTACCGCGGCGTAGGCGTAGGCGGTCGGCAGCGGCAGTTCCGGCTGGGCCTGCAAGATCGCCAGCAAGGCGCCATCGCCTACCTGCAGTTCGATCGCCAGCTTGCCCAGCGAATATCCCATCTGTATGGTTTCGGCGCGGAATTCGGCGGTGTCGCGGGCTGCGATGAAACGTTCAGTCCACAGCGCAACCGCGGCGCCGTCACGGCCTTCGAACGCTTGCAGCAGGCGCCACAAGACGGGTGCCTCAAACAGCGCCACTACTTGCTGCAGGTTGTTGCAGATCCAGCCGCGCGCGGATTCCGGATCCTTGACCCAGCCCTTGTCTATGGCCGTTTCCAGCCCCTGCGAATAGCTGTAGGCGCCGATCGGCAGCGACGGGCTGGCCAGTTGCAGCAGGTGGAGCAGCGCGGTCGCGTTCATCTTGTGCGCGGAACTCAGGTGCCGGACTCGTCGCCGGGGCGATGGATTTTCTGGCGCAGCGGCACCGGCGCCAGCAAGCCGTCGTGCTGGTGGTGATGGCCGCCGCCATAGGCTCCCGATTCGGGCTCGAACGCCGCCAGTTCTTCAGTGACCGTGGCTTGCAGGCCCTGCAGCATTTCCTTCAGCACCGGATCCTTGCGTATGCGCAGGAAACCGTCGCCGACATGCGCCTGGGTGTGCCGGTTGCCCAGGTGGAAAGCACAGCGCAGCAAGGCGTGCGGACTGGCGCATTCGATGCGGTAGGTTGCTTCGGCAGCCGCCATGATCTTGACCACGCGCTCCTGGCCGCTGTCGTCGCTGCCTTTGAGCAGGTCGCCATGGCGCAGCACGGTGCCGCGCACCGTGAATACGCCGACTTCTTCGCCGCTGGACAGCGCTGCCCGCAGGCGACTCTTCTCGCGCAATTCATAGGGCAAGACCAGTTCGCCATGGATCAGGTCGGCGCGTTCTACTTTTGTGTTGAGGATTAACATCTTGCTTTCATCGAAATTGAATCAGAACAGGAAATAACGCTGCGCCAGCGGCAATATGCTGGCCGGTTCGCACACCAGCAATTCGCCGTCGGCCCGCACTTCATAGGTTTCCGGATTGACTTCCATGTGCGGCGTGGCGCTGTTATGGATCATGTGGTGCTTGCGCAGGTGGCGCACGTCTTTGATCGCGACTACCGGCTTGTTCAGCTTCAGGCGTTCGCCTATGCCGTCGTCGAACGCCGCTTGCGAAACAAAGGTGAGCGAGGTCTTGAGGCCGCCGCCGTAGGCGCCGAACATCATCCGGTAGTGCACCGGCTGCGGCGTCGGGATAGAGGCGTTCGGATCACCCATCTGGGCGGCCGCGATCATGCCGCTTTTCAGGATGGTGGATGGCTTGACGCCGAAGAAAGCCGGCTTCCACAGCACCAGGTCGGCAATCTTGCCGACTTCGATCGAGCCCACCACATGCGAGATGCCATGGGTGATGGCGGGATTGATCGTGTATTTCGCGATATAGCGCTTGACGCGGAAATTGTCAGCCTTGCTGCCGCTGTCCTCGGCCAGCTTGCCGCGCTGGACCTTCATCTTGTGGGCGGTCTGCCAGGTGCGCATGATGACCTCGCCGACCCGGCCCATGGCCTGCGAATCGGACGACATCATGCTGATGGCGCCGATGTCGTGCAGGATGTCTTCGGCGGCGATGGTCTCGCGCCGGATGCGCGATTCGGCAAACGCCACGTCTTCCGCAATCGCCGCATCCAGGTGATGGCAGACCATCAGCATGTCCAGGTGCTCGTCCAGCGTGTTGACGGTGAACGGGCGCGTCGGGTTGGTGGACGACGGCAGCACATTGCTGTTGCCGACCGCGGCGATGATGTCCGGCGCATGGCCGCCGCCGGCGCCTTCGGTATGGAAGGTATGGATGGTGCGGTCCTGGAACGCGGCCAGCGTGTGTTCCAGGAAGCCGCCTTCGTTCAAGGTGTCGCTATGGATCGCGACCTGCACGTCCATGCGGTCGGCCACGCTCAGGCAGTTGTCGATGGCGGCCGGGGTCGAGCCCCAGTCTTCATGCAGCTTGAGGCCGATGGCGCCGGCCCGCACCTGTTCTTCCAGCGGCCCCGGCAGGCTGATGTTGCCCTTGCCGAGGAACCCCAGGTTCATCGGGAAAGCGTCGGCCGCCGACAGCATCGCATGCAGGTGCCAGGGGCCGGGCGTGCAGGTGGTGGCGGCGGTGCCTGCCGCCGGGCCGGTGCCGCCGCCGAGCATCGTGGTGACGCCGCTCGCGAGCGCTTCGTCGATCTGCTGCGGGCTGATGAAGTGGATGTGCGTGTCGATGCCGCCGGCCGTCACGATCAGGCCTTCGCCGGCGATCACTTCGGTGGCCGCGCCGATCGCGATCGTCACGCCTGGCTGGATGTCCGGATTGCCCGCCTTGCCGATCGCCGCGATGCGGCCGTCCTTGATGCCGATATCGGCCTTCACGATGCCCCAGTGATCGAGGATCACCGCGTTCGTGACGACCGTGTCGACGACGTCCGCATGCACGCGTTGCGACT
>JBNQGE010000022.1:0-13683 GCA_050436805.1 Candidatus Saccharimonadota bacterium
GATCAGACTATTACTCAGCGCGGGGGCCTGGTGTATAAACAGGTTGGTGATCAACCTAGTTATGTCCAGCAGCCGAGTAGATCTGAGCCAAAGACATCTGCTCAGCTCTCGGCTGTACCGCGTCGTTCACTCGTAAAACGTGTTGCTAAAAAAGGTTTGCGTGTTGGCCAGAAATTTAGTCCTAGCCTGGGCGCAAAGCTTGAAACACAGGCCAAGCAACTCCACATGAAGGGTTATCTGCAAGTAGATTTTCAAAAAGGAGATCTCTTTGTTATTCCATGGGGTGAATGGTGGGACCCACTGTTTACGGATCGCGTCGTGCGAGCCCATGACAAGCAGGGTGTCCGCCTCGTGCAGGTAATTCACGACGTTGCACCAACAGTTTGGCCGCAATTCTTCGAGCAAGTAGCAGTCAGCCCAACGACCTACAATAGTCGTGTTGTGCCAATTGCCGATCTTGTACTGTGCGTATCCCAAAATACTAAGCGTGAGCTAACCAGCTGGCTCAAAGAGCAAAAGCTGCACGTTCCGCGTGTGGAAGTTTTCCGCCTAGGCGATGATATCAAAATATCAGCACCAACCAAGCCGCACGAAGCTGCATTTACAGCGAGTAAACTCAAAGGCGGTGACTATCTGCTTTGCGTTGGCACTATCGAGGCCAAAAAGAACCACTACCTATTCTACTATGTGTACAAATTGGCGGCTCAGCGCGGTATTACGTTACCAAAGCTGGTAATTGTTGGTCGACGTGGTTTCCACACCGACGATATGTACGATATTATGACGCGCGACCCTGCCGTCAAAGATAGTTTTGCGTTCCTGCATGACGCTAGCGACGAAGAACTTGCCTGGTTGTATGACCACTGTTTATTTACGGTTCTCGCGAGTTTCCATGAAGGCTGGGGTATTCCTATCGCTGAGAGCGTGGCGCGTGGTATCCCTTGCCTTTGTAGCAATACCAGTAGTATGGTAGAGATTGCGGAAGGTAAGGGTGTGGCGCATTTTGCGCCAACATCAAGCGAGCAATGCCTGGAAGGAATGCTTGCCTGGATTACCAAGCCCAAGGCGCTTGCGGATGCTCGCCAGCAGACCAAAAAATACACCCCCAGCACGTGGGACGAAGCATTCAACCAAGTAATGACGCAAATGGAGAAAATATAATGAGTAATAAGCCAATACGCGTGCTGCACTTTAGCTCGCACGACGAAAACTGCGGTGTGGGCAAGTACCAGGAAAATTATCTTGTCGGTATGGCAAAAATGCCCGACGTCCAGAACAAGTTTTTTGATTCGTCCCCATACAAAACCCGCATCATGAGCCCCGAAGAGCTCGATAGCACCATCGCCCAGATGGAAAAAGAGCTGCACGACTATGACATTTTGCACATTCAACACGAATTTGGGCTCTTTAGTAATGCCGAATTCCGTAAAATGGTCGAAATGGCCAAGCGCATCAACAAGCGGGTAGTTGTTACGGTTCACACATCGCCTGGCTTTGCGCTCAAGCCCGTTAAGCTCGGTGGTCTTGGCCCACGAAGTTTCTTGCGTTATGCACGTGACAAGCGCAATTATGCTATCTTCTGGCGCAACCACATTGACACCTTCTTGCAGGCCGATCTCCTGATCGCCCACAACAATGCCACCGTGCAAAGTTTAGAGACTGCTGGCGTGCCCTCAGCTCGTATCAAGAAGCTTATCCACCCGGTATATGAAGTACCAGCACCAAAGCCGTCACACGAGATCACAAAGGCACTTAACAAGCAAAAAGGCGATGTCATCTTTTGTACAACTGGGTTCATCCACCGCTACAAAGGCATGTTCGAGGCAGTCAAGGCTCTTAAGTACTTGCCCGAAAACTACAAACTGGCGGTTATTGGTGGTATGCACCCAACAAGCGACGAAGTTACTATGTACGACAAGCTAACCGACCTCGTGAATACACTTGGCCTGCGCGACCGCGTGTATATCACTGGTTTTGTGCCAGATGATGATCGTTTAAACGCGCTTATCCGCGAGTGTGACGTGTGTATTTATCCTTACGATAAGGTGTACTATGCCAATGTTTCGTCTGGCTCACTCAACTTGGCATTTGCTAACGATATTTCGGCTATTGCGTATCCTACAGAGTCCTTCAAGGAAATTGCTGAGATTGCCGACGGCGCACTTGTTCTGACCGATACCTTTGCCTACTATGAGCTTGCTCGTGAGCTGCAGCGCATCGACCTATCTAAGCAGCGTACGCTTTCCAAGCAGTACGCCAAGAAGATGGCGTGGCCAAAGATGGCCAAAGCGCTGGTTGAAGCCTACAAAGATATCGTATAGGTCTTACGAGCTTCAATAAGTAAGAGCCTTGCACAGGCTCTTACTTTTATTTGATTATATTTCGACATTTAGTGCACAGTGATTTGCCAGTAGAGGCCATAGTCCGCAAGCCAGGTGACGTTGTCGGCGACTGGAGCAAAGTACTCGCGGTACGTACCCGAATTGCTAGGGGCGGTTACCCAAAACCCAAATGATGTTGACTGACCAGGAAGGGTGGTATTGGCAACGGTGGCGGGTCTATTGGCAGATTGCCAAGTGCTATCATGGAACATACTCGAACGATTTAGCGGTTGTGTGGTGCCAAGGTTGAGCGCTCCAGGATACCAGATGGCATTGCCCGTATTCTTGAGCTGTGTAGAGAGGTAGAAGCGTTGACCCTTGGTGACGGTATTGAGGTCGACGGGCGTAGACATGGTCTGGTCGGTATAAGCGTTCTGGCCTTGATACTGCCATGAATACTGGGGATTTGGCTCAGTAAACTCCCAGTAGGCGCCATAATCTGGGGCCCAGCCGATGCCATCGTAGACCGGACTAAAGTATTCCTTCATGTCACCACCTTGGTTGAGTGGAGCACGTACCCAGAACGAGAACGTACCCGTTGCACCTGGTGCTACCGATGCTTGGTCAAGTGTGGCGGCACGGTTAGCCGATTGCCAGGTATTATCACGAAAGGCACTTGTACGATCACGTGGCCCAGAAGTGCCAAGGTTGAACGCGTTTTGTATCCATGGTATGTTGCCGTTGTTTTTCAAACTAAGTGTAAGGTAGTATCGTTGCCCAGGTGTTACATTGGTGAGACTTACGGGAGTAGATTTAGTGCTATCAGTATAAGCGTTCTGGCCTTGATACTGCCAGTCGAGACTACGGGGCTGGACGTTGAATTGCCAGTAGAGTCCCATGTCATTCATCCAGGTATAGCCGTCGGCAACCAGGTTGAAATACTCTTTATAGGTTCCCGGATTTTGGGGTATAGTTACCCAGAACGAGAACGTACCCGTTGCACCTGGTGCTACCGATGCTTGGTCAAGTGTGGCGGCACGGTTAGCCGATTGCCAGGTATTATCATAGAATTGACTCGAACGATTCTGTGGCTGCGACGTGCCCAGGTTTACAACGCCTTGCGTCCACGTCTGGATTCCGGTATTTTTCACTTGAACGGTAAGATAAACCCGAGTGCCGGCAACTACATTAGTAAGGTCGGCAGCCGTTGATTTTGTCTGGTCGGTATAAGCGTTCTGGCCTTGATACTGCCACGTAAATCCTGCAGTGGTGGTAGGGCCAAACCAACTTTGGAAGATGTTCTGGAAGCTTTGGTTGCCAGAGAAGTGCGGTGTGTACCAATATAATGCAGCAGTTGATCCCGTATCCATATGCGTTGAGACGCCGTCAATAGTAGTGTAGCCGTCGTAGTAAGTAGTTGGACCGTTGGGGCAGCTTTGTCGGTTGCCTTGGGTCATTGGGCCACTATAGCAACTTTGCGGATCATCAGAATTGTTCCAAGTACTGTTCCAGCCATTGCCCCACATGTCGCTGGTCGTAGTCTTTATAACCGCCCAACTAACATTACCCTCGGATCGTTGCTCGCCAAACTTTAAGAGCCAGGCAGCCCTGATCACTTGCTGCGAGAAACCAACCTTGGCGGAACTGTTTACGCACGTACCACTGACTGACGTAACTGTGTTGCCATTTATCGTATAGAGGTCGACTCCAGAATAACTATAGGTGGTGCCACCATCCGGACAGCCATAGCCGACAGCAGCGGCATAACGAAGGGTGCTACAGCCGCTACCACCCGTTACGAGGTTCTGTTCTTTTTGCAGTGTTGCTAGCAGAACCTGAGGGTTGATGCCATAGGTTTCGGCCGCGTGATCAATGATAATGCCGGCTGTGGCGTTGCCGCCATAAGAAAAGCCGCTAGATGGTGAATACCCAGTATAATCGGGTGCTGTAAACCCGTTATTAGGGCTAATGCAACTACCACTAAAACCGTTCAGGAACGTGTTGATCTGGGCAGGACTCATGGATGTTGTGTTGTCGTAGATTGAATCGTCGATTACTCGATTAGAAGTAAAGGCCAGCGCCGTACCACTGAGTAGTAGCATGCTTGCCGCCGAAATAACCACGGATAAGGACAGAAAACGTAACGCATGCTTCATTAGGGCTGGACCTCGAGTGTCATTGCATCACTTGCTGATTTAGTTTGGTTACCAAGGGTAGCGGTAGCTTTTACTTGCCACGTACCTTGACCAAGTCCAACATCTTGCAGTTTCCAAGACCAATAGGCTGCGCCACCGCTATCTGCAGTTTGGGCAGTGAGAGATTTAGCAGCACCAGTGCTTGCATTAGTAAAGGTGATCGTACAGGTAGCGCCAGGGGTGGTATTACAAACGGACGTCAGGATATTGGGTGCGGGGCTGCCACCAAGGTTAGGGTGGTGGTTACTTACAAAATTCCCACTTGGTGCTATAAGTGCTGCTGTTGTAGTAGAGCCGCCACCATTAGTAGTCGCACCAGAACCTGTTACTGGTGCGGTCGTCTGGCCTTTTTGTGTTGTCGATGCGCTTCCACCTGTTTGTGAAAGGCTATTTTCGCCCTTGGTATTTTGATCGGCGGTCGAGCCATGGCTGGTAACGGTAGGGTTTGATTTGTGGAAAATATGAGTCGTGTCGGTAAACTCTAACACCAAGATGATAATAACAATAGCCGACACCGTGGCTACGGTGATTGCTGCTATCTTCTTTTTTCTTGTTTTTGATCGTTTCACTGATTGCTGACTATTTATTTTGTACATATATTCCATATTATCATTATTATTGCAACTCGAGCAATAAGTGTAAGCGTTTTACTGTTGTAATGTTTTCATATGGGAATGATTGTGACACCGGGGGTTGGTCTGTTACAGTAAGAACTAATATTTAGTATGGAGCTCGCCTGAATATACGCTCGGGCATAGAGGGGAATAATGATACGTACTTTATCTGCGCGTTTGCGCACAATCGCACCTTCTGTGGTGGTGATGCTCGTTGCTTGGGCAATTTATGCACTTGGATTTAAGGTCCTTTTCTTGCCGGTACTTTTTGCCATTGCGGCTATCTATATGCCAATGCCCAAAATACTGCAAAGTTGGGTTGGTCGCCTGTTCGGCGCTTTCTTTATGGTGATGATCGTTTTGCAGATTGCTGCAACGTTCCAATTCTTGCTCTTTCCTAGCTCCGGTTTTGTAATGGCTGCTTTTTGGGCGATTCTTGCTGAGGCAGCACTGCTTGTTATTGTTCCAAAATCAACCCCAAAACCACACTCAATTATCAGTAAGATCGATGTTTTTGCAGTGCTGGTATCGGCATTTTTTCTACTTCCATTTACGCCAATTTTTATTGGTCATCATGCCATGGAGCATATCGCGCAAATTGGTAGCACTCAGGCAATAGACGGGCCGCATCACTACGGCATGATAGCAAATGTCGGAAGTCAGCAGCACTTTACGTATAAGACGACGTACTATCCTGAGGGCTTCCATTTTATGGTGGCATTCGCCGAAAATACAGTGATTAACCATCAAGACGCTATGAGCTGGAAGAGCAATGCCATTTTGTACTTCGCACTGTATATTGTGTTTGGCATGTTGATGGCAGCAGGATTGTACTATCTGTGCCTGCGATGGATCCAAGTGCTGACTGGTGACGACAAAGAGCTATCGACGAGCGTTAAGGTAACTGTTTTGCTGTGCCTGGCACCTATTCTAGCGGTCCTCTACCTGATACCTTTTATCTTCGAAGGATTCCTCAATTACTACTATGTATGCAGCACCTTTATCGTGGGCCTCCTGTATTTGTCCGACTTAAAGTTTAAGGGTCTCAAAAACAGCTCGTCACTTGTTATTGTTAACGATAATCAGCAACGTTGGAATATCACCGCATATTTGTTGCTGATATATGGTGCAAGTGTGAGCTGGCCGCTACTGATGCCAGCATTTGTTCTTGTTGGTTTGGTATTTATGCTGCCGGATAATTTACGATGGCGGGCAATCGTGCAGCGGTGGTGGAACTGGAAAAATCTTGCGGTGCTAAGCATGCTGTTGCTACAGCCGATGCCTATATATTTCCAACTGAAGTATCTGCGTGGCACCACAAGTGGGCAGGCAATTAACTACACCGGGACCTTGCGTGACTTCCACTCACTGATTTTGCTGGTTGGGCTGACGCTGGTGGTAGTTATCCTTTGTTCACGTCGTATTGGCGCTGCATCCAAAGCGATATTTTCACAGATCTTTATTCCGCTATTCTTGTTCGATGGCTTACTGGTGTTTATGCAATACTTCACGCTGGGTGAAGTTCGTTATTATGTCCTGAAATGCTTGCTACTACTTGAAATGTTGACGCTTATCCTGAGTATCGGTTGGTTACTGCATGCCTACACAAATAAAGTCAGTAAGATTGAAGCAAAATATGTCGCACTGCTCGCAATTGTGCCATTTATGGCTGGCCTACTGCTACTTGGATCCTTGGCTAACCCATTACGTGACATCCGTGGCGTTTTCCGCAATTACTCAGGTGATATGAAGCCTCAATTCATAGATGTCGATGATGGCTTGTATATAAAGCTTGGTGAGGCTGGCAAAATAAACCATTTCAATACCGCAATGTTGCACTACGACAAGGACAAGGGTCTCTTCTTTGCGGATCCTCAGGTTCCTGTGTGGGCAGACACCTTGAAATATAACGGAAGTGACCCCGATATCCGTGGCGCTAACTGTCTTGATATTTCTTTACAGCAGATTCTTTCGACTAGCCAGGAGGACATGGTAGGCACTATTAAGAACTGTATCACTATGGCACACACTCGCCAGGAAACCTACTATATCGTTACGGATAAGATTTCACTCCCCAGTGTTCGAGCCGTATTTGGTACCGACGTGACGTATATATATCAATAGATCGATAACGTGCACGCAAAAATAGAGACTTGGGCCACTCGAGTCTCTATTTTTATTGAGTATGACCAGAACCGTTTTATTTACTTGCTCAGGCCAAGCAAAACAATGCCACCAATAATTAGGGCAATGCTCAAAGTTTTCATCATAGTGAAAGATTCCTTGAAGACAATCCAGGAAGCCAAGAAAACCAATACGTATACAAATGCGGACGTTAATGGAATGATGTAACCGAGGTCATTCTTGGAAATCAGATAGATGTAGAGCAAGAAGCTGATGCCATACAACATTAAACCTGCAATAGCCTGTGGATTGAGGTTAAACATTAATCGGCTATTGGCGATGCTAATAGGCGCACCGGCTGCGGAGCCCAACTTTAAAACCACCAGGCCCATGGTAGTCGTTAACACGTAGAGAATAAGAATAATATTTGACACTTGCGTTATTGTATCAATTTTTCGCCCAAGATGGAACGTTTATCCTCGGGAAGCAGCTAGTCGGGGAATTCAGTATCGACAATGCGGTTATCGTTAACAACGAATTCTATCAAACGGTGCAGGTTATACTCGCGCTCAAAATGCTCAAAATGATAGGTTCGGCCGTTCTTGCCCATTTGCAGGCGATCCTTGGGCTTCATGGTCACCATTTTTGTAATGGCGTCAGCCAAGCCTTGAGCGTCGCCGGAATCAACACAGATACCGCACTTGCTATTATTGATGAGGCGTTGACCTTCACCGTCCATGGCGCCCACGATTGGTCGGCCAGAGGCCATGTACGATTGCACTTTGGCTGGAATCCCGTACTCAAAGAGGGAACTTTTGGTAAGTGCAACCAGGAGGGCATCGGCGATGGTTTGGTATTTTGGGATATCGGCAACAGGTTTAAAGCCCTCGAAGGCAAAGTATTTGACAATACCAAGCTTGGCCACCTCTTCCTCTAGCCATTTGCGTGACATGCCGTCACCAATGATAATGAATTTAACGTTGGTGTGACCACTGTTGATGACACTCATAGCGGCTTCTACAACTGTATCGAAAGATTGTGCAGGATTGATAGCGCCGGCAAAGACAATATTGAAGGTGCCCTTAAAACGTTTTTCGAGTACCTTGTCGAACACCTCATTTTCGTAGAGCTTTTCAGCGACCTGTGGGATGTACAACGTCCTCTGCTTATCAATGCCAACCTCGCTAATTAGGCGAGTCTGAATGCCCTTAAAAACACCAACGAGGCCATCAGCTCGGCGATAGTGCCAGTATGAAAACCACGTAATAAATTTGACCAAGTACTTGTTTTTGAAATGCAAAATAGAAAACAAACTGTGTGGCCAGAAGTCACAAATGTACATGTACAATTTGATGCCTTTAATTTTGGCGACAAGAATACCAGGGATGGACATCATGACAGGCGATAGTTGGTACACCATCACGCGGTCATATTTCTTAGTGAGCAAATAGGGCACGTAAAACAGTGAAAAAAACGGAAACGATAGGTAGTTAATAAGAATCCGGAAATTGGTGTTATTGCCACGGGGAATTTCTGGTACGCGAATAATATTCACACCCCTGTAATCTTGTCGGCGGTTTTTGAAGAAACTGTACCCGGGGAAGAACTTGCCTGATGGGTAGTTGGGTGTGCCACATAATACGTCAACGTCAAAGCCTTGTTCCACAAAGCCTTCAGCAATATCAGTTATACGAAATGTCTCTGGCCAAAAGTGCTGGCCAACAATGAGAATTCTTTTTTTGGGTGCGGGTTTT
Organism: Candidatus Saccharimonadota bacterium; assembly: GCA_050436805.1. Taxonomy (GTDB): domain Bacteria; phylum Patescibacteriota; class Saccharimonadia; order Saccharimonadales; family UBA4665; genus CAMLQK01. Next base: position 9,009 of record JBNQGE010000022.1, read on the forward strand.
TTCATAATAATTACTTACTGATAGTGAGGGTATAGCTCGCTGTGCTTTGTTATCCACGTTTTCATTTCAGTAATCATAGCTTGATAATCAGGGACTACGTAATCAAAGTCGGTACGCGTGTTGATAAGCGTCTTGTTGGACGAGACAGCCGCTTCCTTTGGCTCAATTGTGACGTCGCTACGGGTAAACACTTGTTTGAACAGACGAAGCAAATCAAGTTTGGAAATGGTTTCCTGCTGTGGTACGAGATGGTACAAGCCGGTTAGGTTTTGGTTTATACCTGCAGCAATGGCCTTGGCAAGCTCGATGGTAGTGATGCCATTCCAGATTGCATTAGGAAAGCCAAAAATAGTTCCACTTTGGTGTTCGAACCAGTTAAAGAGTCCTTCACCTTTCTCATTTATATCGGGTCCGATGATTGACATGCGGAACGTGAGGTCTTTGCCGTTTATGACTTCACCAAGTGCTTTACTGCGGTCGTAAAAGGTCTCGCCATCATATGTGCTGGCTTCTTCGTACGGGCCATGAGCTCCTGAAAATACACAGTCGGTGCTGAGGTGCACAAGTTTGGTTTGACTCTCCGCAAATCGCTGCTCAAGATAATGCGGCAAGAAGCCGTTCAGATAGCTTGCCAGGTCTTTGCGTGATTCACTTTGCTTAATAAGAACGCCCACGGCATTTACGACGACATCGTATGTATGATTATCCAAGAATTTATCAAGAGCGTTTTTGTCTAAAAGATCCAGAATAATAGTATCTTCGCTAACTTTCTTGTGACCTGCCAGGGCAGTAATGTGGTGACCTTGCTCGGTAAGATATTGAGCAATCACATGCCCAGCCATGCCACTCGCACCGAGTACCAGGATGTTCATGACGTGACGCCCTCGTTACCCTCAAGCACATTCTTGATATAGTCAACGCTCATAAGTTTGTCGATTGTACCTTGCACATCAAGTCGTTCTGTATTGTGCGAGGTGTACTCTTCGGCTTCAGAGATTCCCTTGCTGCCACCTTCAAGCTTGCCGTAATTGAGGTCACGCGTATCAGCCGGGACGCGATAATAGTCACCCATGTCGAATGCCTTGGACTTTTCTTCTCGGGTCATGAGTGTCTCGTGGGCTTTCTCACCGTGACGAGTGCCGATAATATCGATCTTTGAGCTCGATTTAAAGAGCTGCCTGAGCGCCTCAGCCAGCGTGCCTACGGTAGAGGCTGGGGCTTTTTGTACAAACAAGTCGCCTTGTTGGGCATTTTCGAAAGCGAATAGTACAAGATCGACGGCTTCATCAAGGTTCATGAGGAACCGTGTCATATCAGGATCGGTAATGGTAATCGCCTTGTTGGCTTTCATCTGGTCTACGAACAGTGGAATAACTGATCCGCGTGAAGCCATCACGTTACCGTACCGAGTACAGCAGATGGTTGTTTTGGCGGGATCTACGTTGCGTGACTTAGCGACGATAACTTTTTCCATCATTGCTTTTGAGGTTCCCATGGCATTGATGGGGTAAGCGGCCTTGTCGGTCGAAAGGCAGACAATCTTTTTAACGCCAGCATCGATAGCTGCAGTTAGGACATTGTCGGTCCCGAGTACGTTAGTGCGCACGGCTTCCATAGGGAAGAATTCACAGGAGGGTACTTGTTTAAGGGCGGCTGCATGGAAGATGTAGTCGACACCCTTTACGGCATCGCGGACACTCTCAATATTGCGAACATCACCAATGTAAAACTTGAGCTTATCATTGTTGAAGGCTTTGCGCATGTCGTCTTGTTTTTTCTCGTCTCGCGAGAAGATACGAATCTCAGCGATGTCGCTATCTAAAAATCTTTTAAGAACGGCATTCCCAAAAGAACCAGTGCCGCCAGTAATAAGCAAAGTCTTGCCTGCAAACATGAATTTCCCCTAGTGTTACAATCTAATATTACAGTAACAGATTTACGTCTGTCGTGCCAAGGTGTTGGTCGATGTTAATGAGTTGGTTTGCGACTATTTGTCTCGTCCTGCGACAGCCGAATAGAGAGTTCTTGGTGTAAATCCTGTAGACGGCGCTCCAGATTTTCAACTTTGGCACGAGTGCGAATGGCAATGAAGAATACGATAACGATGCCAGTTATTTGCATAACGTCAAAGAGACTGAGAGGCTCGGTGTTTGTCAGGTTGTTTGAGAACAAAAACTCATAGATTGGCTTGATAGTCGCGAGGCCTGTGAGTAGGATAATCCAGAAGGCGACCTGGAGAATAAAGCGGCGCTTGGATATGCGCGTCATTTTGTAAGCAACAAGTGCGTTAACGAGCCCGGCAACAATGAACGGGCCGTTCAGGATCAATAAAATAAGGTATCTACTCACCGAATAACTCCATAATGCGTCGTCGTATCAACGAGCGCACAATATTAAATCCATTCCAGTTATTCTGGCCTTTATTCTTGGAATAGTCAGTGTAAATAGCCTCAATGGGATACTCGTCTATGTTGAGATTAAGTTGCCGAGCGCGCCAGAGCATTTCGGAGCAGAACTCATAACCGCTCGTTTTCCACTTAAGCTGACCCAATGCTTTTCGAGAAAAAACACGCAGGCCGGATTGAGAGTCGGTACTATTTACGCCAAAGAGTAGATAGGTAATGATGCTGAGCCCACGGTTGCCGAGGACTTTGACCTTTGACATGCCATCGTTGTTTATAAGACGACTGCCAATGAGTAGGTCTACATCTCTGGTGAGCATGATTTCTACGCCGCGTAGCACATCTGCGGGATTGTGCTGACCATCGGCGTCCATAGTGGCGGCAACATCGAAGTCGTTACGGTTGGCATAGCTCAATCCTGTGGCTGTCGCACCACCGCTACCACTGTTAAGTACATGCTGTACGACTTCTGCACCTGCCGCACGAGCAACCTCGGCAGTGTTGTCTGCGGAGCCATCATCAATAACCACGACCGTGAAGTCGAAGGATTGTTTACTTAACAGTTGTCTTACTCCGTGGATGACATCGCTAATAGCGCCTGCTTCATTGTAGGCAGGAATAACGATGGCAACCCTCTTTTTCGTACTCATCAAGGCCAGTATAGCAGATTGAGACACGGAAATAGTATGCCTAAGAATAACTTTACTTTTTATAGGTGCACCGGTATACTCATTTGAAGTGCAATTCCCTTATGCGAGGTGAACAAAAACACTAAAAAATAACATCCAAAAAGCTTGGATGTTGCACTGATGCACCTTCACATTCTTCTCAGACTAGACGAAGGGTCTAGCTTTGAAACCCAAGATGAGGCTCCGGCTTCCCAAGGCGCTTGCCTGCATCTTCGCCACCCTGGCGATGCTGCTTGGCTTGAGCGTCACCACTGTCAGGTTGGCCGGACCGGCCAGCGCCACCGACTCAGCTACCGCAGCGGCCAATTGGGCATACACCCAGATTGGGGGTACGACCTGGGACGCCAATGGCGGCGAGTGCCTGATGTTCGTGTCGGACGCCTACGCGAGTCAGAATGTCAGCATCGGCTCGGCTGATACGGCCGTCGACTACTGGAACGCCCACACGACTGGCCGTAACTCTGACACCAACCCGCCCGTTGGGGCGCTGGTCTTCTGGGGTGCCACGACTGCAAGTATGGGTCACGGGTTGATTGATAATCCCGATGGCCATGTTGCGATCTCGTATGGCAACGGCAACGTTATCTCCTCTAAGGAGCGTAGCAATGCCGGTGTGCATGAGTTCACGATTGCTAGCCGTAACACGGCATTCTACCCCTACCTGGGCTGGATGATGCCCCCCAACGTCTCGGCTCCTAGCACGGCGACGAGACCAGTGGCATCCGGCAATGTTCCGTGGAACTTCACGGTGCTTGACGGTGACTCCGGGTCGATCAGTCACCAGGACGGCGACATTGGCAGAGGTGCTGCAGTGACAACCTACAACGGTTCACAGCAGGCTTTCTACTACGATGCCACAGGCGGAAATCTGCGGCATGCGTGGCGGGGTAGCGGTGGCAGTTGGAACGTCGAGACGCTTGATGGTGCCGGCGGTGGTAGTGGCCGCATGGACGGCAACGTCGGAGTGAATCCGTCGGTGGCCGTTTTTGGTGACTCCATCCAGGTGTTCTATTACGACGCCACTAACGGCAACTTGCGCCACGCCTGGGCAAGCTCTACCGTCGGCTGGCAGTTCGAGACGCTTGACGGTGACTCCGGGGCAATTTCGGGTGCCAGCGGCAACGTCGGGAGTACTTCCAAGGTCGTCGTCGACAGTACCGGCGCGCTCAATATCTTCTATCCGAACACGGACAACGGAGATCTGCGGCGCGCTTGGTCTGACAGCACCGGTTGGCACTTCGAGAACCTCGATGGTGACTCCGGATCGATTGCTGGACAGGCTGGCAACTATGGTCAGAGCTTGGGTAGCTCTTTGTCTGCTATCGTGGTCGGCACAGACATGCACGTGTTTTACTATGCAACCAACGGTGAAAACCTGCGGCATGCGTGGTATAACGCTTCGGGTTGGCACTTCGAGACGCTTGACGGTGACTCCGGGGCAATTTCGGGGTACAACGCGAGTGTCGGGCAGAATTCCTCGGTGGCCTACAACGGTTCGCTGCAGCTGTTCTACTACGACGCAACGGGTGCCAGTTTGCGTCACGCCTGGACCGACAGTACCGGTTGGCACTTCGAGGAATTGGA
>JBNQGE010000023.1:0-79786 GCA_050436805.1 Candidatus Saccharimonadota bacterium
AGGTGCTCCTTGTGCAGCCAAATGATGCTGTTGCATGGACCGTTCCCGGCGGTACAATTGCAGGCCACGAAACACCACAGCAGGCGCTTTCACGGGTTCTTGTAGAGTTGACTGGTGTGGTGCCAATTGTCGGTGCGCTGCAGCACATGGCCCAACAGGAGCACGCTTCTGGAATAAGCCTCGAGCTCTATCTTACGATTACAAATGGTGTTGCATTTAGTAACATCGACATGGATCACATAGCAAGAACCAACCCCATGATCGATGAGATTGGTTTTATGCGCCCAGGCAGCGTAGATATGCAGCCCGAATTTCTGCGCTAAGGATTGCTTATAGTAACGTCCAGGTCCAGGTTGGAGCGACTGTGTACGTAATAGAGATGTTCCGGCCGCTAGGCACCATGACCATACCGGAAGTGCTGCCAATGGTGTTCCCATCAACTTTAATTGCGGTAACCGTACCACCCGCGATAGTAACTGCGGCGTCACGCCAGAATGGGTTGCGGAGCGTGGTGGTACTAGCAGGTACCGAAGGCGCTGCGACAAAACCAGGCGCCTGATCAAGATATGTGATCTTAAGCTGGGTTGGATCGGAGATAACTGGCGCAGCACCTTGCAAAATTCCAGTAAGTCCCACGCTGCCAAGCGCTGTACCGGCTTGGTCGTTGATTTCCTGGGTACAATTTTCGACATCCAGAACTGCAATCACGAGCTTACCAACAGATGTCAAAACGAGCGCATTATGACAAACTTCAACGCTCGCATACGCAATGAAGCTACCGTGCTGCTCACCGCCGCTGTTCTCGTAACTTCCGATATTCACAATACCGTCATAGCAATACACCAAGCGAATTGAGCCAACCTGACAGTGTTCACCGTGCCAGTAACCATAGGTAAAGCCTTCACATGAGTAGTTATCGACGATAGACAAATCATTATTGGCCGGGAATGGCATGGCCAAACCAAATTCAAAACCACTACCATCGGGAATAACTACGTTATTGGGGAAAGCATCAAGGAATGAAGCAGCAGATATGACACGCGCTTCGGCCATGCCACGGAAGTCGAAACCTCCAATAAATCCACCGGCATGACTATTTGGTGCCATGGTCTGAATACCGTCAATCACAACATACATGTTGTTGAACAATGTGGCTGATGTTCCGTAGCCTTGCTGTGGGGTTGGGCCGCCAATAACTGATGCCTCACCGTTGGTGTTATCCATGGCTTCGGTAACCGTTGTCTTGAGGATGACACCGTTAAGCTGGTGTGATGCCTGCTGCCAGTGGGGCAACGCCGCAGCGTCACGAACGCCGCGTAATACGAGCGTTACCTTAGCACTTGTAGGTGCAATAATTGGCAATGGGATTTGGGCGTTGCCCTTGGTTGCTCCACCTTTTGTAAGTGGGCTACTTAGTAGATAGGTTGCGGGTGGGAAGTACACTTCTGCATAGAAAGTGCCATTGGACTGTGCTGTAGCAACTGCCGTGTTGATTGCCGTCTTGATTGCTGCGGTGTCGTCCGTAGTACCATCACCAACAGCACCATAGTTCATAACGTTAACGGTTGTGATGTTGCTGGAAGTATTTGCTTGCCAGGTAGCTGCCGAAGTGCCAGTAGCCGTTAGGACACTACCGACAGCCGGCGTTCCCGTTACCGCAACACCGTGTACTTTGGCAACAGCAGGGTTGGGATAGGTTCCGCTAAGATCACCGCCTGCAGCCGTACCAGACTGCAAAGCGCTTGTGATACGACTATCATCACCAGCCGCTACCGTACCGGCAGTCGTACCAACGGGTAGATTTGCCACGGGAACCTTGCTAGAACCATTAAGCGGTGCGTAGCCGTTAGCCGCACCTTTATTGCTGGCTAGTTCAGCGCCGGCAGTAGCAACGCTAGCCGGCTTTAATGTGCCATCGGCATTGTGCGCAACCCCTAGAAAATCATTAAGAACGTTGCCCCAACTTCCACTATCTTGCCCTGGTACAGGTAAACGTGACATACATCTGCTCGCTTGTAATTACTTAGCCTCAATATATCATAAGCACGATCAAACGAGAAGGATAGGCCGGAATTAGGCCCTGGCTGATAGAGCTTGGGCGAGATCAAACGCAACGATACCTGATGCCAGTTGGTGATCGCGAAGCGCTGCGCGCTCTGGACCACCCTCAAGCAGAGGACGCAGCGCAGACGCAAACCAAAAGCCAGCCAGCCAATGCAGCGCATCAGCATCAAGCCGACCGGCGTGATTATCAAGAACGTCAAAGCCAGTCTTGTGAACGTGCACCAAAAATGAGCCCATATCGATACGACGATCGCCCAGTTGCGCCCAGGTCCAGTCAACAAATTTCACTGTTTGCGTAGCAGGATTCCAGGCACAATTATCGGCTCGAACATCATTATGAACGAGTGCATCATGACGAGCAATAAAGTGGCTGCTCCGAATAGCATCGTCGGCAAACGATACCAGATCAGCCACATCACTCCGCCGAGCAGCACGGAGCTTATCACGAAGAAGTGATTGCAGGTCTGGTTGGCCAATAAGCTGCTGCCAGCCATCGGCATGCTCCTCACCGGGCGACGCCGTAAAGAACTGCTTGTCATTGCCGACGAGCGAGATCGCAGCTATGGCATCCATGCCGGCGAGGGTATGTGCCAGCCGCTCTTCCGTCCAGGTAGCGGTCCAATCCCAGTCATCCTTAGATTCAAGCGCATCAATAGCAAATGCCGTGTGATTCGCGTTGGCCGCGAGTAGCCGAGGCGCAAACGTTACCTGCTGGCGAGCTAGAAATTCATAGACCGCAATTTCTTTAGTCGTCCATCGGTCGGTATCTTCGTCTGTGCCGCATTTAACAAAGATAGCTTGGCCATCTTTTAGCGTGACAATGCCGCGCTCGGCAGTCGTAAAACCACCGGAAACTGGCTGGAGGGTATCAAGCGCAGCTTCAATTGCTGGCCAGGCCATGGGAAGAGAAAGATTCATCCCTTTATAGTATCAGATTAGGCACTCTTGTCAGAGAGTAAACGTTTGCGCATTTCCTGGAAGCGCTTTTGCTCGGCGAGAGCAACATCTTCCTTGGATTGTGCGGGGGCAGTATCGCGACGAGCAGGAGCAGTGCCAGAGCGGCCGCCAACGACGTTAACAACAGGAATAACAATCGGGCTACGGCCGGTGCGCTGGAACAGGAACTGCACGATGTGGTCTTTGAATTCAGCTTTAAAGCGATCGAGCTCTAAGCGGCCAAAGCGTTGGCGAACAGCACGACGAATTTCATCACGGAAATCATTCATAAGTTCTTCGCTATCGCGTAAGTGGATGAATCCACGACTAATAATGTCCGGGCTCGTTAGCAACTGGTTCGATTTGCGGTCAACCGTGACAATCACCGAGATGATACCCTCTTCGGAAAGCATTAAGCGGTCACGAACAACGATGCCGTTTACGATGGTACCGTTTTGGTCAACTAGCAAACTACCATGTGGGACGGGGTTACCTGCTTCGGCGGTTTTGGCAGTAAAGAGCACACTATCGCCGTTATTAGGCAACAGTACGTCCTTGCGTTTCCAACCTTCGTTGATGGCAACATCACCGTGGTAACGACGGCGCAATGCACCACCATGAACAGGGATAAAGAATTTTGGACGAGTGAGCAAAATCATGTCGCGCAGTTCGTCACGTTTGGCATGACCTGATACGTGCAATGGGCCACAACCGTCAAGTTCGTGCGTTGGGTGACGGAATAAGTGCACGCCAGCCAACGACAGGCGATTGCTGATCTGGTCATAGCGGATTTCGTTACCGGGAATTGGCGACGAGCTAATAACGACGGTGTCGCCCGGTTTGAGCGTAATGAATTTGTGGTCGCCTTCACTCATACGCTGCAAGGCAGCACGAGGCTCGCCCTGGCCACCAGTACAAATAACCAACAGCTGGTCATCGGGCACGCCGACAGATTGCTGCATTGAGATGATCGTGCCCTTGGGGACTTTAAGGATGCCCTGGCGTACGGCCACTTCAGCGTAGCTAAGCATACCGCGACCGTCCATAGCAACCTTGCGGCCGGTTTCGGCTGCGGCGTTAATGATCATTTGAATACGGTTGATGTTGCTCGAAAATACGGCAACAAAAATGCGTCCGGATGCGTGCGAAATAATATCATGGAATGATTTTTGCAGGGTGTCCTCGGTGGGCGTGCGACCTTCGACATCAGCATAACTGCTGTCGCTGAGCAGCGCCAAAACACCTTGGTCTCCTAGTTCGCGCAAACGAGTAATATCACTTGGCATGTGGTCGAGTGGTTCTGGGTCCAAACGGAAGTCACCGGTGGCAATAATGCGACCGACGGGTGTTTCGATACAAACTGCAGTTGGGTCCGGGATTGAGTGCGTTACGCGAATAAATTCGACGAAGAACTCGCCGAGCTTGATCTTTTCGTGACCGTCAATATTAATGACGTTAAGTTCAGGTGTAAATGCCACGCCGGTTTCGGCTGCGGCATCTTCAAATGATTTGCCAACCACACCAATAGTAAACGCTGAGCCAAAAATTGGCGCAGGGAACATCGGTACGATGTGCTTGAGGCCACCAATGTGATCTAGGTGACCGTGCGTGATAACGTAGCCACGAATTTTGTGCTTGATCGTTTTAAGATACGCCACATCGTTGATTTCATAGTTCACTCCAGGCAGTTCTACGCCAAGGTTGTTACCGCAGTCCAGAATAATAGCGTCATTTTGCCATTCGATGATGGCCATGTTCTTTTCACCGACATCTTCGAGGCCGCCCAGGAAGGTCATTTTGAGCTTTTCGGGGCTGTCTGCAATAAAGTTGGCGCGTTTGCCCTTAGGACGAGGTTGATTTTCGGCCGTCTGGTATTTTTCGATGGCACGCTGAGCATCATCTTGGTTGCGACGTTGCATACGCATTGCAGCACCACGGTTTTTGTTAGAAATGCCGAGGGCTGTAGTTTTAGCAGGTGTCGCCGCAGACCCGGATGTCTGCTTGGGTGATCGACCGCCTGGTTTGTTGGTCCGTGGCTTGTCAGAATTCCGCGCAGCTTTAGGTTGTGGTTTTTCGTTATTGTTGTTTTGAACCATAAAGTTCCTTTGATTTACGTGTGGTAGAGTACATAACTTGCAGAAAATGGGAGTGAAGGCCTTGCCAAAAACACATGGTAGGCGCATCGAATGCTGCAAAGGGTAGTGATTTTGGTGGCTTTCCAGAGGGACAAGCTGATGTATGTATCTAAAGAGGGTTCCTTAGTTGCATCCATTGTATCACAGAACCAGGGATTCGTCAAAGCTATGCACGATGAACCAGGTTGTTCAATCCCACATATAGCCGCCTAAGCTAGTGGCTAAAACAGCGTATCGTGGATGGGTACCAGCGGCTCGGCGTTGTTTTGCTGGCGCCAGCGCCGGGCAAATCGCATGATCTCGAATAGCGTCCGCGTGCTGTACGCCGCTGGATCTTCGCGGACCGTTTTAATGGCTAAGCCAAACTCGCCGACATCTACCAGCGCAAACGGTATCGCTTTGTTAACAATATTTCGCTCACGAGGATCCAGACTGGGCAATGCGCGTGTTACGGCATCGGCAGTTGGCTCCTCAAAGGATACGCCAACCTTTAGCACTAAGTGCTTAATCGCTCGCCCTTGTAGTATGAGTGTCTCGCGACCGTCTCCAATTTGGTCCAAGTCTTTCATGATTTTTGGAATGTTATCCGTGCTTTCGTGCAAAAGTTCTGCGGCTTTTTGCACAGCGGCATCAGCACGCGCATCCTTTTGTGGTGTTGAGTGAGCCGAATCGGCATAAAACGTAACCGAACGGTGAGCGATACTGTGCTGAATACGGCTGAGCGCATCTGCCTGGTGATTCTCCACCCACGACGTGATCCGCGGCTGGTCAAGTTCAGCCTGTAATTTCTCGTAGTACTGCGTAGCGGCCTTACTGAGATGTGCATTTCCTGGGTAGGCAAGTTCTTCGATCCACTCATCAACAATCGGCAATTCATCGGCAAACTGGTCGGCTATGCGACGCCACGGGGCAGCCTTCAATCTCAGGCGCTCCACTTCGGCTGCACATTGCGTGATAATTGGTAGAATTTCATCAATGGGCGTGCCGGTGGGCCATGCCGATTCTGCGTCCAACTGCATGCCGAATGCCATTCTGCCGAGCACACTGGCGCGCATCTTGGGGCTCGCCAGGTGTGCGTCGTTAAATGCCTCCGCACCATCCAGATCATCCATGCGATACAACCATTCCGCAATTCGGTCGTGCCACGTATCATTTTCCACGTCGTTACGAGAATCGTGCATTTCGGTGCGTGCTTTTGCGCGCAGCATGCCAAGCGTCTGCGCGTAGAACTCGCCGTCCGTCCGGCCTGACACAAGCTCGTAATACGTTTGGAAATTATTGGGAGTGTTAGCTCGGCAATTAATGGCCGTCGCGGCATAGTTCAGAAGGTCAAATTCATAAGGATCGTATCGGTAGGTCCGGCCAATATCGAGCGCTGCTCGGGAATGGCTGGGAGGCAAGCTTACGGCCGTATCGGCAAATGCTTGAATTGCGTCAATTTCGTGACCAAGGATTGATTCATTAATGGTGGGCGGCAGAAGTTCGATCATATAATTTCCGGAGGACTTTACTATACCACAGTGAACGTAGACAGAATAGGTACATGATATACTTAGGGTAACGTAAGAATGTGCGGGGGGTCAGATGAGCGAGCGAGTAATAATCACTGGGTCCGAAGGTACAATCGGCAAAGTACTAACCGGCTTTACTAGTGCGGAGGGTGAGCGGCCTCGATTGGATGCCACCATAACGCGAGTGGACGCACGACCAGCACGTGGCAGCCGCAGCGCGGAGCATCTCGGCAGAGGCTACAATCGCCCCGCCTATCACGACACGCGCAACAGTTTTATACAGGACAATCTAGGGAACGATCAGACCATTGCAGGGTTCTTGCAAACCCACAGCACCTGGATCCATGCCGCATGGGGCGGTGAGGGTGCCATTGATCCGGCGTCCCATAATCCCGAGAACTTGCAGATTGTACGGCGCATCCTGCGCGTGCAGGCAGAGCTCGGTGACAAGGCGTTGTGCAAGCTGGTCCTGCCAAGTTCGGTCAACGCACACGTGCCAATCAACTGGAAAAGGCGACAGGCAAGTGGTGAAATGATTAGCGCGCACGAAACACCAACACCGTTTCGCCACAATCGGCAGAGCACACCAGGCATTGGCTTTACGCGCTATGGCCAATCCAAAATCGCCATGGAAAAGGCCGCGCAGACCGCCGCAGCCGTAGACAGACTTGATATCGTGATTCCGCGTTTGGGTGCGGTTAATCTAGCTGATCGTCAACCGGCTGGCTACGCACCGCATATCGCCGTTGCAGAGTCCGACGATGGTCGATTCTTCGACCTGGGCTGGGAAGATGCCGTGCATTTGCGCCACGAGGATTTAGTGGCAAACATACAGGCAATAGTCGACGCACCATATGTTGCCGGTCATTTTGCTTTATATAACCTCGTATCTGACACCAATGCCCGAGTCCACGAGCTCCAACCTTCGTGAGTCGCATCAGATCTGTCGATAGCTAGCTTCGTGGGGCTGTTTTATGTGGAGGCCAAAATGATATCATAGGCACATGTTTAATCGCTCTGATGTCAACGAACGTGCCGGTGAATATAATGCGCTGCTCGATTCTATCTCCCTGATCAATAATCATGGTGGTTTCGCAGATCTGGCACCACAGGTTTTGGAATACATGGACAGTGCTGAGCCCGTTGGCCTCGATCAGCAAGGAAATGTGGTGTTTCCATACCGATACAGCCCGGATAATGGGCCGCCAGTACTCATGATTAGACCCGACGAGCAGCTGGCGGCAGCCGGGGTTCGGGGTGTTGCTTCGGAGGTACGAATTGCTCGCGAACTTGTGCGCCAAACGGGCGAAACCAGCGTACTGCAAAAAGAAGCACTCGATATGCGCATGACGATTGGAGAACAATGCCTCGCAATGGTTAAACACAGTGCTATACCAGTTACAGCACATCAGGACCCTACAGATACGTTTACCGTACACTTGCCACGGATGCTTATCCTTAATGCTCGTCGGATCCCACCGGAGCGGCTCGGTTCAATATTCGCACACGAGGTTGATCACTGGAATTTTGGCATCAACCAGCAGGGTGCAATGCAATCTACGCCAGGCAAGCGGCTCACACCCCATCAGCTGCTGGCTGCTTCCGAAAAGCAAGCGCTTAAGACGTCATATACTATTGAGCGTAATCTTGGCGCCTACGCCGGGATGAGCACTATTGCTGTAATCGCCGAAGCCTACGCGAGTATCACTCCGAGTGAAGCGGGAACGCTGGTCGAGGACCTCATTACTCAGCGGAGTCGAACCCGCACCGTGCGCGGGCTAATGGCGCCGCTTGCTTCGATGGTCGTATCGGAACTGTTTGGGAACCCCGACGAATACGTCACCTTGGACGAACTGGCCGCGTTTCAGGCGATGGGTCTTGTCCTGACAAACGAAACACCGTAATAGCAAAAGGCCCCGGGCAATGCACGGAGCCTTTTTTGTTTACGCGTCAGTATTCCTAGATATTTGATGGAGCAAGCGTTGCTTTACGCTTGAACAAGCGATGAGCTGCCGCGGCTGCAATCACAACACCGAAGAACAATCCAATAACATTACCCGCGCCCGTGTTTGGCAAGGTTGTCGTTGGCGGCGTACTAACGGTGACGACCGGAGGTGTAGGCGTGCATTCGCTTGAGCCAACTGGGTACGTCTGACCATTCGGTGCCGTACATGTTGGCTTGCACGATTCGTCCGTACTACCAGTTGCACAGGTTAGTGGTGGAACCGGCACAGTAGGTTTAACAGTGAAGTCGCCTGTACAGCTGACAGGACTTGGTGCAGAGGTGTAGACATTTCCAGCAACACCATTGATTGTCACACTCACGTGGTAGGTACCAGGGGCGTAGGTGTGCGAGCTGCTCTGAGCAGTCATATTGCTCGTTGTTACGGTTTCGTTTGAGCCGTTGCCCAGGTTGAACACGTAGTTGGTGATCGAACCATTCGTAACACTTGCGGAAGCGCCAAATGTATACGCCTGATCGCCGTTCTTTTCGATGACGCCGGGCGTTAGCAGGAGTTGCTTGCAGGCAAGTGCAGCTTTTGCTGGAGGTGTTGGCGTGCCCGTAACGGGGTTGCCACAAGCCGACAGAATAGCAAACTTGAACTGGCCATTATTCATAACAACATAGGCCGTGAGGGAATTGTTCGAAAACGATACCGACGGTGCGCGCTTGTAGAACGTTACACCACCATAGTTAACTTGTGTGCTGCCGGTGATATTTTGACGACCTGCAGTTACGACATTGGTTGCTACAAGCTGGTTGCCAATGTAGACGTTACCTGTTTTGGTAACAGTACCAGCTACCGCAGTGTCGCCGATTGACTGGACGTCCGAACTATCGATCCCAAACGAACTATAAATTGCACGCACGCTTGATTGCGCGTTGTATGCGCTTACCAAAGTGGCCGCATCTTTGGCGCCACAGTTAACGACCGCGTTGTTGTCGCAGTCGAATGGCCCACCAAACGAAACAGCAGCAAGTGCTCTTGGCTGTACAAACATCGAGGCCATACCCAACATCGCAACGATGAGGAGCCCCAAAACTCGAACCTTCTTACTGGCCTGAGCCACATGGAATACGCCCATTTTTTCTCCTTGATCCGCACACCAAACTGTGTGGGCTTTTATGTGGAAGTATACGTCTTTTACCGTACATTTTTATCATTTCTTGAGGTAAATGTCAATTATGCTTATAACTTTCTTGAGAAAACACTGAGAAAAGTATGCCTCAAATACACCAGAGGTCAGGCGAGTTTATTGCGCCAGAGTCGGCAGCATACAAATGTAAAAGTGTGGTAATATAAACGTAATAACAAAGCGTTAGCGTAGGTATACAAGCATGTCACGTCTTCCAAATGTCGGCTCCGATGATGGTACGTGGGGCAGTGTCCTCAACGACTTCCTTGGTGTTGAGATGAATAGCGATGGTACACTTAAAATTCGCAGTGATGGTACGCTCACCAACGTTGTACACACGACTGGCAACGAAACCATCGGCGGTACCAAAACGTTCAGTGCATCGCCAGTTGTGCCAACGCCAACCCTTGGCAGCCAGGCGACAAACAAGACCTATGTTGATTCTGTCGCGGGCGCTGGTGCAGGCAGTGGCTTCCAAGGCGTGTGGAATAGCTCAACTGCGTACAGTGGTGGTGCCGTGGTAACGTACGGCACGTCATCGTTTGGCGCTTTTTCGAGCAATACCAATCACGTGCCGATTACCTCAACACCATTCTTGAGTGGCACGCCAGGCACTGTCGATAGCAGCGATGGTGGTACCTACGAAATGGGATTCCAGTTTACTGTTAGCCAAAAAATCCACATGACTGCAGCCAACTTTTATAAGTCAGCAAACAACACAGGCCAACAAGTTGCAAATCTTTGGGACGTTAGCAGTCCTTCGGTGCCGCTCAAGAGCGCAAGCTATAACGTCCCAGCCGAAACACTCACCGGCGTACAAAGCGTTCCATTCATTTACGAATTACAACCCGGCGTTACGTACTGTATTTCGACGTCATTCCCCAACGGCCACTACTCTGTCGACAGCAACTATTTCACGGCACCAATTACCGTTGGGTCAGTTACTTCGGTTGCCAATGGTAGTTTCTTTTCGAACGCAACTGGCCATATTCCAGACCAAGGCTCTGGCTCGACCAACTACTGGACGTTCTTTACTTGGGATGAGCCCGATGCCAACTGGACAATTCTCGGTCGATTCTAATCCGACATTTTCTGTCATACAAAAAGCCTGGGATCAAAGATGCGCCAGGCTTTTTAGTTTTATCCGGTGTAGTCGGCGTTGTGCCCAACACCATCGCTCGGCCACCAGTATTGGCCGTCGAGGGAAGGGGCATAGTCGGGGTCACCACTCCGAGCCTGCCAGCGGTTCCGACGCCACGTGTTGCCCTTCGCCGTACCTGCCATGGTGCTGTCGTAGTTTGGTGAACACGCCGTATTACCACCTAGCCCAATACCACTATATGCGCCATTGTTGACGTTAATAATCTCACCTGACGTAATATTGTCGGTTATTGTGCAGTTGGTATTGTTGGCGTCAGTGCCGCCCGACCCGATAGAAAGTTGCAAGCCCCAGCCACTAATATAATTATTGGTGACAACTATGTCGTGATAGGACGTGCCCTGCAGTGCAATGGCATTTGTGTTGCCCATTGAAGCAATGGTATTCTGGTGGATCAGGACATACCCATGGCCACCCGCACTATCGGGACCAATACCATCGTGGTGGAACAGGTTTGGAATGCCTGATGTGCCCCATGGGTCTGCGTAGTCATGTATGTAATTGTTAGTGAAGGTATGGGGGTTGCTGGGGCCAACGTTGCCGCCACCAAACTGACAGCCACCGCCACAGCCCCACCATTCGCAGTGGTCTACAACAATCTGACCAGTCCCCAATTGGGTTTGGTAGGATGCGTTGGTTAGCGGACCTTCATAGGCATTGGCATGACCACCACCATAGCTGACGGCGTTAATGCCAGTGGTGCTAGCCGAGGCACCGCTGACGTATCCCGGAGGAGTTGCGTAGGCCGAGGGTTTCCAGGTGCAATATTTGAAGGTAACTTTTGTGTTGAGATACATGTAGCAGCACCAGTCGCCCGTGCCGTCACCAAATTCGCATTCGAATAAACATCCTACAAAGGTTATGTTGTCGCCACCGGTATAACCAATGCCGATTTTACCCTTAAAATGAGCGTAATAAATAGTCGTCCCACTGGTTGGGCTATAGTCTGTGAAGCCGGTGAAACTCGTGCCGATAACCCCACCCGTAAAACTGCCCGGCCAGTTTGGCTCATTTGCATAGCCCGTATTGGTAGAGTCTGGCCAGTAACCCGAGCCGTCATTTGGACGAAAGTCGAGTGGGTTAGGGACGCCGCCACCTGAAGTATCACCCGCAGCCACGGCACCACGCCGCGCAAGGTGAATTCCGCTCACGCCAGGTCTCCGGCAAGTACCCAAACATTAATCGCGCGCTGCCGTAAGCTGATTGTGGCGTATTGGCCCGCAGTATTGAGTTTGCCCCCATCGGAAAGCAAGGTCACACCCACGCCAGCTGCAATAGTAATTTGGCCCGATCCAAACTGAAAGACTTCGACAACGGTGCCGAGCGCAAAAGCAACGGTGCTATTGGGTGGAATCGTGAACGTTTGTGCCGAGGCGCTCGTTCCTTCAACACAAGTGCCAGCATCTGCCAGCACAAAGGTGTAGTTGCTGGCCTGAGTTGTTGCAGGGATTGTGGTATTGCCAGCGGCAACCGCCGCATCAACATAAGATTTATTCGCTACCTGGCTGGAAATTGTCGGTGCTGGAACTATAGGAGACGCGGTGAAGGTCTTGATACCGGCAATTACTTCGTCACCAGCTGTATGCGCCAAGTTGGCCAGGGTACCATCGGAGCGAATCTTCAATATACCGTTAGAGCTAGCCTCAACCGACACAAAATCATTTAAAATACTACCCCAGTTGCCATCATCACTACCAGGAACAGGAAGTCGCACCATCTGTATAACACCAATTACGTTACCTTAAGCTTATGCACTATGGATGGGAAATGCAACCACAGAATTATCTAGGGTGAAGCGTACCACGAAAAGTCGCTTAAGCTCGTGGTAATGGTGTAAGCCGATTGGGCTGGGATATCGAGTACGTCCCCGGGTTGTAGCGAAAAAGTTTGGTCGGCTACGGCTACCACCGCCGCGCCTTCAGCGCTCCACAGATGCGTTAGAGTGGAGACAGCGGGTACGGATTGCGTATCATAACTTTCAAGATGGTGGCGCGTGGCCGTAATTTGCTTGGCCATCAGAAAATCAAGTAGTTCTTCTTCCGCAGATTCGTAGACCCGCGACCAGCGATATTTTCTAGGGTTCATGATACCAAGTATGCCATAGCTTGCCCGGTAAGCGCCAATGCAAAAGACCAGTTGGTAGGACTGGTCTTTTGCGGTTTAGGTTAGTTTGTGTAATCGGTTCCGTGGCCTGCATCGTCGGTTGGCCATGCGTACATACCGTTATCGGTAGTGGGGTACGCCTTGTTGTCGTCATTTGCGCGAGCCTGGATAAGGTTATTGCGCCAGGTAGACCCGTGGCTCATTCCGCCCCAAATGTTTCCATACAAGAAACCGTAGAGTTGGCTCAGCTCAGCCGAGAACACGTTACCGGTCACCGTGATGTTCGTAGCATTGTTCTGCGTGCCAAATGCTAACGCATATCCCCATCCAGAGATGTAGTTATTGGTGACGCTGATGTGATCGTAAACGCCGCTACCTTGCAAAGCCAAACCGTTGGTATTGCCCAGCGTAGCAATCGTGTTGTGATCTACAATCATCGGACCACCATTGCCCTCGCTTTGAGGACCGATACCATCGTGATGGTAAACATTGTTAGCATTGTCGGCAGCATCATGAATGTAGTTGTTGGTCCATGTAGAGGGCTGGCCAGGGAAGCCAGTTACGATTTCCATACCTGCGTTACCCCAGATATCATTGTGGTCCATTGTTGCCACTGATTCTTGCATAGTTGTGGCAATTTGCCATGATTGGTTGAATGGCGTGCCAGGTGCAGTGTGTGATGAGGACACCGTGCCGTTGTTGCCCGGAGGCGTTGCATACGACACCGGCTTAAAGGTGGTGTAGAGGAATTTGATCTTATCTGGAGTGTAGATCTGCACGAGGTTATCGTTAGGGTTTGTTCCTTCGAATAAACATCCCACGAAGGTCAGATTCTTACCAAAGATGCCGACTTTTCCGACGAAATGTTTGTAGGAAATCACACTGTTGTCAGGGAAAGTGATGCCCATGTAGTTGTTGGCGCTCATACCTGGCTGCCAGTCAGTCAGCTGACCAGGGTATGCAGGGACACCCGTGCCACCGGCGTTGGCAGGAGTATGCTTGTAGCCAGTATTTGAGAAGTCTGGCCAGTAACTCGAGCCATCATTTGGTCGGCTAGAGATTGCTGAACCACCAGAAGTAGGAGGCGTAGGTACGGTAATATCTGGAGTCTTTACGGTTGCCGCAAACGACTGTGCTGAAGCATTGCCAGCACCGTCGTAGGCACTCACTGTGTACGTGTAGGAAGTGCTTGCAGAAACAGTTCCATCACCGAACGAAGTAGTTGTACTGACAGCGATCTTTGATCCGTCACGGTAAATGGCGTAACCTGCAACGGCAACGTTATCGGTGCTTGGAGCCCATGTCAGATTAACTTGATTCTCATTAACTGCGGTTGCCAGTAAGCCCGTTGGAACATTTGGTGCAGTCGTGTCGGCGGGGTTTGGTGTCTTTACGCTCACGGCATTGCTAGCAGGTGAGGTATTGCCCGCAGCATCTTTTGCTTCTATGGTGTAGGTATACGTAGTGTTCGCTACTGCGCTCATGTCGCTATAGGTAGTGCTGGTGGTAGTTGCGATAACGGCGCTATTGCGGAGCACTAAGTAACTAGCGACGGCAACGTTATCGGTGCTTGGAGCCCATGTCAGATTAACTTGCGTGGGGCTCTTGGCAGTCGCCGAAAGACCGTTCGGCGCACTCGGTGGCGTCTGGTCAGGGCTCGTGAGCGTCGAGGCAGCAGTTGTTGAACTAGGCGCACTCATATTTCCGGCAAGGTCGTATGCTTCGACGTAGTAGGAATACGTAGTACTTGAAGCTAAGCCAGTATCGCTGTAGGTAGTGCCAGTAACGGTGGCTACTTTGATGCCGTTTTGGAAGACAGCATATCCCGTAACTCCAACGTTATCGGTGCTTGCGTTCCAACTTAGGTTGATCTGCGTAGAGCTGGTACTGGTTGCCGAAACGTTGGTTGGCACCGAAGGAGCGGTCGTGTCAGTGGTTGGTGGAGGCACAGGAGGACCGGTCGGCGCTGGCGTTGGTGTCGGAGTCGCAGTAGAAGGCAGAATCTCAATAGCTGCCATATTCCAACGATCACCAGTTGGGGCGGTGTCATTGAGCACTACAGATGTGCTGCTGACCGGTGTTGCGGCCGCTTGGCGCTGTACCCAGTAAGTATCACCAACAGAGGCAAGTACCTGATCAACAAGTACTTGGCCCGATCCAGTCGTTCGTGCTACAGCATGATCGTAGTCGTTACCCGCAGCCCATACCCATGCACCGTTGCGCGTTGTGGTTAGTGATACTTTTGGTGTACCACTGGTAGCGTTTGCCGCAGCTATCGCACCGTTTGTCGTAACGTCAGCACCCTTGAAGGCCGTAACTACCATCGAACCAGTAAACGAGCCGGACAATGTGGCTTTAACTGCAGTCGCAGATAAGTGCGTTGGTGCCACAGCTTGCCAAATTTCGGTCGTACCACCTTGAGCATTGCTTCGCTGGCGCAGTGTCCAGGTTAGCCCACCACCAGTGATCGCATTAACGGTAGCACCCTTGGTGGTACTGGGACCATCAGTGGTAACAAATGCTACGAGCAATTCATTACTATCAGAAGTAGCCAACATGGGCGACGTAATTGTCGTTGACGCCCCGCTTGGGTGCGCTATTACTTGTTGGTCAACGCTCAAACTCGCAACCGTAGGTGGTGTTGGAGTTGGTGAAGGCGTTGGCGTCGGTGGTGTTGGAGTCTCCGGCTTAAAAACAACATCAACCCAATAGTTGGTCGCTTTCCAGCCATTGGTTGGAAACGCGCTCGCGCCGTAGGAGTACACACCATCGGAGCCGCTCACGCCATCAGCCAAAGTGTGCAGCGACACATTGCCGATCTGAGTTGTGAGGCCGTTCAGCGTATCTGAATAGTGACCTGTATTGGTATGGTACGACACGACATATACCGTGTTGGCCGTAATATTCACAGGGCTAGAAAAGGTGGCTTCTTGCCAACCAGTGCTTGACTCGGCCGTAAAGGTTACACTCGCCAGGCGAGTGCCGGTGCTGGACCAAAGACTACCCGTATGCGTGCCAGTGTTAGCGGCACTCTTGTAAAAGCGCACGCCCGTAATTGTGCCGGCGACATCACTTTTAAATTTGAGCCCAAGTTCGACTGCTTGACCGTCAGCTGAATCGATCTGTGCAGGCGTACCCGAACTGGCAAAAAGGCTAACCGTATCGCTGCTAGCAAAACTGTGCGTCAGTACTACTGCGCCTACAACCGCAAAAACTGCAACGAATACCACCAATGGTATGCGATTTTTTAGTCCAGTTGCAATAGACGTCCGGCTGAATGATTTACGAGAGAAAAGTGCCATATTATTTTACCACCCCTATACTGCCATTATGTGTCGGCTGCGTATCATCGTGATAGGTGATGACACCCGTCTTGGTTGCCGTGTAAACATAGCTTCCGTCGGGCAAAATGGTTTTGGAATGTAAGCCGGGGACACTTGAATCGCTGGGATATGGGTTGCTAGCCACGGAATGTGGAGCTGAGTCGACATTCTTCCAGACAATTTGTGCCCCAGCCTTAACAACGACAGCATTTGGACTAAACCCACTGGCAGAAATCTGAATCTCTGTCTGATGGCCCGCAGCTTTGGTCGTAGATTTGTGAATTGCCACAAACCCAATCACGCCGACAACGACGACTAAGACCCCTGATGCAAGGAACATTCTCTTCATACTATTAAATCCCGCTTAAGCTTTACTTACGAGTATAGGGTACCGCTCGCTTAGCACAAAGGACTTTCTACCATAATGACTATCGAAACGCGCAGGCCATGTTCGTAGCCAAGGATCCCAGTGTGCCGCCATCGATAACGAGCGCCTGAGTTACCCAATATTCGTGGCTTGAACCTGTGAGATTCACGTCGAATTGCGTATTAATTTCGCTGAGCGTCTCTGCCCGTGACGTAACACCTGTTACCACGCCGAATTGCTGGCCAGCCGCGTTAAGCGCCGGACCACCGCTGTTGCCAGGAACCGTATGATTTGGTGTATCTGGCTCGATAAGAATCGCAAGTTTATTGTGCTGCGCAACGTATTCAGCAACGGTAGAATTTGAAACAAATTTTCCGCCTTTGTAGGTGGTACATCGCGTAGAGGCAATAGCACCAACATCGGGTGTGCCGCTCGCCAGCGGAATTGCAGGAAACGCGTTTCGGGCAGTACGACTATTTTTGGCGCGCAGGACGGACACATCGTCACTCGAGCTAACACCTTCGCTCGGCGTGTATTTTGTGCCAGCACCTGCAAGCGGGATAGCAGTACCCGTCGCTGAGATCAGATGAGATATAGCCGTATTGCAGTTGATAGGGTGCCCCGGTTCACCCTTAACAGGGTGGCCAGCAGACACAATCCATGAACTGCTGCCAGCTACAATGCGTTCAGCCGTCGCAGCTACATTTGTAGTAGCTCCTGCAGGCAAAACCTCGATAGTTCCAATATGAGCAGCCGCGATTACGTTTGGCAGAGAATGTCCCGCAACCGTATCAAGAGCCGTAATACTTATTGGCGCCTTTTTTGCCTGATCTGCAGGAGTGCAGCCCGCAAGCAGCAAGCTCGTGGCGGCCAGAGCGCCAACACCAATTACGAGTGACTTTTTAGAAACACGTTCACTGACACAACTCGATGGGATAGATTCATGTGTTTTGTTCATAACCGTTACGATACACCCGCCCGCTGCATCCGACAAGCACAGGCATTAGGTGTGGGTGGTGCGCAATTTGCGGCGCTGTTCGGCACGATCGATCGCCAGCAGTAAAAGTTGCGTAATAAGATCAGTGTACGAAATGCCGCTCGCTTCCCACATTTGCGGATACATGCTAAATCTCGTAAAACCAGGAATTGTGTTAATTTCATTAATAATCACTTCGCCCTCAGGTGTTACGAAGGTGTCGACGCGCGACATGCCCTCGCAACCCATAACTTTGTACGCCTGGAGCGCCAGCGCCTGTACGCTTCGGGCCACGTCGTCGGGTATGTTGGCTGGTATTTCCAGGACGGTATTGTCTTCGTCCTGGTATTTTGCCTCGTAGGTGTAGAAGTTTGCTTTAGGGATAATGCGCCCCAGACGCGCGGCTTTGGGGGACTCGTTACCGAGCACAGCACACTCAACTTCATCACCTACAATAGCTTTTTCGATAAGTATTTTACGGTCGTATTGGAATGCATCGTCGATGGCATGCAACAGATCTTCTTGCCGCTCAACCTTACTGACACCAATGGATGAACCCATGTCTGCGGGCTTAACAAAAAGCGGCAAACCCAGCGCTTGCACGGTCGCAGCCACGTCGATAGTGGGTCGATCAACGGCAGCGACTGTTATCCAGTCGGCAACTGCGATGCCGGCAGCGCGCAACAGTCGTTTGGCAATATCCTTGTCCATGTTGGCGGCCGAGCTCATCACCCCACAACCAACGTAGGGAATACCCGCCAGTTCGAGCAGACCTTGCAGGGTACCATCTTCACCGAGCGGGCCGTGCAAAATAGGGAAGGCCACATCAATACCTGTCAACAGATCTAAATCAAGATGATTTGGCCGTACCGGCGCGCCATCAAGCATATCCGGGTCGCTCAAACGATGCCATCCGCCTTGGGCGTCGATGCCGATTAGCACCGCTTCAAAACGATCGACGTCAAGCGCGGCGATAACATTCTTGGCCGACAGAACTGATATCTCGTGCTCGGCGGATTTACCACCGAACAAAATACCGACGCGAAGTTTGGTAGATTGCTCGTGATCATGTTTCATGACTTTAGTGTACGGCAGAGTGCTACAATTCTAAATCATTATTTAATACCAAGCCTTAACCCTCATCGATAAAACCACCACTTTGGTGCGCCCATAACGATGCATACAGGCCTTTGTGCCGGACGAGCTCTGCGTGTGTGCCGTCTTCGACAATCTGCCCATTATCAAGCACAATAATCCGATCCATTTTTTGAATAGTACTCAGGCGATGAGCGATAACAATTGATGTCCGGCTTTTCATTAGTTCGTCGAGGGATGCCTGGATATAGTGCTCGCTCTCGCTGTCCAGGGCGCTGGTGGCCTCATCGAAAATCAGAATCGGGGCATCTTTGACAATCGCTCGGGCAATCGCCACGCGTTGCCGTTGGCCACCGCTTAGCTTGACACCACGCTCGCCAACTTTAGTGTCCAAGCCTTCGGGCAGGTTCTGCAATAGCTCACTAATGTGCGCTTTTTGGATAGCGTGCTTGATATTTTTAACGCTAGTTTGTGGCTTGGCGTAGGCAATATTCTCACGGATTGACCTATGAAATAAATGAGAATCTTGGGGTACGTACGAAATGGCCTGCCTGAGCGAAGCTTTCGTTACCGTACTGATATCCTGGCCATCGATAGCAATGGCGCCGCCAGAAATATCTGCAAAACGCAATAGTAGCTGCGTGAGCGTGGTTTTGCCGCCGCCGCTCCGGCCAACAACTCCCACACGCTGACCGGCTGGAATATGCAGGGTAAGATGATCAAAAATCGGTTCGGCGTCTGGTTCATAGCGATAGGTCACATCTTTGAGGTCGACCACGCCGCCGCGCACAACAAGCTTTTTGGCAGTTGGCGCATCAAGCACCGTTGGCGCTGCCATAAGTATTTCGCTAATTGGCGCGGCATCCATTAGGGCGCCTTGGTAGGTTTGGACCATCGGCCCAAGCTCCACCAGCGCTCCGCTCAAACGCTGCAAATACGAAATTGCAAACACGACCAGACCCAAGCTAATCCTTCCGGACACCGCCAGCCATGCCGCGAGTCCAATGCCCACCACTTGCAACGTATTGATACTCCCAACCAGCTGAACGTAGTGCCGGCCAAACAGACTTATATTACGCTGGGCCGCTTGGCGCCACACGTCCTGAACGCGCTCCAGTGATCGCTTTTCATATGCTTCTCCGGCAAATATTTGCACGGCAGCATGATTACTAATAACATCGCCTACGAACCCGTTGAGCCGATTGCCAGCATCCTTGCGAGCACGCCTGTAAGCCGACCTACTGCGCGAATCACGAAGCGTTTTAAAGGCAATTGCCACTACCATCACCAAAAACATAGCAGCCAACAACGGCGACTGCACAGCAATTACAAAAATGCCGGCCACCAGTGGCAAAACCAGATTGATGCTCCGCTGAAAAACGTCCTGAACCGTAGCATACCCATTGGTAAAAGCAATGACATTTCCGGTAAGTGATCCGCCCATAGCATTGGCATAGAACGCAGCGCTCTCGTAAAGCAAGCGATGCATAACCGTACTACGGAGATAGTTCTGGGTTGGTGAGTCGAGTCGGGCAAAGCCGCGCAAACCAATTGCATTGCTCAAAGTCCCAACTAACACCGTAATTGCCGCTATTATAAGTGTCGACAGCAAACTACCACCCCAGACTAATGGCTGGCGCATGCCAACGAGGTCGATGGCATGCGCCAACATATAGGGTAGCGCCGTCCCAAAGCACAATGCCGTACACGAAAACCCAGCAAGCACCACCAGTGCGGGGCCCTTGTGTTGGCGTACAGCCTTCGCATACTGCTGCATCGTGTATCGCTGCGTCGCCGCATCTTTTTGCCCATCCGTAGCACGATGAATTTCTTGTTTTCTTACACCACGCCAAAAACGTACCGCCATGGCAATCTCCTTTTATTGTTTTGTTGTTTATTTTCGTCAAGAGACGATTGATCCAAGCCTCTCACAGCTTGCTTCAATCATAACACTCGTGCCTGGGCGACGCCACCCGCAATTTATTCTTGAAACTTTTTGAGTTTAACCGGAATATAATAGATATGACGAGTAGGAACCGTGCATCTCACACAAGATAGTGACAGCAGAAGATACCGCTGGCTGACGCAAAAGCTATCGTCGCTGCGCTCAAAAAATTGTAGAATAGTTACACAGTGCACCCTCGGGGCGCCTAATAACTAATCCGCCCCTCTACAAAAAGGAGTTGGCACTCGATGAGTAGTCCAGAAGGTTTTGAAACATACACAATCCCAACAAGCCTTCTGGGCGCCCTCGGCGAAGGTGTCGAGCACCAGCAATCATGGGAGCTTTTTCAATCCATCGAGGAAGACGCTCGCAAGTACCTCCTTGTCCAGTTCTACAACAAGGTAAAGGAACAGCCAGAAGCCTTTGGCAAAACGTCCCCACTCCACGAATCATGGGATGTTCTAATGGAAATGGAACGGGACAAACCGGAAGTAGTTGAGTCCTTGTTAACGAGCCCAGCGACAGGCAGCTGGCTCAGTCACACCCTTCGACGGCTGCAGGGCGAGAGAAGCGACAGGCAGGCACCATTATGGGCCGACGTTGGATATTTTAACGCGCTCGTGGCCGGATTTGCACATCACAGCGGCATGGATTTTACCCTAACCGTACCAACAATTGACGGCAAGGCATTTTTGCCGCAAGTAGGTAGCGCCATGTTGTCAGATCGCTCTTCATACGGCACGGCTACCGTTGAATCTCGGGATAACGTGCTGCACATTAACAACAGCCGCACATCTCTCGAAATCACGGATACAGCGATGCC
The DNA here is from genome assembly GCA_050436805.1 of Candidatus Saccharimonadota bacterium. Classification (GTDB taxonomy): domain Bacteria; phylum Patescibacteriota; class Saccharimonadia; order Saccharimonadales; family UBA4665; genus CAMLQK01. The sequence goes on from JBNQGE010000023.1 coordinate 21,576, forward strand.
CAACACCAATTGGCGGCCTGTCATACGGCATGAGAGCCGAGCCAACTTGGCGACAACCTCTAAGGACATTGCGCTTACCGTTACTCTGGACGATGCCGACCCCTACAACACAGCAACACCCTACGAACTATCGGCCGAGGAAACAACAGAATGGCACACCATGCTTGATGAAACATGGAACCAGCTGGCCGCAGTCCACCCCCGCTTTGCCGAGGGTCTCAGCCGCCGTTTGTCCGTTATTGTGCCGTCGGCTCGTCGAAAACAGTTTGAAGCCAGCAGCTCGTCAGCCGACATCAACATCGGGAGTATCGAGATGTCATTGCCAACCAACCCGATTGAGGCAGGGGAGATGATCGTCCACGAATCCTGTGGTCATGGCGTGCTAAATAGTGTACTTGGAGCCTTGGAGCTTATCAAAAATCCGCCCACGCGAGCAGATCAGTATGCACCCTGGCGCGATGACCCAAGGCCCTTAATGGGCCTGCTGCACGGCATTTACTCATTTTCGAGAGTCGTGGATTATTACACAACACAACGAAGCCACCTGCCTGACGGTACTCCACGCGCCGACCTTGCCGACTTTGAACGTTTGCTGTGGGGTCAGCAGGTACAGACCGCCGCACATGCCTTGAGTCGCCGATTAGTCGTTAACGACTCCGCTCGACTTGTCACCAACCCTCTCGATAGGCTCACGGGCATGTACACTCAGGAGGACGGTATTATTACCATGTCGGCAGACTCCTACTCTAGAACGCGCGGAACTCTCGGGGGCACCCACAGAAATACCTTTCTTGAAGCCATGGATACCCGCGTGAAACAGTATGAGGTATTGCCGACAACACACTCAAAAATATCCCCAACAGTTGCAGCACATGTTCGGCTGGCCATCGCAGACCACAAGGCGCTCTGGAATGCATATCACAGAAGACCCACGCCTGAGGATGTTTCCATGTTTGTCAATGCTTGGACGATGCCCGCTCATGTCGAGATGCCCAAGCTAACAACTATCCGCCCTATATTACAGCCAGACCCTAGCGCCTGCCGGCTGAATGCCAGGGCTATACTGGCTCGACACCACATTCTTGATCCAGAGGGTTTTGAACAAGCTTTTCACGAAAGCGAGTCCATGCGAGATAAAGCTGATCGGGCACTCATCTTGGGTAAGCTATCGACAGCTGAGGCATTATACGAAGGCATGCTCGAAGCGAACCCCCTGGATAAGCCTGCATTCATTGGCTTAGCATTATCCACGCTGCAAGGCGATCCAGGGTTCGCGGCAAAGGCAATGACTCTGGCAAGTACCGTAATTGACATTCAAGCTAGACTTATAGACACAACGGGGAGAGCACCTCATTACTCCAAGCTACTGGGATGGCTCCTGGAGCCCAGCATCGAGGTCCAGACAGGTTGGTATGATTACCTGGACTTAAGTCCTATGAACCCTCGGAACCAGCTTTAAGAACACTCGGTATAGCATTGATGCGTTCGACACCAGCCATACCAGGCAAGTGGTTGTCGTAGGCGTCCATAAGTTCTACCATGCTGCCAAGAGGCATGGTAAGTCGAGGGATGGTTGTTTCGGCGGAAACTTCCTCGAGATTTGGCGCTCCACTCTCTACAACTTCATTATCTACAGAATAAAGGTTTTCATATACTAAAGACATGCGCGGTGCCCCCTTAATGTTTCAATTTTAGCGTAACAATCTCTATGAGCCACTGGAGCCAGCCTTACGGAAACTAGGAGTAGCATTAACCTGCTCAACGCCGTCCATGCCCGGCAAGTGGTTGTCGTAGGCGTCCATAAGTTCTACCATGCTGCCAAGAGGCAAGCCAAGTCGAGGGATGGTTGTTTCGGTAGCAACAGGTTCAAGCTCTAATGCTCCACTTCCTAGAGCTTCCTCACCTTCCGCAAAATAAAGGTTTTCATACGCTAAAGACATACACTGGCACCCCCCCTTAATTGCTTTCATTCTAACATAAGCGTGTTCATACAAACACAACGACATGTCAAAAACCAACGTTCCAACTTTAGTGATACACTACTAGCATATTTATAAGAACACAATATGAAATACGGACTACCCCCACACGAATCAAATGGTCTTCTAAGGCGCCTCGACGCGATGCCCGAAGGATTTATCTTGGGACTTCCGGTAACAGAGGACGACATGGTAGTCAGGATCAAAACGCTGCAGCCGTTTCGCTTAGAGCTCCTTCGCTTGCCGAACTAACGAGTCCGCAGCGAGCGGAAGAGTCAGCTTCGCTGGTTGTCCCAGATTGGCATATGCTTCCTACCGAAAGTCCGACACGAAGAGTTCCCTGCGAGTTAGTCCTGCCACAGCAAGAACGATTTGCCGAGTCATTTGATCGACTTATGCAAACGTCCAAGGGTCAGGAATGGTTTCTTGGCGCAGGCTACGAAACCGATATTGAAGCCTGCGAAGACAGGGCCAAATTTTTTAGAGTCTACCCGCCAGTTGGTCGTTTTGTGGGAATGAGAGAAGAAATATACCAAGCTTCGTCCATGTACGAACTTTTCTTACTCTAGAAGTTGACCATCTAGTCGAAATGGCCCTTTGCCATGGGTGCCGCTTGGGTGGCAACGGTCAGTGCGCCTAATTTGAACTGGATTCTTGTGGCACGCAATCGAAACATCTCTTTATGTGCCTTGTGACCAAATCGGGTCGCATCCGACATTCCGCCCTTAGAAAATACCATAAACGGCAGTGAGAAATCGTCGTCGTCGAATCGCGGAACATCTCCATACGCGGCGGCACGCACTTCGAAATCTGGATGATAATCGATAATTGTGTCGAGTACATGTTGGCGATCCGCACGCACCCGATCCTTTGCTGTCGTACCCATGATAAGCGGGAAATACATCGTAAAATTATTCGTAAGCGGGTCAACATCAAAAATCGGATCGTCTTCCAATTGAGCCGTTACCAACGAATGACGTGAAGACATTTGAGCAATCGCACGATTGGCCACCAAAGCCAAAAGTCCTGGTTGCTGACCATATGATTCATCAATTTCTTGCAACGCAGCATACTGGTATTCATTAAAAATTGGCAGTGCCAACGGTGGAAGTTCCGTGAATGGAAACATGCGCTGTGTTTGCAGTCGCGCGTCGCTAAGCCGGACGCTACCTTCGTCGATCGCCGGACGCTCTACAAAAAGGGTTGATACAAGTTGTTGCGAGGGTTGTTCTTCAATCATAGTACCGTATGCCGCCTTTACCTATCTCAAATATAAAGCATTAGCGCATTTCAGGGAAGTAGTCGAGGGTTGCTAGCTCTCACTACCATATTCTTGTTGAATGTGTGCCCCCTGAGCAAAAGAATGCCCAGGGGGCGGAGACTACGCGGCGAGGCCGAGATGCTGCAGCACCGTAGCCCACGTCAGGACAGGCACGAGACCGTCCGTCGACACGAGTTCCGGCTGCTCCTGCGGGCCGAACAAGTACCGCGTGCCGACATGAGGCATGTGGCGCAGAACGTCGGCGCGGTCATCTGCGAAGTGGGTCAACGGACCGCCCGGGAGGCTGTCCGCAATCGGACCTTTTTCGTAGCGCTCGCGACAAAAGCGCAGGTTCTCGGGGCGGAAACGTGTCCGTTCGTAGAAGCTGTTGTGCCCCAGCCACAAGCGGGTTTTGGCGTCCGACTTCACCTTCGAAATGATGAAGACGTTCTGCGGACCGAACGCGCTCGTTATGGCCCTGATGGCCTCGAACGCTCCAGGCACCGCTGTGGTGCGTAGGAAATTGTCGCTGCGGAACGACGTGTCGGTGTTGTCGTTCTTGATGCGATCAATGATCACACCGCCAACGTCCAATCCAATGCGTACGTGCACTGTTTCTCCCTTGATCTCTCTGGCGTCCTCAACCAGGATAGCATGGTGGCCGCCGGCGATCAAAAGAGCCCCAATCTACAACGCAACAGAGAGGCCGTTGAGCGCAATGGTGTTGCTTGGCACGAGTATTGTCGTCGCCATGTTCTCAGATGGCGACGTGTTAGTTTCTGTGCCATCCGCTAGACACAGGATATCACCGCCCAAATGGGCCGTGTCTGCCATCGTAACCGCCGAGGCCTGCGGCATATCTAGTGCTTCGATAGTTTGCGAGTGTTCAGCCGATAATCCGTACCCGGTACTAAGCGCTATGAGTGCTACCGCGCCAGCACCCTGGCCACGTCGACGACCATTAAGTCGCGATGGCTTGCCCTCGTGACATACGTTTCGTGCGTTTGGCTCCAATCTGTCGTAGCCCCTCTGGCCGTACGGTGTGGTTTTTTGTTGGCCCCCATTGGGACCAAACAGCTTGCCCCAAGCCTTTGCTTCGTCTTTACACTTTGTCATGTCAGCCTCCTATTCGTAGAAGTTACGTGTGATCTTCTATGCTCATAGTCTAGGCCGCGGGCAGTAGCGCTGTCTGTCTCCCAGATCACACTAATACGCGTGTGATTTTGTAGTATTAGCACGAGCGCTTTGTGTGTATAATGCACCATAGAATATGGCTGCTAACAGAGAAGGAAATCCTCCTGAGATTGTACCTAGCCCATCTCCCAACGATGTGCGTGTGCGGTCTGTGGCCCAACGTGCCGTGGCAGAAACTACTAACCTTGGGGATGTTCGAATACCTTTTAATACGCAGTGGGAGATGGAAGATTTCGCGTATCTTGTTGGCATAGATGAAGGCTGGCATAGTCTGACGGATGGCCAAACGCCGAGCCTCGATGAGATGGAGACCACGGCGGCCCATGAGCGCATCACGAGCATACTTGAACACCCGCTATTCCCGGACCATGTCGTCGGCTACGCGTTTAGCCATCTCCATTTGAAGGAAGGGTGGGTACGGCCGGGGCAGATACTTAGTCGCCTCTGCGACACCTACTACGCGATACCTTACGCACATTTCACACAGCTCAATGCTACGCTCCGCACACTCACGGACCAGGAACGTTTAGAGGGTGCCAAGGGAGCTTACCGAGTCACGGAGCACTGCCGACAAGAAGAATTCTGTCCCGAACTTGGCGAAGAGTTTTTTGATTGGACAGTAGACCAGCTTAAGCAGCGCGGTGGCCGGGGCAAGCCCAAATACCTTGCCTTGGCGTACTTTGGCGAGACGATCACACCTCACGAATTCTGGGCTGGCATGCAGGCGCTGGGCCAATGGCAACACGCCGGAAGATTCGACTTCTCAAGGCTTGACGGCAAGCTATGTCTGCCGAACTACGAAGATCCCAAAAAAACTGCATTTCTCGACCTTCTTGATGGCAAATTGAAACAGCAAGAACCAGGCCACGACCCCATCAAGCTGGAAAAAGCCATGCGTGCTGCAGGTGTTGTCCGGGGACCTCGGCGACTCAGCAACAGAAATCATTGGATAGGCGGCAGCGAGGAGCCTCGTGAAACCGATTGAGCTCCGGCCCATTGAGAACGTTGATCCCCGTGCAGAGTCTGGGATCGACGCTACAAATATTTCCTTGCTATTTGAAGAGCTCGGCCAGCAATCCACACCAGAAAGAACTACCCTTGTAACCGTGGAAGACATGCAGAGTGGCATCGTGCCAACAGAAATGCTCCCCACCTCAATGTCTGCCCAGCGCGACCAGACTCCGCCAGTAAAAATCATCGGTGATAACACGCTCGAAATAGGCGGACAAAAGGTAACGTTAGGACGCTCCGAGCTTCGTGTTTTTAATCTTCTCCTACTCAATCCAGAGGACTCTGTGCATTGCGGCAGTGTTTGCGAGAATCTAGAAGTTAGCAAAAGAGTGGCCCTGGTAGCGTTAAACGGCGTTACCACTAAGTGCAACCTGGAAGATGTCGAACCTATCATTCTCCGAGGCTATCAGCCACCGCAGCGTCAGCGAATAGTTTACCAGCTCAATCCAGAACAATCGTTCGTAGATGAGCGCCTCAAATTTGGCACCGAGCGCAGAGACATCCTGAGCGCCATGTGCAAAAAATATGCGGACGACCCTCGTGTCTTGGCAGGGCTACAGGATTTTGTACCTGCTGGACTATCAGTTGCTGATTTGCCATCTTACCGTTTGTATCGAAGACAGAAGGCTGCCATCCCCCGGATATCCGAAGCAGAACAGGCTTTATCAGTACGTCAACTTGATGAGGTCATCGAATGCGTTCTGCAGCAGCGCGATAGCGAAGATCAACACATTCGTGCAGTGATCGCCGCTAACAAGCTCTGCTTTTCGATGCTGGGGCTTGCCGATTACATTACAAACAAGTTTGTTAGTCGGATGAACACCGGTACGTGGAACGACCTTTACGGATCAACTGACGACATTCTCCAGTCGGCAAACATTGCACTCATTGAAGCAATATATACCTACGAATCGACAAAGGGATCATCGCTGGTGGGTTTTGTGGGTACGGACATCGATTTTGCGCTCCGGCATGGGCGCCTTAGGGAACGACGACATGCTGACGGTATGACAAGACTAGAACTAGAAAAACACATCGGCGAACTCGTTTCCCGGGAAGCCGCAAAGGACGATACACTTCCGATGCCCGTATTAAAGTCGCGCCGGAAGCATCTCGACGAGGATCTCGAAGCGTCTTTGCACGACCACATGGACAAAAGTCTCTACATTGATGGTCTCGATACAGTTATTAGCGAAACTACCGCCCGACGACTTAGTAAAATTATTTTTAGGTCAACTATGCTTCGTCCTATAGAAAAATTTGCCCTGAGTATGATGTTTGGCGTATATGATCCAGCGTTCGCAGGAACACTATTCACCGTTCAGGAGAACGGCAAGACGTTTGTGTATGACGAGCATCTTGAGCAAAACCTTATTTTCCGGGAAGGCATATCTCCATGGTTGTTTTGTCGGTATTTCGGCATCAGCCAAGCCGACGCAGAAGTGATCCAAGCCGATGCGTTGGAAAAAGCACGCAATACTGTGGTTTCAACGCTCTCAGACTACGAAGAAGGCCAAAGGTGGGCAGACTGGATGTGGCAAGCTTAAGCCGTCCAGCCTTTGCACAAAATATACGCCACAATAAGAACCACGCTCAGGCCACCATCCCAACCGATGATGGTGCTCGTGCCCGTAATAGTCTTGTCGTGCATCATAAGTAGTGCAGTCACCGTGAGCGCAAGCTTATTAAATATGGTGATCTCCCATAGTCCCCGATAATTTTTGGGCCGCAGGGCAAGCAGAGCGAACAGTGCTGCAAATACAAAGTAGCCATAGCAATTCCATACATATGCCATTTTTGTCGCATGACTCGCAGTATGGACATCGCTCATTGCAGTAATCCCCGAGGCGAATGCAGCGATAGCCGCCAGCCACATAAGTATTTTTACGATCAGGAGAGAAGTGTTTTTATTCATTAGCTTAGTTTAGCAATTCTTTGGCTGTTTTTAAATCAGGTAGTGGATTTATCTCTTAAAAGTGCTTTTATGGCAAAGTTAGGGTATAATATAAAAATCCCAAAGCGGTGACGAGCGTTATGCTGTTTGACCTAGTAGACACACTACAAAAGAAACGGCGACTTTTATTTGTCGTGGCGTTTATCAGTATCGATTTTTGGCTCCTAACATTCTTCTGCCAAGTACTGCAAACACACCGTTCGAACATTGCCGCTCATATACATACTTCCGAACTTGCGCTGACTCAAGTTCAATATCAAAACGGCGCGCTCACAAGCGGCACCATCACCGATAGTATGGGCCACCTTGTTACCGTTTTAGAAATTAGGGTCTTGCGCACCACGGTGTCGAGTGCAGATGGCATCACCAAAGCCGAGCATGGCCTACAGCTTGGTGCCCGAACGACGCTCCATGCCATAAACACTGGAGCCGTCGCTACGGTCCATGCGGTCGGGTATGGCATTGGATTTACATTGCGCACGATTGGTCAAATCATCCTATTTATTTGGCGCGTGGTGACATTCCCCTTTGTGGCAATCGGGCACGGAGTAGAGCATGTGTTCGGAGCTACAAGTAGCAGCCTAGCTTCTGTTATTCAGCCAAAGAATACGGCGAACGTGCCGGTCATCACGCCCGAGCAAGCCCAGCAAGCTACGTTAATTCAGAAAGATACGCTTGCCGTTACACCGGTCAAACCCACCGGGTCGGGCGGCGCCTGCGATAGTGGGGCAGGTAACGGCGGCTATCCTGTAGATTGGTGCAATGCACGTATGGATACGATGCAGACGGTTTCTTACAGTAGCGATCACATCAACCGCGAGTGCACATCGTATGCTTATTGGTATTTCACAACCATCGAAGGCCACACCAATTTTTACGTTACGGGCAACGCCAACCGCTGGGCGCGCACCTCAAATTATCCAGCGCACGCCGCGCCAGCAGTCGGTGGTATTGCTGTAGAAACCGGCGGATACTACGGCCATGTCGCTATCGTGCAGGCATTGCCGGGCCAAACGTACGATGGCAAAGTCGTGCCCGATGGCTACGTGCTTGTCAGTGAAATGAACTACGACTGGCAAGGTCACTTCCGTTATTCGTACAGCCCACTCAGTAAGTTTTCGTCATACATTTACCCATAAAATCATCCTAAAACACTACAGTAGACAAGTGAGCCTGCATAGTCGCCACGTACAGAGGATCTGCAACATCATGGCCAACATCCAAGACAGTTGTTAATTGGGCATGCGGCAATATTCTTTCGGCTTCTTCACTACGAAAGGCGAGTTCAGCCCTCTCATCGTAACCGACAAATAGCTGGACATTGCAACTAATATGTTTGGCGATTTCCGCAAACACCATCTGTTTGTAGCCCTCAAGCTGGCGAGCCGAATAACCAGCTGCAAGCAATTCATTAGTAAAGCTCGTGGAGGCTAGGTCTTCTTGGAAAAAGGGCGAAAGCGAAGCCAATACCAAACCCGTAGGCTGGCGGTCTTCAACCTGCCGGGCGGCAACTAGCAGGGCTGCCACAGCCCCAAATGAAAACCCGCCCAAGATAACCTGGCTCGTGTCTGGATACTCCTCGTAGGCAGCCTCTAGTTGCCTAGCAACACCGTCGGCGGTCGGTGCCTTCACCGTCCAATCAATGTCTACGAAGCGGGCGGTATAGCCAATATCCTCAAGGGCATTAAGCACATCTCCGTAGGGCCGACTCGTTAGTCCCTCGTTACGACCTGGCGCAAATAAAATTGTTTTCTTTTCCATAGCGATATTGTAACATTCGTGCAATAATCCCAGCTGGCCACATAAAACAGCATAGTATCTTAGTGGTAGAGTGGCATAATAGAGTCTAGTTTATGTCACAAATGCATCATCACCGTCTTTCCAATAATCCGTACATCGATCGCGTATGGGCAACACAGAATGTCACCGACGGCATATATCTGGCTACACCTGATGGATCGTGGGATATTATTGTCCTCATTCAGGCAGATGGCTCGCGGGGCGTCATGCTTGCCGGACAAGCCACCGAGCCCATGAACGTTCCTTATCAGGCCGACACAAGTTCAGTTGTGATTTCGTTCGCTGCCGGTACCTTTTTGCCAGCATATCCCGGCAAAAGGATGCTCAACCTCGCACAAATGCTGCCGTGCCCGGATGCTAATCACTTTACGCTAGCGGGCGCAACGTTTGCGATACCAACCTTCGAAACTGCCGAAGAGCTCGCTGAGGCCATGGTTGATCAAGGTTTGCTTAAGGTAGATGCGGTGGTTGCTGCTATTCTACAAGGCGACACCAAGGCGCTATCCGACCGTGTCAAACAACGGCATTTTCTAGAGGTAACTGGCCTAACTCGCAAATCACTCGAACAGATCCGGCGTGCCCAAGAAGCAGTTCGACAGCTACAAGCAGGCAAACGGCCGGTTGACGTTGCTATGGATGCCGGCTTTGCAGACCAGGCACATCTTTCTAAATCCCTCAGGAAAATCATGCACAAAAAACCATCCGATGTGAACGAAATTCATAAACTGTAGGTTGTCGCTTTTGTACAAAACATAGCCTGCAACAACTGGTTAAATAGTGGTACTACCACATAAAGAGGAGCCATCATGGAAATGAAACTCGAACTAGTACCAGTACCCGTAAGCGACACCGACCGCGCCAAAGACTTTTATGTCAACAAAGTAGGTTTTAATGCCGACCACGACCACAAAGTCAAACCAGGTCTGCGCTTTGTGCAATTAACACCTCCGGGTTCAGCCTGTTCAATTGTAATTGGCGACGGCACAACCGAAATGAAACCAGGCACACAAAAGAGCTTACAGATGGTTGTTAAAGATGTACGAGCACTTCGTGAGGAGCTTATGGGCCGAGGCGTTGAAACGAGCGAGGTTCAAGATATGCCTTGGGGGAGATTCGTTTACTTTAGCGATCCCGACGGTAACACCTGGGCCCTTCAGCAAATTGTCCACCAATAATTAGCTGTTTTACCATCTTCGTAGCGCGTTGACAAGCTTTGACGCGCTACGTTATAGTGGAGTTCATATACGAGCAGCCTGCGCGATAACTATGATTACCATATTTTTTGAATCCCACTCCACAACCAAAGACAACGAAGCCGGAACGGCAGCCGGCTGGTATGATGTAGAACTTTCCGATCTTGGCAGGAGCCAAGCCAAGGAAATGGGATCACGCTATAAAGGTCAGTCGTTTGATGCGATATTTTGCTCCGATTTGCAGCGTTCCTATAAAACCGCGCAGCTGGCGTTTGGCAACAAATATCCGATCATCCAGGATGTGCGGTTGCGGGAATGCAACTACGGCGATCTGAACCGTGCTCCCAAAGAAAACATTGAGGCTATGAAGGCTGACGCTGTTGAAATACCATTTCCACACGGCGAAAGCTACCGCGATACATCAGCTCGTATGAAAGCTTTTTTGGAAGATCTGCGCAAAAGCTACGACGGCAAGACAGTGATGATCATTGGTCATCGAGCCACACAATACGGTCTGGAAGAACACATTACAGGCATCGAACTTGCAGACGTTGTGACTGCTCCATGGCAGTGGCAGCCAGGCTGGAAATACGAACTGCAGGGTGGCGAATCCGCTCGGTGAACTAAGGGGCCAAAGGCGAGGGATATTCCCCTATATTTACGGGGTCGATGGCGCAAAATAGTGCCGTAGAGTGCTCTGAGCAGCCTAGGGTTGAGCCATCATGCATGGCATACGCTACTGGTGCGTTAAGAATTGCTTCAATGTAATCTTCAGTCGGTGCTGCAAGCTTAAGCCAGTATACTTTCATGGAGCTGGGATCAGGGTGAGTTTCCATAAAACGTGCTCGCTCAGACCTTTGCGCGCCGCCAACGCTGTCTCTGTTGAATTCGGGCACAATTTGATGCCACCGCTCTCCTGGACCCATGTTGCCGATGAGCAATGATGCATCGGGATTTTCACGCGTGTCGATATGGCAGCCGACTTTCGCGGGGAGACCTGTTAGCTGGTTAATTTCCTGGAGATTTACGGAGACCGTCAACTGGTTTGCGTCATCCAGCCGACTCGTCATATATAACCCTCTGATGCCTGGAACGATTTCTTGATAGGGCTTATGCTCATCGAAACTACTCAGTGGCTCCTTGTTGCATTCTTCCAATAAGCGCGCACCGAGAATACGAGGCAGACGAACAAGCTGCATCGTCCTTTTGGTGTCGGTGCTGGCAGTTATGCCATCAAGCTCTTCGCTAGTTGCCAGGCGCGGTAGGGTAGCGGGTACGATAACTCGCGCGATATCTGACGCCAAGTAGCCTTGGCGTTCTGCCTCGGTAGGCTCCAATATTGTCAGCCCCGACGACACCATACAACGTTCTCGGAGCGCGTCACGATTTGTGCAGTGAATACCTATCTGCGCCATAGTTTACCCATATTAGCTAGCGCGAAACAATCTTTGTTGGCCTACCATTTGCTTGCTTGGTGAGATTTTCTGTACTCAAGAATTCAGGCAAGACTCGTCTGCCATCTGCAGGATTTATGAACTCGATCTCCTCAATTTCTGTCTCGCCGTGAGTTGTCTTGGCCAAGTCGATATCTAAGTAATCTTCGCTATTTGTGATATGAAAGAAAAACTCTAGGTGGTCTATTTCACCGTGAGTAAACTGCTGGACGTACAAAAGATCACCAACATGCGCCTCAACGCCTGTTTCCTCGAGCATTTCACGCTTCACGCCATCCAATAGCGATTCGCCATCGTCCAAGCCACCGCCAGGCAAGCACCAGTAGCTATTGTCTTGTTCTAGATGGGCTTTGTATTTTTTGAGTCGCACACATAAAAGCCTACCCTCGTGCAATACAATGCCGCGTACTGAAATTCGTCGAGCCATCAGAGCACTCCTATTGTTTAGTTAGCAAAATTATACCAGATACTCCCGGTCAGTTAGGTAAATCGTTGGTAACGTTATTGGGAATATATGTCGCTAAGGTAAGATCCGTCCCCATCGTAGAGTCAACCATAGAAAAAAATCGGGCAATGCTATCTCTGGTCATCGTAGGGCTTGAACAAATATTGCATTATTGTATAATATAGTTTAATTATGTACGAGCCGCCGTTTGAACAGATTGCCGCCAGCAATTTCATGCCTTTTATTCCCGTACAGGAAGAGATCGGCAATGCCGAGAAAGTATACGAACTGAGCGATCCCGCTCGGTCAATAGTTCGAGTGTTTACAGCCAGCCAAGCCTACAAATTGCTAACTCCAGATGAACGACACGACGAAATCGAACGATGCATTGCATACTCCCGTGAGATTACCGATGACATGACAAGGCTGAAAAACCAGTATGACATCAAAACGCCCGGCATAGCCTTTGCAATCGGTGCGCCCAGCGATATGCCCGGTGCAGTGACATTGTATGCAAACGTAGAACGCGTGCACGGAGAATCGCTGCCCACGGCCCTCGACAATCACGCAGTCCCGGATGAGATATACGATCACTATTTGGTAAGCCAGGCGCGCTATGCCATGGATTGCATAAAGACAGGTAGTCCTTGCCGGTTTGATATCATAGGTCGCGAAGTTCAGTACGTCTATGGCCACGTGTCACCACATGCCGCGTCCGATGAAATCTATCTGGTCGATGTTGGTGACATGGCCAAGGAGATGCCTGCAGCCGAGCTGATACTTAAATCCGGTAGGCGCTCACGGGATGGCGTTCGGAAACCTCCGTATTCTCCGCTACGTTCGGTTATAAATAATGCCGTGTACGCTACCGCCAAGCAGCTCGACAAACGGGAGAGCGAAGGCTACCAACTACCCGTTGCCTCCGAGGTAATCGCGCAGGCACGCACCGATTTGCTCCAACTATGGCCAAATCTTGTCCAGCCCCTCGAAGATAGATATAACTCCAGTCAGCAATCCGACCCTCGTTTCCATTATCCAGTTCGGTAAGAAACTTCGTAACACACAATACACATACTATGTGTTACGATTATTATTACAAAAAATGTGGGAAATTATTGAAGCCAACCTAATTAAAGATACTACCGAGGAACATACATGGCACGGGTACTAATTGAAGGCAGCAGCACTGCTTACGGTTTATGGGGTGGTGTTGGTGGCGGCTGGGCAGATCGGCTCAAAGTTGACTTGCTTACAAATCCAGATCGCAACCAATACGCAACAGTAATTAATCTGGCAACACCGTTGCGAGAAGTTGGCGTTATCGAAGAAACACTTCCTCAAAATGCACGTACCTATGCGGGCCGTAGTTTAGCACGTATAGGCATTTTTATGCTGGGTACGAATGAGTCAAGAAAGATACATGGTCGGCACTCTGTGCCTCCCGAAGACTTTAGGCGATCCGTGGGAAGAATTTCCGCTATTAGCCATACCTTTGGCTATACGCCAATTTTTCTAGGCATGCCACCAATCGATGAGGCTCGAACCCTGCATCTTAATTCCCGCTATACAGAAGAAGCTCGCGTACTTTACCAGGGTATTGTGCAAGAAGTAGCTGCTCAAAACAACGACATATACATTGACATTGAATCAGGTTTGGCGCAACGTTTTCCTAACCAAGACACCATACTAGATAAAGACGGGATGCACGTCAACGATATCGGACATGCTGCAATTTATGAAATGGTCACGCCCATCGTGACCAATACGCTTACTCAGTTCCGCAGCTAGCTCTTGGAGCATCCACTGCGCTCTGTCATTGACAAATTGGCAAGTTTCCTTACAATATATGACATAGTCATGGTATAAAGCGTTAGAGTTCCAGTCACGATGGAACGAGCTGAGCGTCAAAATACGCTACGGAATCTAAACCGTAAAATACAGTAGCCGTTGTCGCAGGAAACTGTGGAGCCGGTACCAAGAGCCTCTGAACGGTAACGTTCACTGGAATAAGGATGGGACCGCGGAAGGTCTTTTTTATTGCCTTTCGTTCCTTAGTAATCACTACATTAATGCATAATTAATACTAAGGATACTATGGAAAATTATCTTACTTCTCGTAAAATTCTCACGTATGATGACCTAAAAGCTCCCGAGTCTGGCACGAGTTCAGAGCCGCTTGTCGATGTTCGAACATATGACCCGCGAATTGTGGCGCAATACATCAAGGACGACATGCGCAAATATACCGGTGATCAGATTTACGTGCGAGATACACTTGCACAAAAGCTCGGTAACGTTAGTGCTGAACTTGCTGCATCAAATTTACGTCTTAAGGTTGTGTATGGCTATCGACACCCCGAGGTGCAGCAAGCATATTTCTCAAAACGACAAACAGAGATCCTTACCGAATTTCCCGATCTTTCGGGTGACGACTTAGAGCGATACACACACAACTTTGTTGCCGTTCCTGATGTAGCTGGCCACCCGGCAGGTGCAGCTGTGGATCTCACGATTATCGACATGTCCGGTGATGACCTAGACATGGGAACGGGTATCGCCGACTACAGTGATCCGCAGCTCATTCGCACCTTTGATTCGCGCCTTTCTAATCAACAGCAAAATAATCGTTTAGTTCTGCACGATCTGATGATAGACCAAGGCTTTGCACCATTTTATGGAGAATGGTGGCACTTTTCGTATGGCGACCGAGAATGGGCAGCCTTTAACCATAAAAAAACAGCACGTTACTGTGCTGTCGAATTAACGTAGTAAGGTCAGGTGGAGGCTACTCGGTAAGTGCTTGTAGCACGAGTAGCCTCCACATGGCGAAAGGTTAGCGGTGTCCTGCGGGACGGATCAGGACGGAAGCTGGGTAAGCGCGTCGGCGATGTCACCGAAGAGGTAGACCCGCTGTGTGCTCTCGGACCCATTGACGACCACCTGGTCGGTGTCGCCCACGTTCTGTAGCTCGGGGATCTCCTGGGCACCGATCTTGCGGTACAGGTGGATCGAGTTCGAACCCATCGCGGCAGTACGGAACGCGTAGTGCATGTCGCCGCGATGGCAGATGGTGAGCATCCGATGGCGGACCAGCTCGTAGGCGATACCACGACCGCGATGGGTGTTAATCACGCCCAGCTCAGACATGTACCAGGTCTTCTGCAGGTCTCCGGTGTAGTGCTCCGAATCGCTGAGAAACCTCTGCACCTCGTCCGGCGCCTTGAGAACAGGCAGGGCGCAGCCGAAGCCGACGACCTTTTCGTTCTCGATTGCCAGGATGACGATGCCGTCCTCGACGTGAGGGTGCCAGACGTGGTCAAGCACGTCGTCGTCGCTGTACTGCTCGTTGTAGGGTGGACCGCCGAAAGCCTCCTGGTAGGCCCGAATGAAGCCGAGGCGGTCACTGGGAAGGGTGGTTTCGTCGCTGAGAACAGGCAGATACCTGGTCAACGTACGACCTCCATTTCGCTCTGCAGGACGACAACGTCGTCACTGATGGTTGCCTTGATGGACTTGCCGGTGGGCTGGACGATGGATTGCACGCCCGTAACACGACCAACAGCGATGGTTCCAGACCCACACGATTCTTCGTAGAAGAACGTGTCGATGGCGCGGACCCAGACGACCGGGTGCATCCTGATAGAATCACCTACGCGTTCGAACCACACCACGCCGACAGCATCGCGCGTGTCAAGGCTGAACTGCGTCATGATGTCACGGTGAGCAGTCTTGTACGTCGACGGGTCAGACGGGAAGTCACCTTCGATCACGACGTGCACAATGCCGCCGAGGTCGACGATGTCAGCCAGCTGACCGTTTACGAGCGTGACGTGCTCGACGTCAGTCGGCATGCCCGGGAATTCGCAGCGAACGTCGTAGAACTTGGCGTTCTGCTTGGCGACGACAGCGTGAACCACACCTTCGAAACCCGAGACCGTGAACGACAGATCGTTCAGGCCAAAGTGCTCCGAAAAAAGCAGTGCGGCAGCGCGCGTGGCGTTGCCACAGAACTCGCCACCGGCCATCTCGAAGTGGTGGTCGTTCAGGACCAGAAAGCCTGCCTGTTCGGCACCGTCCCGTTCCATGCTCTCGCCAAGCGCCTTGCCATCGTGCTCGTACTGAGCGCGGGGCAGGGGTTCTTCGATGATGCGGATGGCTGTTCCGTTACCACCTGCGGCGGTAACCAACGTGTCATGTGGGCTCACGATCGTGCTCCTAACTTTTTTGTCTTGATTTGGCTAACCTAGCCGCCGTAATTTTAGCATGGATGTCAATGCATACACAAGCATAGGGGTTTTCCAAAATACTGCCCAGCTTACGCTCATTTTATAATTCCTATAAGTATATACTAATGGCATATCTGCGCTATTGTAATTGTCGTAAATTTGACTTATACCCATTTTAATTTATAATTTCGCGCATGGTTCATTGAGTCAACCGACTCAGTACATTGAGAACCATAGCAGATTGAGAGAGGAACAAACACAGTCATGGCACAGGTACAGGCCCGCACCGCGAGTGGACTCGTAGAGTACACCCCTGCGGAACAGCTCGAATTCAACCGCCTCATGGAGATCATCCGTGAGGTCTACGAACGATACGGCTTCGCGCCGATCGACACCACGGTGCTTGAACTGTCCGAGGTGCTCCTTGCCAAGGACGCCGGCGAGACGAGCAAAGAGGTCTACCGCTTCCAGCGGAACAACGACCCCGAAGGCACCGACTTCACGATGCGCTTCGACCTCACCGTACCCCTGGCACGCTACGTCGCGCAGAACGAATCCAAGCTGGTCTTCCCGTTCAGCCGTTACGCCTTCGGCAAGGTCTACCGTGCAGAACGCGCACAGGCCGGTAGGTTCAGGGAGTTCTGGCAATGCGACATCGACACCATCGGCAGCGACAGTCCGATGACCGATGCACAGTTCCCGGCGGTCATCAACGAGATCTTCGAACGCTTCGGCTTCGGTGAGTTCACCATCCGTCTGAACAACCGCATGGTTCTCAACGGGTTCTTCGAAGGCATCGGCCTCAAAGACTCGGCAGCCAACGTGCTCCGAGTCGTCGACAAGATGGAGAAGATCTCGCAAGACGAGTTCGTCGATGAGCTGCAGAGGCTCGGCCTCAACGACAAGCAGGTGGACCAGGTCCTCAACTTCACCGCGATCAGCGGTGATAACGACGAGGTCCTCGCCCAGCTGGAAGGCCTGAGCATCAGCAACGGTACTCTCACCGAGGGCATCGCCAAGCTCAAGAGCGTCATCCAAGCCCTGCGCGTGATGGAGGTACCCGAGCGTCGGTTCAAGATCGACCTAAAGATAGCCCGAGGGCTGGACTACTACACGGGTACCGTGTACGAGACCGTGCTCAACGACTACCCGCAGGTCGGCAGCGTCTGCTCCGGCGGCCGCTACGACGATCTGGCAGGCCTGTACACCAAGACCAGCCTGCCCGGCGTCGGCATCTCCATCGGCCTGACGCGCCTGTTCTACGCGCTCAGCAAGCTCGGCGTCATCAAGGCCGAGGCTCAGTCTCCGGCGCGCGTGATGGTCATGCCATTCAGCGCCGAGCAGTTCGACGTGGCGCTCAACGTTGCCGCGACGGTTCGCAAGGCCGGTATCAACACCGTGTTCTACGGTGAACCGGGCAAGGTACAGAAGAAGATGCGCTACGCCGACAAGATGGGATTCACCTACGTGGTCCAGATCGGAGCACGCGAAGCCGAGAACGGCGAGGCAACCATCAAGGACATGGCCAATGGTGGAGTCACCACAATCGCCCTCGGCGACCTGGTGGAGTTCATCTCCAAGTAACACTCGTTCGTCACGAAAGTGACACCATCTCCACTCTGCGCTCGGGAAGGGTGACATGATGCAGCAATGCGTCACACATTCCTTCCCGAGTTCAGACAGTCTTATTTTGCCCCTCACTAAGAGGGGCATTTTTTATACGTCCTAAATAGTCTGCAAAATCACGCGGCTCAACACGGTCAATGTGTGCCGGGAAGATGCTTGCATCCACGTTAGGGTTGCGGACTACTACCGCCTTGATCCCCTCAATACTAAGCATGCCTAGGTCTGGTAGACTATCGCCGCCTACCAATATTGCTTCGCGGCGCAAACCGAGTATCGAAGCGATGCGCAATACGGCGGCACTTTTGTCAGCATTGGCTGGCAAAAAATCCAAGGTCTTAGTACCCGAAAAGCGGGTCACATGAGTCGTAAGTGACACGTCTTTTGTGACTGGAGTATCTGTGTTTCGAAACTTAACCGCAACCATGCCTGGCTGCGCGTCTTCTATAGCACGAGCAAGCGAGTTGATAGGCCCGCACCGTGTTATGCCAGCCTCCGTGTTTTGTGACTGGTTCCCATGCTGTGAGGAAGATGGAAACCACAAGGTGCGTGGCTGTGCAGGATATTGACCATAAAAAGCAACGCGCAAAAAGGGCAGATCACTAATAAGTGACATGAGCTCAGTTTGTTCATGTAAGCTCAACGCCGTATGGTGAACGCTTTTATAGCACGATGCATCAGTGTAGTCGGTGCTTGTCACAAGCTGAGTCCCGTACTCAAGCCCTACCGGAAGTCCAGCACTCGGCACAAGCTCAGGATTTTTGCGAACTACATCTTGGTATAGGCCAACGCCCCGAGCAGTTACTTCCGTAAAAGAAAATCGACGATGTTCGGGGTCGAGCACGTATGAAAGTCCGTCATGCAGGACGTGAGTGCCTGAGGCAACTAGTGTTCTATCAATATCAAAAAATGCAGCCTCAACGTCGGGCATACTCTGTAATTCTTTTTCTGTCATATGTAAGATTCTCGCTTAAAAATGCCCAAAACACAATGTAGCTGTTGACAATGTCGGTGGAAGTTTCCTAGAATTAGTGTAAAGCGTTAGAGTTCCGGTCACGACGGAGCAAGCTGAGTGTCAAAATGCACTACGGAAACTAAACCGTAAAATACAGTAGCCGAAATCGCGTTTACGTAGAGCCGGTGCCGAGAGCCCACAGTCAGTAATGGCTATGGGAATAAGGATGGGACCGCGGAAGGTCTTTTTTATTGCCTTTCGTTCCTTAGATACTATTTTACTAATTTTTTAGTGTATCTAAGGAGTTCTTATGACACGCGAGACCCGTCCTCTCTGGCCCGAAGCTACTGAAGACATGCAAAATGCTGCTGAACTATTTGAACAGTTTAAGCGTACAAAAACAAAAATTGCTATTCAAAAAGATGGCGAACTAACTGACGTCTCTCGGGCTATTCTTGCCGACGTTTTTGATATCGTTGTACCAGCCAAAGATCCCAAGGATCGTCGACTGGTCTCTGTCTCAGAAGACGGTGAATACGGTTTTGTATACGCCCGTAACAAGGGCATCTGCGAACTAGTCGCAAACGGCGCCGTGGATTTGGCGGTTGTAGGTACCGATAGATTAATCGAAGATCAAGCCGAAGACCGTGTGGATATTGTGGCATCCTACAAAGATGCATACTCCTGGCCGCTTGTGCTGGCGACACCCATAGGCAGTGGTATCGAAACGCCTCAGCAGATACGGCGCATAGCGACACAGTACCCAGTCATTACCCAGCGCTATTTTGAGACCATGGGGATAGAAGAGATCGACATTATTCAGACTGTCGGCGGCACCGAATTATATCCGTACCTTGACTATAATGGACCCATCGACGCTGTTGTTGACATGTCAGTAAGCGGCCAATCGCTGGCCGCCCACAACCTAACTCCATGGACGCCAATTATTGGTGACGTTTATCCGGTGCTTATCCAGGCTCAGAAGTAAAATTAGGCTAAACCAGTAAGCCTAGCCAACAGATCATTCCTAGCTTGTTCTTTAAAGATAACTTTTCCGGAATCAGGATCAGCCGTAAGTACCTGATACTCCTTGTTGAGTGCAGGCAGGCAAGGTGTCTTCTGGCCGTCTTCGGCACTCACATAGGAACGATAGTCGGTGTACGCGGACACGTCCGCCATATAAACAACGCGCATCAAATCCAGGTATCGATCTTGATATTTCTCTGGAGTAAACTGCTTAAGCTGATCAATTTCTGCCTGCGCGACAGACTCTTCAATGCCTTTGTAACCTTTCAGCGCGCCCCCTAAAATGTCGTGGCTCAATAGCAATCGGATCGTTTGCTTGTCGTCGGCGTCAAGCGTCGTTTCAGCAATCGAGGCCAAAAGATTATCCACGACAGCTGCATTATAGGGTGACTGTTCGCGACGATTACCACAATGTGCAATACACAATGACTTGCCCATATCCTGTAGCAGCAAAGTGGTGCGAAGTAGTTTTCTATCCTGAGGATCGGGATAGACATCAGCGTAATCGGCCTCGAAACCATTAAGCACTGCCTGCGTGTGCTCATGCAGGCGATAGCTTTCACGAACGCCTGTCTTGCCGCCGAGCATGTGGGCGATTACAGGGACAGTCTGTGCCATAGCGCTCACCGTCTGGTAGGAGTCGAGGGGTGTGGGAGCCTCAAAGGATTGCACGAGTGCGTCAAAGCTTCCGTCCTGCACAAGCAGTTCGCCTTTTGCTAATGACCGCAGCACTCCCTCGGCAAATTCTCGTGACAAATCATCTTCAATGATTAGGTTTGGGTTAGCAACATTGTTGCGAGTAGGTTCAAATTCCATTAATGGTCCTCTAGGTAGCTCGGTAATGATTCGTGTTCGATGTAGTGCCGAAGATCGCTTTCAACGATTGCCAAGTTGCCTGTTGGCAGAATTCGCTGCTTGTAATCTTTGTAGGTAGCCTCATCAAAGTGACGCTGAGCGATACGGGAAGTGCGGTCAGCGAGTGCCATATCGCCAGCCTGACGAGCAGACTCAGAGTAGGCATGTAAAGCCATCGTGCCGTAGAGACGTAGGCTCAGGCTATCCTCCTGTATGACAAGCCGTTCATGCTGGGCTACAAAAGTATCTGGCTGTTTGAGAATTTCCTTGTGGTCATACGCAAACTGGCCACGTGTCACGCCACTTGTAATCGCATTTCGTGGTGCCAACGTCAGCATACCCTGCAAATAAGACACCATGTAGTCTGTTTGTTCTTTTGTAGGCACTATAGATTGCTGCACCAACTCGCGTACAGGCATGGGTGTTGCCCCAACCTGGTTCACGATATCATCAGGAGAACTGATAGGATAAAATTGGCCGTGCCGCATCAGATATTTAGGGATCGAAAGTGGTTCAATAACTTCTTCGAACTCACGGGAAGGGAAGTCGCTCGTAGAGCCGCCAGGCTCATCCTGGCAATAGTATATTCCAGCTAATCCGTCCATTTTGACATTAATTTCGTTGTAAAGACGTCGTGCCTGCAACGCATGCGCCATTTGTTCGGATGGTCGCACACCTTCAAAGCGTGATGAAAATTGCGAGAATATTTTTCCTTGTTTGACGCTTGTAGTCGCATCGTAGGGATACGCCGTTTGAACTGTGCCTGCCCCTACCACTATGCCCCAGTTACCGTACAAGTTGTCACTACTGTCTCCTGCGGTAATACTCGATGCGCAGACGATCTGCAGTGGACGTAGCAAAATATCAAAGATACGAACACCCTTGAAAGATCGTGCATTTAAAGGTCTAAACGGCCCTAAATTACCATACGCACGCACTGCACTTACTAGTGCAACATCATGGTCTTCGGCAATAGATTGGACATCAAATGCTCGAGTATCTTCGTCACTGTACGTTTGCATCTGTGCGTAAAAACTAGCCTCCAGCTGCTGCGCTTCATCGGGATGCTGCAGCTGATTAGCTTGCTCGCGCAGCGCTGTAACGCCATCTATAAAATAGGTGTTTGCGTATGACTCAAGCGGCTCTCTATTCATATACTTCATCCTTTATTATTCTTTCTATTGCATCGATAGGCCCAGAAGCCAATGGGTAGCGAATGGTGTTTAGGTCCTGCTTATCGCGCGCCGGGTAGAACACACGTGCGATACCGTTGAGTACCGACAAGTCACCCCACTGGATTCCCGCTCCACGAGCTTTTTCCAAGCTTGTCCAAAATGTATGTGCTGTTGTAGTTGCATACTCGAAAAGTTTGCGCCTAAAACTAGGCGTCATCTCATCTTCTGTTATATCTACTTGCCAGGGGTAGTTGCCCGTAATAGCATCGACGGACACCGCAACGTTAACCGCAAAGCGTCCTACGCTAAAGGCATACGTGGGAGCGCCCACCATTGTCTCAACACCAGGATGGCGCCACCCGATAGCTCGCCCACCGAGCGTGGGGATCATATCCGTTTGGTCGATACATTTTGCCGGTGCACTATTAAAGCGCATCGCAGCGATTGCATTAATATTCGCTTCTCGGAAGTTCTCCGCACCAGACTGGTTTAAGGCACCGAGAATGACTGACAGACCATTATAGTCTCGGCCTCGTACATTGGCGTTGCCAAACGTATTTATAATACTCTTGCCGCTGTTTGCATAGCCATCAACTAATGCAACATCAATAGGAGCAAGCTGCTGGTGCGCACCAATCATACTCTTGATTTCCGCCATCTGCCGAGCGAGGGGTTTTCCAGCACCATTGTGTACGCTGACCTTTTGGACAAATCTATTTACATAATCACGGTCATTGCACTCCAAGTCTATAAACGGCCTATTAACATCTACGAGCGACACCCGCGACTCTTGGTATACATAATCAGCGTGTTGCTGGGAGGCAATGATCGGATCGAGCGATATGATAAAGGGCATACGTTCTTGATAAAACGAGTGCTGTTTAAACCGTTGGATGCTTTTATGGACATCTGCACGAACACGGCGTGCATCGACTAGCACCACAGGCTTCTCGTAATGCTCTTCGAGAAGGCCCCGAAGCTCTCCATTATTCTCACCGTACCAATCCTCAAACTCGTGTGGTCTCTCAATGCCAAAAGCATTAGCTATAAGTTGATGGCGCAAGGGTACGTCAGCTTGTACGCATATAGTCGAGCTATCTATCACCGGATAAGATACGGTCTCTGGCTCAGATTCTAGGCTCATTATGGGTTTCTCAATTTCGTTTATGCTTTTACACATAGTGTGTGTAGATCAAAATTTTGCCATAAACATTGGCATAAGTCCAGTGGAATCTTGCCGTGGTGCAATCCACATCGTAACGAGTGCTGGGCTTTTTCCGACGTCGAATAGCGCACTTGGCACCTCAACCCTGCAGTGACCACAAAACGTGCCGCTGATACTTTTGCTTGCATTGGTTCTCGTCCTCCGTCAGCCGAACAAAAAGAAGTGTCCGAGCAGTTGCTGCCTGGGCGCTTCTTTGTTAGTCCTGTCTGGATCTACGTTCGAATTTGTAGTAGAGGTCAATCCTCTACAGAGGTAAAGTATTGTTACTTCAAATAGCCAAGTTTTTGGAACAGGATTCGAGATGGAGGAACAATATCGTACGACGGCAGATCTTCGGGTTCGACCCATTCAATCTTTTCAATTCCTTCGGCAGGTTGGATTGCACCGCTCACGTATTCGCACTCAACGTCCAGATAAACAAAGAATTTCTCGATGCCGTCAAGGTCGTTCTTAACTTCTGTATCCCAGGATATTTTGTTTTTGATAGCTACGTGTACACCGGACTTCGCGAGCACTTCGTCAATGATGGCCTGGTCAGGGTCAGCGCTGGAGGTAGCTTCGGCACCAAATATGTACCATGTTTCTTTGTAGGGCGGAGAGCCAGCAGGCTTTTTGCGCATTAAAATTGCACCATCTTTTTTCACGACGCCGACAATAAGTACTTTTGTTTGCATAGTGCAAGTATACCAGATACTTCGGACCAGCCAGGTAAAGTGCGTTATTATAAGAGGATGAATTTCACTCGAGTCAAAATCACCACCACTGTTCCCTTAGAAAATGCGGATGCCGTGCGCCACGCCCTTGGCGAAGCTGGAGCTGGTGTCATCGGCAATTACAGTTTTTGTAGCTTTTCGGTGATTGGTAAGGGCTGGTTCATGCCTAATGAAGATGCAAATCCCCATATTGGTTCAGCAAATGTGCTCGAAGCAGTTGAAGAAGAAAGAGTTGAGGTTGTTTGTGATCGCAAAAACGCCAAGCAAGTAATAGTTGCACTAAAAGCGGCACATTCGTACGAGGAAGTTATTGTAGACATCACGCCACTTATCGACGAGGATCAATTGTGAAAAATGTCCTAATTTTGAGCACAGCGATTGGCTTGCCGGGAGACGTGGCGAGGTCGTGAAGGATCAAGACAAGACCAGGGCTGCCTACGACAACGTTGTTGAGCTATATGCTTCAATGTTTGCGAATCGGCTAGAGACACAGCCATTTTCACGAGCCATGCTCAATACTTTTACCGAGCTAGTACATGGAAATGGAAACCTGCGAGTAGCTGATGTTGGGTGCGGACCCGGAGATCTAACGGCCCTGCTGCGTGAGCTGGGGTTGGATGCGTTTGGACTTGACCTCTCGCCGGGCATGGTTGAGCATGCTCGGCGGGCCAATCCAACGTTGCAATTTGAGGAGGCACGAATGGAGGCTCTACCAGTCGAGAGTGGTACGCTCGGCGGTATACTAGCTCATTATTCAATGATTCATACCCATCCCGAAGAGCTGCCTGCGATATTCACCGAACAAGCACGTGTCTTGGCGCCAGGAGGGCTCATCTTGGTTTCGTTCTTCGGGACCGATCGAGCCGAGCCGGTTCAATTCGATCACAAGGTAGCGCCCGCCTATAGCTGGCCGATTGATCAGCTCGTCAAGTTACTGACTGATGCTGGGCTCGTTACCTTTGCTCGACTGATCCATGATCCAGATTCTGAGCGAGGATTTCTTGATGCTCATGTGCTAGCCCGGCTCAGGTAGTTTGAACTTTGTAGCTAATGACTATGCAAAAGCCCTCAGTCTCATCAGTGTGTGATGAATGTGACCGAGGGCGTCAGCACCGTGCAGCGAGACCTCAGATGAGGCCGCGGAGATACTGGAAGAAGAGCTGACCCGGGCCACGATTCCACAGGATGACAGCCTGGATGGTGACGCAGACGTCAGCGGGAAGGCCATTGGCCCGATGGAAGAAGCCACGGAGGTCGACGCTGCTGGCCGGCCTTGTGTTTGGGATGTACACCTGGATGAGGTAGGGCTGGTTCCGGTTGATCGAGGGGGTGACCTCCTCCATGACTCGAAGAGAGTCAAAGAGTCGGTTGCCGAACTTAGTCGTAGGGCCGCCACCCAGATCGGGGCTGACGCGTCCGAAGACACCCTGTCGCTTGACCGCCATCGGCAGTCCCACGATGAAATGTGTACCGTCATCGTGGACTTCGGCAGACATCACCTGGAAGTTGGAGTTGCCGTCGCACAACTGCTGTCTTGCTTCTTCTCGCAGCATTGCTTGGGTGCTGGTTTTCATGGTTGTACTCCAAAGTCGGAGGAACATGACAACAATATTTATACCATATAATTAACATATCATCAAATATACTAGAAAAGGTACGTTGCCCACACTCGGAAAAATGAAATAGTCCAAGCAGCAACTGCTCGGACGCTTCTTTTGACAGTCTGCCTGAACTAAGTTCGAATTTTATGTCATCTGCTATACAGGCCAGCCAGCTTGGCCGAAGTAATAATGTACGTTTGAATTGCCGCCTCAATGGTCGCTCGAGGTGCAGTAGCAGCCAAATCCAACATCCTGTCCAGTGCGTATAGCTCAAAAATGTAGCGATGCATACCTGTTCCTTTTGGGGGCATAGGACGGATATAGTTTGTTTTCTTCATGTCATTCATTCCTATAATGGCGCCCTGGGGAATGGCGCCTTCGGCGATGGTAGCAGTATTGGAGTGAATATTCCACACAGCCCAATGGAGGAAATCTTTCTTCCTAGCGTCAGGATCGTGCATAAGTAGCACAAGGCTAGCCGTTCCCTCGGGTACATCGTTAATAATAAGTGGAGGGTTTTGATTCTTACCCGTAAAACCATAGGGCTCAGGAATCTGACTCATATTAGTAAAAACAGGACTCGTAAGCTTCATTGTGCTCCTTTTCATATCTCTACTCTAGAGTAATCTTGAATTTATTTCACATTGTAAAAACATCTACAAGGTAGGGCGATAATTTTAGATATTCAGATAATAGGGGACATAGCGTACGGACAACCCAGAGTGGTACCATAGGCCTTAAGGCGAAGAAGAAATCATGCAAAACAAGGAGGTACTGTAATGACGCAGTCTAATCTCTCATGCGAGACACAGCAACTATGTGCGATTGCCGCGACCGGGCAATATCTCTTTCACGGAACGAACCTTGAGTACCCTGTGCTATATTCATCGATACCTCATTGGAATTATGAGGGCAACACCTACCCGGATAGTGACATTCCGGTTGTCTGCGCCATGGACAAGCCTCTCGTGCCTACCTTTATGGGGCTCATCGCGGTAACCAACGCACGTCCATGTCGATCTCTTACGAACGAATTGGGCGGTAAGGATTTCGCCGTGCCTACTCGTAGCCGTGAGTCTTTGGAGCAAGCCGTGGGCTTTGTGGCGATACTCTCTCGTGATCTATTTGAGCTTGTCGAAGACATCGAAGTACCAGCAGGTTACTCTGGTCCTCGCCCTGGGGGCAGGCGAGCGGAGTGGCGTAGTTATGCGGGGAGCTTGGAGCCGGTTGGTTACGTATCTGTTACGTTCGATGACTTTTTGGGACTTCTGTCAACTGCGCCCGAGTCGACTTTTAGGTTCATGGATTAATGCCCATCTTCTTAATTCGGTAGTTGGTAAACGTACCCTGTCTAATCGAGCGACCAATCTCGCGTACCACTTTTGGTTTATCACTTTGCATGCGTACGATAAAGGCCTCACTGGCAAGAGAATCTGCATCGTGCTCGAGGCCCCATAGTGTCAACTCTATGAGCATTGGGATGAGTTGCTCGCCTTTTTCTGTGACAGTATAGATGTATTGGTTCCTTAGTGTGAGGTCACGCCGTTTCTCAATAATACCTTGCTGTTCTAGCTTTTTGAGCCGATCACTGAGCACATTAGTCGCTGCTTTTTCCTGTGGCGTGAAGTCACTGAAGCGGGTACGGTGATAAAAAATAATGTCACGCAAAATGAGTAATGACCATTTGTCACCAAAAACATCCAGCGCAAAACTGATCGGACAGCTGGACCTACGCTTAGATCTATTTTCATCGATTTCCTGCATCTCAGCATCTTAACATCCTTGTCTTTTGCAAGCAACCTGTCTATACTCCGAAGTGACTATAAAAAGCAAAGGGTGAAAAATGAGCATACATATTGATTGGGTCGCGGTTGTTGTAGCGCTAGTGGCGAGTATGGTTCTGGCAAAGACTTGGTTCACGCCAAAGGCATTCGGTGGTCCATGGCGAAAGTATACGGGCATTACTTCGGCAGATTCCAAAAAAGCCGGGAAGCGACCGATTATATTGACGCTGTTTGCAAACATCCTAACAATAGTAGCGCTTGCCGCCACGATTAATATAAGCGCTGTGTTCTTCCAAAATAACTCTGTTTGGCTCTCTTCGGCTGTTGGCCTTGCCTCCTGGCTAGCCTTTTCAGCAACAACGCTTGCCACTCATAACGCCTTTGAACAGAAGCCGCAAAGATTAACCCTCATTAATAATGGATACCAGTTCGTCCTATTTCTAGCCACGTCAGTAATCATTGGTTGGTTTGGCGCATAAGATGGCCTACAATGAACCGCGAACTGAGCAAGTGCGTATCTTGCTTGCAAATATCCCTAACGTTACAGAGAAGAAAATGTTTGGCAGCGTAGGCTTCATGGTCGATGGCAAGTTATGCCTAGGTGTGGGCGACCATGCCGACCATAACATGATGGTGCGCATCGGCATTGAAAAGTACGGAGAAGCGCTGCAGCACCCTGGCGCATCGCCTGCAGTAATGCGAGGACGAGAACAACCGGGCTATGTGTTTCTGACTAACGAGGCAATTCAAACTCAAAATGATTTAGAGTACTGGGTAGATTTGGCCTTGGAATATAACAGGAGTTTGTAGATATGGCTCACCAATTGCATAACGTAGTTTTCGGGCTAGGCGATGATGGAAATGGTATGATAACACCATGATTATGACTATTATCCTCAGTTTCCTGGCAGGTGCCTGGTTTGGAAACGGCATACCGCATTTTGTGCGAGGCATCACCAGACAAAACTATCCTTCAATGTTAGGCAACAAACCTATTCCTAACCTTATTGCTGGATGGATGGCCCTAGCAACAACACCACTATGGTTATATTGGTCGCAGGCAGCTAGCTATCCGGTACAGGCATGGGTTGCGGGTGCCTTCGGAGTTCTTGCTATTGGTTTATTCCATGCTGGCCCTGGTGCATTTGGTAAGCAAGATAAGTAGAGTAAATTAACGCATAAGAGGGTCTATGTCAGATTACGTTCAACCAACTCATAAGTTTGTAGCAGTTTTGAACAAAAAGATTCCCGAAGGTCGCTTAATGAACGCCTTAGCTCATGCTACTGCCGGTTTAAGCGCCACGTACCCCGAAGTTGCCGCAATGCGCTTTGATAATTACGAGGATAAATCAGGCAACATACATCAAAGCATATCTGACAACCCATTCATTATTCTCCGTGCTGATAACTCCAACAAATTGCGGGCGCTGCGTCAGCAACTCGTCGAGCAGGACATCTGCTTCACTGATTTTGTAGATACGATGACAGAAGGCACATACACTGAGCAGCAGGAACGTACCAAGAATACGAACGAAGAAGACCTAGAATACTTTGCCGTTGTTATGTTTGGTGAAAATGAAGTACTCAATGTGCTCAATAAGAAGTTTTCTCTCTGGCACTAGCCTACTAGTGAAGAGATGAGAAAATTTGGCCTGAAACTTCTGTCGCAATATCAGTATCTAGGATATAGTGAGTCTTTTAAGGTTTTTCTGGCAACTCAAACTCAGCCCAGCAGAGGTAGTGGTCAGACTGTGTCTGCACAATGTTCGAATCTGTAAGCCGCCATTCTGGGCTATACAATATATGGTCAGGATGGGTACCATGGCTTAGTTGATATATTCGGCAACGCGTCCTTCAGGCTAAACTTCTCGAGTAGAAGCGGGAATGCATTTGATAAGTCATGTTGATTGAAGTCAGCTGGAAATAATAATGGACGGCTTAACGCGCCCGCAAGAAGAGTGTCTATACCGTGACCCAGATCTTTTCCCAAGCCCGTATCGTATTGTAGGCCAAAAGCACCGAGCGGCTCGGTGTGTATATTTGCAACTGTAAAGCTATTGAATGTTACGACCTGTGCGTAGCGGTCATAGGGCGGAACAACCTTACCACTATGTTGAAATTTTAACTCAAAAGTTGGATGAGGTAGCAAAAGTGACTGCTCAGTCGTAAACGGTATTCTGGAAATTATAGCGGTGGTGAGCATATACGTTGAATCAATATGGGACGGGCAGCCAGGTGATTCGGCAACATAAGACATATCTAACGAGTTTGCTAGGAGCTCTGCAAGACTATTGTGCGAATTGGCATGCGATTCCTGCAGGCACACAATATCTAGTTGCAATGTCTGCAATTGTTCCGCAAAATAATCGAGTTCTTCTTGCGTACCATAATCAAATCGCTCCATAGAGAGCATTTTGCGTGCTCCTGCGATATTCCATGTGCCAACACGTATTTTCATTCCTCAATAATACTACAAAATGCCATACCTTTTCGGTTAGAACTTCCGAGGAGCCTCTCAGGGCTAAGTTCGAACTTTGAGAGAGGAGGCCTAGGAAAAATAGCCGGTGATGCTATAATAAATGCATGGCACAGGCAACAAAATCTCCTACACCAAAAGTTAAAGACTGGACTAAGAAGTTCGTAAAGAAATACAGCCCAGCTTTAAAAGAGTTGTCTAAAAAATAATCATGTTCGGCGGCGATCCAGAAGAAGACCTTCGGATTCTTTGCTATATTCATGATGCAATTATCGATGAGAGTGGTGGCTCCAAGGGTTTTCATAACGAGCACTTAGTTCGTTCTGCATTAGCTCGGCCAAATCATAGCGCGTTTGGCAAAGATGCCTACACCGACCTTTTTACAAAAGCAGCAGCCTTGCTCGATTCAATCGCCAATAATCACGGCTTTCGTGATGGTAATAAACGCTACTGTGATGGCGGCGGCCGTATTGTTTTTACACTTGCATGATATTACGGTGCAGTTTACCAACCAAGAATATGAGGAAGTCATGTTGCACGTGGTGAATGATAAGCCACCGGTTGAGGAAATCAAAGGCTGGCTCATCCAACACTCTGACAATAAAGAGAGTAGCCGATGAGGCGCAAGAAGCGCGTAATGCTACTCTTGTTTTCTTTAGTATCTGTCTCCGTTGTCGGTCTGTTCATTTGTAACCGTGACACTAGAAAATTTGTGCAGCCCACAGGAAACCTAGTCATGGGGAGCGATACGCAACTAGCAAAAAAGGTGGCTGCATATGCAGCTCATTATTTAAACTTCACCTCATGTAATGCAACTGTGTATGGCCACGATGGTACATATATTTATGCGCATACATCCTGCAGTAGCTACAGCTCCAGTTCGGCAAATATCGGGTTGCGTACAATTTCAAGACACAGCAGGTTCTAAAAGTAATCCTTGTGGGTGATGACAACCAAAATCCCAGCCCCAACGAGATACTGCCAAGCAAAATAGTCAAAGTGATACCTGTGTCTGATTATTAGATACGCAGCATAAGTTCGATCTTTGCATGTTTGGGGTGGTGACCAGGCTCGAACCCAAATCAACACGGTGGAATAGAAAGACCCGAGTCATTTCTGGCTCGGGCTTTGAGGCGTGACCTCCGTTATTCTAGGCTGGCAGGGGAGACAGGACTCGCCGCCGTGTGACTGCAAACGTGCCACTGGCACTTTTGCTTATATTCGTCCTCGTCCTGTGCCAGCCAATAAAAAGAAGCGCCCAAGCAGCAACTGCTCGGACGCTTCTTTTGGCAGTCCTTCAAGAACTAAGTTCGAACTTATGACAGAGGTGTATACTTTAGAATATGGTCAAATATCCGGAATATAGCAAAGAACTCACGCAGCTTTTGAGTGAAGACCAAGAAGTCTGGAAATCTTTCTGGCGTGATAATTTTGATAGACAGAATACATCCGAGTTCCACAAGGAATTTGAAAAGGTGCGAGCCGAGCAGCAAGGTCAGTCAAAACGAATGTTGGAAATTCTGCGTCAAGTCGATAGGCCTACGTTGACTAACATCGGTGCCGATGCAGCACAAGCCGTGTCAATTCTGGCGCTGCATGATTCACTTGATGTATTACGTTCAGTGCTCGATATTTTTATAGACTGCTATGAGAAAGACAAGACAGACGCATACTGCCAGGCGATTCCGTCGATGACAGATAGAGTAAGGATTTTGGAGCGCAAACCTCAAGTGTTCGGTACACAGTGGGAACTCGATGAGCATAATTATCCATTTCTACCGACAGTTGAGGATTTTGAACATGTTAATGAGCGGCGTGAAGCATATGGCATAGAGCCGCTGCGGTGGCCAAAGTCGCTCGCCATTCCAGAAGATCGACAACCCTGGCTCAAAAAGCCGTTGTCCGGATCAGTTATGCGCGATATTACTGACAAAGAATTCCAGCAAAAATATCAGAGCTATCTAGCCAATCCTAATCGTTCGAAAAGTGAAATTGAAGGTGGCGTTAACTTATAGTCACTAAGTTTGTTTATGGGCACCCATTCCAATGTGGCAAGATCATCTGTCGGCTGCAGCTTTATGTCTTTCGCCTCCACTAATAGGTCAACACGATAAACATTGAACTTCATATTGCAAAGTACGTGTTCGCCGGTCTCCTTGAGTGTCTTTTCGGTTTGGCCAGAGCCTTGGTCGTCAGCCAGAGCCACACTGGCGCCAGAAATATCAATGCCGACTTCTTCTAAAATCTCGCGTTGCAGAGCAATTTCTTTTGTCTCGTCTTTTTCGACACCACCGCCCGGGATGTGCCAACAATCAACATACACACCACCACTTTTGGGATCTTTCATACCCATAAGTAGCTTGCCGTCTTTGGAAAAGATGAGCGCAGATACGATTTCGCGGTCGATTGTTTTCATGGCTTTATGATACAGGTTTGTACTCCTCAACAAATGCCTGGCCATATGCTACATCAAGTTGTAGCGTTAATTCTTTAGGCTCCCCTCGCACGATTGGAAGCATTGATCGTATTGGTCCCCAGTGAGTTACAACGGCCACGGAATCATAGCCGAGAGTAGCAACATGCGCTAAGGCCGAGCGCAATCGCTCTTCCATTTGCTGCCAGGATTCGCCGTTTGGCGGCACAGAAGTATACCTTTCTTCGGTGGTAAGTTTCTCGAGTTCGGCAGCAATTTGTGGCCATTCCCAATCAGACCAATCGCCAAAATTTCGCTCTTCAAGACCTTGTTGAGCAATACTTGGCGCATTTAAGGCAAGCGATAGGGCTTCTGCTGCAAATACTGCACGAGATTGTGTGGAATGAACGACAGCTCGCACCTCTTCATTACGACACGTTCCAATAACATGAGCAAGCTGCTCTTGGCCATTTGGGCTTAGTGCATCTTCATCACCGGGCAAACCGGCTTCTCTGTTAGTTTCGGGGTGACGAATTATTACAAGTTTGATAGCTGG
This sequence comes from Candidatus Saccharimonadota bacterium, assembly GCA_050436805.1. Taxonomy (GTDB): domain Bacteria; phylum Patescibacteriota; class Saccharimonadia; order Saccharimonadales; family UBA4665; genus CAMLQK01. The sequence continues at coordinate 54,495 of JBNQGE010000023.1, forward strand.
CTCCTCGTCGCATTTAGTAAACAGGCGTATTCAGTTAATTATACCAGTTTTCACCTTAGAAGTTCGAACATCGCATATTTGGGAGGGTGACATTATAGCGCTAGAACCCGAGAGGATAGAGTCCTTGCGGCTCATCCTTGAAAGTGAACAGGATAGATCTGTCACCTATGACGAAGCATTAGAGATAGGGCGATCACTAGTACGCTTCTTCAAGGCTCTCGCCGAAGAATCGTAGAGCAGTCCACTCAGGTGCGCTCATACCTAACATACAATAATTACAAAGGAGAGAAGGATGGGGCAAACTAACGCTGTCATACTTGCGCGCGTATCCAGTAAGGCGCAGGAAGATGAAGGATACTCACTTGATTCACAAGTGAAGTTGCTTACAGGCTACTGTCAAACAAAAGGGTTCAAAGTCGTTAAAGTCTTCAAGATTGCTGAAACAGCGTCAAAGCAGCAAAGCCGTAAGGTTTTCACTGAAATGTTGCATTACATCTCAAAGAACGATATCTACCACCTAGCGGTCGAGAAGACTGATCGATTTACGCGTAATATGCGGGATGCTGTCGCAATTGACGATTGGCTAGAACAAGATGAGGAACGACGCTTGCATGCCGTCAAAGAAAATCTACTTGTTCATAAGAATGCTAAATCTGACGTTAAGTTTATGTGGAACATTCACTTATCAGTTGCCAAGAAGTACACGGACAACCTACGTGAAGAGGCTATGAAAGGATGGGCTGAAAAGCTTGCACAAGGTTGGCTGCCAGCACCTCCGCCACCAGGATACATTACAGTCACTCGAAGTGGTAAGCGCATCCATATCATTGATAAGGCTACTGTTAGTATTATGCGTAAAGTATTCCGAATCTATCTTGAGCCTAACCACTCAATACTCACAATTACAGAGTTCATGAAAAACAACGGTGTAGTCACACGTAAGGGGCGGCCATGTGGCAAAAGCTATGTCCACAAAATATTGAGTAATCCATTTTATATTGGTGTTAACCATTTCGATGGCAAGGACTATCCAGGTGCGCAAGAACCGCTTATTAGCAAAGAACTATTTAACGCGGTACAAAAGAAATTGCATAACAAGCAGCCAATACTACGAGCGCGCCATAACCCGGTACTTAAAAACATCATCCGCTGCCAAAATTGCGGCGCAGCCGTTACTTGGGAGCGTCACAAAGAACGCTATTATGGTGCATGCCAGCGCAAACAACCGACATGCAAGGGATTAAAGTTCCTGCGTGAAGATCGTGCCGAGGAGCTAGTTATGGAGACACTCAAAAAGTTTGTAAGCCCGTCGCAGGAGATCATTGCCTGGACGAGCGAGGCAATCCGAGCAGAGTCACAAAACGATATTCAATACTACGAGCAGACTGCCGCGCTTATCAACAGCAAGCTTAGTCGCATCGATCTCATGGATGAAACGTTATACGACGACAAGTTGGCTGGTGACATCACCAAAGAACGCTACGAAGCCAAACACGAGCGGCTCTCGAGCGAGAAGGCTAGTTTGCTCGATCAACTAGGCAAGCTCGAGGAACAACAAAAATCAGACTTTGAAGGCGGTCTAACGATACTAGAACTATCCCAAAAAGCCGCAGAAATATACGCAAGCAAGGTTCCAGAACAAAAACGCGTGATAATAACCGAACTCTTCGAAAAACTAACATCGAACGGCGACGCTTTGTCTGTTACGTACACAAAACTCACGAATGCAATCGCCCAAAAGACAGCAGAAACGGTTCAATTCTTGGAAGGACAGAAAATGACTAACCGAACTTTTGAAAAAGCCTTCGCTACATCTGTTAGCGAAGGCAATTCCGAGATTATAAATCAATTATGTCCAATATGGCAGTCCTGTCTGAACTAAGTTCAAACTTTTAACAGAGGTGATTGGTAGAATTTAATCACTAATATTTACTTGGGCTAAAATGGGCAGATGATCCGAATAAATAGTCTTCAATATCTCGGACTTCACTACTTTTACGTCGGGCGTGGAGAAGATATAATCTAGACGCCAGTTCAGTTCAGTCTCCTCAAAGCCATGTACGAAAATGGCTTTGTTGTCCACGTATTTTCTGACATAGCTGGTCCGGCATTTCTAAGGATGGCTGACACTTTATTGACGGTCGTTGAGTCTGGAGCGGCATTTAGATCGCCTGTAAAGGTGAAGTTCTGCTGCTTCGTTCTGAGGATTGCAGTAAGCTTATCAGCTTCCTGCTCTTTGCGTGGGGTACTCGCAAACCTATCCGTGTATGACATGTGGGTTGTACCGACCGTAAGTTGGTGGGTGTCATCAATTTGCAGTGTTACTTCGACGTAGCTGCGGTACTCATCGTCAAAGCCGTTGGTGCCGATAGGCTCGTTAATATACTGGAAGCTCTTGCTCACCAAGGGGAATCTCGTGAAAATAGCGTTTGCCTGCACCCAGGAATTACCCGGCAAAGGCATACCTTGGCCATAGTACCGATAACCAAGGGCTCGGGCAATATGTTCGATAGTGTCAGGCTCAGTCTCTTGATAGCCCTGGGTGAGTTCCTGCAAACAGATGATGTCTGCAGGGCATGCCTTCAGGAACGCCGCAATGTTCTGGATGTCTTCTTTATACCAGACGTTCCATTGGAGAATACTTACTTGCATCTAGTTTTTGAATCCTTGAATTTCCCGTAGCAGCTCACGGACATCTTGTAACGGCTCATGCTTTAATATGACCGGCTTGTATTCCTCAAGAGTCTCGGTGAGCTCATCTTCTGTCATCGCAATGTAAAATTTATGTTCGCCATCTTTGAGTTCAGGCCTGAATACTGTGAATGAGCCACAGAGTCCATTCGCTCGAGAACCCACAAAGAAATCAAGTTCCACACCATCTTCGCCTGTGAAGCCCGGTAAATAGCCATATTCTGAAGCAAAGGTCACACCTTTAAGCGGATAATCGCTCGCGCTCCCAAAATCTTTGTAATCACCACGCTGCATTTCGATAAAAATAGTATCGAGCGGCGCAGGCAGGGAAGTTAGAGCAGTACTTTTCATATGCCACTAGTGTAACAGCTAGGGTATACTTTGAATATGAACCAGACTACAGTTACGGGATTTCGGCTCAAGCTTTATCCGAAAGATTTCGCGAAAGCTCGAGCCTTCTATGAGCAAACACTTGGTTTTGTAGTTATCAATGAATGGGACCGAGGCGAGCACGATCGTGGTGTTATGCTACAAGTTGGACCAGCAATTATTGAACTGCTAACACCCGAGACAAACTACACACCGGTAGCTGGTGCTGATCTCTCACTGGAAGTGCCTGACGTTCGTGCATTGTGGCAAGATTTGAAAGACAGAACAGATGTTGTGTTTGTGCTGCGTGATAACGACTGGGGCGATAGCTCGTTTTGTGTCAATGATCCAGAACGATTTGAGATTACATTTTTCACCCCACAAGAGCAACAAAAATAACCGGTAAGGACTACGTCATGGAACACCCCGTTCACCAGCAAATCACCGATATACTTCGCGAGCACAATTACTGGTTCGAGGAATTTCAACATGAAGCTGTGCGTACCAGCGAAGAAGCTGCCGAGATCCGGGACGGCTATACATTACAACAAGGTGCCAAAGCTCTGATCGTGAGAATAAAAATCCCTAGCGAAGGCAAAAAGTTCGTCATGCTTGTCATGCCCGCAGACCAGAAATTTGACAACGTGAAAGCCAAGCAAGTACTGGGAGCAAAGGACATTCGCTTTGCGACGGAAGATGAAGTTGCAGAAATCACGCACGGTGTAAAACCCGGCGGCGTACCACCATTTGGGAATCTGTTCGGGCTTGAAGTAATCAGCGACAAAACTCTATACGACAACGAAAAGATCGTATTTAATGCTGGGCGGACAAGCTCTATTGGTATGAAGTCGGCAGATTATAGAATACTCGGGCGGCCGATTATTGCTGAGATTGTATAAATGGATGCTGAAGCCACCTGGTACCGAGTAAGCACCAAGGCTGTCGTCATTAAAGCCAGCAAGCTATTGTTTGTCAAAGAAGGTACCGATCTTTGGGATCTGCCAGGTGGCGGGCTTGAACATAACGAAACCACAGTTGAAGGCTTAGCTCGTGAAGTACAGGAAGAGCTTGGTGTGCATGTCAAGACTAATAGTGACTTGCCGATCTTTGTTTGGAAGACCTACGATGAGGCGAATAAACGGCCGATCATCGTCCTGGGTTATAAAGTCGAATTAGCTTCAGAAGATTTTGTGCTGCAAGAGCCAGTTCGTGATATTGCCTTTATTGATCCAGCTGCACTGACCACAAATGATTTTGAACCGTACGTCCGTGACTTTTATCGCAACATCCTAAAACTGGTATAGTAGGTAGCATGACCCACGAAGCCTACATGCGCGAAGCAATAAAGATCGCCAAAGAAACAGAGGCCCAAGGCGGTGCGGCAATCGGTGCGATACTCGTGAAAGATGGAGAGATCATCGCCGTAGGCCATAGCCTTCCTGGGCTTACCTTTGACGCGACAGCACACGGTGAAACAACTGCCATACGGGCAGCATGTCAGAATCTTAAAACAATTAACCTCGATGGTTGCATGCTCTACTCAACGCTTGAATCATGCGGTATGTGTTTGAGTGCCGCAGTCTGGAGTAATCTCAGCGCATGTTATTTCGGCGCTTATGCTAGCGACGTGCCGGAGAACCACTACGAGCTGAAGGACTACGGCGCCGAAAAACTCGCACCACAAACACAACGTTGGGATGGCACGCCTGTTCAAGTTACGGGTGGTATTTTGCGTGAGAAATGCAAGGCGTTGCTCGAGGGATATAAAGATTGGACGAAACAATGAAAAACGCCATAATTCTCCACGGCACGATGGGATCGCCCGAAGGCAACTGGTTCCAATGGCTTAAGTCTGAACTGGAAGGCAAAGGTTTTACCGTCTGGTTGCCACACAGCTCCCTCATCCCGAGCAACCATCACTTCGCGCTGAAGCAGATTTTGTGCACATCAACTGTCCATTTCCAATCAACGAAGAGACACTTATCATCGGCCATTCAAGTGGCGCCATTCTTGCGCTCATCCTGGCCCAAGAAAACGTAACTCCAATCGGTAAGATTGTGGCCGTTTCGGTATTTCACGATAACTCACTCAATTGGGATGCAAATGCTCGACTATTCGATGTTATGTTTGACTGGCAAAAGATCAAAGACCACGTTCAGGACTTAACTTTTGTTCATTCTGATGACGATCCATATGTACCACTTAGCCAAGCTCAATACGTGGCCGATCACTGTGGCGCTCGGCTCATCATGATTCCCGGCCAGGGCCATTTCAACCTTGAGAAAAGTAAAGAATACTTAGCGTTTCCAAGGCTACTGGAGCTCCTGTGAAAGTCATCATGTACCCAGCCATCGACGGTTTCATTGCTATTAATGTTTACAATGATACTAGCTTTCAAAAGTTGGTTGAAATATTTAAAGTAAAAGGTAACTTAATCGCCTAGGCCGTAATAACCTTCAACGGGTTGAATATTTATAGTGTGGATATCTAGATTGCACGGATTAAGTTCTTGGGCAATTTCTTCCCCCACTGCTTGCGTCGAAGGCGCGCGATAACCCTTAGTAGGCGTGATTATGAATGCCGTGCCTTCCTCGTCTTGGCGCGTCACTGCGACATCTTCTGCTAGGACTAACGTGTTAAATTCTCTCTCACTTCTAGTGGTAAGCCTTTTAACTAATCCATCTAACGCAATCATGGGGAGCGGTGGTTGAATTTCTACAGCATATTCTCGTACATCCGCGTCTGGACTAAGTTCAGCAACATAAACATTGTAATTCATAAAAATTATTATAACATATAGCTAATTAAAGATACGTCGTCAGTCGACGGGCGAGGTATTTAGTCCTCCGGTAACTACGTCGAACTTTTAACAGGAGTATTTCACTCAGGCTTTCTTCGCCAGAAAAATCATTTCGTGGTCATCATTTGCGAACGGCTTAGAGGCCCAGTCACCGTAGACATACTCAAACATAAACCCGGCATCCTGCAAAGTTTCAGTTATTTCTTCTTTGGTGCGGAAGCGAAGTTCATTGGCAGAGATTAACTCCTTGCCGGCGCCCTTAAAGTGGTAGTGAAGTTCATACACTGCTCGACAGCCATCGTAATTGAGGTTTTCTGGCCACCATTCAACGGGGCCAAGCGGCGTCTGCGGTATTTGGCCCGTGTACGATTTTGTTGGCCAATCCGCAAAAGGCCGCACGAGCGGGTTGCGACTCTCGAAAACCAAATAACCGCCAGGCTTAAGCGCACGATACATACTTCGTAAGGCCTGCTGCCATATGTCATCATCCAAAAAGAACTGAGCAACATGTCCAGCCATAATAACAAGGTCTGCCTGCATGTCAGTCCGTAATGCCTCTGCGCTACCAGCTATCCATTCAGCCTCATTGCCGTACTTTTTCTTAGCCTGTTTGAGCATTTCAGGCGCAGGTTCAATGCCGATAACCTCGTGGCCTTTTTTGACTAACTCGTTGCTGAGCAATCCTGTACCGCAACCAAGATCAATAACTTTTTCGATGTTAAGCTCATCGGCAAGGCTGAGATAAAAATCAACGTAGCTGCTAATTGGATTAACGGCATCATAAATTGTGACAAGCATAGGGTCAGTAAATTCAGTGTAATTTTGAGTGGGCATATGATTAATCAGCCCACTTTATAGTTGCGTCACGGTCAAATAAGATTTTAATAGTATGCTCTTTCTTGCTAAAGACAAAGTTGCGGCTATGCTCCTGTAAATCCAGCTCGATCACTTGCTCTTCAGGAAAACCACGCAGGTGGAATGTGTGTTTTTGGAGCTTAGGATCAGTAGAGTAGATGCCTCGGGATTTCTCCCAGTCAATTGCTCCAACTTTGAGAAGGGTATTGCGAAACGCGTCGATACACTGCACAAAAGCCCCATCTTCAATGTCTAGCCATACATCAATGTCAGAATGTTCATTGTTGCGTCCCGTTGCCCACGAGCCTTCCAGCCACATCGCATGTATTTCGGGGATAGTCTGAACATCGGGTAGAATCTTCTGGATTATATCGAACAGTGTCATGTTTACATGATAACAGATCGAGTTAGCTAGTGCTGGGTGTCTTCAAATTGACGGTTTTTCTAATAAACGTCACGCTTTGCTCGACTGAATTGGTTTCGGGAATGGTAAATTCAAAGTCATAGCCCAATGATTCCACCGGCTGATACCATTCGCGCATTTGCTCAGCACTAAAAGCATGGCGCAGTTCACGTGTTTGGTGTCGACGTGCAGTTTCTTCAAATGAGACATCAAAGTTAAAAATAAAGTTATCCTGCGGATGATACTTTGCAAGAATTTGCGCCAAATAGTTCCGGTTCCGCTCGTGGGCGAAGAAAATACTATCCCAAATAACGTCAAAATCATGATCAAGGCAATACTTCACATTAAGCGCCATTAAGTCGCCGAGCGCTTCGCCATATTGGCCCTTAGGGAAGAGCATATGTTCACGGTAATAGTCACCGGCAATGATGGCCGTTTTGCGAGTGGTGTCTTTGACAAGCTCGCGCGCGACGGTGCTTTTGCCGGAACCAGAATTGCCACGCAGAATAATGAGCTTAGACATGGCACTATAGTAGCATTTCCGAAGTAAAAGTTCGAACGTTGCACATCTGGTGGAGAGACAGGGCTCGAACTTGATTTTACAGAGGCGGAATAGAAAAATCCGAGCAGTTGATGACTCGGATTTTGAGGTCTGACCTCTGTCATTCTAACTTGGCAGTCCTTCAAGAACTAAGTTCAAACCTGTAACAGAGGTGCTATATGCTAAGCACTTCGAATAATTTCGGCTACGGTCGCGTAGAAACCAGCCGGATTGTCAGTCATGAGCGCATGGCCGCTACGTGCTACCTCATAAGTAACAGAGCTTTCAAGTTTCGGCACAACATCTTTCTTGCGTTTGCCATTGGCACTATATATGTACGCTTTGTGCGGCAAGGCAGTGAATAGAGGCAAAAGCTTTTTGCTATCAGACCATGCAACCAAGGATTGGATACTTCGATATAGGCCCAATGGACCTGCTTCACTAAACCATCGCGCCCACGGCCGCATACTCCGCCTCGGATGATACCGTAAAAGAGTTACGAGGAGCGGCAGCGTAACGAGTTTGAATAGCCAGAAGGGTCGATGAGCTATCGCACGCGCATCCGCACCACTGCCGTTAGGCGCCAGGTTACTCTCGGCATTAATAAATATGGCGAGATTCTTAATCAAAGGTACGGCCAGGAGTCCGATGCTTCCGCCCATACTGTGTCCTACCAAGTAAACCTTTTTTGCTTTAAGTGAGTTAACTGCCAAAGCGACAATATTTGCTTGGTCGAGCAAATCATATGAGAAATCGTCCGGCTTTTCTGATGCGCCAAAGCCCAGTAAGTCGATAGTGCAGATACTGTATTCTTTCAGTGCATCTGCTGTGAATGATTCGGCAAAGCACTCTTTGCCGCCGCCCCAACCGTGCAAGAAAACCACAAGACTATCTGTATGCGTATTGTGGCGTAACTTTGTAGAAAGCGTGTAGCTTCTGCCCTCATGCGTTACGTGTAATTCAAGTATACGACTTTCCATACTCTCCATCATACCAGTAATACTTGTCTCGGCTACCGAGGAAGAGGCTTGATAAATAATAAATGAAGTCTATTCAATTCCTGTATAGTGACAGTACTTCTTGAATTCTGTTTGGTCAGCCGGTTCTAGACCTGCATGTTTACCATCCAAGTTATAGTAAAACCCTTGCTTTGCCTTAATGGGCTGCGTGCATTGGTAAATAAAGAGCTGCTTATCTTCATAGGTGGTAAGCTTCTGCTGGGCGCGGGCATAGGATATTAGGATACCGATTAGTGATAGGCTCGTTGCGGCTATTACCGTAATAATTATTCGCCTGGCCATTTGGCTTCTACGTGCTGAGTTAAAGTCTCGACTAGCCTCTGCATATTTGGCGGCAATTGCAAGTTGGACATTTCTTGCAGACTGAAGAAGCGTAGCTCTTGGCATTCGTCAGATGCAGTAAAATCAAGGCTCTTCAGCTCAATCTGGTAAATGATATTTGCAATATAAACATTACTGGATGCCTTGTGTGCTGTAACAAAGTACTTTGGCTCAGGCCAGACTTTTGTCACAGTCAGATCAGTCTCTTCCTGGACTTCACGTTTGAGGCAGGCGATCGGATCTTCGCCGTGATCAAGGCCGCCGCCAAGCATATCCCATGTTCCGTCGCTTTCACGGGCCAGCAAGACGCGATCTTGATCGTCGATGACGATTCCCTTGACACTGACACGGTAGTAGCAGGCTTCATTCATGCATACATGATAACAGATTGGGTTTGAACTTTGCATGTTTGGGGTGGTGACTAGGCTCGAACCAGATTCTACAGGGGTGGGAATAGAAAAATCCGAGGTTGTTACAACTCGGGTTTTGAGGTTTGACATCTGTTATTTCTTCGTGGCAGGGGAGACAGGACTCGAACCTGCGACACTCGGTTTTGGAGACCGATGCTCTACCAACTGAGCTACACCCCTTTATGGTCGGTTGCAAGCGCCGGAGCGTACACAACAACAAAGACATAATACGACAAACGGATCAAATTGTCACCTCTAATACGCGGCAATAGTAGCAGCAAACTGTTGTGCTTCGTGCAACTTTGGCATATGATCCAAGTAGATAACAGGACAACACCTATGGCCAATGAGAATCGAGAGACGAATCGGGCTGTTTGGAAATACGTAGCCATTGGGGCAGGCTGCGTTGTGCTTGGAGCCGCTGTACTTGTGGGGATGAAATTACACGCAAAACCCAATACCCACCCCAAAACTACTCAGCAACAATCGATCAACATTGGCATCCCCATTAACGATAGCCCTGGGTTTAGCTCGATGCAGGACGGGCAGCGCAACGGGTTTGACATCGACCTGGCCAACTATATTGCCGATGCGCTCGGCAACCACCCGAATTTTGTGCCCATTACGGTTGATTCTCGCGAGCAAGAACTCAAACAAAAGTATATCGATCTCGCGATTAGCACCTATTCGATTACCGACAAACGCATTGGCGAAGGCGTCATTTTTGCCGGACCGTATCTGCGCACCGACCAAGGAATTTTGGTGTCGCAGGATGACAACAGCATGAACAGTATTGACGACTTGGCAGGCAAAACCGTGTGCGTGACGAAAGGGTCTACCTCGGCCGACAAGCTTGATGCGCTCGAAAAAACAATTCCGGCCATAAGCTTGGAGCGCGACACGTTTACCCAGTGCCTTGATGACCTAAAAAATCCGGAGACAAACGTGTCGGCCCTCACCAACGACACCGTAATTTTGCAAGGCCAGGCACACGCCAACAGTTCGCTCAAAGTGCTGCCGGGCATTATTGTTCCGGGCACGTACGAAAAATACGGCGTCGGCCTGTCGAAGGACAACATGGGTTTGTGCCACCAGGTTGCGACCATCCTCAAAAGCTTCGTGAATACCCAGTGGAACGCAGCGTTCACGGCCAACATTCAAACTGACACCAACCAAAACGTTAGCGCGCTCAAACCGGATCCCAGCACCATCGACACGGAATCATGTAGGACAGATTAGGAGATTGCATGCCAAAATCACATCACACATCGTCCAACTACATAAAGAATTATCTCAAAAAGAGGCAGCTGGCTATCGTGGTTGGGTTATGCCTGGGTTCGGTGCTGTACTTGGGTGTTTTTCTGGACAAGTTAGGGCAGGCCGGCGACCATCACGCGCAAATATGGGGCTTAGTTGTTGCCGTTTTGAGTCTTTTGGCCAGCATTGTCCCCGGCGTTCAGCGATTGCTGCAGCCGCCCCAATCAGCTGGCAAATCAGAAGCCAAGCCAGACGCAGCCAGCGCCAAAGATGAACCCACCCTTACGTTTGCACCACGATACGTTGTGACAGGTATTGCAGTAGGCCTTCTAGCGTTCCTGGCACCGTTAGCCATTACCAGAATCTCGTTTAACCATTGGCAAACCTACACCGTTACACAGCAACTTCAGCTCCACAATAACGACACCATGAAGGACGGCAACAAGGCCTCAGTTGTGTTGCCACCCACCAAACATCACCGCCTCGCGATTACCTACAAACTTACGAGTCTGATCGACACGGGCTCATGCGTAGCGCCGGCCAAACTCAATGTCACACCAACGTACAATGGCAATGACGGGCCGACGCTAGCGCCGATTCAGAGTGACACAAAACAAATCATCACCGTCAGTGGGCTGAATACAACCGAACGCTTGACGGTTTTACTGGATCTCTCAGAAGAGCCAACATGTGTTGTGAAACTTGATGTCAGCAACGCCTATTACTACCAGTAAATACGGGATGGTCACGCAAATATCCTGCAGGTGCTTTTCCTTTTGCCGATAATCTGGCATACTTATAGTTAATGTCCAAGGTTATCCCTACAAAGCCACTGCTAATTACGCTCTACGGATTCCCGGGAGCAGGTAAAACCTATTTCGCCAGGCAGCTGTGCGAACACCTCCAAGCAGCCCACATTCAGGGTGATCGCATTCGCGGTGAACTCTTCGAAAACCCCCAATACGACAAAGACGAAAACCAAGTTATTGCGCAACTCATGGATTACATGACCGGTGAATTCCTGAGCGCCGGTATTAGCGTTGTGTATGACACCAATGCGCTGCGCGTAAGCCAGCGTCGTCAATTGCGCGAAACCGCTCGCAAGGCTCACGCCCAAAACTTGCTTATTTGGCTCCAGATTGACCACGAAAGCGCCATGGCACGCGTAACCAAGCGTGATCGCCGCCGCAGCGACGACAAATTCGCTATGCCTCTCGACAAAAACACGTTCGACCGCATCGCCGGTGGCATGCAAAACCCGCAAAACGAAGAGTATATCGTGATCAGCGGCAAGCACACCTTCAACACACAGCTTAGTGCATTTATGAAGCGCTTGCGCGAGCTCAACCTCGCCAGCCAAATGCAAACTGGTAGCAAATTGATCAAACCAGGCCTAGTTAATCTCGTACCAAATCCCACAGCCGGGCGCGTCGACATGAGCCGCCGAAACATTATTATCCGTTAATTTCATGGCCGTCAAACAGATTACCATTCCCGAGATTGGCCAGGTAACTATGTACAAACGACGCGGGAATCGCAGCCTGCGTTTGAGCGTTGCCGCCGATGGTGAAGTGCGCGTTTCGTTGCCATATTGGGTACCGTATAAGGCTGCTGAGGAATTCGTGAAGGGCAAAGCTCGCTGGATCGCCAACAACAAACACGTAAACCCAGATCCGATTGCACACGGGCAATACATTGGCAAAAATCATCGCATTTATTTTACGGCCGAAGAAGGTCGCACGACCGTTTCGACACGCGTATACAATACCGAAATTTATGTCATGCACCCGCTGCGGATTGATCCGACCGATTCCAAAGTACAGTCGCGGGCCCATGCGGCGGGTATTCGCGCGCTCAAGCAAGAAGCCGAGCGATTATTGCCCGACCGTCTCAACCAGCTGGCCACCGAGCACTTTTTCTCGTATAAAAATGTCGGGGTCAAGCAGCTTAAGAGCCGATGGGGCAGCTGTAGCTCACAAAAGGAAATTACCCTTAATTTATTCTTAATGCAATTGCCATGGCATCTTATCGACTACGTTTTACTGCACGAATTGACACACACCAAAGTGATGCGTCATGGGCCACCGTTTTGGGCCGAGCTCGAGGAACATCTACCTAATGCACGCGAGCTGCGGCAGGAAATTAATACCTACCAGCCAGTTCTTACACCACGAGCCCTAACTATGGCATAATGAAAGCATCATGATAAAACTCCCTCGCCGCCGCACCAAAAGACCCGATGTCGAACACGAACGCCTGACAAGTTTGATCAACAGCATGGCCGATGGCGTTATTGCCGTCGACGGCATGATGCACATTGTCATATACAATGGTGCGGCACTCGATGTGCTGGATGTGAACAGTTCTATCAAGGACAAGCCGCTCACAAGCGTGCTCAAGCTGTACGACAAGAACAACCAGGAAATTAACGTCACCGAACTGGTAGAAGCCGCCACAACCGCAACCTCTCGGCGCGATTTATTGCTGCACTACAAAGACGGCAGCAACGCTAATTTATATTTGAGTGTAGCGCCCGTGCATCTCGGCTATGGCCGGCAAGGGCAACGCGGATACGTGCTACTGGTTCGTGATATCACCCGCGAAAAGTCATTAGAGGAAGAACGTGATGAGTTTATAAGTGTAGTCAGTCACGAGCTGCGCACACCAATTGCTATTTCGGAGGGCAATATCAGCAACGCCCAATTCATCGCCGACAAAACTGGCGACATCGAACAGATCAAAGCCGCCCTACAACAATCACACGAGCAAATTTTATTCCTGGCGAGCATGGTCAACGACCTGGCGACATTGTCCCGCGCCGAACGCGGCAAACTTAACGTCGACATTGTACCAATTGATATCCCTGCACTGGTAGCCGACATCGTCAAGAGCTATGGCGCTGACGCCACCACCAAGGGACTCGAGCTCAAAACACAGGTCGCCGAGACAATCACACCATTATTTTCCAGCCAATTGTACGTCCGCGAAATCCTGCAGAACTTCGTAACCAACGCCATTAAATATACCGAGAAGGGTTCCGTTACCATTGCCGCTGAGGCCACCGATAAGGGTACCAAATTTATGGTCAGCGACACCGGTATCGGTATTAGTAAAAGTGACCAAGAAAAAGTCTTCGACAAATTTTTCCGTTCCGAAGATTACCGTACACGCAGACATAACGGCACCGGTCTTGGCTTGTACATAACACTCAAACTCGCCCGATTGTTGCACGCCGAAATCGACGTCAAGAGCCAGATCGACAAAGGATCAACCTTCACCATTTTTATTCCGAACTTGGCCGTTTCGGATGCGACCGCCAAACCGTCCAAGCAAGCCTAGCGCTTAGTAGCCTCAGGCAAGTGGGGATAAGTGTGCATCACGGGCACGCACACGTTGCGGCCCTTCCAGTCAACTTCCGAAAATTCGTATTGCCACATCGAGCGGTGCAATAAAACAAAGTCAGTCATCGCGACAAATGGCAGGGCGATTAGTGCAAACATCCAGTAATTGATACGCGTGCTAATTGCCATTTCCTCGTACGATATGATCAGTAGCACGGAGGCAGCAATGGCCAGCCAAACCGTCCAATGACTAACCGGCAACCACCATCCACCGATGGCAAGCACAAACGGCAGTACCAAAAATCCAAGCTCAAATAGGCTCAAAACATAGACCATTTCTGGGCGACGATGCAACTGCGGATAGCGCATGCGCAGGGCTGTATTGCGCTGATCTTCCGGTGATTTGATACTCTCGATGCCAAGCATGTTGTCGCTCTGGATAAAACTGTAGGCATCGTGTGTAATGAGCTGGCGCGCAAAATATGCCTCGGGCACAATAGCTCGCGTGACAGCCGCAAAACCACCGGTACGCTTGAGCGCATCAGCGTTTACAATCCAGCAGCTACTCAGGACGGCAGGGCGGTTGAACAAACGACGGGGCGGAACCAGTTCCCACCAGTACCGCATAGCCTGAACCAGAGCAAATCGCCCCGTAACACGATCGGCGCGGCGCGGCAAAACGCTAATCATCTGCTTGTTACGCTCCAACATGACGATCACTAGTTTGCGGATAGCGTCTGGCTCAAACCGCACATCAACACCACAAAACAAGATCAGTTCACCGCTCGCTTCACGCGCCAGCTGATCGTACGCCTGGTTTTTGGCGAGCCAGGTTTCGCGGGGTTCGTCACCTTGCAAAAAACGCACGCCATCGTGTGCAAAGCTGCGGATAATTTCTGGTGTGTGTTTATCTTGGGAACAATCATCCAAGACCAAGATTTCAAACTTTGGATAATCACTGGCGATGATACTCGCCAGGCAAGCCTGCAAATCTTCGGTTTCGTTGCGTGCTGGAATTGCAATCGAGATCGAAGGCAACTGCACATCCGAAAAATGTTTTGTACTAGCAGTCGGCATCGTACGCCGTAACCGACGAGTTGTAGAGGCCACCAGGACGCAGGCCACAAGCAACTGTGCAGCCGAAATCCCAACCCAAAGCAATCGTCGATTGCCGTTGTGCATGTGCCACAGCCACCATACTACAGCTACCAAACCCTGGAACATGATAAGCACAAAACTCGTCGTTCGCGTTGCATTGCGCAAGTACGCCTCGTGCATCCGGCCCTTGACGATACGCACCGCGTTGAATATGCGGTAGATGCCAGCGAGCCCGATCAGGAAACTCGCCGTATTTGGATGCCACATCACAATTGCGCCGCAAGCAAAAGCTGTTAAAAGCACGTTAAAGAAGACCAAGAAGTGACGGATGCGCCACATAAACGTACCGAGGTGAGTTGCAACATCCAGAATCAGTCCGAGACAGAAGGCGATAAGCACAAGGTTCATGCTCTTATCATACAGGAGCGGCGGCACGCCGCCCAGCCGTTATTAGGCGGTAGGCGTGATAAAATTGCGACCAGGCAAATGCACCCCGGCGATAGCTCGCTTTGCCTCGGTAAAACTCTTTGACCACACGTAGCCCTCTTGGTGTCGAACTGGATGCTCAGCGTTTAAAATGGTTACCTGCGGCGTGTGCTCGTTGTGCTCGTCGATGGTAATGAGCTGCCTATGGCGCAAGCCGCTCAGGAACTTCGGGCGTACACTATCATCTTCTGAATCGAAATCATCTTGTTCG
Source organism: Candidatus Saccharimonadota bacterium (assembly GCA_050436805.1). Classification (GTDB taxonomy): domain Bacteria; phylum Patescibacteriota; class Saccharimonadia; order Saccharimonadales; family UBA4665; genus CAMLQK01. The sequence continues at coordinate 70,297 of JBNQGE010000023.1, forward strand.
AACACCAGCTCATACTGCCAGCTGAATCCAGCCGAACCCAACTCTTTGGCCAGGGCAAGATCGTACGGGTCATCTATATCCTTAAGATCGTACCAAATCGACGCACCAGCATCCATCTGATAATCTTCACCAGCGTACAGTCCCTGCGATGTTATCCACGTAGCCAGCGGTGCGCTACGGACCGCAGCGATAGCTGCTAGCTCCTGCGCCAGGGCCTCACTACTCAGCAGACCCTTGCCGGCCTGGAACACACATTGATCCATTCTATCTTCAAGAAATGCGGGCTGAAGTACCGTCAAAAATGTTTCGTACACGTCGTGTGGTATCTCCAAAGAATCAGCGCGCACCCACGGCTCATATATATTACAAATCAGCGCGCTGGCATCACATTTTTCAATCGCCCCAACAGCAAGCGCGCCGAGAGTCAGTGGGATAAGCTTGGCCTCGATCTCTTTGCGTAAGTCATGATCAGGGTCTCCGGATGGATCGGCCACGCAGTAGAACGCTTCGTCTTCGCCGTCTCGACAAAATGCTACTGGAAGGGCTTCAATCACATACATTGCTGCTATCATATAGTAAGTAGGCGTCCTGGGCAAAACATTCGATTGACATTCTTATATATATAGCCTATGCTTGACATATCGGAGCCTACTGTAATAAGTAGGCTTTTTTAGATGAGAGAATCCGAGGAGGATCAGAGTGGCTGAAACAAATCAAAAACCCAAGCGCCGGATTCGAAAAATCGAAACCGTCCGCGAGACAACCGTTAAAACTACTGAAGCAGCAGAAAAAACTAGCAAAGGTCGCCAAATATGGCACGGCTTTACTGCTCCCGCTCGCGCAATCGGACGGGGAATTGCCAAAGTTGCCCACGGATTAGCTCGGTTCAAGGTGTTCCGTATCATCGGTCGCATTTTGTTACCGCGTTATTTCCGCAATAGTTGGAAGGAACTTCGCCAAGTAACCTGGTTAACGTTCAAGCAATCTCGTCAACTCACTATGGCTGTCGTGATGTTTGCGGTTATCTTCGGTGTACTCGTTGCGTTGCTCGACTTTGGACTCGATAAAATATTTAAACAGGTGCTAATCAAATAATGAACAAGCGATATGACGCGACCAAACAATGGTACGCAATCCACACATACAGTGGTTACGAAGAAAAAGTAGCCGAATCAATCCGCCAGCGTGCAGATTCTTTGGACATGAAGGACAAAATCTTCCAGGTCTTGGTTCCTAAAGAAAAAATGATCGAGATCAAGAACGGCAAGCGCCGTGTCGTCGAAAAGCGCATCTTCCAGGGCTACGTATTGGTTGAAATCAAGATGTCAGAAGACGCTTGGTACATCGTACGCAACACTCCTGGTGTTACTGGCTTCGTGGGCTCTGGTACCGAGCCAACTCCTATCGGCGTTGATGAAATCGAAAAGATTCAGAAACGCATGGGCCTCGAACAGCCTAAGCACAAGATCGACTTCCGTTTGGGTGATGTTGTGAACATTATCGATGGTCCATTCAAGGGCTTCGACGGCGCTATCAACGAAATCGACTCTCAAAAGGGCAAGCTCAAAGTCTTGGTCAACATGTTTGGCCGCGAAACTCCTGTGGAGCTCGACAGCCTGCAGGTCAAGCGCGTCTAATTTTTACTCTTTTATTAAAAACAGCACTCCGAACGGTGCTGTTTTTAATTTTCCCGTTTCGCCCTTTTTAGGCTCATCGGAATGATTACACAATCATTGACGGGGGTCGAGGGGACGGAGATCTTTAAAAGATAGTTCTCCGTCCCGAGGAGTGGTGCTGGTCAGCGAAGGTAGCTGTAGGCCATAATGGCGTCAGCGTGATCTCTTTCGAGGGGGCCATCTGGGTCAGCTTCACTGCGGTGTAGCATAACACCCTCCTGGTCCGTCGCGGACTCAGCAGTATGTTCAGCAGGCCGAGTCCTAACGTAAAAGTACATGCCTTGTGTAGCGGGAACGCCCAAGACTTCGGCAACCTTTGCGTCCACCTCGAGGATAAGTCGGCCGAACTGATTCATGTCGACGATCATAGCACTGAAGAGAGCGTCGTTGATCACAACCTCCATCTTGGGGTAGTCGGTCACCTCCAGATCGATGTCATGGTCGCGCCAGCATCCATAGAAGTAGGTGCTGAACTCCTGGAAGAGCGTGCTGAGATCGATGCGGTCGATGATGACCTCGGCCTCGATGAACTGGATGGCTCCTTCGAAGACGAAACCCTCCGGCAATTGCAACGTGAATGACATGGGTGCCACACTCCTGTGTCTCGACGGATGAGAATACTATCTCAGTTATATACTATATAATGTTTAACCGCTATGTACAATTAATTAGTAGACATACTCCATTAAACACCGTATAATGGACCTCGTTACGCACATGCGACCCGAGTCGCTTCAACTAGCTCGGTCGCGTATGACAAATCTATAAGGAATAAACCAATGGCAAAAGCTGTAAAAGCAAATGTAAAGATGAAACTTCCCGCTGGCCGCGCAAGTGCAGCTCCTCCAGTAGGTAGCGTTTTGGGTCAGCACGGTGTAAACATGATGGACTTCATCAACCCGTTCAACGACCAAACCAAGGACCTCAACGGTGCGATGGTAACTGTTCACGTAACTATTTACGATGACCGAACGATGTCCTTCCACGTTGTTGGCGCACCAACTGATGATCTGATTCGTGCCGAACTTGGCATCAAAAAGGGTTCAGGCAAGCCTAACTCCGAAAAGATCGAAAAGAAATTGACCGACGCCCAGCTGACCAAAATCGCTGAAGCTAAGGCCAAAGACATGAACACCGAAGATATCCCAGCCGTCAAAAAGATGGTTGCCGGTACCGCACGCTCAATGGGCGTCGAAATCGAAGCCTAAACCACTTCACTTCTAGAGGCGAGTTCTGGAAACAGGACTCGCTTTTTATATACGTCAAAATAGTGTATAATAACAGATATCATAACTAATTTGTGGGAGACGTTTAGGGCGTCGCATGCACCACGAAAGGATTCAACCATGGCAAAAGAAGACGCCAAGAAGCCAATCGAAGAAGTAGTTGAAGCTGCTGACTTGGTTGTAGAAGCAACTCCAGAAACAGAAAAGGCTACCGCCAAGGCCGGCAAGCGCAGCACAAAAGCAATCGCTGAAGCCGAAGAAAAACAAGCCAAAGAAGAGCGTAAAGCTGAAGCTGCAGAAGCTGAGGACAAGCCTGTTCAACGCGCAAACCCAACTCGTTCACGTTTGGAACGCCAGGGCAAAAACTTCCGAAAGAGCGCTGAACAAGTTGAAAAAGACAAGAAGTACGCCCTAGTACCTGCTCTTGAACTTGCAACCAAGACAAACCCAACCAAGTTTGACGCAACCGTAGAAATTCACATCAACCTCAACGTTGACCCACGTCACGCTGACCAGAACATTCGCGACAACCTCGTATTGCCAGCTGGTACCGGTCGCACTGTACGTGTTGCCGTCTTTGCTGACGAAAACGCCGAAGGTGCCGACATCAGCGGTGTAGAAGAACTCACCAAGCAGCTCGATAAGGGCCAGATGAACTTCGACATCTTGATCGCTACTCCTGCAAACATGCCAAAGCTCGGTAAGTACGCTCGCGCATTAGGTCCACGCGGTCTTATGCCAAACCCAAAGAGTGGTACCGTTACTACCGACGTCGCCAAGGCCCTTAAAGAAGCCAAGGCTGGTCGCGTTGAATACCGCGTTGACAGCACCGGTATCGTACACATGGGCATTGGTAAAGTTTCTTTCGGCGCAGCCAAGCTTGAAGAAAACGCTCGTGCCGTGCTTGCAAGCATCCGTGGCAACAAGCCAAACTCTGTTAAGGGTAACTACATCAAGGGCATCCACCTTGCAACAGCAATGGGCCCTTCGATCACTGTTGACGTCAACGAAGCCTAAAACACTTCCGCGGGGTATCAGCACAGCAAAAGACCGCACGCCATGTGCGGTCTTTTTGGTAGACAAAACCACACTCGGCCAGGTGTGTTGCAATGTTGCGACAATATCCTATACTTGAACAATGACCGAAACATTAATTACCCTACCACTCGATAGCCTCACTCGTGAATATCCCGTTATTACACCCGAGGAGCTCCAAGATTCCTGGCAAGCTTATACTGGTCGATTCGACAAGCCCCATACTACCGCCGAATTGCTTGGAGCCGCATACATGCCACAAGAACAGCCAAAGGCGTTCGTATCGATCGACCTGTGCGAAGTTGTGCGCCACACCTGCGCTAGCTTGTGGGCACTCGAGCAACCTTTTGGAACTCCAATAGCCAACGTTCACGCTTACGGCGCAGATATGGAATTGATCCAGGGTGATGACGACAAAATCACCGCATACATCACGGCGCTTATGAATAACGGCCTCGTGCGAGAAATGGAAGGCATCGACGACATGGCCACGTTAGCTCGCGGTTGGCGCGAACAAGGCATCTACACATTCGCGAACACTTCCACATTACCCGGCTGCGAAGAGGCAACGGTGCGGTTCCTAGCCGAGCGCATGATGGGCAGCCTGGACGCCATTTTGTTCCCACGAAACTACGGAAATGTTGCAGGCATTATGAACAAGGGCGTCGCGGCACGACTCTTAATCGAGCAGTGCATGGAGCCTTTTCCAACTCCCGATGAACGCGCGATCCCCGTGCTCCACATCGACGACGTGCCATATCATCACCAAGCGTTCCGCAAAGAGGTAACCACATTGCCGTATGCTGACGTCAGGACGTTCCAGCCGCTCTACCCATCGGAATACGAGTCAGACCATCACAGCACCCTCAGTCCAACGCCGCTTGGCGCGTTTCGGGCAATGGACGCCCATTTATTTGATCGCGGTATTCTTGGGAGCAAGTAGCTAGATGCGCATGGCGCGATTAAGCGCGTTCATGACACGAGTAAAGCCACGGATGCCACCGCGATATGCTATGTAACGGCCCTGCCATTCAGGGTTGTATTTTGCCTTGAACCGCTGCAATCCGTTAAACGAATAGAACCGGTCGCCATTGGCGTACAAGAAGCGTAACGCGTTGTTGGTGACCGTGTTGGCTTCATCGTTTGATGTCAGGCCAGCCAGCGGGCATAAGCCAAGGTTCAGGCGAGTAAAGCCTTGCTTATCGAGATGTTTTAAAAACTCGAGCAAGATAAAATCGTTGCTGTTACCGAGTGCAGCCTGGGCGGGGCGCAACATGTCAAAATTTGCTTCGGCATCATCGTACGAAGGAATCTGGTTGATGAACGCCTGGATGGTACCGGCATCATCACGCAAAACAGCTACCGGGCCGTGTTGCATGTAATCTGCGCTGAAATAGCCCATCATAAACCGACGCTCACGACGACCAGGCCGCTTTAGCCATTCGTCGGAGATGTACTGCAATCGAGAAAGCAGGGCATCGCTGTGGGGCGGCTGCATAATTTCGACCGAGCAACCCTGCTTGGTGAATCGATTATAAATTTGGCGAAAATACTTATTATGCGCTTCCGTTTCCAAGAAATCCTTAATCGTAACAACTGCCTCTTCACCAATTTTTTGGAGTGCAAGCCCTTGTCGTTTGTACAATTCGCTGAACTTTGGATCGGTGTGCACGAATGCTACAGCCCAATCATTGGTTTGGCAGAAAATATCAAAATCATCGAGCAGCGCCGGGAACGCTTTATGATCACCCATGGGGTCACCAACAACTAACGCCACGCCATAGTGGGTGCTATACGCCAAGCCGGCTGTCTGGTTTTCGTTAAAAAAGTACAATTTATCATGCGGCCACAGCTTGAAAAAATCTTCACTGCTGGCCGGGTACTTCTTGAGCAATCGCTCGGCTATTTCACGATGATGCGCTTGGTCGGTAAAGCGGGCGCGCAGTGGCTGGAATAGCGACACAAATGTGTAGGCAACAGAGGCCGAACTCAGAATTGATAGTGAGTCCATAAATGCTTTGGCACGCCGGGTATGGGGCGTCAGTATGGTGTTAGTCGTCAGGTCAAACTGGTCGATCGTACGATGAATAGCATCCGGCACGGTGATCTCTTCGTGAAAGTCATGGCGATCCATCAGCAAAAAACCGCTCACGCCATATATAAATGTTACCGCCATTACCAAAGCAATGATTCGCAGCGAGAACGTAAAACTACTAATGTCACTTTTGACGGTAAAAGCCCGGCGTGATAGCACTAAACTGATAACAACAAAAGCAGGCATGATAACATCGCTCAAAAAACTGACCCGCAAATCCACGAGCGGGACAGTAGTATCAATAAAATGGCCAATATTAAGTGCAAACATCGCTGCGTAGACGCAAAGCGTTACAAACCAGGCAGTTCGTTTTCCGCGGCGCAACAAGATACTAAGATACAGCAGAGCAAGAGCTAAAACCAATTGCGCATCAAAAATAAAACGGCCAGAGCCGGAGTAAAAATGCAGGCCATGACGCTGCAAGAGGCCGCTTACGATAGGCGTGGCGATAATTGCCAAACCGTTTAGCGCTACGCCGTAAGCTACGAGTCGAGCGACAAACAGCGAGCGATGATGTGTAAGCACAGGGGTGTATTTCATAGTTACCTTGCTTATTATACCGCAACTGAGCGAGTGGTGATATATGCTAGCTCTTTGGAGTGTCGTCGGATATTGGGCGCGCAACCGGGTGATCGCTCTTTAGCTTTTTGATATCACCCGACATAATGAGATCGATTTCGATCTGGCGTTCTTGATCCAAGCTGTCAACGTCAACACCTTCGATGATATCACGACGGTGGTAGCGACTCTGGCGTGGCGCAACACTGTCGCCAAGCGATTGGAACACAATTTGGCAAAAACGTTCACCCGGATACAATCGAACGGTCTGTGAATTGGTATTATTACGAATAGGGATCACCAACTGGCCCTCGTACCCACTATCAATAATGCCCGTAAGGTCAACTGAAATACCTTTGCGATTGGTGCTCGACCGAGGATACATGACCGCCATAAGATCATTGGGGATCATGAGTGTTTCGAGTGACGAAACCAAGATATGCTCACCGGGTAGCAAATCAAAGAACTGACCCTTTTCGAGTTCGACGATATCAAAATATTCCGGACGATCAACCGAGTAATAATCCATGTGCAACGGTTCACGACCGGCTTTGGTAATGTGCCACGATTTCGGGATCAGAAACGTAAAGCCCAGTCGAAGATCGACAGAATGTGCCTGGATCTGGAACGAATCAAGACCTGGTTTAAAGACAATTTTTTTATTATCGATATAGGTTAGGATGATATCTTTGGTAAGTACCGACATTATACAACCTCATAATGCAATAGCATGGTGTCTTCATCGAGAAGTTTTGAATCTTTGAGTTTGAGCCGTATGTCCAGCGTACCTGTCATAAGTGAAATGCCTGCTCCGAATAGCAGTGGTGACACGCTGAGGTAGATATCGGTAACTAAACTAGCGCGCAAGAACACGTCATATATTGTCGCGCCGCCGCAAATTGCTACCTCTGAAAAGCCTTCGCTCTCCAGGCGAGCAAGCAAATCAGCGGGAAGTTCGGTAGTTACTTCGACGCCCTCTTGGTCGATAACCCCATGCGTATAGACGATGCTCCGTCGGTCGGGCAGGGCGCGGCCAATGGTTTTGTAGGTGCTCGCACCCATCACCATAACACCAGCGCGCTTGGTGAGCTCCACAAATAGTTTCTTGTCGGCTTTACTGCTCCAGTTGGCGAGTTCATTATGCTCGCGAGCGATAAATCCGTCGGCCGAAACAGTAGCGATAATCGAAGTTTGTATCATAGTACGATTCTCAATCCTTTAATTGCGTCATCCGGGCGGTATTGCTCAGTGAGCAAGGTGTTAATTTCTTCTACTAATGCATGATCTTTTTTCTCGGCGCGGTCATAGCTATCTTCGGGGAGTGTCACCGTGATTGGCTTTTGGTCGGTCAGGCGTTCAATCATAGTGTTGGCTGCAGGATAATGAATGTCGTACACGTGTGCGTTGGCAATAATATGCGAATATACACCCGGTCGCACGCCCAGTTTTTGGGCCAGAATAAGCTGCAACAAAGAGAATCCAGCGACATCGTGCGGGAAGCCCAAGATCATATCGTTAGAACGTACCACGTTCATCATGTTCAAGCGGCCGCCGATAATATTGACCGTAAAGGTGTACGGGCAGGGAATATTGCCCTTATTGATGCCGCCTAAACCGTCGTTGGCTGGGTCCCACGTAACCACCACACCATGTCTGGACGATGGATCGTTTTGGAGTAGCTCCACTAGTTTTGCGAGCTGGTCACGGCCAAAATGTTTACGCCAGCGATAGCCGTAGGCTACCGTGACCACGTCGCCCGGGTTCGTAAAGTCATCCCAAATACGCGTAAAGTCTCGCAAGAAATCATCGGGTTTACGCGCGCCCGAGATAAACCAAATCTGTTCGGCAATGAATATTTTGGTAGGAATTTTACGCAAGGCAAGCAGCGGAAATCCATCACGTTCGAGATCCATCGAAAAATGCAGGCCCGGAAACGCGGCAGTTTCATGCCCCGTGCGCTGGTTTACCTCTCGTACCCCGGAGCGCATGATTTGTTGCAACATAGATTGGTATATCTCGTCAAATCGTGCCATTTGGTTGTGATTATAGGCAAGGTCCGATAAAATTGCCAGTAAAGAGAGGTGTAATTTGTATAACGAAAGATTATCTGTGACCGAAATGATTGAATATCCCTACATGCCCGAGGACGGAACAATTTTGTATGTAAGCGCTGACAACGAGTTTATGGCGGCCGCACGGGCGTACGCCGAGCAAGCCTCGCTCGACAAAACCATGCCGAACGCCAGTCTTATCGTTAAAGATGGGGTTGTCATCGGTCGCGGCGCCAATGGCAGCACGTACCACGAAGAAAATGGTTGCGAGCGCGTGCGCCTGCACATGCCAAGTGGTCAAGGCTACGAATTATGCGAAGGCTGCAGCCCAGAAAATCACGGTGAACCAAGCGCCATTCGCGATGCGCACGAGAACGGTGTAACTGATGAAGACTTGGATGGTGCCGAGATTTATCTATGGGGTCATTGGTGGTGCTGCGAACCATGCTGGGGCTCTATGCTCGACAACGGCATACGCACCGTCTACTTGCTCGAGGACAGTCAAAAATTATTCAACAAAGACCACCCGGACAACATTGTCGGCAAGCAATTTCTTGCATAAGCGCACGTTTTGTGACTAAATTAATTCAATAACTGCAGTCGGGAAGGGCGACGGCATTAACGTGGAGGGATCATGGAACGGCAAACAGGCACATTTATTGTTATCGAAGGTACCGACGGATCGGGTAAAGGTACACAATTCCAGCTTTTGGCCGACCGTCTGACCGAAGCCGGCTACGATATAGCGACCTTTGATTTTCCGCAGTACGCCAAACCCTCCAGCTACTTTGTCCGCGAATATTTGAACGGCAAATATGGCACTGCCGAACAAGTGGGCCCGTATACCGG
>JBNQGE010000024.1:0-3824 GCA_050436805.1 Candidatus Saccharimonadota bacterium
GAAAGGATGGTGGCATGGATTCTGCTATCATCCTGCACTGAGTTCTGGTCGTACTGAATTGCTGTCCGGTCATAGTTTGCTCACTACCTGTACATCATGATGTTACTGCGACGCGGAAAGCTGCGTGCAACAGATCCTGAGCAGGTCGCACAATTTAAAATTGCAATACCTTTCATATTTAGGAGATTCACATGGCAATGACGGCCGCAGAAGTCTTGAAAATGGCAAAAGACAACGAAGTCAAATTCGTTGATTTTCGCTTCGCTGACACCAAAGGCAAGGAACAGCACGTAACTGTCCCTGTCTCTCATTTCGATATCGATAAATTTGAGTCGGGTCATGCATTTGACGGTTCTTCTATTGCTGGTTGGAAGGGTATCGAAGCTTCCGACATGTTGTTGATGCCGGACCCTAACACCGCGAACATCGACCCGTTCATGGAAGAAACCACATTGTTCATGCAATGTGACGTCATCGAGCCATCCGACGGCAAAGGCTACGACCGCGATCCGCGTTCGATCGCCAAGCGCGCTGAAGCCTACCTGAAATCGTCCGGCCTGGGCGACACCGCCTATTTCGGCCCGGAACCTGAATTCTTTATTTTCGACAACGTCCGCTGGGGTGCAGACATGTCCGGCTGCTTCGTCAAGATCGGTTCCGAAGAAGCATCGTGGACCACCGGCGAAAAGCTGGAAGGCGGCAACACCGGCCACCGTCCGACCGTCAAGGGCGGCTACTTCCCAGTGCCACCAGTGGACAGCTTCCAGGACATGCGTTCGGAAATGTGCCTGATCCTGGAATCGCTGGGCGTTCCGGTGGAAGTGTTTCACCACGAAGTGGGCGGCGCGGGACAGAACGAGATCGGCACCAAGTTCAGCACCCTGGTCGAGCGCGCCGACTGGACCCAGATACTCAAGTACGTGGTCTGGAACGTGGCCAACTCCTACGGCAAGACAGCGACCTTCATGCCCAAGCCTATCGTCGGCGACAACGGCTCGGGCATGCACGTGCACCAGTCGGTCTGGAAAGACGGCAAGAACCTGTTCGCGGGCGACGGCTACGCCGGCCTGTCGGACTTCGCGCTGTACTACATCGGCGGCATCATCAAGCACGCCAAGGCGCTCAACGCGATCACCAACCCAGGCACCAACTCGTACAAGCGCCTGGTTCCAGGCTTTGAAGCACCGGTCAAGCTGGCCTATTCGGCGCGTAACCGTTCGGCTTCGATCCGTATCCCGCACGTAGCGAATCCAAAGGGCCGCCGCATCGAAACCCGTTTCCCGGATCCGCTGGCTAACCCGTACCTGTGCTTCGCGGCATTGCTGATGGCAGGCCTGGACGGCGTGCAGAACAAGATCCATCCGGGCGAGGCAGCATCGAAAGACCTGTACCACCTGCCGCCAGAAGAAGATGCGCTGATCCCTACCGTTTGCGCTTCGCTGGAAGAAGCACTGGAAGCGCTGGACAAGGACCGTGAGTTCCTGACCCGCGGCGGCGTATTCAGCGACACCATGATCGATGCCTATCTGGATCTGAAAATGCAAGAAGTTCAACGCTTCCGCATGACGACTCACCCGATCGAATTCGATATGTACTATTCGGTATAAGTCGGTTCGCAAGTTTGCACCTCCGCTCTTGCCAGTTGCAAGGGCGGACTGCAAGATAAAGGACAGGGATCTCCCTGTCCTTTTGTTTTTTTAATACACTTGTTTTAGCTATCCGCATATTGCAAACTATATTGTGCAGGATGGTTTGTCATTGCATGTTTCTTGACATAAACTAGCGGCTCGATTGAATTGCCATTGCGAAGAAAGTCTATGAAGCGTCTTTTATCGGGATTTCTGCTATTGGCGGCCGTCAGCATGGCCGCAGGCACTGCTTACGCCCAAAGCGAGGTTTACCTTTGCGTGGACCAGAACGGCGTCAAGGAATACAAGAACACGGGCGACACCAAGGGCTGCAAGCGCGTCAGCCTGCCGCCGCTGACCGTGACTTCATCGAGCAAGCCGCCACGCGAAGGCACTGCTGCCAGCAAGCCGGCGGCCTCCACCCCGACCGACTTTCCGAAAGTCGATAACGGCACGCAAAAGGCGCGCGACAACGACCGCCGCCAGATCCTGCAGGACGAGCTGAAGAACGAGCAGCAGCGCCTGGCCAATCTCAAGAAAGACTACAACGACGGCACGCCGGAGCGGCAAGGCAACGAGAAAAACTACGCCAAGTACCAGGAGCGCGTGGCGTCGATGAAAGAAGACATTTCCCGCAGCGAGAAAAATATCGATGCGCTCAACCGGGAACTGTCGAATCTGAAGTAACCACCGCGCATGGTATCAACCTTGCTTAATGCATAAGGCCGCCTTCGCGGCCTTTATTTTTGCCTACCCGGTTTAAGATAGAGCAGAGCCGGACGCACCATAATGTGGCGATCCTGCATATTACCCACCGACATCGCTTACAAAGCTTGTTATGCTCGGAAAATGCACTATTTCAATCACACTCGCAGTCTCAATGACGCCGGCGCGCCGCGCCTCGCTTTGCCTGGGCCGGGCTTTTTGACAAGGATGCCAGGATGCCAATAAAAACCGCCGAACGGAACGTGCTCGCCAGCCTTGACCTGCTGGCTTCCGCGGTGCTGGTGCTGGACCAGCACGGACGCCTGGTGTTTGCCAACGCCGCCGCGGAAAACCTGCTGGAAAGTTCCAGCCGCCTGCTGCAGCAGCAGACGCTGTCCGACCTGTTCCTGAACCCGGACCAGCTGCTGGCGATTTTCGAGCAAGCCTTGCAGCACCAGTTCGACGACTCGCGCCAGGACCTGATCCTGGAACGCGTGGGACGCGAACCGCTGTGGGTCGACACCATCGTCACCGCGCTCGACAACCCCGAGATGCCGGTGCTGATCGAGTTGCGGGAGAATGTGCAGCAGCTCAAGCTGGAGCGCGAGGAGCGGCTGATCGACCAGAGCCAGGTCAACAAGGAACTGATCCGCAACCTGGCCCATGAAATCAAGAATCCCCTGGGCGGCATCCGCGGCGCCGCCCAGCTGCTGGAGCTCGAACTGCCGGAGCGCCACGTCAAGGAATTGCGCGAATACACGCAAGTCATCATCAAAGAAGCCGATCGCCTGCAGACCCTGGTGGATCGCCTGCTGGCGCCGCACCGGCTGGCGCAGATCGTGGGCGACGTCAATATCCACGAGGTATGCGAGCGGGTGCGCAGCCTGATCGTGGCCGAATTCCCGAGCGGCCTGAGCATCAAGCGCGATTACGATCTGTCGATCCCGCAGTTCCGCGGCGACAAGGAACAGCTGATCCAGGCCATCCTCAACATCGCGCACAATGCCGCGCAAGCGTTGCAGGAGCGCATCAAGGCGGGCGACGCCGAGCTGGTTTTCCAGAGCCGGGTAGTGCGCCAGGTGACGCTGGCCAAGGTGCGTTACCGGCTGGCACTAGACTTGCATATCATCGACAATGGACCTGGCATTCCGGCCGAGATTCAAGAACGCATTTTTTATCCGCTGGTGTCGGGACGCGACGGCGGCAGCGGCCTGGGTTTGACGCTGGCGCAAACCTTTGTACAACAGCACATGGGCGTCATCGAATGCGAAAGCCGGCCGGGATATACAGATTTCAGAATTCTGATACCGCTACCTTGATACCTGCCTGCAAGATGGGCAAGTTGATAGTGCGGCTTCATCGCGATGACAAACAGTTTAAAGGACTGCGTTCTTGACGCAGCAGAAACCACATGAAACCAATCTGGATTGTTGACGACGACGAATCGATTCGATGGGTGCTTGAAAAAGCGCTGGCCCGCGAAAACCTGAG
>JBNQGE010000025.1:0-2753 GCA_050436805.1 Candidatus Saccharimonadota bacterium
TCAATCGGCACGTCTAGGCAATGAGCTAGTTTGTGTAAAGTCGCTATGCGCGGCCACCGTCTACCAGTCTCTAAAAAAGCAATGGATAGTGTCGTTATGTCTGCTTTTTCAGCAAGTTGCTCTTGGGTTAGGTGATGCTCGTGGCGTATTTGAGCCAGTCTTTTGCCAAAGGCTTTCAAATATTTAGGCTCTTTAAGATCTTTCATCTTCCCAGATTAGTAATACTTGTCAACTTGTAACATTTACAAGTTGACAAAGTTACGACCCTATAATATGCTTCACCAACAGATAAAAGTTTGTCGTATTGTAAGGGCTAAATAATGTCTATATTTAGAGTATGCTCGGTCAACTAAAACTACTTTTAGACGTTGCAGCAAATTAAACGGGATTGGTGACGTATGGGAAAAGGATCTTTTGAACGTATCGATGGGGTTCGAGGTGACACTGCTACCGGTGCACCTCATACAGTAGATTTAAGAGTCACTGGGCAATGCCAGTTGCGCTGTGATTGGTGTTGGGGACCTGAGCACTCCCGTAAGGGTGGTGTTACTCCTGCACAGTGGCAAAAAACACTAGGGTACCTTGCTGCAAGAGGGACAAAACAAGTAGTTTTCAGCGGGGGTGAACCTTTGCTGTCTAAGTCACTTCGGCCAGGTATTGAAGCTGCTAAATCAAACGGACTTAATGTTACTCTCTCAACCAATGGTATATTGCTCGAGAAAAACAGAGATATTCTAGCTTCCGTTGATGACCTCGGTATACCTATAGACGGCTCAAACCCTAGTACCAACAATGAAATGCGCCGTTGGTCTGATCGCCACAATGGGTGGGCGAAAGCTATAGGCGCTATACGCCTTGCACAAGAAATGCGCCAAGCCGGAGAATCATCTGTTGCCGTAACGGCTCGCACCGTTATTGCACGTCCTAATGTAAACGATGTGCCGAATATACCAGGAGCTCTAAAAGAAAATGGAGTTGACCTAGCCAATCTCCGCATGAAGTTATATCAGGTTGAGCCTTTTGGTCCACATTACGAGCATATTAATTTTGACGGAGATTGGGCTATAACGGCGGAGGAGGCACAAGCGGCAGCATACAAAACACGAGAAAATGCACCAGACGCTAATATTACTCTACAACTCTATGGCGGTACGGTTGGGAGATACTTCCTTATAGACCCTGACGGCTACGCTACAGGGACTGACGAAGATAAAAACGGAGTACCTATAGAGGTAGCTTATGGCAACATAGTTAATGAATTTGATAGTACATTAGATGCATACATGCGGCATCAGGAAGGTTTAGCGCAGTCGTAGTTCAAGTATTTTGTACTTCGACCCCTACGACTGCTATAGTCAAAAATATGGAATTTGAGACAATCAACAAACGAGCACTAGAAATAAGAGAAAAATATAATGATCTGAACTTCGAACAACGAGGAGTCCGTTGGAGTGCTACGCAAGTAATGGCCGGTTTGGTCGGTGATATTGGTGATCTGTCTAAAATAATTATGGCAAAAGATGGGTTGCGTGCGATGGATGACGTAGACACGAAGTTACCCCATGAATTAAGTGATTGTCTCTGGTCACTACTCGTTATTGCTAGTAAATATAATATCGACTTAGCCCAGGAATTTATGAAAACTATGGATGAACTCGAAGAACGAGTTAATAAAGAACTGACTAAATAATCCGACTTCGCAGAGTCACAGCGACTCTCAACAAACACTATAATTAAATGCTTCTTTATCTAATTATTTAATGTGCACTTTATTTTTTGCTTCAAATAAGTAGGGGTAGGGTGGAGAGTTCCATATGACTCTGCGAAGTGGTATATTTAGCTTATGACTAAGGAGCAGAGCACGCTATTTGATAAGCAACCGTACAAAGGTACGTTGCCGCAATCCTACTCTATTACACCGCCCTCGGCCGACCAGCCCGTTATCGCTACGTTACCGGCATATCACGCATATTTAAGCAGTGGAGCATATTCCAAATACACGCCTGACGACTTTACGGCTGACGTAAAGCGCTTTGGACAATATACGTACCCGAAACCGCTTTCGGCTGTTCAGACCGTGGATATACAGCAGTGGATAGGTGAGCTGAGGCAAACCATGCCTGCAAAGACTGTTAGCCGTAAAGTTGCGGCAATTGGCAATTACTTTCGATGGCTCGAGTTAGATAAAGTACTCGAGCACAACCCAGGCTTAGGGGTGCGTGCGCCAAGGGTAACTGCACCGCTACCGGATATTCTCTTTGAAGACGAATGTAAGCGCCTCCTGGATGTTGCCAGTCACGACCCACGAACATATTTATTAGTATTATTACTACTCGAAACTGGCATTAAAAAGGCTGAATTACTCGATCTGCAAACGGCCAACTTTGATTTTTCAAACAAGTACCAGCCCGAATTATGGATAAAACACACAGGTAAATTAGTATTTAAAGACCGTAAGCTCAAGCTGCCTGAACACATCGCACAGGTGTTTAGCGACTACATAAAGCAGTACAACATTACTGACACATTATTGCCTTACACCCCTCGTTTTATTGAGCAATTACTAGCTGAAGCTGGACGCAATGCAAAGATCACCAAGAAAGTAACGGCCGGCATTTTACGTGACATGTTTGTGGTGCGGAGCGTAAAACGTGGTACAAAATTGGAAGAAGCATTTGAGAAGATCGGGCTTGCTAAGAGCAGTTACGATGATGCACGGAAGAAGTATGGGCGACTTACTAGCGAGGCGCTAT
>JBNQGE010000026.1:0-1045 GCA_050436805.1 Candidatus Saccharimonadota bacterium
GCCGAACGCGCCAAGAAAGTCGAACAGGAGAAGGCCGCTGCGGCTGCCAAAGCCGCTGAGGACGCCCGGATCGCGGCCGAGAAAGCCAAGCAGATCGAGGAAACAAAGGCTGCGGCAGCCGAGCAGCGCAGGAAAGATGCAGAAGCCGCCGTCGCCAAGGCGCAGGCCGAGAAGCAGGCCGCCGAGAAGGCGCTCGCCGACAAGATGGCAAATGACAAGGCGGCTGCCGAATTGGCTGCGAAACAGGCGGCGGACGCGAAAGCCGGGGAGAGCGAACAGAAAGTTGCCGCCGTTGCCCCGACCTCTTCACCATCGAGCCTCTCTCCCCAGGAGACCGCGAAGCTGGTTCAGTCCGAACTGCGTCGTGTCGGCTGTCTGGCGACTGCTGCCGACGGCGACTGGAATGCGTCGTCGCAGCGCTCGCTGACGCTGTTCAACAAATATGTGGGAACGAAGTTCGACGTTAAGCTCGCAAACTTCGAGGCGCTCGATGCGATCAAGGCCAAGCCGGGCCGGGTCTGCCCGCTGGTGTGCGATCACGGCTTCAAGGCCGATGGCGACGCTTGCGTGAAGATCGCCTGCCGCGCCGGCTATCGCGTCAATGACGACAATGAATGCGAAAAGGTGCAGGACAAGAAGCCGGTTGCGACCCGCGAGGATACCAACAAGAAAGACACGGAGCGGAAGCAGATCGAAGCTGCGCCGGCAAAGCCGCGTGCGTCTGGTCAAATCTTTTGCAACACGACAGGCTGTCGGCCGGTAACGCCCGGCTGTCACATTGTTAGCGGGAAGAATTCCATGGACTCAGGGAAACAATACGAAGTGTGCAATTGAGCCGCTGCCGTTGATTGAATGACGCGGCAACGTGTCTCCGCCAGACGCAGCTTCAGTCCCGCCCCTTCCGCGCCCGATACAGGCTCGGTGTCGTCCCTACCGCCTTGCGGAAGGCGCGGTTGAAATTGGCCTGTGACGAAAATCCCGCGGCATAGGCGATGTCGACCAACGGGCGATCGCTGCTCGACAGCAGCCGCTTGGCGAGATCGAG
>JBNQGE010000027.1:0-2729 GCA_050436805.1 Candidatus Saccharimonadota bacterium
CCGGTGGAGGCGCCGGACGGCACGGCCGCACGGCCCATGACGCCGGATTCCAGCAGGACGTCGCATTCGACTGTCGGATTACCGCGCGAATCAATGATTTCGCGGCCAATGATGTCAACGATTGCACTCATGTATTTCCCTATCAGATAAAAATATTTGCGGGACAGAGCCACCCGGGTAGGGTTTAAGAGCCACCGCAGCGTGGCGAATTACACTCCCCGTGCGGCTCTGTCCCCAACTAATCAGATACAACGTCTAAATTTCAACGAACATGCATTTCGGAGAACGCGCGAACACGGCTGTAGCGTGAAGCATCACATCGTCCTCAAGCAATCAACCGAAATTGCTTTCGATAAAGCCATTCTTTTTGACGACCCGATCCAGGTCTATCATGGTCGACAACAATTCTTTCATACGTCCCAGCGGCACCGCATTCGGTCCGTCCGATTTGGCTTCGACAGGGTTCGGATGGGTTTCCATGAACACACCCGCCACGCCCACTGCGATAGCAGCGCGCGCCAGCACCGGCACGAATTCGCGCTGGCCGCCGGATGTGCTGCCCTGGCCGCCTGGCAGCTGCACCGAGTGGGTGGCGTCGAACACCACCGGGCAACCGGTTTCGCGCATGATCGCCAGCGAACGCATGTCGGACACCAGGTTGTTGTAGCCAAACGAAGCGCCGCGCTCGCAGGCCATGAAATTGTCTTCAGGCAGGCCGGCTTCGCGGGCGGCGGAGCGCGCCTTGGCGATGACGTTGATCATGTCGTGCGGCGCCAGGAACTGGCCCTTCTTGATATTCACCGGCTTGCCCGACTGGGCGCAAGCGTTGATGAAATCGGTCTGGCGGCACAGGAAAGCCGGTGTCTGCAAAACATCGACCACTGCTGCCACCGGCTCGATTTCATAGATTTCATGGATATCGGTCAACACCGGCACGCCGATTTGCGCTTTGACTTCAGCCAGGATCTCCAGCCCTTTTTCCATGCCGAGGCCGCGGAAAGAAGAACCGGAAGAACGGTTCGCCTTGTCGAAAGACGACTTGTAGATGAAGTTGATGCCCAGGTCGCTGGTGATCTCTTTCAATTGTCCGGCGGTGTCGAGCGCCATCTGGCGCGACTCGATCACGCACGGGCCGGCGATCAGGAAAAACGGCTGATCCAGGCCGATGTCAAAGCCACAAAGTTTCATGTTCTTTCCTTACGCTGCAGTTGCAGTATTAGCTTGCTTGTGCGCCAGCGCAGCCTTGATGAACGAAATAAACAAGGGATGGCCATCGCGCGGAGTCGATTTGAATTCCGGGTGATACTGCACGCCGACATACCACGGGTGAGCATTCTCGCCGCCGCGCGGCAGTTCCATGATTTCACACAGGTCTTCGTTCGGGGTACGGGCCGACACCACCAGGCCGGCCGCTTCGATCCGGTCCAGGTAATGGTTGTTGGCTTCGTAGCGATGACGATGGCGTTCGGTCACGGTCGGGCCGTAGACTTCGGCGGCCAGGGTGTCCGGCTTGACATCGCAGGTCTGCGCGCCCAGGCGCATGGTGCCGCCCAGGTCGGAATTGACGTCGCGCAGCTCTACCTTGCCGTCGTGATTCTGCCATTCGGTGATCAAGGCCACTACCGGCTGGTCGGTCTGCGCATCGAATTCGGTTGAATTGGCGTGCGGCAGGCCGGCCTTGTTACGCGCGTATTCGAGCAGTGCGACTTGCATGCCGAGGCAGATGCCCAGGTAAGGGATCTTGTTTTCGCGGGCGAAACGCGCCGCCGCGATCTTGCCTTCGACGCCGCGCTTGCCGAAACCGCCCGGCACCAGGATCGCATCGTACTTGGCCAAGGCACCGGTGCCGTTGGCTTCAATTTCTTCGGAGTCCAGGTATTCGATATTGACCCGGCTGCCGGTATGGATGCCGGCGTGGCGCAATGCTTCGGTCAGCGACTTGTAGGATTCGGTCAGGTCGACATATTTGCCGACCATGCCGATGGTGACTTCGTAGGTTGGATTTTCCAGCGCGTGCACCAGCTTGGTCCAGACCGAGAGGTCGGCAGGCTTGGGCGACAGGCCCAGCTTTTCGCAGACGATCGCGTCCAGCCCCTGGTCGTGCAGCATCTGCGGAATCTTGTAGATGGTGTCGGCGTCCCACACCGAAATCACGGCGTCGCCCTGGACGTTGGAGAACAGGGAAATCTTGGCCCGTTCGTCGTCCGGGATCGGACGATCGGCGCGGCACAGCAAGGCATCCGGCGAAATACCGATTTCGCGCAGTTTTTGCACGCTATGCTGGGTCGGCTTGGTCTTCAGTTCACCGGCCGACACCAGATACGGCACCAGCGTCAGATGCACGAAAGCCGCCGCCTTGCGGCCGGCGCGCAGGCTCAGCTGACGCGCCGCTTCGAGGAAGGGCAAGGATTCGATATCGCCGACCGTACCGCCGATTTCCACCAGCGCCACGTCGTAACCTTCGGCGCCGCGATAGATGTAATCCTGGATTTCGTTGGTGATATGCGGAATAACCTGTACCGTCTTGCCGAGGTACTCGCCGCGGCGTTCCTTACGGATCACGGATTCGTAGATCTGGCCGGTGGTGAAATTATTCACCTTCTTCATCTTGGCCGTAATGAAGCGCTCATAGTGGCCGAGATCGAGATCGGTCTCGGCGCCATCGTCGGTCACAAACACTTCGCCGTGCTGGAACGGGCTCATGGTGCCTGGATCGACGTTGATGTACG
>JBNQGE010000028.1:0-8007 GCA_050436805.1 Candidatus Saccharimonadota bacterium
CGCAATCAATCTCGGGTCAGGCTGCATGAATCTTCATCTCGACGCCGCGATGCTGGAGGAATCGAAATGACCTGCAACGAATGCGAACACGGCCAGCTTCGCCGAAGCTGCGAGATATGCGAACTGCGCGCTGAGGCCGAGGAACAATCGCGCCTGATCGAGAAGCAGGCGGCCACCAACGCTGAACTGCGCGAAAAGTGGGTCGATGCCGAAGTGCGCGCCGTGCGACTCGGCACGATTGAGGGTGAACTTCAGCGGCTGCGCCAGCGGATAGAGTCGGCGCCGGTCGCCATCATGGACACACGCGATGCGTTGGGTATTTGCGCGCCCACGGAGGAAGACTTCCCGGCGCTATACGCACTGCAGGGCAAGCGCGTGCGCCTGGTCGTGGAGGATGGGGAGTGACCGTCGAAGCCTACCCCCTCACCTGGCCCGCTGGCTGGAAACGCACGCCATCGCATCGCCGCGAGTCTGGTGCCTTCAAGGTCAGCCTCGCCAAGGCTCGTGATGGACTGTTGGCCGAGATCGGACGCATGGGTGGTCGCCACATCGTGGTGAGCAGCAACATGCAACTGCGGCAGGATGGCATGCCCTACGCTCAGCAGCGCGCCATCGATGACAAAGGCATCGCCGTCTATTTCGAGCGCAAGGGCAAACCGATGTGCTTCGCGTGCGATCGGTACACGTCGCTGGAAGCCAACATGCGCGCGATCGAACTCACCATCGCGGCGCTGCGTGGCATCGCGCGGTGGGGTGCCAGCGACATGCTGGAACGCGCCTTCACGGGCTTCACTGCATTGCCCGGCGCGGGCAGTAGCGAGCACTGGAGCGACGTGCTCGGCCTATCAGAGACGGCCGGCCGCGACGAGATCGAATCGGCCTATCGGCGCCTGCGCTCCCAGCACCACCCCGACCGCGGCGGAGACGCCGAGCAGTTCCACCGCATCACCAAGGCCTATGAGGAGGCGATGGGATGAACGGACCAAACCCACTCAGCCAACCGATCATGAACATGATCGATGCACTGGCCGATCAATTAGTCGCGGATTATCTTCGCCCCCAAGCCGCAGCCGGCAACGATCCTGCGCCGGCGCGTCCGAATCCCGTCCCGTTGCCGACGACGGCTGAAGCCGCCTAGCCTCCGCGCATGCTTACCGCCGCCTATGCCCGCTACTCCAGCGACAACCAGCGTGATGCCAGCCTGGACGACCAACTGCGCAACTGCCGCACGTACTGCGAACGGCAGGGCTGGCCAGCGCCCGTCGTCTATACCGACGCAGCCACCAGCGGGGCGCGCAATGACCGCACCGGTTACCAGCGACTGCTGGCGGAAGCATCGCGCTACGCCGTAGTGTTGGTGGACGACCTGTCTCGGCTCAGTCGCGACAGCGCCGAGTGTGCGATGGTCGTGCGCCGGCTCAAGTTCGGAGGGGTGCGCCTGATCGGCGTAAGTGACGGCGTGGATACCGCGCGCAAGTCGCACAAGGCCGACGTGGGGCTGCGCGGCCTGATGTCCGAACTGTATCTGGACGACTTGGCCGAGAAAACGCATCGTGGCCTCACGGGGCGCGCGCTGCAGGGCGCGAACGCCGGTGGGCTTGCCTATGGCTACCGTGTCGCGGGAACGGGACAGCGGACGATCGATGAGGCTCAGGCCACGGTGGTGCGCCGGATCTATGCCGACTACGTTGCAGGCAGCAGCCCGCGCGCGATTGCCGACGCGCTCAACCGGGAGAGCGTCCCATCGCCTCGCGGCGGCACATGGGCCATGTCCGCCATCTATGGCGACACGACGCGCGGCATCGGCATTCTGGCCAACCCGATCTACATCGGGCGGCAGGTCTGGAATCGAAGCCGCTGGATCAAGCACCCCGACACCGGGCGGCGCATTCGCCAAAACCGCCCGGAGTCGGAGTGGATCACCACCGAACACCCCGAGCTGGCCATCATCGATGCAGAGACGTGGGCACGAACTCAGGATCGCATTCGTGGCGCGAAGCCGCGGCGCACCGGACAGCCACATGCTGGACCAGGGCGGCCGCCGCGCTATCTGCTCAGCGGCATCCTGCGCTGTGCAGAATGCGGGGGCGCGATCGTCATGGTGGGCCGCCACTACGGCTGCAGCGTGCACAAGGATCGCGGGGATGCGGTGTGCTCGTCACGCGTTCGGGTCGCACCTCGTGTCGTGGAGCATGCGCTGCTGGCCACCATCCGGGAAGAGTTACTGACGGATGCCGCCTTCCAGCGCCTGCAGCGTGCGGTGAGTGCCGCGCTCAAGCGCGCCCAGCCGGACACCGATGCCATGCAACGCAGGCTGGCAAATGCCGATCGCGTAAAGGACAACATCCTCGCCGCGTTGCGCGCCGGCATCATCACGCCAAGCACCCGGGCGGAATTGCTCGATGCGGAGAGCGCCGTCGCGTCGGCCCAGGCCGAGCTCGTGGCGGCGCGCGCCCAGCAACCGGCGCAAGTCATCCCGCGTTTGCGCGAGCGCTGGCGCGCTATCGTCGCCGACCTCGGCAACGTTGCCCGGAACATTCCGGCAGCCCGTGCTGCGATCCGTGAGCTGCTCGGCGACCGCATCACCCTTGCCAGAAACGAAAACGGCGACCTCTTCGCAGAGATCGCCGCATCGAATATTAACTTGGTAGCGGGGGCATGCTCCGTGCTCTATCTGACAGAGCCCCTTCGCATACCTCTCCAATCCGCTTCAGACGGCGAATAGTACACGGACGCCATGCTGGCGTGCAACATCACGCCATGAGACCGCCCCCGGCTACCCTGCCGGCATGCCCATCGAACCCCGCCTGTTCACCGTTGACGCCGTCGCTATGTTGGCCTTGTCTCGCTGTCCGGCATGCGGATCGGCGCCTGAGGAAAAGCCTAGGATCCATATGCGCCGTCTATCTGGTGCGCCTTAAGCGCTGCCATCTGCCTGCGCCACCAAGGTGATGGTGGTCGTGGAGATGACTGCATTGGACGCGTCGTAGAAGGTGATGACCTCGGAATGCGTGGACTGGTGTTCCGGCGAAGAGGGTGTGGCGGTGACCTGGACATTGACGCCGAGCGCGGTCCCGGTCAGCGTGGTCTGACTGGCATAGTTATTGGACACGTTGCCGACGCCCGTATCCCCCGATGCGTTCAGCCAAGTATCCACAATCTTGCAGGACACCGCACCGACGGGGATCGATCCGGATGCCAGTGTTGTCGTGGTCTCGTTGGTGCCGTTCTTGATGACGGTGTACCCGGACACGGAGGCGGCGAACGCGATCCCGCCAAAGGACGATGTCGTGCCAGAGTGGCCATAACCGGTGTAGGTTTGACCGTTGATGGGTAACGCGTAACTCGCTGTGCCCTTGGCGGCGAACAGGGTGTTCAAGTCGCCGTTGCCTGATTGCTTCGTCAACAAGCCGGTGGCCGCAGCTGCCGTGCCGAACACGAGGGGCGCATAACGCGTGGCGATATCGACGCCTGCGTCGTCCAGAAGTCCTGTTGCGGCGGGACTCGTGCCCGTTACGTACAGGTCAAAGACATTGTCGAGCGTGGGAAATCCTGACGCCTTGCTAAGCAGATGGGTGACGGTCATGGTTCAGAGTCCGAGAACCAGGTCGTGCAGCTCGGTGATCGCTGCCGCAAGGTACGGCACCGCATGGTCATAGTCCATGGTGTGGAAGTCATCGAAGCCCTGAAGGGGGCTGACTCCGACAAGATGCGGAAGGCCGCGCCTGACTTTCTGAGCGATGAATCCGGCCTCGTGACGCATGTTGTCGTCAATGCGGTCGTATTCCACACCTTGCAGATGATGTCGCACGATATCCAGCGCATTGACGATAGGCGCCACGTTGATCTTTACGCGCGCATCGGAGCCGCCACGTACCGTGCCGACCGCGACCAGGTTGCCCGCCGTGTCGATGGTAAGCCGGTCGCCAGTGCCGGCCCACGTCAATCTGGCGACTAAACCTGTTGAATACCACTGATAGCTATTGCTTGGTGATGATCTGTCCGCAAATTGGAATCCGGCACCGACGCCCGATGACTGCATCTGGCCCGCGATAAGAGTCCCGCCATCATCCATCGACCCGATGACTGCCGAATAAGCGCTGTTGATAAATTCGAGACGACCGGCATGTGCGCGAATCGTCTTATTTGGCGTGGTCCCGCCATCGCCGATCAACTGCAAGTTGGCACCATTGCCGCCGGTATCCGTCAGCGTGATGGTGGCTTGCGCCCCGCTGGTAGTTACATTGGCACCGGCCAAAAACGCTGCCAAGTTTCCGAACGTCTTGGCGCCGTTGATAGTCTCCGTTCCCGACGTGTGCACAACATTCGCATCATTGGCGGCCGTGTAGCCCAGGCCGGTGTTGATCTGGGCACTCGTCGGAGCGAGTGCGGTGACATTCAGAACGATGTTGCCCGTTCCATCGAAACTGACCGCCGTGGCCGTGGCCAGACCGGAAATGCTGAAGTTCCTCGCATTGGCCAGCTTCGTTGCGGCAACTGCAGTGCCGCCGATGGGAAGATAAGCGCCCGACAGATTGGCCGATACGCCGTAATAATTCGTGCCATCCGTGAACACGGCAATCGGCGCGCCGGAGGTGATAGACGTTCCCGACCCGGAAGACCCCTGTACAGTGAGCGTATAACTGCCCGTGGTGTTGTTGACCACGATCCAGCGGGCGCCCCCGGTGAGAGGGAGGACCAACGTTGCATTGGAAGTCAGCGCGCCCGTGACGATTAGCGTAGTGACGCCGAGCACGGAAGGATCAGGCGTGGTCGTTCCGCCCGTGGTGGTGATCGTGGACGTGCCTGCCGCCGCCATACCCAACCAGCCAACCGAACCTGTCGTATCGGGACTGGTCGTGTTGTTGTCTGACTGGTTGAGCCAGACACCCTTGCCGCTCCCCATCATCAGGACCGAACCGGCCGGATAGCCGCCAATGTTCGCGTTGCCTGCGAAGGTGGCATCGAAGGGGTACATGTACCCAGCCTGTTGCCAGATTTGCGCCTTGGTCTGATTCTGGAACAAGCCGTTCACGTCCGCGCCATAAGGAGGCACGCCGCCCGAGGCGATGGGCTCCATGTTCACCGAGGTGAAGCCGGTCTGATAGCTGGCGCCTCCCGTTGTCGGGTTTGTCGTCAAGGGAATCGTGTTGACCGGTCCCGCGCCCGAGCCAGAGGCAAAGGCGACGGTGAGCTTGATCGGTGCATTGGATTTCTGCATGACGCGATGCCTTTACGGATTCACGGTGATGGTGACGCCCACGCCTGCGGGGCGTGGCATGAGCGACGCTTGTTCGAGAATCGCCGCTTCCCATGATTGGAGGGCGAAGTTGAAGACGTATTGGATCTGCATCGACGTACCCGTTTCGAGCACGTAGCAGCTTCCGCGCTTCGAACCCTGCCCGTTGAACATGAAGTTCAGAAGAGCGTTCATCGATTGCGCGGTGAAGCTGGAAATGTTGGCGAGGGCTTTCGTCAGGATCAAGACGCGATAGGCGTCATCCGACAACGTATAGAGCGTGCCGGCTTGTGGACCGCTATAGAACGGTTCCTGATTGAAGGGGTAGTAGACCGAGCCTTCCTCAAAACCGAAGTACGCCGACGATGCCGGGATATTGATCGTGCGCGGAACGTTGACGATGCGGCCCCAGATATCGAGGCCGAATCCCTGCGCGGTGTAGACGTTCCACGCCACGGAAAGGAAGTTGTCGAAGTCGGCAGTAGGATCAATCGCCTCGTTCGCCGCCTGGATCAACGCCGTGATGATCGGCGATTGTGCGTACTGAGCGAGGAAGGTAGCCGAAGCATCGACGGCGCCAGCAGTGTTCCTCATGTCAGTGTCACCGCGATATTGCTCGCGCTGAGCGTTGGCAACTGATCGATGCCTAGCGGCAGCGACGTGGCCGACGGGCTTGGCGCGGTGCCGATGCCGATCGACAACAGTTCGACACCGTTGCCGATAGCCGAGATCCCGGCGAAATAGCGTCCCGCGTACAAGGTCGAGCCGATCCTGGCGCGCGATCCACCATCCTGTCCGTTGAAGGCCGCCAAGATGGCGTTCTGCACCAGCGTGGTGATGTTGGATGGCAGGCTGGCATTGTTGACGAGATCGACGGCGAAGTACACCGGAACCGAGGTCGGCGTGACCCATTTCACTGTGTAGGTGGGGTATGGCGTGATACCTGCCGAGGTGTCGGTGTAAGTGTAGGTCGTGCTGCCGTTGTAGGCGCAGCCTAGCGACTTCTTCTGCCAGATGGCTTGCGCCACGGCCGAGGCCGCGCCTCCCGCCACCGCGACATAGATCGAGTTCCCCGCGACGGGGTAGTTCGTCGGCCCCGTGTTGACCGTGGCGTTCGTAGAGTTATCTGTCACGTAGGCGTCGATCACATTCGGCACGGCCAGCACAGCCGCCAGCACCGACTGAATCGAGTTCAATGCGTTCACCGCGACGGAATTCTGCCGGCGAAACTCGAAGTCCGCCCGCGATTCCTCATTCACGCCAGGAACGCCCGCGGTCAGGTTGGTGACCGACTCCCACCCGATAATGGCCTTGTAGATCACGTTCAGCGCACCGATCGGGCACGCAATCGGCCCCGTGGTCAGGCATTGGAACTGGCCGACGACACTCCCGCCAGAAGCGATGGTGACGGCGGAAAGCAGTGCGTATTGGTTCCTTGCCGTGTCCTGCGCGATGGCACCTGCGGGGATGACCGTGCCAGCGAGACCATTACAGGTGCCCGCTACGAGCGTGCCGGAGGCGGCGATGCGCTGCATGAAGTAGATCGCGCCGATGGCGTCCTGCATCACGCCCGATGCGTTCGCGGGATCGACCTGGTTCACCATTTCGGCGATCTGCGCGTTCTTGTCGCTCACGATGGCGGACAACGCCTGAGCAAGTTGGCCCTGCGGCGACGACAGCGAGAGCGACATGTTGCCGCCGAACGCCGCTTGCTGATCCGTCTGGACGCCGGAGAGGATCGCGGCATCGGTCGGCAGGACAAGGCCGGTCGGTGTGAATTGGATCGCGGGGACAGCGGTTCCGGACATGTCAGAAGCTCACGATGAGAGGGGTTTCGGAGTCCGCACTGACGACGACCACGGAGCCGGTCAGTTGGCGATTGGCGTTGAGCGCAAGACGCATGACGGTGACCGCCAGGACGCCGGCCACGGTGAACGCGGCCTTTTCGATCATCGAGATGATGTAGGACGGCGGCGGATACTGGCCCAGCAGGGACTGGAAGTACGGCAAGCCCAGCGTCACGTCATACCAGCACTCACCCTTGAACGTCCGGATGGCCGACGCAACATCCTGCGCGATGCTGTAGTCCTTCCCTGACAGCGACAGGTTGCCATTGCTGTCGAGCTCCAGATCCCATGTGGAAGTGTTTAGTGGTAGGGTCTGCATCGTTTTTCAGCCGGGGGAAGTTCCATGAAGTGCAAGGGCTATTCGCTCGTCACTATCGCGCTTTTGTTGCTGACGGCATCGGTGCATGCGCAGACAAATGTTGCATTGACGTCCCTGCAGAAAGAAATGCTGAAATCGCCGGGATCGCACCTTTGTGGCGATGCTGTCACGAACGTTCCATGTGATGAATTGGCGAAGAAGCAAGAGGAGTGGCGTGCGGAGAAATACGCCCAGACCTCCTATCAATGGAAAGAACTCACCCCGAGAAAGATCTATGCCGTGCGACCCATCGAGGGAAAGCCGAACATCATGCTGGTAGCGGTACGCGGGGAGACGCTTTCCGAGCCCGTCAATGTAGCCTTCTACGTCGTTTCGTCACCCACATGCAAAGCCCTCGCGAATCCAGTCGATGGGCCTGCATCAGGTTCAATCGGCGTGGCTGGGCTTGTTGATATCGACGGGAAAAACTATGCCCTTGATGGATGGTGCGATGGTGGAAACCTGACCCTGACTCCGAGTTATTGGGTATCTCGCCAAGCCCTTCTCAACTCCGTCAAAAGAAATGCATTGATGGATGTCTGGTTTAAGGACAAGCCGCCATC
>JBNQGE010000029.1:0-6357 GCA_050436805.1 Candidatus Saccharimonadota bacterium
GCAGGCCGCCTCGTTGCGGGTGATGACGGCGAGGGTGATCGGCAGGCTGGGCATGCGCGGATTCTAGCGGACACGCTGCGCAGCTTCTTTTCAAGGCTTCGCGTTGGCTCCACACTACGTATTCACGTACCCTGCCCGCTGCGTTCGAAAACACACTAAACGCCTAGCATGCCTTTACCTGACCACCATCTCGATCTCGGTTGCGGCACCAAGCCCCGCAACCCATATGGTCGCGGATTCCTGTCTGGCATCGATATCCGTCAGCTCCCGCCATCGCCTGCCTTCGACTACCGCGTTGCAAATCTCGTACTGGAGCCGATTCCGTGGGCCGATGGCAGTTTCGGCTCAGTCTCGGCCTACGACTTCATCGAGCACGTGCCGCGAGTGCTGGCGACCCCGGATGGACGGGCCACGGTGTTTCCGTTCGTGCGCCTGATGCAGGAGGTTTGGCGGGTGCTGGCCCCCGGCGGGTTGTTCTGGGCACTGACGCCCGCCTTTCCCCACCCTGATGCCTTTGTCGATCCCACCCATGTCAACATCATCACCGAAGGCACGCACGAATACTTCTGCGGCGAATATCCACTGGCGAGGATGTACGGTTTCGAGGGGCGCTTTGCCGTACGCCGTGTCGAGTGGGTCAATCCGTTCGACGCCTTCAGCGCCATCCCCGGCTCGCCGGAAAACAGGCGCCACTACACCGGCGTAAAGCGGCTTGCACGAGGACTGCGCACGTTCTCGCGGTCTATTCGCGGCAAACCGGAATCCGGCAGCCGTAAACCATATCTGCTGTGGGAACTGGCGGCCATCAAGGAGCCTGTGTACTGAACCAGGTCGACTGATTCCGCCGCTGACACTATCCGGTTAGCAGCATCGCCAGCTGTCCACACGGGAGCTGGTACCCGATGCGCTCGACACAACCAGAGGTTATTCACTAGCCCAATGACTTCGAACAGCACGAACACCGGGGGCGGGCCTGCACGGGGTCCAACTCCAACAACATTCGCGGTGATCGTCACCAGCTATAACTACCATGCTTTTGTTGTTGACGCAGTCAGGAGTGTATTGGCGCAAACCCGGCGACCGGCACAAATCATCGTGGTCGACGACGGCTCCACCGACGGCTCGGATGCGCTGCTGCGCGAGCATTTTGGCAACGAACCTCGGGTCACGCTGGTGTGCGCACAAAATGGCGGACAGTTGCACGCGTTTCAACGCGGTGTGGCGCTGCTCAACGCGGATGTGGCCTGTTTCCTTGATTCCGACGACTGCTGGGAACCCGAGTACCTGGCGCGCATGGGCGCGCTCTACGACATTCGTGCCGATATCGATTTTGTGTTTTCCGACATGCAGTACTTCGACCAGCGCGAAGGCGATTTGCGCTACCACGACGGTGCGCTCGATCTTGGCTATACAGCGATCAGCACCTATCTGCTGACTCACTGGTACGGCGCCCCCACCTCGGCAGTGTCCATGCGCGCGAACTGGGCGCGACAGGTGCTGGATCTGCCGGATGAATTCCGCGCGGATTGGCGTACGTCGCCTGACAATTGTCTGGTGTACGGTGCCAGCGTGCTGGGCGCGCACAAGTACTACCTACCTACAGGATGCGTTCGCTACCGGATGCATGGCAAGAATGCCTGGGCATCCAACCGCAGCGCCGAGCAAGGGTATCTGAACCTGATCCGTACGCGCCGGCTAATCGGCCACTATGCGCGCTCCATCGGCTTCGACGAGACTGCCTGCGACAGCAAGACTTGCAAATACGAATATTGCACTAAGCCGCAACCGCCGTGGCCCGAAACCCTGCGCTATGCCCGGCTGGTGATGGCGCATCGTGTCTGGCCGCCATGGCGGAAGTGGGAGATCGCGCTCAGCGTGCTCAAACGCGGCTGGAGGTCGCGCAGAGCATGAGCAGCCGACCGCTCACTGACGATTCCTGGCGCATCAGCGTCGCCATTATCACCTACAACTGGCCGCAGGCGCTGGAGCAGGTGCTGCGCGCACTGGCCGTGCAGATCGAACTGCCGTACGAGGTGATCGTCACCGACGACGGCTCGCGCGACGAAACCCGTGCGCTGCTCGAACGTCTCGCCGCCGACTACCCGACGCGGCTGCTGCACCTGTGGCAGCCCGACGACGGTGCTCGCATGAGCCGCGCGCGCAATCGCGCGATCGCCGCTGCGCAGGGCGACTACGTGATCCTGCTCGACGGCGACATGGTCGCTGAACGGCACTTCGTCGCCGATCATCGGGCATTCGCCCGCCGCGGTTGTTTCGTACAAGGTTCGCGGGTGCTGACGGATGCTGCGCTGACCCGACGCATGCTTGAGCAGGGTGTGGCCATGCCAGGTTTCTTCAGCCGCAGCATCAAGCGGCGCCGACATACCCTGCGTCTGCCGCTGCTGGCACGCTGGTATGCGCAGCCCGGCACCAAACAGCGCGGCATCAAGAGCTGCAACATGGCGTTCTGGCGCGATGATCTGCTGCGCCTCAACGGCTTTAACGAGGCGATGACGGGTTGGGGTCGCGAAGATACAGAGTTGGCCGTACGCGCCTTTCACGCCGGCCTGCTCCGGCGCGAGCTGCGCTTCAGCGCGTTGGCGATGCACCTCTACCACCCCACCCGCAAGCACGTCGTCGGTAATCCCAACGACCGCATCGTGGACGACACGCGCGCTCGTCGGCAGATACGGTGCGAGTTTGGTATTGATGGGCATCTGGCTGAATTCGCGCAGCCGACAGTCGACTTGCGCGATGCCTTGCGTGCCAAACATGTTTCAGCGAAGGGTGCTTATTCACCGCAGCTCATAGAGGAGTGTTGCTCCGAAGCCGAGCTCGACAGGCTGGCCGCTATGCTGAGCACGGCTCCTTCGCAACCGCTGATCTCTGTGGCACTCAGCGTCTGTAACGGCGCCAAGTTCTTGCCGATGCAAATGGCCACCATTCTGGCGCAGCAGGACGTTCGGATCGAGGTAGTCGCAGTGGACGACGGTTCCAGCGACGAAAGCGTCGTCATTCTAAACGCATACGCTGCCCGGGATACGCGCGTCCGCGTTTACGTCAACCCCGGCAATCTCGGGCCGACCCGAAGTTTCGAACGGGCCATGTCGCTTTGCCATGGGGAATTTCTCGCACCCAGCGATCAAGATGATGTTTGGCACCCGGCAAAGCTGTCCCGCTTGCTAGCAAGCATTGGCAACCGCGACATGGCCTACTGTGACTCGCTGTACATCGACGAGGCTGGCGCGCTCACGGGCCGGCGAGTTTCCGACGACATCGAGATGCTGCAGGGCACGAATCCGATGCAGTTCGTTTTCGCCAACTCGGTATCCGGCCATGCAATGTTGCTGCGGCGCACATTATTCGAACGCGCGTGTCCGCTGGAGCCAGCGCTGTACTATGATTGGCAGTTGGCCATATACGCTGCGGCCAGTGCTGGCATCGTCCACATCAGCGAGCCGCTAGTGCAATTTCGTCGGCACGCGCTGGCTTTTTCCGCCATAGGCAAACCCTCGGCCACCAGATCGGTAAATCGCAACCTAGTCTGGTTCGACGAGCGCAGACACCTGCTGCGTGCGTGGGTAGCCAGCAACCTTGGCGACACCAAGCGCGCTGGCGCCATGCTGCAGGCCATCGAACGAGCATACCAAGGATCGGGAAACCTGCGGCTGTTTGCCACCGTCATGGAGGGGCGTCGTGCCATGTATCCGGAACAGCAATGGCCGGCCTTAGCCACAATCAAGCTGTACAGCCGGCTGCTTCGCAAGCTGCGCAGGGCTCGCGTCGAAGCTGGCATCCCTGCCATCGTCAAACTTGATGGGGACCAATAGCCGCGCCGGAAAACAAGTGGATGGTTGGAACCCGGGCTGTGGGCAACGGTTCAAAGTGGTTCCAGTAGCCTTCGCAGAGTTGATCGCCTTTGGTGGGATGACTTTCCCAGCATTGTCAACTGGAACTTTAACTTGATCGCCCCAATCCGAAGGAACTCCAATATTCCCCGCATGCGTGAGATGCTGCTCGATGCAGGGCAATGGTGCGCCGTGGCCAGTTTGTTCGTGGTGCCGTTGAACAAGCCTGCTACCAACGTGGCGGTGGTGCTGAGCGTGCTGTTTTCGCTGCTTGGCAGAGATGCACGCGCACGCTGGTTGGCTGCGCTGCGCAGTCCGATCGTGCGGGGTGCCCTGCTGTGGTGGGCTGTGCTCATGCTGGCATGGTGCCACGCATGGTTTGCGACAGGGACACGGCCGGTCACCGGCACCGCAATTTGGGCATGCCTGTATCCATTGGTGTTTGTGTCGTTACTGCCGACATTGCAATGGCGCCGTCGCGGGTTGTTGGCACTGGCGATCTCGATAGGCTTGGTGATGTTGGTTTCCTACGGCATGGATATGGGCCTGATTCCGCAGCGCGCCGTGGTGCACGGGGTGCCCGCGATGCGCAACACAGTGTTTAAGGAGTACACCCAGCAGGGCTTGTCCACGTTGATCCTTGGGGTGATGGCGATGTCGACGGCACTCGTCGCATCGGGACGCAGGCGTCGGATCGCATTGGCTGCCGTCGCGCTGCTGGCTCTGGTGAATGTGTTGCTGGTGATCGAAAGCCGAACCGCCTACCTTGTGTTGGCATCACTGGCGTTGTATTGGGCTTGGCGATGGGCGCGTCGCGAACGCTTGGGCTTGGCAGCATTGATCGCTCTGGTTGTTGCAGCTCCTGCGATTGCGTGGTACATGCCGACGATCCATCAGCGGCTACTTCACTCGATGGAGCATGGCGTTCAAGCCTATGTCAGCGAGCGCGAACCTTCCCCAGTCGGAATTCGACTCGAACTGTGGCGTCGTACGATTCCTATTATCGAATCCGCGCCGTTGTTCGGCCATGGCTACCGGCAATGGGAGCCGTTGTATCGGAAGTCTATTGAGGGACTTCCGGATTTCGACAGCTTCATGATGGGCCACCCGCATCAGGAGATGCTGTGGATCCTGTCAGAACAAGGGCTGGCAGGTCTGCTCGTGTGGTTGGGCCTACTGATCGCACTGGCGCGCTACATCGCGCGGCTGGACTCGCCGGAGCGAGGCATCTACGCCAGTGCGCTGTTGATCTACTTCGTCGCGGGCCTCGGCAATTGCCTTTGGCTGGATTTCTCGCATAGGCATCTGTTCATACTGTTATTAGCCTGTATCCCACCGCTGGCCGAGCGCACATCTACGGTTCGCGTTACACATGGACAATGCTCTCATGGATAAGAGCGATCTCGAACAGGTAACTGTGGTTTGCGTGACGCACCAGAGTCGTACGTTGCTCGACGCGATGACGCAGACCCTTCTGCCGCTGCCTAAGGTGATCGTGATCGACAACGCCAGTAGCGATGGCATGGTGGCAGCGTTGCGTGAACGGATTCCGCACGCAACGGTGCTCGAATGCAGGAGCAATAGCGGCTTCGGCAGCGCCAACAACGAGGCGATGACGCAGGTTCGCACGCCATATGCGCTGCTGCTTAATCCTGATTGCGCGGTACGGCCGGACGATCTGCGTATCCTGCTAGCCACGCTGCAGCGCTACCCCGCTGCCGCCATGGTGGCGCCGCAGAGCGTGAATGCCCAAGGCCGGCCACAGAAGAGTTACCGCCAAGCGTTCTACGAGAAATTGCCGAAGGCGCCGTACCGCGTACCGGATGCAACCTGCAGCACGCCATGGTTGCGCGGTTGCTGTCTGCTGGTGCGTACCGAGGCCTTCGCGGCCCTAGGCGGTTTCGATCCGGTTTTTTTTCTTTACTACGAAGACGATGACTTGTGCCTGCGTGCACGCGCTGCAGGATACGAATGCCTGCTCGAACCGGCCGTGGTAGCGCTGCACGCAGGCGGGCTTTCCACGGCACCCGGCTTGAAGGTGAGCTTTCGCAAGCATTTTCATTACGCGCGATCGCGCCACCTCGCAATCCGCCGTTATCAGGGCAAGTGGGCGGCGAAGCTCTACCTAGGCAAGACCGCGCTGTGCGCCGCCCCGGTGGCGCTGATATACCTGTTGCTACTGCAAGGCAATCTTGCGGTCAGGTGGCTGGCGTGGGGCGCCTCGGCGCTGGCGTCGGCGTTCACGCCGATTGCGGAACGGTCCCGTTTTATCCCGGGTGACGTGGTTGCGCCGCCAGGCCAGCCTACATTTCCGGATCCGGCTCGCCACCGAGCGACTCATCCACCTGTGCCCCCGGCAGGCAGCCCGGCACCAGTGCATCGGCCCTGAACATCCACCAGTCACGCTGGTTGGCGTGGCCGAGGGAAATCGCCTTGGCGCGATCCACGCAGTCACCCATCGCCGGCTGCTGCACGAACAGCCAGCGCGTGGCCGGTGCCTGCGCCTGCC
>JBNQGE010000030.1:0-4037 GCA_050436805.1 Candidatus Saccharimonadota bacterium
ATGCTCCTGGTTCCGATGGAACGTGGGTGGTGTTGGTTGCGTGCGCTTTCAGGCGGCCTTGCCAGCCGCATCGCTAGCGAAATCTTCGGGAAAATGATCGAGCGCCGACAATACCGGCAACGGCGTCATGCTGCCCATCGCGCACAAGGAGCCGTTGACCATGGTGTCGCACAGATCTCGCAACAAATGGATTTGCTGAATTTTGTCCGCATGGCCGGCGACGATCTTGTCGATCACTTCCACGCCGCGCGTCGAGCCGATGCGGCAAGGCGTGCATTTGCCGCAGGATTCGATTGCGCAGAATTCCATCGCATAGCGCGCCTGCTTCGCCATGTCGACGGTATCGTCGAACACCACGATGCCGCCATGGCCCAGCATGCCGCCGACAGCGGCGAAGGCTTCGTAATCGAGCTTGGTGTCAAACAGCGATTCCGGCAGATACGGCCCCAGCGGGCCGCCCACCTGCACTGCGCGTATCGGCTTGCCGCTGGCGGTGCCGCCGCCAAAATCCATCAGCAGTTCGCGCAAGGTCACGCCGAACGCTTTTTCCACCAGGCCGCCGTGACGGATATTGCCTGCCAGTTGCATCGGCAAGGTGCCGAGCGAACGCCCCATGCCGTAATTTTTATAGAAGGCCGCGCCACGCGCCAGGATGATAGGCACCGAGGCCAGCGAGATCACGTTGTTGATGACGGTCGGCTTGCCGAACAAACCTTCGATCGCCGGCAGCGGCGGCTTGGCGCGCACCACGCCGCGCTTGCCTTCCAGGCTTTCGAGCAAGGCGGTTTCCTCGCCGCAGATGTAAGCGCCGGCGCCCTTGCGGACTTCCAGATGGAAGGTATGCGGCGAACCAAGAATATTTTCGCCCAGATAGTGCTGGCTATAGGCCGTGCTGATGGCCTGGTTCAGCGCGGCGATCGCATGCGGATATTCCGAGCGGACATAGATGTAGCCCTGGCTCGCGCCAACCGCCAGCGCCGCAATCGTCATGCCTTCGATCAGCATGAACGGATCGTCTTCCATCACCATGCGGTCCGAGAACGTACCGGAATCGCCTTCGTCGGCGTTGCAGACGATGTACTTTTGTCCGCTCTGCGCGCCCAGCACCGTCTTCCATTTGATGCCGGTCGGGAAAGCCGCGCCGCCGCGCCCGCGCAGGCCCGAATCCAGCACTTCCTGCACGATGTCGGCGCTCTGCATGGCCAGAGCGTTTTGCAAGCCGAGATAACCTTCATGCGCCAGGTAATCGTCCAGCGACACCGGATCGGTAATGCCGACCCGGGCAAAGGTCAGACGCTCCTGATTCTTCAGGTAGGCGATTTCTTCAGTCAGGCCTTGTCCTAGCCGGTGTTGTCCGCCGCGCAAAAAATCAGCGTCGAACAGGCTGCCGACATCTTCCGGCGTCACCGGGCCATAAGCGACACGCCCCTGCGCAGTGCTGACTTCGACCAGAGGCTCCAGCCAGAACATGCCGCGCGAACCGTTGCGCACCAAGGTAATTTCCTGGCCGCGCCTGCCTGCCTCGGCGACGATGGCCGCAGCAACCTCATTAGCTTCCAAGGCCAGTGCGGTGGAATCGCGCGGTACGTAGACGGTGATGCTCATGACAAACCTCGCTTGGCTTGCAACAGCCGCTCCAGCTTGCCGTGGCTGACCCTGGCGTGCAGCTCGTCATCGATCATGACAGCTGGGCCGCAAGCGCATTGGCCCAGGCAATACACCGGCTCCAGGCTGAATTGACCATCGCCGGTAGCGCCATGGAAATCGCAATCCAGCAAAGCTTTGGCGTGCGCTTCCAAGGCCGCCGAGCCGCGCGCCTGGCATGCTTCGGCGCGGCAGATCTGAACCACGTGGCGGCCGCCTGGCTGTTGTCGAAAATAGTGATAAAAACTGATCACGCCATGCACTTCCGCACGCGAGAGGTTCAGCTCTTGCGCGATCAAGGGCACACTCTTTGCCGGGATATAACCAGCCGATTCCTGGATCGCATGCAGGATAGGCAGCAGCGCCCCGGGCAACGCTTTTTGCGCAGCGATGAGCGAGGCGATGTGATCCATGTCTACGACTTGATGCATTTCCATTGCAGCTCTCCTGCGTGCAAATGCATCCAGATGAAAGTTCACCCGGATGCATTCGTTTGCAACATAGTGACTAAACAGCCTATTTGTACATGGTCTGGGCCATGGTCCCCGGCGCATACACCGCAGGATCGACCCAGATATTGACCACCGCGCAACGCCGCGTCTTGCGCACCGCTTCCCGCGCCCGCTGCAAGGCGCCGGCGATCTGCGCCGGATCGCGCACCTCTTCGCCATGCCCGCCCAGCATCTCGGCAAACTTGCCGTAAGGGATATCGCTCAGCAGGTTGCCGACATTGCCGCGTTCTTCGCCATACTTGGCCAACTGGCCGTAACGGATCTGGTTCATCGCCGAGTTGTTGCCGATCACCGCGATGTACGGCACGCCGAAACGATTCGCCGTTTCCATGTCGAACGAGGTCATGCTGAAGGCACCGTCGCCGTAGTAGCACAACACTTCCTTCTCCGGATTGGCCAGCCCCGCAGCAATCGCAAAGCCGGTCCCCACACCCAGGCTGCCCAACGCGCCCGGATCCATCCATTGCCCAGGATTGCGCGGCCGTACCGCCTGCGCCGAGATCGTCACCACGTCGCCGCCGTCGCCGATGTAGATCGTATCGTCGTTGAGGAACTCGTTGATTTCATAGGCCACGCGATAGGGATGAATCGGTGCGCTATTCGATTTGAACAAGGGCATCAACTTCTCGGTGGCAATCGCTTCCTGCAACTGCAACTGCTTCATCCAGGCCCGCCGCTTTTCCTGGGCGCTCTTGTTGATGCGGCCGCTGGCCGCTTGCAAGACCGCACTCAGGATGGTGCCTGGATCGCCCACCAGACCCAGCGTGATGTCGCGGTTCTTGCCGACCGTGCGGTAATCCTGGTCGATCTGGATCACTTTGGCGTTCAAGCCCAGGCGTTTGCCGTAACCCATGCGGAAATCGAAAGGCGTGCCGACGATCAGGATCACATCGGCTTTATCGAAACCCTCGCGCCGGGTGCGGTCGAAATGATGCGGATCGCCCGGCGGCAGCAGGCCGCGTGAAGCGCCGTTGAAATAGGCCGGAATATCCAGGCCGCGCACCAGATCGATCGCTTCCTTGTGGCCGCGGGATGGCCAGACCTGGCCGCCGTACAGCACCACCGGCCGTTCCGCCTGCACCAGGATGTCCGCCAGTTTCTCGATATCGGCGATGTCGCCCAGCGATTTGACCGAAGCACGGTATTGGCCGGCAGCCGGAATCACGGCCTTGCTGATATCGATTTCGCGGTCCAGCACATCGCGCGGGATTTCCAGATAAGCCGGGCCGGGAGCGCCGGCAAAACAGGCCCGGATTGCCATCGACACCATATCGGCCACGCGTTCGGTGGAGCGCACGCCTTCAGAGAACTTGGTGATCGGCCGCATCATTTCGGTATGCGGCAGATCCTGCAGCGAACCCATCATGTGCTGGGTGATGCCGCCCTGGCCGCCGATATGCAGCACCGGGCTTTCCGAGCGGAACGCGGTGGCGATGCCGGTCACGGCGTTGGTGCAGCCCGGCCCGGCCGTGGTCACCACCACGCCCAACTTCCCGGTCTGGCGCGCATAACCGTCGGCGGCGTGGGCCGCGACTTGTTCATGCCGCACGTCGATGATGCGGATGCCTTCATCGATGCAGCCATCGTAGATATCGATGATGTGGCCGCCGCACAGGGTAAAGATGGTGTCCACGCCTTCATTCTTCAGCGCCCGCGCCACCAGATGCCCGCCCGACACCACGCCGGCTTCACGGCTCTTGCGTTTGAGCGTATCGTCGGCGGTGGTGCTGGACCCCGTACTCGACACCGGCGCTGCCTTCGATTCGGATATCACTGCTGCCATTGCTCCTCCTGTTGTCGGTTGTTATCTGCTCCAGCAGCGCCGCTTGCGTTGCTTCAGCTTGATGCCATCTTAGCCACCTGATACCGACCACAGCATTG